>NZ_FUIC01000055.1 GCF_900163695.1 Gulosibacter sp. 10
CGCCTCGTCCGCGGCCAGCGCCCCGGCCGCGCCCATGTCGGCCATCGCGCGGACGAACGGCAGCGTCGCGTTCGTGAGCGCCCGCGTCGCCGTCTGCGGCACCGCCCCCGGCATGTTCGCGACGCAGTAGTGCCGCACCCCGTCGACCTCGATGATCGGCGACTCGTAGGTCGTCGGCCGCGAGGTCTCGAAGGCGCCGCCCTGGTCGATCGCCACGTCGATGAGCAGCGCCCCGGGCCGCAGCAGCGGCAGCTGCGAACGCCGCACGACCTTCGGCGCCGCGCGGCCGGGCACGAGCACCGCGCCGATCACCGCATCCGCCTGGGCCAGCTCGTGCTCCAGCACGTGCGGATCGGACATCAGCACGCGGGCGCGGCCCTTGAGGATGCCGTCGAGCTCGCGGATGCGCTTGGACGACATGTCGAGCACGGTCACCTCGGCCTGCATGCCGATCGCGAGCAGCGCCGCCTGCGTTCCGACCGCGCCGCCGCCGATGATGAGCACGCGGGCCGGGGCCACGCCGGGCGCGCCGCCCAGCAGCAGGCCGGGGCCGCCCTCCTGCCGCATGAGCTGATTCGCCGCGGCGTGCGCCGCCAGGCGCCCCGCGATCTCGCTCATCGGCGTGAGCAGCGGCAGGCCCGTCGCATCCTGCACGGTCTCGTAGGCGATGCCGAGCGTGCCCGCCGCGAGCAGCGCCTCGGTCAGCTCGCGATCCGCGGCGAGATGCAGGTACGTGAACAGCGCGAGGTCGGGGCGCAGGAAGCCGTACTCCTCGGCGAGCGGCTCCTTGACCTTGAGCAGCAGCTCGGCCTCCGACCACGCGCGCTCGCGGCCGACGATGTCGGCCCCCGCCTCGGCGTACCGCTCGTCGGCGTAGCCGGAGGCGGCGCCCGCGCCCGTCTCGACGAAGACGGAGTGCCCGCGCCCGGTGAGGTCGGCCGTGCCCGCCGGGGTGAGCCCCACGCGGGTCTCCTGCGGCTTGATTTCCTTGACGACGGAGATTCGCATCGCTTTCCCTTTCTCCGGATGGACGTTATCGCGCCGCGACGGCGCGGCCGATCGCGCGGACGAATCCGCGCACCTCGTCGTCGGCGGCGGTGAACGGCGGGCTGAGCTGCAGGGTGTTGCCGCGCAGCGGCCGCGAGATGAAGCCGAGCTCGACGAGGTCGTCGGCCACCTGCTCGGCCGGCAGCGACGCATCCAGCGAGACGCCGCCGAGGAAGCCCTCGACGCGCGCCTCGGCCACCGCGTCCTGCTCGGCCGCGAGCTCATCGAGCGCCTCGCGCAGCACCCCCTCGAGCTCGCGTGCCCGCTCGACGAGCCCCTCGCGCTCGAGGATGTCCAGGTGCGCGAGCGCGATCGCGGCGGCCGTGGCGTGCCCCGCGTAGGTGGCGCCGTGCCGGAAGATCGGGGTGGCGGGGTCGTCCTCGTAGAACGGCTCCCACAGCCGCGGGCTCACGAGCACGCCGCCGAGCGGCGCGTAGCCGGAGGTGACGCCCTTCGCGAAGGTGATCATGTCGGGCTCGAGCCCGTAGCGCTCGGCGGCGAACATCCTGCCGGTGCGGCCGAACCCCGTGATGACCTCGTCGAGGACGAGCAGGATGTCGTGCTCGCGGCAGAGCCGCTGGATCGCCTCGAGGTAGCCGGGCGCGGGCGGGTTCACGCCTCCGGTGCCCTGCACGGGCTCGGCGACGATCGCGGCGATGCGCTCCGGCCCGATCTCCGCGATGGTGCGCGCCACCGCCTCGGCATCGTCGTGCGAGACGCGGGCGGTCTCCGGCACGAGCGACTCGGTGCCGTAGCCCTCCCGGTTGAACTCGAGGCCCGCGATGCTCGTGCCGTAGGCGTGCAGGCCGTGGTACGCGAATTCGCGGCTCAGCACGATCCGCTTCGACCCGCGGCCCTCGCGCTGCCAGTGCCGGCGTGCGAGCTTGCAGGCCTGGTCGATCGCATCCGAGCCGCCCGAGCCGAGGATCACCTTGGGCCGCTCGATCGGCGACAGCCCGGCGAGCCGCTCCCCCAGCGCGAGCGCCTTGTCGTTCGCGAACCGCGCGAACACGTGGTAGGTCTCGAGCCGCCGCATCTGCTCGAAGGCAACGCGCGCGAGCTCCGGGTGTGAGTGGCCGATGTTCGCGTGCCACAGCCCGGCGGTGCCGTCGAAGAGGCGGCGGCCGTCCTCGGTGAAGACGTAGCAGCCCTCGGCCCGGTCGATCACGAGCTGCCGGCCGAGCACGCTCGGCACGTGGGCCTGCGCCGGCCACAGGGCGGGGCCGTCGAGGATGCTCGGGGACCGCGCCGGTCGTCCGGCGGCGGTCGACGGGGCGTCGAGAGCCGTCATGGTCATCACTCCTTCGTGCATTCCGTTGCTGATCCCCAATGTACGAACGGGGCACCGCGAAGAACAGCGACGAATGATGACGTGTACCGGTCGGCTCCGCTTACAGGTCCGCGGCCTGACCCGTCAGCCGAGCTGCGCGTCGAAGGCCGTCTGCAGCGCATCACGCAGCGCCACGATCGCCGGGTTCGACTCGGCCCCGGCGCGCACCACGAGATGGATGCTCCGCTCCTGATCGCTCGGCAGCCACCGGCTGGGGGCGAGCGCGCTCCCCGTCTCGCGCAGGATCATGTCGGGGAGGAACGCCGCGGCGAGGCCGTGCTCCACCATCCGCAGGTGGAAGAGGAGATCGGCCGAGACGTGCGCCACCTTCGGCTCGAAGCCGAGCTCGCGGCACACCCGCCGCGCCCACTGGGCCGAGGCCGACTGCGGCGGCTCGAGCACCCAGGGCACGTCGCGCACCGCATCCAGGTCGCCCTCGAGCGCGACCGAGGGCAGGTAGCCGCGCACAGGGTCGCCGCCCAGCGTCGTGACGGTCACCCCGCTCGACGTAAGCCGCTCGGTACCGGGATAGGCGTCGGTGAGCACCGCATCCGCCTGCCTGGAGGTGAGGCGCACGGCGGCTACCTCGGGGTCGGCCAGGCTCACCCCCACGCGCAGGCCCGGATGCGCCGAGGCGAGCGCCGCGAGGGCCCGCGGCACGACGCTGCGGCTGATGCTCGAGAACGCGGCGAGCCGCACCTCCCCCTTGGGCTCGTGGCGCGTGGCCGCGAGGTCGGCCTCGGCCCGTTCCATGGCGGCGAGGATCGCCTCTGTGTTGCGCACGAGCTCCTCCGCGGCGGGGGTGAGCCGCACATTGCGGCCCGCGCGCTCGAGGAGGCGAACGCCCGCCTCCCTCTCGAGCAGCGAGAGCTGCTGCGAGATCGCCGAGTGGCTGTAGGAGAGCTCGCGCGCGGCCGCCGTCATGCTGCCGCGGAGCTTCACCTCGCGCAGCAGCGTGAGCCGGTGCAGGTCGAGCATGGCCACAGCCTACGCAGCGCGCCGGCCGGGCCGCTGATCGGAAGGGTGCTGGTCGGAAGAGACCCCGGCCGGAAAGGGCCCTGGCCGGAAGAGGCCCTGGCCGGAAGAGGCCCTGGCCGGAAGGGACACTGACGGGACGAGTGCCCTAACCGGAGGACTGCCTGACCGGAGGAGACGCACACTGGCCGGAGTGGCAGGGCTCCGCCGATCGGGAACGGAGCCCGGTTGATCGGAAGGCGCCCGGCTGCGCCGTCAGCCGGTGCGTCTGCGCGAAGACGTCGCGCAGCCGCCTATCCCCTTCGTCGTCGACGCGTGCGCCCTGTTTCGGACGTCTTCCCGCAGATCGACGGCTCCGGCCGGGGTTTCTGCCCGCCGTCGGGCCTGTCACCGCCAGAAGTCGCACCGTCCGCCGGCGCCATCTGCACTAGGAGGGCACACAGCGGGTCACCCCCCTCGTGTTCGCGGCAAACGGCCCGTTTCTGCCCTCCTAGTTGTACCCGGTCAGGAGGTTGGTCGTACTCGGCTGGTCGGTGGGTTACCGCCGAGG
>NZ_FUIC01000054.1 GCF_900163695.1 Gulosibacter sp. 10
TCTGCTCGAAGCCGGCGGTTTCAGACCTCGACTACACCCTCGTTCGTGAAGAGCCGAGGATGCCGCCCAGGCAGCGGTCGATGTCTTGATTGGTCGAGCCGCCGGCGATGAGGTCGTCGCAGATGCCTGCGCCGGGACCGGCAGGCGCATCGGATCCTCCGCCATCACCCGAGCCACCGCCCGCACCGCCACCGTTGTCCGGCGCAGATGGCGCGTTCGGAGCCTCGTGCTGCACGGAATCCTCGATCGTGACGCTCGAGCCGTTGTTATCGATGCAGTCCCCGAACCAATCACTACCTGCACTACAGTTCGTGGGCGAAACGGAGGTGACTTGCAGTGGTTGGGTTTGGGATATTAGCCCGAAAATGGCTATTCCAAGCAAAAGTCCGAGTCGTCCCACTTTTTTCTCCGGTCAATTTTGTAGGTGCCGTCTTGAAAGACGGCTCTGATCTCTGTTGCTTCAACCACGCCAGCTCGATCAGCGCTCACAAGGTCCCCGTTGGCGTCATAGGTGCGGACATCCGAGTAATCCACACAAACTAGAGCGTCGATTGCCTCTGGTGTATTTTGAACGAGTTCGCTCTTTACTACTAGCATTGTGCCTTCGGTAGTGTATTGACCAGAAGTTGCGATCTCGAGGGAAGACTCATTGTCTTCAGTCATATTCTCAGTTGTTATTGCGAGGACGTCTTCGTAGTTTGCGCCCTGCGAGCTAATTAATTCTCCGACTAGAGCATTAAACTCATCGAACGTCTCCACCGCGATCTCCAGGGCTTCCTCATCGCTGAGAGCCGGAGCAGGTTCGTCGGCCGCGGTCTCCGTCGGCCCCGGCGTCGACAGCTGCCCCGACGCATCCGGCGGGGTCTCCTGGGATGCCGTGCATCCGCTGAGCCAGCCGGCTCCCGTCAGCGATAGGACGAGCGCCGCCGTCCACCGAATCCTGCGCATCCTGCCTCCTCCTCGTCTGGACGCAAACATAGCCGAGCGGCGAGAAGTGCGAAGAAGTTGTCCACAGGCCGTTGGCGCATTGTCGGTGCTTGGGCTCGCACGCCGGCCGAGGACCCTCGACGGGATTGGGACGAATAGGGGAACGGGCGAGCATATGTGGACTGCGGAGCCATGCGTCCCAAGCAGGTGTTCGGGCCACTCCGGGCGGCGGTGCTGGGACAGAGAGGAGAGCGGTCGAGCATACGTGGATGAGGGAGCTATGCGTCCCGAAACGGGCGCCTTGACCTGGACGCGGAGCATCCCCGGACGGCGGCATCGGGACGAATGGGGGGAGCGGGCGAGGATGCGTGGATGGTGGGGCTATGCGTCCCAAAGGGGGTGTTTGGGTCTGGGTGGAGGGCGCTTCCTGGGTGGCGGTATTGGGGTGAATAGGTGGGCGGGCGAGGATATGTGGATGGCGGGGCTATGTGTCCCGAAGAAACTGCCCATAACCTGGCCGGAGAGCAGACTGGGCGAGCGACCAGACCAACCTCCGCCCGAGCCCTCAAAAAACACAAAACCGCCCGACCCCTCCGAAGAAGAGGGGCCGGGCGGTAGGCGGCGCGTGATCAGCCGAAGCGGCCGGTCACGTAGTCCTGGGTCTGCTCGTTGGCGGGGTTCTCGAAGATCGTGCGGGTGTCGTCGAACTCGATGAGCTTGCCGGGCTTGCCGGTGCCGGCGATGTTGAAGAACCCGGTGCGGTCCGAGACGCGGGTCGCCTGCTGCATGTTGTGCGTGACGATCACGATCGTGTACTCGGTCTTCAGCTCGTGGATGAGGTCCTCGATCGCGAGCGTCGAGATCGGGTCGAGCGCGGAGCAGGGCTCGTCCATGAGGAGCACGTCCGGCTTCACCGCGATCGCGCGGGCGATGCAGAGGCGCTGCTGCTGGCCGCCCGAGAGGCCGCCGCCGGGGGCGTCGAGGCGGTCCTTGACCTCTTCCCAGAGGTTGGCGCCGCGCAGCGACTTCTCGACGAGCTCGGCCGCCTCGCGGTTGCCGATGCGCTTGTTGTTGAGCTTGACGCCTGCGAGGACGTTCTCCTTGATCGACATGGTGGGGAAGGGGTTGGCCCGCTGGAAGACCATGCCCACCTGCCGGCGCACGTGCACCGGGTCGACGTTCTGCCCGTACAGGTTGTCGCCGTCGAGCAGCACCTCGCCGTCGACCCACGCCTTGGGGATGACCTCGTGCATGCGGTTGAGGGTGCGGAGCACGGTCGACTTGCCGCAGCCCGAGGGGCCGATGAACGCGGTGACCGACTTCGGCTCGATGACCATGTCGACGCCTTCGACAGCCTTGAACTTGTCGTAGTAGATGTCGAGGTCCTTGATTTCAATGCGCTTCGCCACTGAATTGTCCTTTGCTGTGTTGCCCGCGACGACCTAGCGGTCGCCCTTCGGGGAGAAGAATTGGGAGACCAGGCGGCCGATGACGTTGAGGAGCACGACGATGAGCAGCAGCACGAGCGCGCCGCCCCAGGCGAGCATCTCGCCCTCGTCCGTGCCGAACTTCCACTGCTGGAACACGAAGGTCGGCAGCGCCGACATCACGCCCGAGAAGAGGTTCCAGTTCATGTAGATCGACATGCCGGCCGCGACCATGAGGGGCGCGGTCTCGCCGATCACGCGGGCGATGGCCAGCAGCACGCCGGTCACGAGGCCGGCGAGGCAGGTCGGGAGCACGATCTTCGCGATGGTGCGCCACTTCGGCACGCCGAGGGCGTACGAGGCCTCGCGGAGGTCGTGCGGCACGAGCCGGATCATCTCCTCGGCCGAGCGGACCACGGTGGGGATCATCAGCACGAGCAGGGCGATCGCGCCCGCGAAGCCCATGTTCACCTTGGTGGTGTCGCCGCCCGTGGACTGGGTGATGAGCATGAACAGCGCGAAGGAGAACAGACCGGCGACGATCGAGGGGATGCCCGTCATGACGTCGACGAAGAAGTTCAGGGCCTTCGAGAGCCAGTTGCCGTTGCCGTACTCCACGAGGTAGATCGCGGTGAAGATGCCGATCGGCACGGCGATGATCGTCGTGGTGGCGGTGATGAGCAGCGTGCCGACGATCGCGTGCAGGGCGCCGCGGCTGCCGCGCGTGGCGGCGTCGTTCGTGAAGAAGCCCGCGGAGGTGATGCCCTCGAAGCCGTTCACCACGAGCGTGAGGATGAGCGAGAGCAGCGGGATCATCGCGATCACGAACGCGCTGGTCACCAGGCCCGTCACGAAGCGGTTGGTGGCCTGCCGGGGGCCCTCGACGGCGCGGGCCACGGCCCACACGCTCACGAGGTAGAGCACGGCGCTCAGGGCGAGCCAGGCGCCCCAGTTGAAGTAGACCGTGAGCTTGCCGGTGCGCTCGACGACCTCGTAGAACGGGTCCTCGCCGGCCATCCAGATCAGGAGGAAGAGGACGCCCGAGAGCACGAACGAGCCGACGAGCAGGGCGAGGTTGTGCCAGGTCTTCAGCTGGCCGGCGGTGAGGTTGCTGCGGGGCGCCCGACCGGAGGCCTTGACCGGCGAAGGGGTCTGCGTAGTGGTTGTCATTGCTGTGCCTGCCTACTTCTTGGTCCGGGCGATGATCAGACGACCGATGGAGTTCACGATGAGCGTGATGGCGAAGAGCACGAGGCCGCCCGCGATGAGCGTCGCCGAGTTCATGCCCGAGGCCTCCGGGTACTGGTTCGCGATCTGGCCGGCGATCGTCTGCGAGTTCTGCGAGGTGAGCAGCTCGAAGGTGACCATGCCCGAGGCCGAGAGCACCATGGCGACGGCCATCGTCTCGCCGAGCGCGCGGCCGAGCGCGAGGATGGCGGAGGCGAAGATGCCCGAGCGCGCGTAGGGGAACACGGCCTGGTTCACCATCTCCCAGCGGGTCGCGCCGAGGGCCAGCGATGCCTCCTCGTGCAGGCGCGGGGTCTGCAGGAAGATCTCGCGGGTGAGCGAGGTGATGATCGGCAGGATCATGATCGCGAGCACGATCACGGCGGTCATCATGTTCCGGCCCGAGGCGAGCGGGGTGCCGGAGAAGAGGGGGATCCACTGCAGGTACTGGCCGAGCCACTGGTAGAGCGGCCCTGCGATGGGCGCGAACACCAGGATGCCCCAGAGGCCGAAGACGACCGAGGGCACGGCGGCGAGCATGTCGACGACGAACCCGAAGGCGCCGCGCATCCTGCGCGAGGAGAAGTGCGAGATGAACAGCGCGACGGAGATGCCGATCGGCAGCGCGAGGAGCATCGCGAGCAGCGAGGACCACACGGTGCCGAAGACGAGCGGGCCGATGTAGCCGCCGAAGCCGCCGGCCTCTGCGCGGAAGCTGTCGTTGCCGCTGTCGTGGTCCGTCGGCGAGAACACGGCAGGTGCGCCCTGGATGAGCAGGAACGTGAACACCGCGGCCAGGATCGCGAGGATGATCGCGCCGGAGGTGGTGGAGATGGTTTTGAAGACGACGTCTCCGACGCGGCGGACCGTGGAGCGCTTGGACGCGGTCGACGGTGCTGCTGCCGCGGGGTCAGTACTCGTCATCGGACAAGCCTTCCTGAAGAACGGATGCGGGATGCGGTTGGTGCTGGAGGGGCGTGGGGAGGTCGGCGCCTGAACGGCGCGATGCCCGGTGCCGCCGAACAACGCACGGCACCGGGCAGATGAGGGTCACGAGCAGGGGGAGTTCCGGGAACTCGGACTACTTGATCGTGTCGATCGCGGCCTGCGCCTGCTCGCGGATCTCGTCCGAGATCGGGGCGCTGCCGGCCTCTTCCGCGGCGGCGTCCTGCGCCTCGGGCGAGATGACGTAGCTGAAGTAGGACTTCACGAGCTCGCCCTTCGCCGCGTCGGCGTACTCGGCGCAGCCGATCAGGTAGGAGACGAGGACGATCGGGTAGCCGCCCTCGACGCCGGTGTAGTCGAGCTCGAACGCGATGTCGGTGTCGGCGCGGCCACCTTCGAGGGGCGAGCCGGCGACGACCTCGGCGGCCGCCTCCGGGGTGTACGCCACGAAGTCCTCGCCGGACTTGATCGAGGCGACCTGGAGGTCGGCGGCGGCCGATGCGTCGAGGTAGCCGATCGCGCCCTCGCCCGCGCCGACGGCCTGGGCGACGCCCGCCGTCTGCTGGGCGGCCTCGCCGCCGAGGCTGGCGGGGAACTCGTCCTCGGCGCCGTGGGTCCAGGCGTCGGGGGCGGCGGCTTCGAGGTAGCCGAGGAAGTTGCCGGTGGTGCCCGAGGCGTCGCCGCGGTGCACGGGGTTGATGGCCGTGTCGGGCAGCTCTGCGCCCTCGTTCAACGCGGCGATGGCCGGGTCGTTCCAGGTGGTGATCTCGCCGGCGAAGATGCCCGCGAGCACCTCGGCGTCGAGGTTGAGCTCCTCGACCGAGGGGAGGTTGTAGGCGATGGCGATCGGCGAGATGTAGGCGGGGAACTCGACGAGGTCGCTGCCCTCGGCGCAGAGCGGGAACTCGCTGCTCTCGATCTCCTCGAGGTCGAACGCGCGGTCCGAGCCGATGAAGTCGGACTGGCCCGCCACGAAGTTGTCGCGGCCCGTGCCCGAACCGGTGGCCGTGTAGTTGACGGTCACCTCCGGCTCCACGAGGTTCTTGTACTCGGTGGTCCACGCGTTGAGCTGCGCGAGCTCCTGCGAGGAGGCGCCGGTTGCGTTGAGCTCGCCCGAGAGCCCCTGGCTCTCGACGCTGGTCGTCGCCGCGGGCTCGCCGCCGCCGGAGCAGCCGACGAGCGCGAGGGCTGCGATTGCGGTCATGGCAACCGAGGTGCCAACACGCGAAAGCTTCATTGAGTTTCCTCCATAAGAAACGTAGCTGTGAATCCGATTCGATCCGCGTGCGAACCTATGGGCTGCGAGTGACGCAGCGGCGGGCAGCAGATGAACGCGAGGTTAACGCTCCGTGCGCCGGACGCGAGCGGCCCCCGGCCGTGGCGGCGGTCGGGGCCCGCTGCGGCGCGCGATCAGATGATCGGGCCGTGCGTCTCGACCGCGACCACGCCGAGATCCTCGCCCGCGCTGAGGTGGAACACGGACGCCTCGGCGGTGGACAGCAGCGCATTCCGGGAGAGCTTCTTCGGCTTGGCGTCGACGATCTGCGCGAGGGCGCGGGCGAGCTCTGGCAGCACGGGGGAGTGGCTGCACACGAGCGTCGACTCACGGTCGGCGAGCGCCTCTTCGAGCACGTACCGCAGTTCGCCGTCGAGCGGGGCCACGGACTGCGAGAGCAGCCGCTCGCTCGCGGGGGTGACCGCCAGCGCATCCGCGAGCGGCGCGACGGTCGCCCGGCAGCGCACCGCCGTGGACGTGACGATCCGCTCGGGCGCGTAGGCCCGCAGGAGCGGCACGATCTGCGCGGCCTGCGCCTGCCCGCGGGCCGTGAGCGGGCGGCTCTCGTCGTCGCCCGACCAGGAGTGCCCGGGCACGGCCTTCGCGTGCCGCAGCAGGACGAGCGGGAAGGTGCGCGCGGCGCCCGCCTCGACGCGCTCGGCGAAGCGGCGCACGAGGTCGCGATCGCGGTCGTAGGAGAGCGTCTGCACGGCCTCGTCGAGCGGCAGCCACTCGACCCGGTCCACCTCGTCGTTCGGCTCGAACTCGAACGCCTTCCAGACGGCCTTCGGCACCTCGCAGGTCCAGTAGTGGACCTCCTTGGGTCGGCCGCTCGGCAGCGTGTACTCGATGGTGCCGAGCGGCGCGCCCAGGGAGACCTCCAGGCCGGTCTCCTCCCAGATCTCCCGTGCCGCCGTCTCCGGCAGGGTCTCGCCCGCGTCCACCTTCCCCTTGGGGAGCGAGTAGTCGCCGTGGCCCGATCGGTGGATCACGAGCGTCTCGATCCGGTGCTTGCGCTCGCGCCACACGAGGGCTCCTGCGGCGTAGACGATGGTCGCGTCGGTCTTGGTGGGGGAGGTCATCCTGCCATTATCTCCCGTCGGGGCCGCGGTCGGATCCGCCGGCTATCGCAGCGAGTGCCGGCGCGGGCGACGGGCGATGCGCTTCATCATCTCGTCGTGGACGTCGACGAGCGGCCGCCCCTCGGCGTCGAGGTGGCGGCGGACCCATTCGCCGTCGGCCTGGAGGTGCCAGGTGGCGGCCTCGTCCGACATCCCGAGGTCGAACAGGTTCGTGCAGATCGAGATGTGCTCGGGGTCGGTGAGCTGCACGAGCGCCTCGATGCGGCGGTCGAGGTTGCGGTGCATCATGTCCGCCGAGCCGATGTACACGCGCGTGTCGCCGCCGTTGTGGAAGCTGAAGATGCGCGAGTGCTCGAGGTTGCGGCCGACCACCGAGCGCACCCGGATCGTCTCGCTGAGGCCCGGCACGCCCGGGCGCACGCTGCAGATGCCGCGCACGAGGACGTCCACGGGCACCCCCGCCTGGCTCGCGGTGTAGAGCGTGTCGATGATCTCCTCGTCCACCATCGAGTTCACCTTGATGCGCACCCCGCTCGGCTCGCCGCGCAGCGCCGCCTGCCGCTCCTGCTCGATGAGGTCGATGAGCCCCTTGCGCAGGTGCAGCGGCGCGACGAGCAGCCGCTTGAAGTCGCGCTCGATGGCGTAGCCGGAGAGCTGGTTGAACAGGCGCGTGATGTCGCCCGACACCTCCTCGTCGACCGTGAAGAGCCCGAGGTCCTCGTAGATGCGCGAGGTCTTGGGGTTGTAGTTGCCGGTGCCGATGTGGTTGTAGATGCGCAGCTGGGAGTCCTCGTGCCGGATGACCTGCAGCAGCTTGCAGTGGGTCTTGAGCCCGACCAGCCCGTAGACCACGTGCACGCCCGCCTTCTCGAGCTTGCGCGCCCAGACGATGTTGTTCTGCTCGTCGAAGCGCGCCTTGATCTCGACCAGCGCGAGCACCTGCTTGCCCGACTCCGCGGCCTTGATGAGCGCCGCGATGATCGGCGAGTCGCCCGAGGTGCGGTAGAGGGTCTGCTTGATGGCCACCACGTCCGGGTCGTCGGCGGCCTGCTCGATGAAGGCCTGCACGCTCGTGGAGAACGACTCGTAGGGGTGGTGCACGAGCACGTCCCGCTCGGCGATCGCGCGGAAGACGTCCGGCTTCTCGTCCGAGTCGGAGGTGCGGAACTCCGGCGCGGTGACCGGGATCTGCGGCGCGTACTTGAGGTCGGGCCGGTTGATCCTGCCGAGCCCGAAGAGCGCGGTGAGGTCGAGCGGTCCCGGCAGCACCGTGACCTCGTCGTCGGTGATGTCGAGCTCGTCCTTGAGCAGGTTGAGCGTCTCGTCGTCCATGTCGTCCGAGGCCTCGAGGCGGATGGGCGGGCCGAAGCGGCGGCGCAGCAGCTCCTTCTCGAGCGCCTGCAGCAGGTTCTCGGTCTCGTCCTCCTCGATGAGCATGTCCTCGTTGCGGGTCACGCGGAAGACGTGGTGGTCGACCACCTCCATGCCCGAGAAGAGCGAGCCGAGGTGCTGGGCGATGAGGTCCTCGAGCAGGATGTACCAGTGCTCGCCCTCGGGCGCGTCGAGGGGGTAGAGGCGCGGCAGCATGGGCGGCACCTTCACGCGCGCGAACTCGGTGCGGCCGGTGTCGGGGTTCTTCACCCGCACCGAGAGGTTGAGCGAGAGCCCCGAGATGTAGGGGAAGGGGTGCGCCGGGTCCACCGCGAGCGGCATGAGCACGGGGAAGATCTGCGTGGCGAACAGCTCGGTGAGCCGCGCGTGCTGCTCGGGGCCGAGGTCGTCCCAGCCGAGGATGTGGATGCCCTCCCCGGCGAGCGCGGGGCGCACCTCCTCCTCGAACATGCGGGCGTGGCGCACCTGCAGCTCGTTCGCCTTCGTGCGGATCTGCGCGAGGAGCTCGCGCGCGGGCAGGCCCGCGGCGGTGGGCTGGTCGAGGCCGGTGTCGATGCGGCGCTTGAGGCCGGCGACGCGCACCATGAACCACTCGTCGAGGTTGGAGGGGAAGATCGCGAGGAAGTTGGTGCGCTCCAGCAGCGGGGTGTCGGAGGCCTCGCCCAGCTCGAGCACGCGCTGGTTGAACGAGAGCCAGCTCAGCTCGCGGTCGATGAAGCGGTCGAGGCTCTGCTCGCTGACGGGGACTGGGACATCGGTGGTCATGGCGGGTTCCTTCCGGTCACGCGGGTCGGAACGTGACGACTTCAGTGGATAGAGCAGCGAGGTTAACGGGCGCGGCGGTATTGCACATCCACGGTGCGGTCCACGAAGCCGAGGCGCCGGTACAGCGCGACCGCGCGCTCGTTCTCCCCGTCGACGTAGAGCACCGCGCAGCCCGCGCCGTGCTCGCGGATGCGCGCGAGCCCGGCCTGCATGAGCGCGGTGCCGTAGCCGCGGCCCGCGGCCTTCTCCGCGACGCCGATCACGTAGATCTCGGCCTCCTCGGGCGTGATCTTGAGCCAGTTGTACCCGAGCATCTCGCCGCCGGCGGACTCGAGGACGAGGAAGTCCGCGGCGTCGAACCAGTCCTGGGCGATCCGCGCGTCGAGGTCGTCGAGCCCCAGCCGCCCCTGCTCGGGATGGTCGGCGAAGACCTTCGCGTTGAGCTCGACCCAGGCGGCGCCGTCGCGCTCGCGGTCGAAGGGGCGGATGCGCTCGCCCTCGCGGAACTCGGGCGCCTCGATCGTCTCCGGCAGCGGCAGCTCGAGCTGGTAGAGCGTGCGGACGAGGGCGAAGCCCGCGGCCCCGGCCAGCTGCCGTCCGCCGGGGTGGTTGCCGTGGGCCCACAGCTGCAGGGCGGGGGCGTCCGCCGCCGCGGCGGCGTCCTGCAGCGCGCCGAGCAGCTCTGCGCCGAGCCCCTGCGCGCGCCACTGCGGATGCACCGCGAGCTCGGCCTCGATCGTCCCGTCCTCGAGCGCGTGCGAGAGGGCCAGGGCGCGGAGCTCGCCCTCGGCCTCGATGAGGTGGGCGGTGCGATCGGCGAGGTTGAGCGTGGTGTCCTCGTTGAACGGCGCGGCGCCGTCGGCGAGCGCCACCGCCTCGGCGAACTCGGTGAAGCGGGGCCGAACGAGCTCCCCGTGCACAGCCTTGACAGTCATCTTCCGGAGTCCCTCCCGTCGCATCCGTCGCCCGTGGCGGATGGTGTGCGTCCAGCCTACAAGGGCGGATTCGGGCATACTGGACGGGTGACCCGAGAACGTGCAGGCATCGTGAGCGTGTGGCTCGCCGCCCTCGTCGCGGCCGTGGCGATCGGCCTGCTCGCGAGCCCCGAGCGCCAGCTCACGTGGGTGCCCATCGCCATGGTGATGCTCGTGTTCGTCACGGCCCTCGTGCAGCTGGCGGGCGCCGAGCCGGAGGGCTACATCCGCCGCATGGCGCTCAGCCTGAGCGGCGCGGCGATCGTCCTCGCCATCGCCTCCGGGGTGTTCCTGCTTCTCGGCGCGCACGCCGTCATCCTCGTCTGAGCCGCTCGCAGGGGCGGCCGTCCGGGCCGTCGCAGAGGTGCCCGGGCGGGGCCCCGGGAGCGTCGCGACTGGCGTAGTCTAGAGCCATGGAAATGTTCTTCGAGATCCTGTTCATGGGCCTGCTCGGCGCCGCGGTCGTCGCGATCACCGGTATCTCCATCGTGGTGCTCCGCCGCCTCTTCAAGGGCCAGAGCTGAGCCTCGGTCCCCGATGATCGAGATTCCGGTAGGTCTCCCGCACGAGATCGTCCCCCTTTCCTGGCTCATCGGCGCCTGGGAGGGGCGGGGCATGATCGAGCGCGAGACGGACGGCGAGGTGCGCGAGCACCCGTTCCGGCAGCGCGTCGAGTTCCGCAGCGGCGAGCTGCCGTACCTCGAGTACCGCTCGACCGTCCATCTGCTCGACGAGGACGCGGGCGAGGACGACGAGGGCACGCCGCTCACCTCGGAGACCGGCTTCTGGCGCCTGGCCCGCCCGCGGGACGACGGCGATGTGGGCCCGGGCTTCCTGCCGCCCTCGGTCGAGCCGAGCATCCGCGGCGTCGACGACGTCGAGGCGCTGCGCAACGATGAGGACGGCTTCGACCTCGAGGTCTCGATCGCGCACCCCACCGGCGTGGTCGAGCTCTACTACGGCATGATCCGCGGTCCGCGGATCGACCTCGCGACCGACGGCGTGCTCCGCGCGAGCGGCGCCCGCGACTACCGCGCCGCGACGCGCATGTACGGGCTCGTGCAGAACCGGCTCTTCTGGGCCTGGGACATCGCCGCCCTCGGCGGGGAGCTCGGCACGCACGCCTCCGCGCAGCTCGACAGGGTCGCCGAGGACGCGGAGGGGGCGGCGAGATGACCGCCGAGTCGCCGTTCCTCCGGCTTCCCGCCGCGGTGGCGGGCGCCGCGCCCGACGCGGGCGTGCCCGCGCACTACGGCGGCGCGCCGCTCGGCGAGCAGCGCACCCTGCAGCGCGGCGAGTCCGTCGTCGACTGCTCGCACCTGGACGTGGTCGAGGTCGGCGGCGAGGACCGCCTCTCGTGGATCGACTCGCTCACGACGCAGGCCGTGGCCGGCCTCGCGGCGGGCGGGAGCGCCGAGAACCTGCTGCTGAGCCCCCAGGGCCGCATCGAGCACGCCTTCGGGATGCTCGAGGACGGCGCCTCGGTCTGGCTCATCACCGAGGCCGGTCGCGGGGCCGAGCTCGCCGAGTGGTTCCACAGGATGCGCTTCATGATGCGCGTCAAGGTGACCGATCGCAGCGACGAGCTCTTCGCGATCGCGACCCTGGGCGAGCACGACCTCGGCGCGGCCGCGCCGAACGGGACGCCGCTCGTGTGGTCCGACCCGTGGTGCGAGGGCGTCGAGGGCGCCGTGAGCTACGCGGTCGCCGCGCCCGAGTCGCATCCCTCCCACGGCTTCCCGCTGCGGCTGCACCTCGTGGACGCGGCGGGCCGGGACGAGCTCGCCGCCCGCGTCCGCGGCGGCGGGCTCGAGGTCTCCGGCACGATGGCCCTCGAGGCGCTGCGCATCGCGGCCTGGCGCCCGCGGCAGGCCTTCGAGGTCGACGAGCGGGCCATCCCGCACGAGCTCGACCTGCTGCGCTCCGCGGTGCACCTCAACAAGGGCTGCTACCGCGGTCAGGAGACCGTGGCGAAGGTGCACAACCTCGGGCACCCGCCCCGCAGGCTCGCGATGCTCGACCTGGAGGGCACGGACGGGCGCCTGCCCGAGCCGGGCGCGCTCGTGCACCTCGCGAGCGACCCTGAGGGCCGCCCGGTCGGCCGGGTCACGAGCTCCACGCTCCACTTCGAGGACGGGCCCGTCTCGCTGGCCCTGCTCAAGCGCACCGTGGACCCGGAGGCGGAGCTCGTCGTGGCGCTGACCTCGCAGAACCCGCTGGTGGAGGGCGCCGACGCCGTCGAGGGCGAGCCGGTGCGCCTGGCCGCGCTGCAGACGGTGATCGTGAGCCCCGAGTCGGGCCGCACCGTGCAGGTGCCGCGCGGCTTCCGCCGACGCTGACCGCCGGTCAGCGCAGCAGCCAGCCGTTCTCGCGCGCGATGCGCACCGCCTCGGCGCGGTTCTTCGCGCAGGTCTTGCCGATCGCGGCCGAGAGGTGGTTGCGTACCGTGCCCTCCGAGAGGAACAGCGCGCGGGCGATCTCGCGCACCGAGCCGCCGTCGGCGGCGGCGCGCAGCACCTCCGTCTCGCGGCCGGTGAGCGGGCTGTCGCCGACGTCCATGGACTCGGCGGCGAGCGCGGGGTCGATCACCCGCTCGCCCCGGGCCACCCGGCGCACCGCCTGCGCGAGCTGCGGGGCGGGCGTGTCCTTCACCACGAACCCGGTGGCGCCGGCGGCGATCGCGTGCCGCAGATAGCCCGGCCGCCCGAAGGTCGTGACGATGAGGACGCGGCAGTCGGGGCGGGCGCGGCGCACCTCGGCGGCGGCCTCGATGCCGTTGAGGCCGGGCATCTCGATGTCGAGCAGCGCCACGTCCACCGGATGCTCGAGCACGAGGCGGGCGGCCTCGTCGCCCCGGCCGGTCTCGGCGACCACCTCGATGTCGCCCTCGAGCGAGAGCAGCGCCGCGAGGGCGCCGCGCACCAGGTCCTGGTCGTCGGCGATGAGGATGCGGATGGGGCCGGTCATGCGAAGCGCACCTCCAGCACGGTTCCCGGCCGCTCGGCCGCGGGATCCGCCGGGCGGAGCTCGAGCGCGCCGCCCGCGTCCTCGACCCGCCGCCGCAGCCCGGTGAGGCCGTTGCCCTCGGGCGCGCCGATCCCCGCGCCGTCGTCGGCGATCCGCACCCGCGTGCGCTCGAGCTCGATGCGGCATTCGGAGGCCTCGGAGTGCCGGACGACGTTCGTGGTGGCCTCGCGCACCGCCCAGGCGAACAGCGCCCGGTGCTCGCCCGCGACCCGGTCGGCGCTGCCGCTCACGCTGAGCAGGATGCCGCTGGACTGCAGCGCGGTGCGGGCGCCCGCGAGCTGGGCCGAGAGCTCGGGGATGCGCAGGCGGCCGACGGTGGCGCGCACCTCGTCGAGCGCGTGCTGCACGTGGTCGAGCACCTCGTCGAGCTCGGCCTCGGCGCGGTCGGGATGCTCGCGCAGGGTGCGCCGGGCGAGCTGCGTCTTGAGGGAGACCACGGTGAGGGTGTGCCCGAGGATGTCGTGCACGTCGCGCGAGATCTCCTCGCGCTCGCGGACCGCCGCGAGCTCGAGCCTCGCGCGGTCCTCGACCTCGCCCCACTCCATGATGAAGCGGATCACCAGGATGAAGATGACCGAGGCCAGCGGCCCGAACACCTCGCCCCACACGGGCTCGGGGCTGAGCCACCACACGAGCGTGAACGGCACGAGCGACCAGAACGCCGCCCACACGAGTCCCTGCCGCAGCGGCATCGTGAACGCGCCGAGCGCCACGAAGTAGGGTAGGAAGGCGGTGACGCCGCCGCCCAGCGAGGGCAGCGTGAACGCGACGATGCCGATCAGCACGGCCGTCGAGCCCGCGAGCCGCAGCGGCGCGAGCTTCGGCACGAGCGCGCCGGTGCTCTCGTCGAAGTGCTGCAGCGGGATGAACGCCGCGAGGTACACGACCCCGAACACGACGATCGCGGCGATCCCGATGGCGTCCCAGACGGGGCCCGCCTCCGAGAGGTTGAGGATGAGGAAGAGCGGGATGAGCAGGAACACGGTCCAGATGCCCGCGTAGCGGGTCGTGCTGGCGCGCGCCTTGCGGCGCCGTTCGATCGCCGTCGTCTCGTCCACGTCCATGCCGATCAATCTACCGAGCGGTGCCGCGCACCGGCCTCAACGGCGGCTCGTGCCCCGGCGCATCCCGAGCAGGCACAGCACCGCGAAGATCGCGGCCCACACGAGGATGTTCAGCAGCGGCTGCCACAGCGCGTAGGTCACGGGGCCGGCGTCCATCGTGTACATGACCCCCTCGTTGAGCGGCCACAGCGCGAGCTGCATCACGCCCCACACGGGGGTGAACACCGACATGTCGAGCAGGAATCCGCTCAGCGGCATGAACGCGTTGCCGAGGAACATGAGGATCACGATGAGCCCGGAGGCGGCGCCCACGGCGCTCTCGCTGCGGAAGGCGAGGCCGAACGCGAGCCCGTAGAGGGCGAAGACCACGCTGCCGAGGAGGATGAGGCCCGTGGCGACGGGCCAGATCCACGCATCCATGCGCGCCGTCGTGAGGATGCCGAGCAGGAATACCGCGAGGATGGGCAGGACGGCGAGGATGAGGGCGACGATGGTCTTGGAGAGCACGTAGCCGCCGCGGCGGAACGGGGTGAGCCCGAGCTGCCGGCCCCAGCCCTGCTGGAGCTCGACCGCGGCGGCGCCCGCCGTGCCGACGGTGGCCGTGATCGCGCCGTAGGCGGCCATGGAGAGCATGATCTGCGCCGCGACGTTGCCGCGGCCGCTCTCGAGCTCGAGGTCGGAGAACTCCTGCATCGCGCCGAAGATGAGGAACATCGTGGCGGGCAGCACGATCATGAAGAACAGGGTCGTGAACATCCGCAGGTTGCGGACGAGCTCGAGCCCGGTGTAGCGGAGGTTGAGGAGGCTGCCGGCGCGCCCTTCGACGCGTCGGGCCGCCGGCCGGGTCGTCGTGGCGGTCATGCTCGTGCTCCTTCGGTGCGGGCGGAATCGCCGTTCGTGAGGGTGGTGAAGACGCTGTCGAGGCCGGCGCTGCCGATGAGCAGATCGCGGGCCGGGGTGCTGCCGAGCAGGTAGCGCGCCGCGGCGTCGGCGTCCGCGGTCTGGAACCGGATGCGATCCGCCTTGCGCTCGAGCTCGTCGGCGTCGGGGATCCGCGCGAGCTCCTCGTCCGTCGCGTCGGGCCACGTGACGCTCACCTGCTTGCGGCCGGTGAGCTCGCGGATCTCCTCGACCGGCCCGTCGGCGACGATCCTGCCCTGATGGAGCATCGTGATGCGCTGGGCGAAGTCGTCGGCCTCCTGCAGGTAGTGCGTGGCGAAGACGATCGTGCGCCCCTCGCCGGCCTCGCGGCGCATGGTCGCCCAGAACTCGCGGCGGGCGTTCACGTCCATGCCGGCGGTGGGCTCGTCGAGGATGAGCAGATCCGGCTCGGGCAGGAGCGCGAGCGCGAACTTGAGCCGCTGCTGCTCGCCGCCCGAGCACTTCGAGACCCGCCGCCTCGCGAGCTGCTCGATGCCGGCGCGGGCCATCGCCTCGCCGGGGGAGAGGGAGTGGGGGTAGAGGCCGGCGATCATCCGCACGGTCTCGCCGACGCTGAGGTCGCCGAGCAGGCCGCCGGTCTGCAGCACGGCGGCGATGCGCCCCGAGGCGATCGCGCCGGCGCGATCGCCGCCGAAGAGGTCGACGCGGCCCTTCGTGGGCTCGGTGAGGCCGAGCACGACGTCGAGGAGCGTGGTCTTGCCCGCGCCGTTGGTGCCGAGCAGGGCGACGATCTCGCCCCGCTCGATGCGCAGGTCCACGCCCGAGACGGCGCGGACCGGATTCGGGGAGGAGGCGTTGAAGGTCTTCTCGAGCTGCACGACGTCGACGGCGGGCGCGGCGTCGGCGGCTGACTCTGCGTGGACGGCTGGTGCTGACATGCTCTCAGCCTGCCGCGCGGGGGAGCCCGTCGCCTCGATCAAACGTCACGGTTTCCGCAGCCGGGGCCGCGGCCGCGCGCGGGAGGGTCCGGCGGGGCGGCCTCCCGCGGGGCGCGCAGGTTCTTCCGGTTAAGATCGACGGCATGAACGCACCGCTGACGCTCATCCTGGTCCGCCACGGCCAGAGCGAATGGAATGAGAAGAACCTGTTCACCGGCTGGGTCGACGTGAACCTCACCGAGAAGGGCCGCGGCGAAGCGGTCCGGGCCGGGGAGCTCATCCGGGAGGCGGGCCTCGCGCCCGACATCCTCTACACCTCGCGCCTCACGCGCGCGATCGAGACGGCGAACATCGCGCTTCGCGAGGCCGGGCTCTCCTGGATCGATGTCAAGCGCGACTGGCGCCTCAACGAGCGCCACTACGGCGCGCTGCAGGGCAAGGACAAGGCCCAGGTGCGCGACGAGTTCGGCGAGGAGCAGTTCATGATCTGGCGCCGCTCCTACGACGTGCCGCCGCCCCCGCTCGCGGACGACGACGAGTGGTCGCAGGCCGGAGACCCCCGCTACGCGGATCTCGGCGACGCGCTGCCCCGCACCGAATGCCTCAAGGACGTCCTCGCGCGGCTGCTCCCGTACTGGGAGTCGGACATCGTGCCCGACCTGCACGGGGGTAAGACGGTGCTCGTGGCGGCCCACGGCAACTCGCTCCGCGCCCTCGTGAAGCACCTCGACGGCATCTCGGACGAGGAGATCACCGGGCTGAACATCCCCACCGGCATCCCGCTCGTGTACCGGCTCGACCCCGAGACGCTCGCCCCCGTCGAGCCCGCGAGGTACCTCGACCCGGAGGCTGCCGAGGCCGGCGCCGCGGCGGTCGCGAGCCAGGGCAAGTAGCGGCGCCCGCCCCAGGCGCGAAGGCGGCCCCATCCGAGGGAATCGGATGGGGCCGCCTTCGCGGCTGCGGGCCTTCGGCTAGTCGGCCTTCGCCTCGGTGCCCTCCTGCATGTAGCGCATCCGGCGCGCGATCGAGACCGCGTGGTCGGAGAAGCGCTCGAAGTAGCGGTTCGCGAGGGTCGAGTCGACGGCCTGCGCGACGGAGACGTCGCCCGTCTCCTCGTGTTTGGTGAGGTAGTCGAGCACCTCCCGGTGGGTGGCGTCCACGGCGTCGTCGGCGGCGATGATCTCGTCGATCAGGTTCGAGTCCTCGGTCTCGAAGAGGCGGACCACGCGCTCGGCCTGGGCGGTGTCGAGCGCGCCGACGCGGGCGAACGGCTCGCGCAGGTCGGCGGGCGCCACGGCCTCGGGGTAGCGCATGCGGGCGAGCTGCGCGATGTGCGCGGCGAGGTCGCCCATGCGCTCGAGCGCCGCGGTCATGCGCATCGTGGCGACGATGAAGCGGAGGTCGCGGGCGACGGGGGACTGCATGAGGAGGATCTCGACGCTCAGGTCGTCGACGCGGAGCGTGTGCTCGTCGATCTTCAGGTCGTCGCTGATCACCTGGTCCGCGAGGGAGACGTCCGACTGGTTGAACGCCGCGGTCGCGCGTTCGATGGCGGAGTGGACGTCCTTGGAGATGGCGATCAGGCCGGCCTGGACGTCGGCGAGCTCACGCTGGAATACTTCGCGCATTGGGTTCCTTCGAGTTGTTGGCAGGGCACGACAGGACAGGCACGCTGCAGCCTGGCGGGTTCCTTCGGAACGGACAGTGCGGGAACTTACCCGTGGAATCTGAAGCGTTGGTGACCGGCGGGTTAAGCGGCGTTCATCCGCGCACCCGGTCGGGCCTAGAGTTGCTGATATGAATACGGCCGTGGCGATCTACCTGACCCTGCTGCTGGGCATCGTCGTCGGGGTGGTGATCGCCTCGATTACGGTGGCCATCATACGTGCTCGCCGCCGCGTGGCGCAGTTGATCGACCCGCATATCTCGGAGGACGTCGAGGAGGTGCTGTCGGCGCTGCCGCAGACGGCCCTCGTCTCGGACCCCTCGCACAACGTCATCCGCTCGAGCCAGGGGGCCGCGAACAACGGC
The DNA here is from genome assembly GCF_900163695.1 of Gulosibacter sp. 10. Classification (GTDB taxonomy): domain Bacteria; phylum Actinomycetota; class Actinomycetes; order Actinomycetales; family Microbacteriaceae; genus Gulosibacter. The sequence continues at coordinate 17,958 of NZ_FUIC01000054.1, forward strand.
CTCGTGACGCGCGACGGGCGGCTCTCGCCGCCGCTGCTCGAGATCGCCGCCGAGGCGTGGCGCACCGAGCGGACCGTCGAGGCGACGCTGTCGATCCCGCGCGGGCCGTTCGGCGGGGCGGAGCTGCAGTACCGGGTGCGCGCGAGCCACCTCGCGCCCCGGTTCATGCTCATCCTCGCGTCGGACGTTACCGAGGCGAGGCGGGTGGAGGCGGTGCGGCGCGACTTCGTGGCGAACGTCTCGCACGAGCTGAAGACGCCGATCGGCGCGGTCACGCTGCTGGCGGAGGCCGTGCAGGAGGCCGCCGACGATCCCGAGCAGGTGCGCTACTTCGCGGGGCGGATGCTGCTCGAGGGCGACCGCCTGGGCCGGCTCACGGGCGAGCTGCTCGACCTCAGCAGGCTGCAGGCCATGGACACGCTCGAGAAGGCCGTGGTGGTCGACATGGCCGACGTCGTCGATCAGGCGGTCGACCTCACGCACACGCTGGTGGATGCGAAGCGCATCAACGTGCGGGTCAAGCACGGGGCGGGGCTCGAGGTGTGGGGCGATGCGGCGTTCCTGCTCATCTGCATCCAGAACCTGCTGACGAACGCGGTGACCTACTCGCCCGAGGGCTCCCAGATCGGCATCGGCGCGCGGCTCGTCGACGGGGTCGTGGAGGTCTCGGTGGCGGATCACGGCATCGGCATCCCCGAGGACGACCAGCAGCGCATCTTCGAGCGCTTCTACCGCGTCGACGCGGCGCGGGCCCGCAATACCGGCGGCACGGGCCTCGGGCTGAGCATCGTGCGGCACATCGTCGAGAACCACGGCGGCGAGATCCGCGTGTGGTCGAAGCCGGGGGAGGGCTCCACCTTCACGGTGCGGATCCCGGCGATCCAGGGGGCGGCGGGGACGTTCGCGCCCGAGCGCGCCCGCGCCCTCGCGAACGGCGAGGAGGCGGCCTAGCCCCGGGTCGCGGATCCTCGTTCACCATCCGTTTGCCGTACGTATGCACAATGGACCCGTGACCAGAATTCTTATCGTCGAAGACGAAGCATCGCTGCACGAGCCGCTGGCCTATCTGCTGAACCGCGAGGGCTACGAGACCGCGGTGGCCGAGGACGGCAACGACGCGGTGGAGCAGTTCGAGCGGGACGGCGCGGACCTCGTCCTGCTCGACCTCATGCTGCCCGGGCTGCCCGGCACCGAGGTGTGCAAGCGCATCCGCACCTCGTCCTCCGTGCCGATCATCATGCTGACCGCGAAGGACTCGGAGGTCGACATCATCGTCGGTCTCGAGCTCGGCGCCGACGACTACGTCACGAAGCCCTACTCCACCCGCGAGCTGCTGGCGCGCGTGCGTGCGGTGCTGCGCCGCGCCGAGCACGCCGAGGAGGACGAGGACGACGCCATCGTGGAGGTCAACGACATCCGCATGGACGTCGACCGTCACACGGTGATCGTGCGCGGCAGCCTCACACCGATGCCGCTCAAGGAGTTCGAGCTGCTCGAGTACTTGATGCGCAACAGCGGCCGCGTGCTGACCCGCGGGCAGCTCATCGACCGGGTGTGGGGGCCGGACTACTACGGCGACACGAAGACGCTCGACGTGCACATCAAGCGCATCCGCTCGCGCATCGAGGTCGAGCCCTCCTCGCCCAAGCTGCTCGTCACGGTGCGCGGCCTCGGCTATCGCTTCGAGGGCTGACCGCGAATACGGCTGCGGCCCCGTCCGATGGGACGGGGCCGCAGCCGTATTCGCGAATGCCGGTGCTACTCGACGGGCTGCTCGGCGCCCTCGTCGAAGTTCTCGGTGCCGTCGACGCCGCCCTCCTCGGGGTTCTCGACGAACTCCTCCTCGACGGGGCCGCCCTCGGCCGAGGCGTCGCCCTCAACGCCGGTCTCGCCTTCGGCGGCGGCATCGCCCTCGAGCCCACCCTCGAAGTCGGTCGTGGGCTCCGGGGTCGTCTCGACGGGGATGACGGGCAGGAGGTGCGCGTACTCCTCGAGCACCCGCTCCGGGTCGTCCGCGCCGAGGACCGGCACGAGGATCGTCTCCTCCGACGACTGGCTCGCCCCCTCGGCGTCGGTGTAGGTGGCGCTGAAGGCCACCTCGACGGTGGTGCCCGAGACGAAGTCGCCCTCGACGAGCTGCTGGCCGCCCTCGCCGAAGCCGATCTTGTTCAAGCCCTCGCCGGGCGTGTACGCGAGCGGGATGGACACGGTCTCGCCCGCGACGTCCACGGCGAGGTCCACGTCGTCGGTCGTGAGGTTGACGGCCGAGAACACGAGGTTCGCGGCGGCGCCCTCGTCATCGGTGATGAGCAGCGCGTTCTGCACGCTCACGCCGCTGCCGAGGGAGGCGCTGACGCCGTCGCTGGCGTCGTACTCCATGTTCGTCCGCTGAGGGCTGATCATGTTGCATCCCGTCAGGCCTGCCCCGAGGGCGACGGCGAGCGCGGCTGCGGCAACGGCACGGAACTTCACGGCAGGGGCCTCCTGGTTACGATGCAAATGCTCACTTGACAGAGATTCGCGAATAACAAATCTTGCTCAAGCCTAGCCGATTGCGGGCATTCCCCCTGCATCCGCGCACGCGCGAGCTCCCCGTCGGAGGGCGCGGAATCCTAGCATCTGTCCGTGCTAAAATGAAAAAGTCTGCGTGATTAGGGAGAAAATCTATGAATCTTGAGGTCGGAGAGACCGTCGTTTACCCGCACCACGGAGCGGCCACGATCGAAGAGGTCAAGGTCCGGGTGATCAAGGGCGAGGAGCGGACGTATCTGCGACTCAACGTGGCTCAGGGCGACCTGACGATCGAGGTCCCGGCCGAGAACGTCGAGCTGGTCGGCGTTCGCGACGTCATCGACGACCAGGGCCTGCAGGAGGTCTTCGACGTGCTGCGCGCGCCGATCACCGAGGAGCCCACCAACTGGTCGCGCCGGTACAAGTCCAACATGGAGAAGCTCGCCTCGGGCGACGTCATCAAGGTCTCGGAGGTCGTGCGCGACCTCTGGCGCCGCGACCAGGACAAGGGCCTGTCGGCGGGCGAGAAGCGCATGCTCTCGAAGGCGCGCCAGGTGCTCGTCTCCGAGCTCGCGCTCGCCGAGGAGACCGACGAGGACCAGGCGAATGTCCACCTCGACGAGGTGCTCGCCTCCTAGCCGAGCCGATCCCGTCAGCATCCCGCAGCCGTTCCCGGCTGTGGGATGCTTTCGTCTATGGCGGAAATGGCGGCTTCGGATGACAGCGCACCAGTGCGGGGGGAGGGCGCCTGCACGGGCGTCGTGATCGTGGCGGCCGGCTCGGGCACCCGGCTGGGGCTCGGGCGGCCCAAGGCCTTCGCGGAGCTCGGCGGCGAGCCGATGCTCGCGCATGCGCTCCGGGGGCTGCTCGGCCTGCCCGGCCGCGTGGCGGCGGCCGTGGTGGTGCCTCCCGAAGAGGGGTACGCGCGCCAGGCCGAGCGGCTCGCCGCCGAGGCGCTGGCACCGCTCGGGTCGCGCCTCGTCTCGGCGGCCGCGGTGCCGGGCGGAGCATCCCGCCACGCCTCCGTGCGGGCGGGGCTCGAGGCGCTCCCCGCCGACTGCGACGTGCTGCTCGTGCACGACGCGGCGCGGCCGTTCGCCTCCGGCGGCCTGTTCGCCGCGGTCGCCGGGGCGGTGCGCGCCACGGGCGGCGGTGTCGTACCCGGCCTGCCGGTGACCGACACCGTCAAGCGCGTGGACGGGGCCGGGCTGGTGGAACGCACCGTGGATCGCGAGGCGCTGCGGGCGGTGCAGACCCCGCAGGGCTTCCCCTCGGACGCGCTCCGCGACGCCTACCGCCGGGCCCCCGCGGAGGCCACCGACGACGCCGGCATCTTCGCCGCGGCCGGCGGCCGGGTCGAGGTCGTGCCCGGGGAGGACGCCGCGTTCAAGATCACCTCGCCGGCGGACCTGGAGCGGGCCGGGCGCATCCTCGCCGAACGGGACGCGTCGGGTGCCGGGGCGCGCGAGCTCCGGGTGGGCACGGGCACCGACGTGCACGCGTTCGACGACGAGTCGCCCTGCCGGCTCGCCGGCATCGAGTTCCCCGGCGAGCGCGGGCTGTCGGGGCACAGCGACGGCGACGCCGCGAGCCATGCCCTCGTGGATGCGCTCCTCGGCGCCGCCGGGCTCGGCAGCATCGGCTCGGTGTTCGGCACCGACGACCCGCGGTTCGCGGACGCGGCGGGCGCGGTGTTCCTCGAGGCCACCCGCGAGCTGCTCGAGGCGCACGGCTGCCGCATCCGCAACGCGAGCGTGCAGGTCGTGTGCCGGCGGCCGCGCTTCGGCGACCGCGCGGCGGAGGCCTCGGCGGTGCTGAGCGGGGCGCTCGGCGCGCCCGTGTCGGTGTCGGCCACGACCTCCGACGGGCTCGGCTTCACGGGCGACGCCGATGAGGGCGTCCTCGCGATCGCGACGGCGCTCGTCGAGGTGCCCGCGGCCGCACCGGCGTTCCCGGAGGGCCGCCCGCTCTAGGATGGAACGGTGACTCAGCAGCTCTACGACACCCGACAGCAGGCCCTCGTCGACTTCGCGCCGCTCCGCGACGGCGAAGTCTCGATGTACGTCTGCGGGCCGACGGTGCAGTCGGCGCCCCACGTCGGGCATCTCCGGTCGGCGCTGGTCTACGACCAGATCCGCCGCTGGTTCGCCCACGAGGGCTACCGCGTGACGCTCGTGCGCAACGTCACCGACATCGACGACAAGACCCTCGCGAACGCCACCGAGCACGAGCCCTGGTGGGCGCTCGCGTACCGCGTCGAGCGGGAGTTCACCGCGGCGTACGCGGCCCTGCGCATCCAGCCGCCGACCTACGAGCCGCGCGCCACGGGCGCGATCCCCGAGATGCAGGCGATCATCGCCCGCCTCATCGAGCGCGGCCACGCCTATGCGGCCGAGGACGGCGTGTACTTCGACACCGCCTCCTGGGTCGATTACGGCGAGCTGACCCGCCAGCGGCCCGCCGACATGGTCGCGGCCGAGGACGGCGCCGAGCGCGGCAAGCGGTCGGCGCAGGACTTCGCGCTGTGGAAGGGCCGGAAGGAGGGCGAGCCCGACTCCGCCGCGTGGGACTCGCCCTGGGGCCCCGGGCGCCCGGGCTGGCACATCGAGTGCTCGGCGATGTCGACGAAGTACCTCGGCGCCGAGTTCGACATCCACGGCGGCGGCCGCGACCTGCGCTTCCCGCACCACGAGAACGAGCTGGCGCAGTCCCGGGCCGCGGGGGACGGCTTCGCGCGGCACTGGATCCACAACGGCCTGGTCTCGCTGGGCGGCACGAAGATGTCGAAGTCCGTCGGCAACATCGTCTCCGCCACCGACCTGCTCGCCGAGCGCCGCCCGATCGTCGTGCGCTACCTCTTCGGCAGCGCCCACTACCGCTCGACCATCGAGCTCAGCGACGAGGCCTACGCCGAGGCGCAGTCGAGCTTCGAACGCATCGAGCACTTCCTCGACCGGGCCGGGCGCCTCGTCGGCGGCGTCGAGCCGGCCGCCTCCCTGCCCGCCTCGTACGCGGAGGCGATGCGCGACGACTTCGCCGTGCCCCAGGCGCTCGCGGTCGTGCACGGCACTGTCACCGCCGGCAATCAGGCCATCGAGGAGGGGGACCGGGCGCTGGTCGCCGAGCTCGCGGCCTCGGTGCGGGGTATGCTCGGCATTCTCGGCGTCGACCCCCTGGCGGAGGAATGGGCGGATGCCGGGACGGGCGATTCGAAGCTCGAGCCGGTGCTCGACTCGCTGATCCGCGAGCTCCTCGAGCAGCGCGCCGCCGCCCGCGGCGCCCGCGACTGGGCAGCCGCAGACCGCATCCGCGACGGGTTGACCGCCGCGGGAATCACGATTGAAGACACCCCGCAGGGGTCGCACTGGAGTGTGAACGAATGAGTGGAAAGAAGTCGACTGGCCGGAAGAAGGGGCCCACCAAGGGCACCGGCGGCCACGGGCGCAAGGCGCTCGAGGGCAAGGGGCCGACCCCGCGGGCCGAGGATCGGCACTGGGCCAAGCGCCGCCGCGCGCAGGCCGCGCGGACGGCGAAGGACGCGCCCCGCCGGCCGCAGCAGCGCCGCCAGTCGGCGCCGAGTGACGTCGAGCTCGTCACCGGCCGCAACTCGGCGCTCGAGGCGCTGCGCGCCGAGATCCCCGCGACCACGGTCTACGTCGCGTCCAACCTCGAGCTCGACGACCGGATGCGCGAGATCATCCAGCTCGCGGCCAAGCGCCATATCCCGATGCTCGAGGTCACCCGCCAGGAGCTCGACCGCATGGTGCCCTTCGACGCCGTGCACCAGGGCGTGGCGCTGAAGGTGCCGCCCTACGAGTACGCGGACCCGATCGACCTGCTCCAGACCACCGTCTCGAAGGCGGAGACGCCGCTGTTCGTGGCGCTCGACGGCATCACCGACCCCCGCAACCTCGGCGCCATCGTGCGCTCGGTGGCGGCGTTCGGCGGGCACGGCGTCATCGTGCCGCAGCGCCGGGCCGCGGGCATGACGGCCTCGGCGTGGAAGACCTCGGCGGGCGCCGCCGCGCGGCTGCCCGTCGCGCTCGCGGGCAACCTCACGAACGTCGTGAAGTCGTTCAAGGACGCGGGCGTGTTCGTGGTCGGCCTCGACGGCGACGGCGACGTGCAGCTGCCCGACCTGCAGCTCGCGACCTCGCCGCTGCTCATCGTCGTGGGCTCCGAGGGCAAGGGGCTCTCGCGGCTCGTGACCGAGCACTGCGACGCGATCGTGTCGATCCCGATCTCCTCGGCCACGGAGTCGCTCAACGCGGGGATCGCGGCCTCGGTCGCCATGTACGAGGTCTCGCGCCTGCGCGCGGCCGCGGAGGCCGACGCCGGCTAGCATCCTCATCCGGTCCCCGGCTGCACCCGGGTTGCTGCACGGCGGCTAGCATATGGGCCATTCGCGATCAGGTGAGGAGCGTGCGGACTCGTGGCAGTCATCCGGGTGAATCAGGGGCATCGGGGGCCCACCCTCCTCGAAGCGCTGCAGCGGGCGACGGGCGCCGATACCGTGCTGCTCGGCGAGGGCGTGCACGTCGTCGATCCGGTCTACGTCGGCTCGGCCCGGATAGCGGGTCGCGGCGACCCGGAGCGGACGGTCCTGCAGACGAGGATCGAGGTGCGGGGAGCGCTGCGCCTCGAGGACCTCACGCTCCGGGCCCCGCATTTCGACAACGCGCTGCAGCTCGCCGACGGTGCGCGCGCGGAGCTCCGGAACGTCGTGATCCAGGGCGACCCGGCGGCCAAGTACCCCGCGATCTACGACGAGGGCGGGGCGCTCGTGCTGCGGGGCTGCACGGTCCGCTCCGGCGACGAGCGGGAGGCGGCCGTCTTCGCGAAGGCGGGCGCGACTGTCGAGGCCGACGGGACGGCGATGCCGGTGCTCCGGCTCGAGGGCGCGACCGCGAACCTCGCCGATGTCCGCTGCGCCGCCATCATGGCCGCGGACCGGTCGAGGGTCACCGCCACCGGTACGACCCGACTCGCCCCCGCCGCGGACCGGCGCTGCCTCGTGCTGCAGAACGAATCGGTCGCGGTCCTCCAGCATCTGCGGCAGGACGAGGGGCCGTTCGAGGCGCTCTGCGAGGACAGCTTCCTGCAGCTGGACGCGATCGACGGGCCGGAGGGGCGCCGGCTCACGGTGATCCGCACCGGCGCATCCACGCTCCGAGCGCCCGAGGGATCGGTCACCGACACCGGGGCCGTCCCGGCTCCGCCGCCCGAGCCCGAGGCGCCGCGGGCCCCGAAGGTGGTCCCGTGGCGCGCGGCCGACGCCCGTCGGTTCGCGGAGGCGGTGGCTCCCGCGCTCGCGCCGGGCGACACGGTGCTGATGGAGGAGGGCGAGTACTTCCTCGAGGATCACGACGGCCTGCTCCGCATCGGGGTGGACCTCGCGGGGCGGGGCCGGGTCGAGGCGACGGTGCTGCACGGGTCGCTCGCCCCCATGGCGGGAGGCGAGGTCGCGATATCGAACCTCACCATCCGCCCGCCCGAGGGGCGGAACGCGCTGTACGCGACGGAATCCGCCACCACGACGCTGACGAACGTCGTGCTCGAGACCGAGCCGACGGGGGAGTACCCGGCCATCTACGCGGAGGCGAGCACCGTGCGGCTCCTCGACAGCGAGGTCGTGTGCGGCACGGACTCGATCTCGGGGGTGGTGACGCTGATCGGCGCCGGGACCCGGCTGGAGGCCAGGGGTTCGCTCGTCGGCTGGCTGCAGGCGACCGAGGGCGCCGCGGCGTCGCTCGACGACTGCAGCGCGGTGCAGATCTGCGCGATCGGCGGCAGCACCGTCGAGTCGACGAACGGCCTGACCCTGTACGGCAACGAGGCCGGACAGCGCGCCGTCTACGCGGCCGGGGGCAGCACGGCCCGGTTCGAGCGCATCGCGACCGAGGACGCCGGCCTCGAGCTCGGCGCCGAGGCGAGCACCGTGATCGTCGACCGGGTCGAGGCTCCCGAGGGCGGCGGCATCCGGGTGGTCGACGACGGTGATGCCCACGTGGAGGTCGCCGGCGAGCCCGTCGGCGCGGAGGAGGAGCCCGCGGGGGACGAGCTTGCGGAGGAGGAGCCCGCGGCGGATGAGACGGGCGCGGCCCCCGAGCCGGTCCGGGCCCGCCCCGGGGGCGGCGAAGAGGCCCAGGCCGCCGAATCGGCGGCTCCCGAGGCCGGGGCGGAGTTCTCGGGCGATCACGCGTCCCCGGAGGGCGAGGCCGAGGATCCGCTTGCCGAGATCGGCCGGCTCACCGGGCTCGCCAGGGTCAAGGAGCAGATCGAATCGTTCACGAGGATGGTGGAGTTCAACCAGCGCCGGCGGCGCCAGGGGCTCAAGACCACGGACCTGACCATGCACAGCGTCTTCCTCGGCAACCCGGGCACGGGCAAGACCACGGTGGCGCGGCTGCTGCAGCAGGCCCTCTACCGCGCGGGAGCGGTGGCCAGGGACAAGCTCGTCGAGGTGCAGCGCCGGGATCTCGTCGCCGAGCACCTCGGCGAATCCGCCAATCTCACGCAGGCCGTGCTCGAGCGCGCCCGCGGCGGGGTGCTGTTCATCGACGAGGCGTACTCCCTCTACCAGGAGCGGAACAACGAGTTCGCGCAGGAGGCCGTGGACACCATCCTCACGTTCATGGAGAACAACCGCGATGAGATCGTGGTGATCTTCGCCGGGTACACCGACCGGATGCAGGACTTCCTGCAGATGAACCCCGGCCTGCAGTCGCGCATCCCCAACCGCTTCGACTTCGAGGACTACAGCGCCGAGGAAGTCGCGGAGATCGGCTACCGGCAGCTGCTCGACGAGGAGTACCGCGTCGACGAGGACGAGTACCGGCGGGCCGTGATGGCGGAGTACCGCCGGAGCAACGATCGCAGCAACGGGCGCTGGGTGCGCAATTTCAACGAGCGGCTCGTCAAGCAGATGGCGCGCCGGGTCGTCGACGGCGACGACGAGGACACCCAGACCATCACCGCCGCCGACCTCGCCGAGACCGCGGGCGGCGACACCGCGCGGAAGGCCGAGAGCGCGGAGGAGCTGCTGCAGGAGCTGGACGGCCTCGTCGGGCTCGAGCCGGTGAAGTCCTGGGTGCGCGATCTCACGCGCGAGGCGGAGGCGAATGCGCGGCTGGCCCAGCTCGGCGCCGGCCTCGAACGGCCCACCTACCACATGGTCTTCACGGGCAACCCCGGCACCGGCAAGACCACGGTGGCCGACATCATCGCGAGGCTGTTCTACAACCTCGGCATCCTCGCGACGCCCACGGTGAAGGTCGTCGACCGCTCCGATCTCGTGGGCGCGTTCATCGGGCACAGCGAGCGGAACACGACGAAGGCCATCGACGAGGCGATGGGCGGCGTGCTGTTCGTGGACGAGGCCTATCAGCTGCACGTCGAGGGCACGACGAACGATTTCGGTCGGATGGCCATCGAGACGTTCATGACCCGGCTCGAGAACGACCGCGACCGGTTCGTCGCGATCTTCGCCGGCTACACGGACGAGATGGACGCGTTCCTCGGCGCGAACCCCGGGCTGCGCTCGAGGATCCCGCTGCGGATCGAGTTCCCCGACTACACGCCCGAGGAGGTCGCGCGGATCGTCGTCGTGAGGCTGGCCCGGGTCTGGCGCTTCGACGAGGCGCTGCTGGCGGGGATCGCGGCCGGGCGGTACGCCTCGCTGCCGGAGGCGGAGCGCTCGAACGGCCGATGGGCCCGGAACTTCGCGCAGGAGGTGGAGAAGGCGCACAAGCGATGGCTCGTCGAGAACGACGCGACCGGCGACGAGGCGATGCGCATCCGCGATGCGGTGATCCGCGGGTTCGAGGCCGATCCCGCGTAGCGGTTCCGGGCTCTCGGCGGGCGGCCGGTGCGCGAGGGCGAGGCCGGCGCCGGGATCCGTCTAGGATGGATGCCGTGCCGACTTAGCTCAGCTGGCAGAGCATCTGTCTTGTAAACAGAAGGTCGCGGGTTCGATCCCCGCAGTCGGCTCCAGGCTTCTCCCGTACCGGGACGCGTGTGCGTGTCCCCGCGCGGGAAGCGTCGATGAAGACCGGAAGAGGGGACCGCATGCTCCGCACCGTACTCGGCGGCAAGATCCACCGGGCCACCGTCACCCAGGCCGACCTGCACTACGTCGGCTCGGTCACGATCGACGCCGACCTGGTCCGAGCGGCGGGATTCGTCGAGGGCGAGCAGGTGCAGATCGTGGACATCACGAACGGCGCGCGGCTCGAGACCTACGTGATCGAGGGCGGGGCCGGGGACGGCCGCATCTGCATCAACGGTGCCGCGGCGCACCTCGTGCAGCCCGGCGACCTCGTGATCATCATGTCCTACCTCCTGGCCGAGGAGGCGGAGCTCGACGGATACGCGCCGCGGGTCGTGCACGTGGACGCGGACAACCGCATCCTCGCGCTCGGGGCCGATGCCGCCGAGCCCGTCCCCGGCGCGACGGACCAGCGCTCCTCGCGCCGCGGCTGAGCGCTGCGCCATCGCGGCCGCGCCGCCATGTCTTCGGGGTCGGCCGCGTCGCTACACCATCGGGATCGGCTGCGCCGCGGGGCCGACGAGCACGGGCTCGGCCTTCGCGGCGACGGGCGCCAGCGAGGCCTGCACGAGGATGGGGAGGTGGTCGGACTTGCTCTGGGGGAGCGTGCGGACGTCCTCCACCTCGAAGCCCTTGGAGGTCGCGAAGTCGTAGTGCCCGCGCAGGACGCGGTAGCGCGAGTAGGTGCTGCGGTCGCTCTTGCTCAGCGTGTATCCCTGCGTGCGGAGGCGGTCGGCCAGGGAGCGCTGGAAGAACGGGTAGTTGTAGTCGCCGGCCATGAGGGCGGGCAGTCCCTCGCCCAGGTCGTGCATCTCCGAGAAGGCGGTGGTGATCTGGTGGCGCCGCAGCGAGTTGAGCGCGGTGAGCGGCGCCGCGTGGAACGACGCGAGGACGACCTCCTGCTCATACTTGGCGTCGAAGGCGCGCACCGCGATGAGCCGCTCGTGCGCGGGCTTCATCAGGCGGTCGTGCAGCGACTTCCTGAGCGCCACGACCCGCAGGTCCCGGGTCCGGAACCGCTCTGGGCGCAGGTACATCGCGAGTCCCAGCCGGTTCTGCGCGGTCGCCTGCACGAGGCGGAGATCGGCGATGCTGCGGGGGAGGAGCGCCGTGTGCGCCTCCTGGATGCAGAGCGCATCGGGATCATGGATTGCGACGATCGATTCGAGATCGGACACCGCGCTGTGATTTCGCAAGTTATAGCTGATAAGCCTCATCGCCGGCGAGCCTAGCCCCGGTTGCTGGCAGAACGGGGTGAGTCGGACGGGCCGTCGATCCGGCCGTCCGGGCGGCTCGGCGCCCCGTGTCGGAATATTGCGCGGTCTGACGCCCGATGACGGCGGGGGTTCATCCGGCCCTGCGGCGCTCGTAGTCTGCGGGCACGGAACCCCGAAGGAGGCCGAGAGCCATGATCCAGCACCGCCCCGGGCGCGCCCCGCGCCCCGCAGTCGCACGTCCCCGCCACGCGCTCGCACGGCTGCGCGCCTTCGTACGGCTGCGCGCCTTCGTCTCGACGCTGCGCGAGCCCATCGCGCTCGGCGCCCTGCACGGCACCGTGGACCCCGCGCTGCTGCCCGCGTGGGACGGCGGGCTCAGCGAAGCGTGAAGCCGGTCCGGGCCGCGATCCGACGCACCCGTGCGTCGTCGCGGTCCGGGTTCAGCGCGTCGAGGTCGATCGCGTCGAGCGGCTCGCGCTCGAGCACCCGGGCCAGCGCCGACGCGTCGAGTTCGCGGGAGTCGCGCTCGAAGGCATCGGCGATCGCGGCCGGCGACCACTTGGCGATCCTGCCGAGCATCCAGGCGCCGCCGAAGCTCGACTCCCGGTCGCTCTGGGCCCGTCCCGCGCTGCACTACGCTTGCATCGTTCCGCGGGCGGGCAGGTCCCGCCGCATTCGAGAAAGCAGCGACGAGCCATGTCCACCAAGAGGATCTTCGCGGGAGACCCGCGCTTCCGACTCAGCATCCACCGCCCGCGGGTGGCCGTCCTCGGCGGCGTCGCGCTGTTCTGCCTCATCGCGATCATCCTGGCCGCGCTGAACTTCGACGCCCTCGTGGTCTGGGCCCGCGAGAACGCGGGCGACGGGCGGCGCCAGGGGCCCGGTTACCTGGTCATGGCGGCCTTCGCGGTGCCCGGCGTGCTCGGGTTCTTCTTCGGCTTCGCGGCGCTCGCGGGGCGGTTCCGGATCACCACGGCCGCGGGGCATCGGCTCAAGCTCGCGGGCAACAGCCGCGTCGCGGCCGGCCCCGGCGCCGTCGAGCAGATCCGGCAGGACTTCGGCTCGGGGGATCCCGGCCGCTTCATGCGCTGGATGAAGAGCACCGTGCGCGAGGGCGGGGTGCTCATCAGCGTGTACCGCGACGTCGAGAACGGGGAGGGCTACGTGACCCTCGCGGTCGACAAGCACCGCGGCGAGCCGCTGCCGGTCATCGCGCTGCCCGCGGCCGCCGCCGAGCCCCTGTACTCGGCGCACGACGCCCCGGCCTGATCGGGCGCCGCTGCCGCCGGCGGCCGGGGCGCCCGGGGCTGCGCGGTTCAGGCGGGGCCCACGCGGATGGCCGAGGATGGTGCGGGAAGACTCCGAAGGGGGAGGACGACATGGTGGATCTCAACGAGCTCGCGTACTCGCACCTGCAGGCCGCGCGCGAGAGCGAGCACGGCCGCAGCGCCGAACTCGTCGCGCACGATCACGAGCTGCGGCAGACGATCCTCGCGCTGCCCGAGGGCGGGCGCCTGCCCGAGCACAACTCGCCGCCGGCGGGCAGCATCCAGGTGCTCGTGGGGCGCCTCCGGGTCGAGACCGAGGACGGCGAGCTGCAGGAGATCGGGGAGAACGAGCTGCGGGTGCTGACGCCGCAGCGGCATTCGGTACTCGCGCTCGAGGACGCGGCCTTCCTGCTGACGACCGTCACCGGCGTCGACCGCGAGTCCGACTGAGACGAGTCGGCCCGGGCCGAGCCCGCCCGGGGCCGGGCGCCCCGCGATCAGGCGGCGTTGGGCGTGAACTCGAGGCTGAGGGAGTTCATGCAGTAGCGGTCGCCCGTGGGCGTGCCGTAGCCGTCGGGGAACACATGCCCGAGGTGCGAGCCGCACTTCGCGCACAGGACCTCGACGCGGCGCATCCCCAGCGAGCGGTCCTCGCGGTGCTCGACCGCCTCCGGCCGTAGCGGCTCCCAGAAGCTCGGCCAGCCGCAGCCCGCGTCGAACTTCGTCTGGGCGGCGAACAGCTCGTTGCCGCACGCCCGGCAGGAGTACATGCCCGGCCGCGCCTCTTCGAGCAGCGCGCCCGTGAAAGGGCGCTCGGTGCCGGCCCGGCGCAGCACCTGGAACTCCTCGGGATTGAGCGCCTGCCGCCACTGGTCCTCGGTTCGCTCGACTTCGTAGGTCATGACGACTCCTCTCGATCCCGGAAAGTCTACGCGCCGGATGCGCGCCGACCGGGGCCCTGTCTGCGTTGTCCCAAGAGACAACGCCTAAGATTCTGGGGAATTCCATCGGCGGACGATTGGGGGAGACGGATGGCCGAGCAGACGCATGCCGCCGACGACGCCCCGCATGAACCCGAGGGCGCGGGTGCCCCGCCCGACCCGCGACCCGAGGACGGCCCGCTCGAATCCGAGCGGGCCGGCGCCGCGACGGAGTCGGACGCCCTCACGGATCTCGAGCGGGGCATCCTCGAGTTCGAGGAGGCCCATCCCCGCCACTCGCGGGCGAAGGAGGACGCGATCCGCGCCGACTTCGGCTATTCGCCGACCCGGTACTACCAAATACTCGGTACGCTCATAGAATCGCCGGTCGCGCTGGTCGAGAACCCGCTCCTCATCGGGCGGCTGCGACGCATCCGTGACCGGAAGAGGGATCGGCGATACCGTGCATCCTAGAATTCACCAGCCCACCCCACGTCCGACGAAAGAATCTGCCTCGTGAAGTACCCCAAAGATCGCTTCGACGACTTCCCCTCCAGCCTGAAGCGGCGCGGGGCGCACCGGGCCCCGCGCACCCGTGCATCGAAGCTGTCCTCGTGGCTCATCGCCGCGGTGTCCTTCGTGCTGCTGGTCGGCATCGGCGTCGGCGTGATGTGGATGATCGACCGCCAGGTGCAGTTCACCTCGCAGGCGATGGAGGACCAGCAGGAGCAGACCGAGACCACCCCGCCCGCCACGGGCGAGCCCGAGCCGACGCCCACCGAGGAGGAGGTCGTCGCCGAGCACGACCCGGAGGTGCCGGTGACGGTGCTGAACGGCGCGGGCATCGGCGGGCTGGCCGGCGCCGCATCCGACGTGCTCTACGCCAACGAGTGGAACGTCGTGCTCGTGACCGACGCCGATTCCTCGGATAACGCCACGACCACGATCGCGGCGGGCAGCGAGGACGAGCTGCCGGCGGCGATGGCGCTGGCGGAGGACTTCGGCTTCGGCGAGGCCGTCGTCGACCCCGAACTCGCGCAGCCCGGCGAGATCGTCGTCGTGGTGGGCCAGGACGGCTCGGGTCTCGTGGAATAGGCGGCGCCGTCGGCCCGGGAGCGTCGCGGCGATGCGCCCTCCCGAGCGGGACGGGAGTTCGCCACCAGCGGACCGCGGGGCGCTTGCTTGCACTCTCGGGGTGAGAGTGCCAACATGGTCCTTGGCACTCGATTCGCTCGAGTGCTAAACCGCTGAACCACCACTTACGTCCCGAAAGGACGACGAATATATGTCGAAGATGATCGCCTTTGATGAAGAGGCCCGTCGCGGTCTCGAGCGTGGTCTCAACACGCTTGCCGACACCGTCAAGGTCACCCTTGGACCGCGCGGCCGTAACGTCGTGCTCGAGAAGAAGTGGGGCGCACCCACGATCACCAACGACGGCGTCTCCATCGCCAAGGAGATCGAGCTCGAGGACGCCTACGAGAAGATCGGCGCCGAGCTCGTCAAGGAGGTCGCCAAGAAGACCGACGACGTCGCCGGCGACGGCACGACCACCGCGACCGTCCTCGCGCAGGCCCTCGTCAAGGAAGGCCTCCGCAACGTCGCCGCGGGCGCCGACCCGATCTCGGTCCGCCGCGGCATCGACAAGGCCGTGGAGGCTGTCACCGAGCACCTCTTCGCCACCGCCAAGGAGGTCGAGACCAAGGAGCACATCGCCGCCACCGCCTCGATCTCGGCAGCCGACCCCCAGATCGGCGAGATCATCGCCGAGGCCATCGACAAGGTCGGCCGCGAGGGCGTCGTTACCGTCGAGGAGTCGAACACGTTCGGCACCACGCTCGAGCTCACCGAGGGCATGCGCTTCGACAAGGGCTACCTCTCGCAGTACTTCGTGACCGACGCGGACCGCCAGGAGGCGGTCTTCGAGGACGCCTACATCCTCATCGTCAACAGCAAGATCTCGAACGTGAAGGACCTCCTTCCGGTCGTGGACAAGGTGATGCAGGCCGGCAAGCAGCTGCTCATCATCGCCGAGGACGTCGACGGCGAAGCGCTCGCGACCCTCGTCGTGAACAAGATCCGCGGCATCTTCAAGTCGGCCGCCGTGAAGGCCCCCGGCTTCGGCGACCGCCGCAAGGCCATGCTGCAGGACATCGCGATCCTCACCGGCGGCCAGGTCATCTCGGAGGAGGTCGGCCTCAAGCTCGAGAACACGACCATCGACATGCTCGGCCGTGCGCGCAAGGTCATCATCACCAAGGACGAGACCACCATCGTCGAGGGCGCCGGCGAGGCCGACGTCATCGAGGGCCGCGTCGCCCAGATCAAGGCCGAGATCCAGAACACCGACTCGGACTACGACCGCGAGAAGCTCCAGGAGCGCCTCGCCAAGCTCGCCGGCGGCGTGGCCGTCATCAAGGCGGGCGCGGCCACCGAGGTCGAGCTCAAGGAGCGCAAGCACCGCATCGAGGACGCCGTGCGCAACGCGAAGGCCGCCGTGGAAGAGGGCATCGTCGCCGGTGGCGGCGTCGCGCTCGCCCAGGCCGGCGAGGCCGTCTCGAAGCTCGAGCTCCTGGGCGACGAGCAGACCGGCGCGAAGATCGTGAAGTGGGCCCTCGACGCCCCGCTCAAGCAGATCGCGCTCAACGCGGGTCTCGAGGCGGGCGTGGTCGCCGAGCGCGTCCGCAACCTCGAGGTCGGCCACGGCCTCAACGCCGCGACCGGCGAGTACGTCGACATGGTCACCTCGGGCATCCTCGACCCGGTCAAGGTCACCCGCTCGGCGCTGCAGAACGCCGCGTCCATCGCCGGCCTCTTCCTCACCACCGAGGCGGTCGTCGCCGACAAGCCGGCCCCGGCCAACGCCGCACCGGCAGCCGACCCGACGGGCGGCATGGACTTCTAGTCCGAACCTCGAACGACAAGCGGGCGGTACCTCCGGGTACCGCCCGCTTTCGCATTCCCGCCGCGCCGCGCACCGGCGCCCGGCCTCCGGCCCCGCTCAGAGCGTGAACAGCCGGATGACGTCGTTCTCGGTCGTGCCGTAGTGGCTCGCCGCCGCGCCGAGCGCGTTGTTGAGCTCGCTGATCGCGGCCTCCACCTGCGCCTGCGTGCCGCGCCACTTCTCCACGCAGTGCTGGAACTGCACCGAGGCCTGACCCTGCCAGGCCGACTCCATGCTGGTCAGCTGGGTCGTGAGCTGGCTCGTATGCGTCTCCACGGCCTGGATCTCGGTGTATGCGGCCGCCATCGTGGCGTTGAGCTGGTCTGAATCGACGGTAAAACGCGCCATGTCCTTCTCCCTGTCCGGTAGCCCCCGCGCGTCCTGAGCGCGGGCGACGCCACCAACCTAGGCAGGAAGGAGGCCGGCGGGCGGCGGAGGGCTACTGCGCTGTGGAGCCCTGCTCATCCACAGGCGGACTGGTGAGCAGCGGGAACTGCAGCCGGAACGTCGCGCCGCCGCCCGGCGTATCGACGACGTCCACCGAGCCCTCGTGGGCCTGCATGATGGCCGACACGATCGCGAGCCCGAGGCCCGTGCCGCCCGTGTCGCGGTTGCGGGAGCTGTCGGCGCGCCAGAAGCGCTGGAAGATCTTCTGCCGCTCCTCCTCGGTGACCCCGTCGCCGTGGTCGATGACCTCGATCGTCGCGAGCTTGCGCGGCACGTCCACGACCACGCCGAGCTCGAGCGGCGTGCCGTCCGGCGTGTAGCGCAGGGCATTGCCCACGATGTTCTGGACGGCCTGGCGCACCTTGTCGCTGTTGCCGTAGATCATCGCGGGGATCTCGCCCTCGTCCTCCTCGATGGGCGGCTCCGGGGCGTCGACCGGTGCGGGGGCCGCGGGCGGCACGATCTCCGTCTCGGCGGCGGACTCGGGCTCCGCGGCCCCGTTCCTGCCGCCGCGGCGCAGGCGCGGGAACTTCGGTGCCAGCGCCCGCACCAGGCGGAAGCGGTTGCGGGGCTCCTCAGCCGCAGGCTCGTCCTCGGCGGAAGCGGAATCCTCGGGCGGGAGCTCGGGCTCCTCCTCGACGTCGAAGTCCCCGGGGCGCCCGAAGGCGCTGCCGCGGGGATCGTACTCGTCGTCCTCCGTCTCCACCACGCGCACCGGCAGCACGCGCACGCGCCGGTTCGGCGCCTGCGCGTTCGTGTCCATCGCTGAGTCCTCGGCGAGGGGCTCGAGGTCGATCACGTCCTTGGGCATCTCGCGGTCCTCGTCGAGGCGCGCGAGCTGCAGGAGGTCCTCCACGAGGCCGCCCATCCGCTTCGCCTCGCCCTCGATGCGATCCATCGCCCCGTCCACCTTCTCGGAGTCGTCGAGCGCCCCCATCCGGTAGAGCTCCGCGTAGCCGCGCACGGTCACGAGCGGCGTGCGCAGCTCGTGCGAGGCGTCGCCGACGAACCGGCGCATCTGGGTGATGGTCCGATCGCGCTCGTCGAGGGCCGAGTCGATGCGCCCCAGCATCGTGTTCAGCGCCCGCGAGAGGCGCCCGACCTCGGTGTTGGGCGTGGCCTCGGGCAGGCGCTGATCGTAGTCGCCGGCGGCGAAGGCCATGGCCGTCGACTCCACCTTGCGCAGCGGCTGCAGCGTCGCCGAGACGAGCAGGCGGGTGAGCGCCGCGGCGAAGATGAGCACCGAGAGCCCGAACCCGAAGAAGATCGCGAGGAAGCTCGCCATCGTGGCGTTCACGCTCGAGAGCGGCATCGCCACCACGAGGGTGCCCGACACGGTATCGGCGGCGTACTGGTCCTCGCGCACCGTCACCACGCGCCACGGGGCGCCCAGCCCGTCCCGGATCTCCTCGATCGGGTAGGTGGGGGCGTCCGGGTCCACCGACTGGCCGAGCCCGAGCTCATCCGTGTTCGGGGCGATCGAGCGCGGGCGCCCGATCCAGTTGTCGACGAGCAGCCGGCCCTGGTCGTCGAGTACCGCGACGTAGTAGGGCTGCGGCGCGGTGCGGATGTACTCGTAGGTGAACTGGCCGCTGTTCGCCTCGCTGCCGATCACGAGCGACGGGTCGGCGGCGATGGAGCGCAGGTTGGCGTCGAGCTGCCCCACGAGCGTGGGGCGCAACAGCAGCGTGGTGCCGGTGCCCGCCACGATGAGCGAGAAGGCGAGCAGCACCACGTTGACGATCGTCAGCTGGTTCCGAAGCGAGAACTGGTTCCAGCGCAGCCGGCGCTTGGACACGAAGGGTCAGGCCTTGGAACCCGGAAGCTTGAGCATGTACCCGAACCCGCGCTTGGTCTGGATGAGCGACTCGCTCGTGTGCGCGTCCAGCTTGCGGCGCAGATAGGAGATGTAGGACTCGACGATGCCGGCGTCGCCGTTGAAGTCGTACTCCCACACGTGGTCGAGGATCTGCGCCTTCGAGAGCACCCGGTTGGGGTTGAGCATGAGGTAGCGCAGCAGCTTGAACTCGGTGGGGCTGAGGTCGATGGGCTCGTCGTTGATGAACACCTCGTGCGTGTCCTGATCCATCGTGAGCTCGCCCACGCGGATCACGGCCTCCTCCTCGCTGTGCATCGTGCGGCGCAGGATGGCCTTGATGCGCGCGACGATCTCGTCGAGGCTGAACGGCTTCGTGACGTAGTCGTCGCCGCCCGCGTTGAGACCCTCGATCTTGTCGTCTGTCGTGTCCTTCGCGGTGAGGAAGAGGATGGGCGAGGCGTAGCCGGAGGCGCGCAGGCGCTTGGTCACGCCGAAGCCGGACATATCGGGAAGCATGACGTCCAGCACGATCAGGTCGGGCTCCTCGTCGATCACCGCGGCGATCGCGCCGGCGCCGTTCCCGACGGTGCGAACCATGAACCCGGCGAAGCGCAGGCTCGTGGAGAGCAGCTCGCGGATGTTCGGCTCGTCGTCAACAACAAGGATCTTGGGTCCACCATCAGTCATGGAAATCAGTATCGTCCTGCTCTGCTGAGGAATTTCTGGTTGTGTCGAGGGAATCGGCGTCGAGGATGGAGTAGGCGTAGCCCTGCTCCGCGAGGAACCGCTGGCGGTTCTGCGCGAAGTCCTGGTCCACGGTGTCGCGCGAGACGATCGTGTAGAAGGAGGCCGAGACCCCGCTCGAGGACGGGCGCAGGAGCCGGCCGAGGCGCTGCGCCTCCTCCTGGCGGGAGCCGTAGGAGCCCGAGATCTGGATCGCGACCGAGGCGTCGGGGAGGTCCACCGAGAAGTTCGCGACCTTCGAGACCACGAGCACCGGGTCGTCCCCGTTGCGGAAGGCCTCGTAGAGCTCCTCGCGCTCGGAGGTGGGCGTCTGGCCGGTGAGCCTGGGCACGTCGAGCCGGTCCGCGATCTCATCGATCTGGTCGAGGTACTGGCCGATGACGAGGATGCGCTCGCCCTCGTGCCGCTCCACGAGGCGGCGCACCACGTCGAGCTTGATCGGGGCCGTGGCGGCGATGCGGTAGCGGTCCTCGTCGCTCGCGGAGGCGTAGCCCATGCGCGTCTCGTAGGGCAGGTCCACGCGGATCTCGAAGCACTCGGCGGGGGAGATGAAGCCCTGCGCCTCGATCTCCTTCCAGGGGGCGTCGAATCGCTTGGGGCCGATGAGCGAGAAGACATCGCCCTCGCGGCCGTCCTCGCGCACGAGCGTCGCGGTGAGCCCCAGGCGGCGGCGCGCCTGCAGGTCGGCGGTGAGCTTGAACACCGGCGCGGGGAGCAGGTGCACCTCGTCGTAGACGATGAGTCCCCAGTCGAGCGCGTTGAGCAGCGAGAGGTGGGCGTACTTGCCCTTCCGGCGGGCGGTGAGGATCTGGTAGGTCGCGATCGTGACCGGCTTGATCTCCTTGGACTCCCCGGAGTACTCGCCGATCTCCTCCTCCGTGAGGGAGGTGCGCCGCAGCAGCTCGGAGCGCCACTGGCGCGCCGAGACGGTGTTCGTGACGAGGATGAGCGTGCTCGTCCCCGCCGCGGCCATCGCGCCGGCGCCCACGAGCGTCTTGCCCGCGCCGCAGGGGAGCACCACGACGCCGGAGCCGCCCTCGAAGAAGTTGTCCACCGCGTCCCGCTGGTAGTCGCGCAGCGACCAGTCGCGCTCGTCGAGCTCGATCTCGTGCGGCGTGCCCGGCGTGTAGCCCGCGAGGTCCTCGGCGGGCCAGCCGAGCTTCACAAGCTGCTGCTTCAGCGAGCCGCGCGCCCAGTCCTCGATGCGCCAGCCGTCGACGGTCGGGGAGGCGAGCATGGGCTTGATCTGCTTGTGGTTCGCGACCTGGCGCATCACGGCCTCGTCGGCCGAGCGCAGCACGAGGCCCTCCTCGTCGCGTTCGATCGCGAGCCGGCCGTAGCGGTTCACGGTCTCGCGGAGGTCGATCGCCACGGAGTCCGGCACGGGGAACTTCGCGTACTCGTCGAGGGTCTCGAGCATCTCGTCGGCGGTGTGCCCCGCCGCGCGCGCGTTCCACAGCCCCAGCCGCGTGATGCGGTAGGTGTGCACGTGCTCCGGCGCGCGCTCGAGCTCCGCGAAGACGGCCAGCGCGTGGCGGGCCTGCTCGGCGTCGGGATGCGCGACTTCGAGCAGTACGGTTCGGTCGCTTTGCACGATGAGGGGTCCGCCAGCCATAAGGGGCAATTCTACTCCGGATTATGGTCGCGGCTGGTCGGTACGACTCCGCAGAACGACCAGCCGTGGCCACGATTCGGCGGGGTGGGATGGGGCGGGAGCTATTCCTCGATGCTGAGGATGGCGCGGGTGGGGACGGTGCGCTCGACATCGGCATCGAGGTCGATGGCGCGCAGCCGCTGCGTGTTCACGGCCACGGGCACCAGCGCGAGGGTCACGGCCTCCTTGCCGGGCACGTCGATGCGCACCCGCACCTCGGCCTTGTTGCGGCGCGCGAGCTCGAGCCGCCGCTGCAGCCACGTGATGCGGTCGTCGGCGTGGTCGCCCTCGGCGGCCTGCCCGGCGAGCTCCGCCGCGGCGCGCATCGCCGTGGGCGTGGCCAGCGGGACGTGCGGCTCGGCGGTCTCCTCGAAGGGCTCCGGCACGAGGCGGTGCTCGGCGTCCTCGAGCACCGCGGGGTAGCGCGCGTCGAGCAATGCGGCCAGCGCCACCCGGGGCGGGAGCCGCGTGGAGAGCTCCTCGCCCGCGCGCTGCAGCCCGAGCGTGCCGAGCGCGGTGTCGACCTCGATCGCGTCGCGGAGCTCCTCGCTCTCGGCGCGGACGCGGGTCGAGATGCCCGAGCCGGTGTCGTGCGCGCGGACGCGCACGCGGCCGTGCTGCGCCGCGGTGCTGCCGATCAGGTAGTCGACGGGCTGGGGGATGCCGGTGAGCGAGACCTCGGCGAGCAGCGCGCGGATCTCGTCCTCGGTCATGCCGGCGTTGAGCGCGCGGGTGACGGAGGCGGGGGTCAGCCGGTACTCGCTGGCCATCGCGCGGTTCTCGAGCCGGGCGACGCGGCGCAGCCGCAGGTCGAGCTCCCCCTCGAGGGGGCCCGGCGCCAGGATGCTCTGGTCGGGCTGCACGTAGACCTGCTCCACCGGCGCGGGCAGGTGGGCGGCGAGGATGCCGACCGCGCCGTCGAGATCGTCGTCCAGCGCCCGTGCGCCGAGGGGCGTGAGCGCGCCGCGGTCGAGCATCCCGAGCGCCTCCGCATCCGCGAGCACGGACTCGCCCTCCGCCTCCGGGAGCGCGCCGGCCGCGAGCCGCACGCCCGCGGACTCCGCGAGGGCGCGCACGCCGTCGAGGCGCAGCTCCCCGAGCCAGGTCTCGACGAGCGCGCGCCAGCGCTCGGCGACGGGGCGGATCAGGAAACCGTGGCCGCGCTCGGTGAGTCGCCACACCTCCTGCGAGGGCGCGATGAGCCCGGCCTCGAAGAGCCAGCGGTAGGTCGAGTCCACGATGTGCGGATCGCGGTCGAGCTCGGCGGCGATGCGGCGGAGCTCGACGCCGCTGAGGCGCAGCCGCTCGCGGGCGTGGTGCACGGCCCGCGACTCGGCCGCGATGAGCCAGAGCGCGTCGTTGGCGAGCT
The DNA here is from genome assembly GCF_900163695.1 of Gulosibacter sp. 10. Classification (GTDB taxonomy): domain Bacteria; phylum Actinomycetota; class Actinomycetes; order Actinomycetales; family Microbacteriaceae; genus Gulosibacter. The sequence goes on from NZ_FUIC01000054.1 coordinate 40,898, forward strand.
GCGTGGCGGCGTGCGCGGCCTCCGTCCCGGCCGCCTCGGCGGCGAGCTCCGCGTCGTCCCAGGCGGGCGGCTCGGGCAGCAGCGCGTCCAGCTGCCGCGAGGCCTCGGGCAGCAGCGCGACCGTGCCCGCCTCGGGATCCTCGACCACGGCGAGCTGCAGGGCCGCCGCGTGCGCGAGCGCCTCGGGCGCGCCGGTGCGCAGCCCCCGGAGCGTCGGCCAGTCGAGGCGCTCGAGCGCGCTCGCGATGTTGGCGGGCGACTCGAGCCATTCCGCGAGGTCGAGCAGGTCCTCCATGCCCCGGGCCTGCACCCGCCTCGCGCGGAGCAACCGGGCGAAGCCGTCCTCGTCGAGCGAGCGGAGCGACGCGAGGATGCGCAGGGAATCGGGAACGGGCGGCACGGTGCTACTGCTCGCGGCCGGCCCGACGGTTCGAGATGACGCGGATCAGCAGCAGCGCGACGACGAGGATGAGGGCCACCGGGAAGCCCCAGTAGGCGACGAACATGGAGGCGTTCCATACCCACAGGTGGCTGGTCGCGTAGTCGACGCCGAAGAGCGGGGCGAGGAGCACCGTGAGCAGCCCGATGAACGCGAGGATCGCGATGCCGGTGGCGAGATACGCGAGGATGCGCTCGACGAGCGGGTATGCGGGTTCGGCCTTGGCTTCGGTGTTCACCCGGCCAGTTTAGTCGACCCGTTGCGCGAATGGGCGGCGCGGTAGGATGAACGCATCGCGCGCGGCGGCGCGCAGGCACGCAGGGGGCCGCGGACGGGAGGAGCCCGGCCGGGCGCCCCGTGCCTGGAGGCGCCGCGGCGCCGCACGATCTTCCGAAGCAAGACAAGAGACGACGCGCTCGCCCGGACGGGAGCGCACAAGGAGTAGTGCCATGCCTACTGGCAAGGTGAAGTTCTATGACACCGATAAGGGATTCGGGTTCATCCAGGGCGACGACGGGCAGGAGGTCTTCCTCCACGCCACCGCGCTGCCGCCCGAGGTGACGCAGCTGCGCGCCGGCACGCGGCTCGAGTACGGCATCGCCGACGGCCGCAGGGGAGCGCAGGCGCTCTCCGTGCGCGTCGTCGACGCGCCGTCCTCGGTCGTGCGGATGAAGCGCAAGCCGGCGGAGGACATGGCCGTGATCGTCGAGGACCTCGTGAAGGTGCTCGACCGCGCGGGCGGCCAGCTGCGCCGCGGCCAGTACCCGCCGTCCGCGAGCGGCGCGAAGATCGCGGCGATGCTCCGCCGAGTGGCGGATGAGCTCGATGCGTGACGAGGAGCGCGAGCCGGAGCAGGACGCCCCGGAGTCGCGACCGGAGGAGGCCGGAGCCGCCGCGGGGGATGCCGCGGCTGCCGGGGAAGGCGCCGAGTCCGAGCACGCCGCGCTCGAGCTGGACGAGGCCGAGCTCGAGGTCGCGATCGCGCTCGCCCGGAACGCGCTGTTCGAGATCGCCGAGTTCGAGCAGGTCGGGCCCTTCCACGAGGTCGTCGACGAGGGCGGCGGCGTGTACTCGCTGCGCTTCGAGTCGAAGGCGCCGGGCTACCCCGACTGGTGGTGGACGGTGTCGCTGACGAACGTCGACGGCGAGCAGGCCACCGTGCTCGAGTGCGGCCTGCTGCCCGCCGAGGGCGCGCTGCTGGCCCCGGGCTGGGTGCCGTGGGCCGAGCGCCTCGCGACCTATCGCGCCACGCACGACGAGCAGGGCAACCCGGTCTCCGAGGAGGAGGCCGGCGCCGAGGCCCCGGAGCCCGAGGCTCCGCGCATCCGGACGCGCAAGCGCACCCGGACCCGCACGCGGCGGCGGGGCGGCAAGGCGGAGTAGCCTCCGCGCGCGGCCGAGGCGACGACGAAGGCCGCCTCGGCGCTCCCATGCGGGGGCGTCGAGGCGGCCTTTCCCGTGCCGTCGCGGCGTTCCGCGGCTACAGGCGCTCCGCCACGTAGGCGATGCAGTCCGCGAGGCTCGCCACGTCGGCCGGGTCCACCGATGCGAACGTGCCCACGCGCAGCTGGTTGCGGCCGAGCTTGCGGTAGGGCTCGATGTCCACGATGCCGTGCTCGCGCAGGACGGCGGTGATGCGGCCGCCGTCGATCGCGTCGTCGAGGTCGATCGTGACGACCACCTGCGAGCGGTACTCGGGCTCGCGGACGAATGGCGCCGCCCAGTCGTGGCGGTCGATCCACTCGTACAGGCCGCGGGAGGACTCCGCCGTGCGCGCGTCCACCCAGTCGAGCCCGCCCTGCTCGTTCATCCACCGCACCTGCGACTCGAGGAGCGAGAGCGAGGCCACGGCCGGCGTGTTGAGGGTCTGATCCTTGCGGGAGTTGTCGACCGCGTTCGCGAGGCTCAGGAACTCGGGGATGTACCGGTCTGAGGCCGCGATGCGCCCGATGCGCTCGAGGGCGCGCGGCGAGACGATCGCGAGCCAGAGCCCGCCGTCGGAGCCGAAGTTCTTCTGCGGCGAGAAGTAGTAGACGTCGGTCTCGGCGATGTCCGCCGACACGCCGCCCGCGGCGCTGGTCGCATCCACCACGGTGAGCGCACCGTCGTCGGCCACGCGGCGGATGGGGACCATCGCGCCGGTCGAGGTCTCGTTGTGCGGGGTCGCGTAGACGTCCACGCCCTCCGCCGGCTCGAGCAGCGCCGCCGACCCGGCCTCGGCCTCGCGCACGTCCGGGGCCTCGAGCCACGGCGCGCGCGCGGCCTTCGCGAACTTGCCGCCGAACTCGCCGAAGACGGCGGTCTGGGCCCGCCGCTCCACGAGGCCGAAGACCGCCGCATCCCAGAACGCGCTCGCGCCGCCGTTGGCGAGCAGCACCTCGTAGCCCTCCGGCAGCCGGTAGAGGTCGGCGATGCCCTCGCGGATGGCGCCGACGAGGCGCTTCACGGCGGGCTGGCGGTGGGACGTCCCGATTACGGTCACGGCGCGATCCGTGAGATCGTCGAACTGCTGCAGGCGGACTCGAGAGGGGCCCGACCCGAATCTTCCATCCAGTGGAAGCAGGTCTGCCGGGATGCGAATATCGGTCATGTGCCCAGCCTAGAGCGATTGTGGTGCTGAGCATCGGTAGGCTTGCACTGTGTGTCCAAGCACGATGACGAGTTTTGTTGAAGAAGGAGCAGGGGAGGGGATGTTGTGACCGATCTCATCGATACGACGGAGATGTATCTGCGCACCATTCTCGACCTCGAGGAAGAGGGCATCACTCCGCTGCGCGCCAGGATCTCCGAACGCCTCGGCCATTCCGGCCCGACCGTGTCGCAGACCATCGCCAGAATGGAGCGCGATGGCCTCGTCGAGGTCGCGTCGGACCGCCGGCTCGTGCTGAGCGAGATCGGACGCGAGAAGGCGGTGCGGGTCATGCGCAAGCACCGGATTGCGGAGGCGCTGCTCGCCGACGTCATCGGGCTCGACCTCACGAGCGTGCACGAAGAGGCCTGCCGCTGGGAGCACGTGATGAGCGACGAGGCGGAGGAGCGCATCTTCGCGCTGCTCGGACGCCCCGACGCATCGCCCTACGGAACGCCCATCCCGAGTTCGGAGGTGGCGCTCGCGGATGCGAGCGAACCCTTTCTGGAGGGCGTGCGCCCGCTGAGCGAGGTCCTGGACGAGGCGGGGCCGTTCGAGGTGCGCCGGCTCGGCGAGCCGGTGCAGGCGGATCGGGAGATGCTCTCGATGCTGCGCGGCGGCGGCGTGTTCCCGGGCGCGAGCGTCACGGTCGAGCGCAGCGGCGCCCGGCTGATCGTCTCGCTCGCGGGCAACGACGCGGGGGTCATCATCCCCGCCGACGCGGCCCGCCACATCTACGTCGCGAGCTAGGGCGGCGCGGACCGGGCGATGCCCGCGGGGATGCCGCCCGTGCGCCCGCCCGGCGGCGTTCCCGTCGCCGCCCGGCGTGGTGTAAAGTTGACCGGGTTGCTTCACGGCCCCGCAGAACGGCCGCACTCATCGTCGAGGGCGTGCTCCGCAGGGGCGGGAACACCGGGCGATCCGCACGAATCCAGCTGAATATCGGCGCTGTTACCAATTCGTGAGAAATTCGTCACCTGAACGTGACATTTCCGAGATCTTTCGTTACGCTCGTGTGTATCAGCGAACACAACCGTGTTCAGGTCTTGCCGGGGCATTGCAATCCCGCCCCTCGGCAAGGTGCATCCACGCACTTCGTGGGGCGGGCGGCGAGAGCCGGGCAATGGGGAGGGTCGAATTTTGGAAACAACCACGCTGAACGGCACCGCGCCGCTTACCCGTCGTGAGGCTCGCGAGATCGAGCGCCGCACCGGCGTCCGCCCGCTCGCGGCCCAGACCGCGGTCTCGCCGCGCGACACGGGCGAGATCGCCCGGAACGACATGGACGCGCTCGTGTCGGTGCTGCCCACCGAGATCGTCGAGCGCATCACCGCTCCGATCGCCGAAGAGCAGCCGGTTGCGATTCCCGAAGCCTTCGACGCGCGTCCGCTCACCGTGCGGGCGGCGCGTCCCGCCGCGCTCGTCGCGCAGCGCCGTCGTCGTGCCGCGGGCGGCTTCGCCGCCGCCGCCTCGGTGACCGCGATCGCCGCCGCCGGTCTCACTGCGGTCGGCGGGCAGAACGCCGACATCGCGGCCGCCGATCACCAGGCGAACCTGCTCAACGCGACCACTCAGGACGAGACCGAGCTCCCCGAGCAGGAGGTCGCGGAGGAAGAGGCGGCCGTCGCCGCGCCCCCGCAGGAGATCCAGGTCGACTCGGAGAGCACCTCGGTCGAGACCTTCGACTCGAGCCTCGTGCAGACCGCGGCCACCGAGGTCGTCGTCGAGACGCCCGAGCCGGAGCCCGAGCCCGAGCCCACGACGGAGGAGACCTCCTCCAGCAGCAGCGAGAGCTCGAGCAGCAGCTCGTCCTCGTCGAGCTCGGCCCCCGCCTCCTCGGTCGGCGCGAACGTCGTCGAGACCGCGCGGGCGAACATCGGCGTCGGCACCTACCAGCTCGGCGGCAACACCCCGGCCGGCTGGGACTGCTCCGGCTTCGTGCAGTGGGTCTTCGCCCAGCACGGCGTGAGCCTTCCCCACAGCGTCACCGGCCAGGCGGCAGCGGGCACCCAGGTGTCCGACCCGCAGCCCGGCGACCTCGTGATCTTCGGCGGCTACCACGTCGGCATCTACGTCGGCAACGGCCAGATGATCGACTCGCCCAACTGGGGTCGTTCCATCGAGATCGGCGGCCTCGACGCCGGCTCGAGCTACTACTTCGTCCGCATCTGATCCCAGGATGCGCACACGTAGAACGCCCCGCCACCGCGGGGCGTTCTGCGCTTTCCGGGACGTGTCGGGCGCGTGAACTTCTCGTGACCGGCGCGCCCCGCCCTGTTCCCACGGGTCCCACGGCCTGTACTATCACTGACAGCACGCGAGTCCGGCCCGCCGGGTCGGCGCGAATCGATGGAGCCATCATGTGCGCAGCCGCGAACACCCCCGCCAGGGTGGTTCGCTCCTGCCCGGACGGCTCCAGCGGGTTCGAGCACCATTTCCGCCATGCGATAGCGATATCCGCGGCGGACATGGCTGCGTCCTCGCGTGCGTGCTCACGGCACCGCCTCTCGGCGGTGCCGTTTTTCGTACCCGGGGCGGACCCCGGGCATTCCCACGAAGCCTCGAGCCACGGGGCCACACGGAAGGAACGGTATGCGCACGCTCGTGCTGAACGCCGGCTATGAACCAATCTCGATCGTCTCCGACCGCCGGGCGCTCGTGCTCGTGCTGGGCGGCAAGGCATCGGTGCTCGAAGCGGACGAGACCCGCCCGCTGCGCTCGATGTGCGAGGACTTCGCCCGACCCCAGGTGATCCTCCTCAACCGGTACGTGCGCATCCCCATGACCCGGCAGGCGCCGGTCTCGCGGAAGGGCGTGCTGCGGCGCGACAGCCACCGCTGCGCCTACTGCGACGCGTTCGCCAACACCATCGATCACGTCCAGCCGCGCTCCCGCGGCGGCCGCGACTCGTGGGAGAACCTGGTGGCGTGCTGCCTCCGCTGCAACAACGTCAAGGGCGACCGCACCCCCGAGGAGATGGGCTGGACGCTGCGCCGACGGCCCCTGCCGCCGCTGCCGCACCGGTGGATCATGCGCGGGTCCGAGCGGACCGACGCGGAGGAGTGGGCGCCCTACCTCGTGCCCGTCGCGGCCTGAACCGCCCCTCGGCGAGGCCCGCGGGCACGGGACGCGGGACTGGGACGCGGGCCCGGGCAGGACGCGACCCCGGGGCAGGGCGCGCCGGCGCGGTCCCGGCCTAGCGCTCCCGGTCCCGGTGGCGCGCGAAGCGCGGGAGCTCGCCGGCGAGGGCGTCGCGGACCAGCCCCGAGTCGAGGGCCGCGGCGGCGAAGTCGGCCATCCGCGCGTCGAGCTCGTGCCGGAACAGCACGCGCATCGCCGCCGCCATCTGCTCGGCGAGCACGGGGGAGCGGTGCCGGTAGGCGATCTTCCAGGTGACCCTCGTGCCGCCGTCCACGGGGGTGAAGTGCCAACCCTCGCCGTAGTCCGCGAGCCACCACGGCCCTTTCACCATGCGGTTGCTCGACACCTGGCCCGGGTACCAGACGTCGTACTCCAGGATCATGCGCCGCCCGTCCCTGACCCGCTCGAACACCTGCACGCCCCGCTCGATCCGGCGGGCGTCGCGCAGCAGCATCCGCTTCTCGACGTGTCCGTCCCAGGCGATGCGATCCGCGCCGAGCGTGTGCGCGAGCGCGAAGGCCTCCTGCGGGGTCAGGGCGACGGTGGCGGTGGCTTCGAGGGATTGCGACATGCCAGCCAGTCTACGAGCCGCGCCGCGGGGAGACGGCCCGCCGCGGAGCGCGAATTGTCCCAGGATGTCGTGCGGTTGTCTGTGGGTGCCGCGGCGCCGGGATCGCTTGCCCGGGGTCCTCGGCACCGCCTACGGTGAACTGGAATACCGCGGTGCTGCGCGCCTGCGCTCGACCGCACTCAACGAAGAGAAGGGCCAACTGCCATGTCGTTCAACTCCGTCGACGAACTGCTCGCCGCCATCCAGCCCGAATCCGGCGGTCGCGAGATTTTCGACCCCGCGACCGGTGAGCTCGTCGGCCGCGCGCCGATCGCCACCCCCGAGGACCTGCAGGGCGCCATCGACCGCGCCGAGGCCGCCCAGGTCGGGTGGGCCAAGCGCTCGCACGCCGAGCGCAGCGAGTTCCTCAACAAGGCCGCCGACGCCATCGAGGCCGCGGCCGAGCCCCTCGCCGAGCTGCTCTCGCGCGAGCAGGGCAAGCCGCTGAACGGCCCGAACGCCCGCTTCGAGGTCGGCGGCTGCGCCGCCTGGCTGCGCGCGAACGCCGCGTTCCCGATCGAGCCCGAGGTCATCGTCGACGACGAGAACGTCCGCTCGGAGATGCACTACGACCCGATCGGCGTCGTCGGCGCGATCAGCCCCTGGAACTGGCCGATGCTCATCTCGATCTGGCAGTGGGGCCCCTCGCTGCGCATGGGCAACACCGTGGTCTCCAAGCCCGCCTCCTCGACCACGCTCTCGGTGCTCGCGCTCGCCGCGGTCATGAACGAGGCGCTCCCCGAGGACCTCCTCATCGTCGTGCCGGCCAACAGCAAGGTCGGCGCGGAGCTCTCGCGCAGCCCCAAGATCGGCAAGATCATGTTCACCGGCTCGACCGAGGTGGGCAAGATCATCGCGCGCGACGCGGCCGACACGGTCGCCCGCCTGACCCTCGAGCTCGGCGGCAACGACGCCGGCATCGTGCTGCCGGGCACCGACGTCTCGAAGCTCGCGGGCGACATCTTCTGGGGCGCGTTCATCAACACCGGCCAGACCTGCGCCGCGCTCAAGCGCCTCTACGTGCACGAGGACCAGTACGAGGAGGTCGTGCAGGCCGTCCTCGAGGTCGCCAAGGGCACGCCGATGGGCGTCGGCCTCGACGAGAACAACCTCCTCGGGCCCCTCCAGAACAAGAGCCAGTACGAGGTCGTCGAGCGCCTGGTGAACGCGGCCAGGGAGGGCGGCGCGAACATCCGCCTCGGCGGCGACCCCGCGGCCGACCAGCCCGGCTACTTCTACCCGACGACCATCGTCACCGACATCGACAACGACAACCCGCTCGTGGCCGAGGAGCAGTTCGGCCCGGTGCTGCCGATCGTCAAGTACAGCGACCTCGACCAGGCCATCGAGTGGGCGAACGGCATCGACGAGGGCCTCGGCTCCTCGGTCTGGAGCAACGACCCCGAGGCCGCGGTGGAGGTGGCCAAGCGCCTCCAGGCCGGCACCACGTGGATCAACCAGCACGGCGCCATCGACCCGCGCATCCCCTTCGGCGGCGCGAAGTCCTCGGGCTACGGCCTCGAGTTCGGCGACGCGGGCCTCAAGGCCGTCGCGCAGCCGCACGTGATCACGATCACCAAGTAGCGGCGACGACGAGAGGGGCCTTCCGACGCGGATCGGGAGGCCCCTTCTCCGTGCCCGGGGGCGGTGGCGGATCGGCGTCCATCTGCTTGCCGCCGGGCCGCGGCACGACCGTGCTGCTGGCGCTGCCGAGCGCCTGAGCCGCGCGACGGCGCGCCGCGCGGCCTCGGAGTGGTGCCCCCGGCGGGAATCGAACCCACGCGCACCCTTTAGGAGAGGGATGCTCTATCCACTGAGCTACGGAGGCGGAAACGCCATACTACCGCTGATCGGAACCCGAGATGCACGCCGGGATGCATGAAACTCCCTGCGGACTGCGAGCCTCAGCGCTCCTCGTCGCTTATGTTGAATAGCGTGTGGGGCTTCTTCCGTAGGCGTAACGATGACCGGGCCGATGCCGAGCGAGGTCGGGACGCCAGCGCTGCCCGCACGCAGGACACGGAGGAGATCGCCCGCGACGCCGATCTCGACCTCGAGGACGGCGTCGGCGTCGGCGAGGATCCCTCGCGCTGGCTGAACGAGGTCAAGGCGGCGCGCGCCGCCGTGCGCCCCGAGGCGGAGCCCTCGCCCTTCGCCCCTCGCGACGAGGCGGCCGCGGAGCGCGCCCCCGAGCCCGCATCCGCCCGCGAGCCCGCCCCCAAGCCGCAGCGGCCCGACGCCGCGCGGTCGGCGCGGCGCTCCCGCCCCGAGCCCGCCGCCCCGGCCCCCGAGCCGGCCCAGCTCCCGCAGCCCGTCGTCGGCGAGCCTCCGCGCGCGACGCTGCACGAATCCATCGAGGCCGCGCACGAGCGCTGGCGCCGCGAACTCGCCGAGATCGGCGGGGTCGCCCCGATGCGCGATTTCCGGGCGCGCCGCGGCACCTACATCGACCTCTCCACGGCCCACCCCTCGGGCATCGCGCCGCTGCTCGCGCGCCGCCCGGTCATGCTCTCGAGCCTGCTGCGCGAGCCGCTCGCCTTCCGAAACGCGCTCGACGCCGCGCTGCTCGTCTCCCAGAAGGGGGTCGAGCTCGAGGCGGGCCGAGGCCTCAACGCCATCCAGCTCGCGATCGGCTTCGCCTCCTGGGGCTCGAAGCGCGGCGCCATCAACGCGCCCATCTTCCTGCGCGCCGCCGCGCTCCGGCGCATGGGCCGCGACTACGAGCTCCGCCTCGTCGGCGCCCTGCAGCCGAACGGCACCCTGCTGCGGGCCCTCTACGAGGACGGCGTGACGCTGCGGGCCAGCGAGCTCATGGCGCTCGCGGGGCCCGACGCGACGCTCTTCCCCGAGGACGCCTTCGACCGGCTCCGCGAGCTCGGCACCGTCCTGCCGGGCTTCGAGATCACCGCGCGCGCCGCGGTGGCGCCCTTCGCGGACCTCTCCGGCGCGCTCGTGGCCGACGCCGAGCACCTCTCGCATCCCGTGCTCGACGCCCTCGCCGGCAACCCGGGGGCGCGCGACCAGCTCGGCGCCTCGATGCACACCGAGTCGAGCACGAACCCCGACCGCCGCGACCCCGCGAGCGACCGCCTCCTGCTCGACGCCGACACCGAGCAGGAGCGGGTGGTCGACACGATCCTCGGCGGCTCCAACTTCGTCGTCGAGGCGCTGCCGGGCACCGGCGTCACCCAGACGGTCGTGAACGCGATCGGCCAGCTCGTCGACCGCGACCGCCGCGTCCTCGTGGTCACGCCCCGGGCGGCCTCGAGCCGGGCCATCCGCTCGCGGCTCAAGCAGGCCGGCCTCGAGGGTCTCGCCGTCACGCCCCGCACCCTCCGCCGGGACCTCATCGCGGGCATCAACCGCAACGAGCGCGCCGAGCGCCCCAGCACGGCCGAGCTCGACGACGCCCTCGTGCGCCTGCGCCACGTGCTCGCCGACTACCGCAGCGCCCTCGTCCGGTCCAACCCCGAGTTCGGCGTCTCGCCGCTCGACGCGCTCGAGACGCTGAGCCGGCTCGAGCTGCTCGACGTGCCGCCCTCGACCACCGCGCGGCTGCCCCGGGAGGTGCTGCTCAAGCTCTCCGACAGGCGCGAGCGGGAGGCGGTGGCCGGCCGCCTGCGCGAGCTCGGCGAGCTCGGGCAGTTCCGCTACGGGCCCGAGGACTCGCCGTGGTACGCCGTGCAGTTCGCCTCCACCGAGGAGGTCGCCGAGATCCACGGCATCGCGATGCGGCTCGCCGACGGGCGCACCCGCGAGGCGGTGGACGCGGGCCTCGCGATCGTCGCGCAGACGAACCTCCGCGAGCCCGAGACCTTCTCGGAGCTCGGCGTCTACCTGCGCCTGCTCGCCGACATCCGCGAGACCCTCGACCGCTTCACCCCCGAGGTCTTCGACGCCGAGCTCTCGAGCCTCATCGAGGCCACCGGCCCCCGCCGCGACGGCGGCGACATGCCTCACTCGCGCAGGCGCGAGCTGCGCAGCCTCGCCCGCGAGTACGTGCGCCCGGGCGCGCAGGTGGGGGAGCTGCACGAGGCCTTCAAGCACATCCAGCGCCAGCGCATCCTCTGGCACCGCTACGTGCAGGACTCGGCGCAGCCGAACGTGCCGATCGGCATCGAGCAGGCCCGCGCGCAGTGGCGCGAGATCTCGGCGCTCATGCGCACCGTCGACGACGCCCTCACCGAGGTGGGGGAGCTCGCGCTCGCCGAGACCCCGCTCGACGAGCTCGACGAGCGCCTCGACGGGTTCGCCGCCGAGTCGGAGGTGCTCGACAACGCGGTGGAGCGCCTCGCGCTGAGCGAGCAGCTCTACTCGGAGGGGCTCGGCGGGCTGCTCGACGACCTCGCGCAGCGGCACCTCGAGGCCGAGGCCGTGGCCGATGAGCTCGAGCTCGCCTGGTGGCAGTCGGTGCTCGAGGAGCTGCTGGCGGGCGAGAAGGCCCTGCTCAACGCGAACACCCGCGTGCTCACGCGCCTCGAGGGCGATTTCCGGGTCGTGGACGAGGCGCACAACCGGTCGAGCGCCGACCAGCTCGCGTGGCAGATCGCGCAGGCCTGGAAGGTGGCGCTCGTCGACGAGCCCGACGAGGCCGAGGCGCTCCGCGGGCTGCTGCGCAACTCCGGCGTCTCCTCGGCACGGCTCATGACCCGCGCCGAGCAGCTGTCCCGCACGCTCGCGCAGGTCTGGGTGGCGACGCCCTACGACGTGCCCCGCATCGACGACCGCATCCGCTTCGACGTCGTGCTGCTCGTCGACGCCGCCGCCATCTCCACGGCCGAGGCGATCGGCGCCATCCGGCGCGCGAACCAGGTGGTCGCGTTCGGCGACCCGGTCACGCAGTTCCCCTCGCCGTTCGCGGTGGCGGTGCAGCCGATGCTCGAGCAGAAGTACCAGTACGAGGGCATCGACCCGGAGGAGCTGCGGCGGCGCGACGCCGACTCCGCCTTCGCGCAGCTCGCGAGCTTCCTGCCCAGGGTCGCGCTCACGCGCTCCTACCGCGCCGGCGGCGAGGACCTCGCCGAGCTCGTGAATGAGCGCTTCTACGGCGGCCGCCTCGAGTCCATGCCGTGGGCCGGCGCCTTCCTCGGGCACTCCTCGCTCACCTACTCCTACGTGGTCGGCGGCAGCGGCCTGCCCGACCCGAACTCGGGATCCGTCGAGGCCACCGACGCCGAGGTCACCCGCGTGGTCGAGCTCGTCATCGACCACGCCCTGCGCCGCCCCCGCGAGTCGCTCATGGTGATCAGCGCCTCGGCCGCCCACGCGCAGCGCGTGGAGCAGGCGGTGTGGTCGGCGGTCTCGAAGCGCCCCGACGTCGCCGAGTTCTTCACCCGCCCGCGCAACGAGCCCTTCGTCTCGACCACGATCGAGGGCGCCGCCGCGCAGTCGCGCGACCGGGTCGTGTTCTCGCTGGGCTTCGGCATCACCCCGCACGGCCGGGTGCTCTCCGACTTCGGCGTCCTCGGCACCCCGCTGGGGGAGAAGGCGCTCGCGATCGCGATGACCCGCGCCCGCCGCTCGCTCGTGATCGTCACGTGCGTGCGCGCCGATCAGCTCGACCTCCGGCGGATGTCGGCGGGGGCCATCGGCCTCGCGCAGATCCTCACCGAGCTGGCCGAGCGCACGGAGCGCCCCGGCGGCGCCGCCCCGCTCGACGAGATGCGCACGCCCATGCTCGTCGACCTCGCCCGGCGCCTCGGCGCGTTCGGCATGCAGGTGGCGCTCGACTACCGCGGACGCATCCCGCTCGCCGCCTCCTACGGCAACCGCGCCATCGCGATCGACCTCGAGGGCCGGCCGAGCCCGCAGGGGCACGGCACGACGCTGCGCGAATCGCTCCGGCTGCGCCCCGAGCTGCTCAAGCGGCTCGGCTGGTACTACCTGCGCGTGCACGCGTTCGAGCTCTTCGCGAACCCCGAATCCGTCGCGCGGCGCATCGCCGTCGCACTCGAGGTGCCGATGCCCGAGGCCGCGCCCGCGGCGGGCGAGATCGAGTCCGGAGCTGATACGGTGCAGGCACGCGGAGAGCTCGAGGCCGGCCCCAGCTCGGTGCCGCATCGCCCGGCGGGATTCGAGGAGTTCTCGGATCCGGCGGCCGCGGAGCACCGGGCCGACCCGGAGTCGATCGACGTCTCGGACTCGTTCGAGGACGACGCCGGAGCCGTCGAGCGGCACGACCCCGGTGAGCCCCGGGACCGGCCCTCCGCCTAGCGGCGGCCGATCCGCCCCGAACACCAGCAGCCGGCCCTCCTCGGAGGAGTAGAAGAAGTCATGGCACGTCACCCGCGTCGTGTGCGCACCGAGCCCAAGCCGGGCGTCGATCCCGCCCCGCAGCAGTTCCCCGCGACGTCGGGGAGGCCGGCGTCGGCGCAGCCCACGCTCGCCGCCGAGGACGACCCCCGGGCGTGGGGCGACGGCGCCGCCGATGCCGCCCGCGGCGACTCGAACGACGCGCGCCTGCGCGACGACATCCCGCCCCACTCGGCGGGACTGCGGTGAGCCGCGAGGACCGCGAGCCGGAGGATGCCGCGGAGCCGTCCGAGCAGGCGGACCGGGAGCGCACGCGCCGCGAGTTCGAGAGCCTCGAGACCGGGCAGATCGCCCTGCCGGTGCAGCCGGAGCCGGCGCCCCCGGCCGCGCGGGAGCCCGAGCGCATCCCGGCCGAGATCTGGATGCTCATGGGCGCCACGTTCTTCGTGGCGGTCGGGTTCGGCCTCGTCGTGCCGGTGCTGCCGCAGTACGCGGAGTCCTTCGGCGTCGGGGCCACGCTCGTCAGCATCGTCGTCAGTGCCTTCGCCTTCCTGCGCCTCGTCACGGCGCCCTTCGCCGGCCCGCTGGTGGAGCGCATCGGCGAGCGGAGCATGTACGTGCTGGGCCTGCTGGTGGTCGCCGCCTCGAGCTTCGCGACCGCGTTCGCCGGCGACTACCTGCAGCTGCTGATCTTCCGCGGCCTCGGCGGCATCGGCTCGGCGATGTTCACGATCGCCTCGTCCTCGATGGTCGTGCGGTTCGCGCCGCCCTCGATGCGCGGGAGGGTCTCGTCGATGTGGGGCGCGATGTTCCTCATCGGCAACATCTCCGGCCCGGTGTTCGGCGGCCTCCTCGGGCAGGCCGGCTATCAGGTGCCCTTCATCGCCTACGGGGCGGCGCTCGTCGTCGCGGCGCTGATCGTCGCGATCATGTTCGGCATCCGGGGCCGCGGCCGCGGGAACGCGCAGGCGCTCAAGCGCAAGCTCCCGCCGCTGCTCGTGCGGGACGCGATCGGTCTGCCCGCCTACCGGGCGTCGCTGGCGTTCGGCTTCGCGAACGGCTGGTCGAACATGGGCATGCGCGCGGCGGTGGTGCCGCTGTTCGTGGGCCAGCTCGTGAATGGCGAGCCGTGGGCCGCGGGCGTGGTCGTCGCGGTCAACGCGATCGGCAACGTGATCGCGCTGCAGTGGTCCGGCCGCGCGAGCGACCGCCTCGGCCGCAAGCCGCTCATCCTGCTGGGGCTCGTCGTCGCCTCGGCCGCGATGTTCGCGATGGCCTTCGGCGCCGAGCTCTGGTACGTCCTGCTCGTGAGCATCATCGCCGGTGCCGGCTCGGGGCTCTGCGCGCCCACCCAGCAGGCGGCGATGGCCGACATCATCGGGCGCGAGCGCTCCGGCGGCCGGGCGCTCGCGACCTTCCAGATGTCGCAGGACCTCGGCTCGATCTTCGGCCCGGTCGTGGCCGGCGCGATCATCGACCTCGCCGGGTTCCAGTGGGCCTTCGTCGTGGGCGGCGCGATGCTGCTCATCCCCGCGATCGCGTGGCTGCGGGCGCCGGACACGCTCGACCGCGGCGCGGAATAGCGCCGGCCCCGGGGCGGCGCCTCGCCCGGGCCCGTCCCGGACGGCTGCGGGTGCCGGGGCGGACGAGTCGGGCCCCGCACCGCCGCGCCGGCCGATGCGGCGACGGGGATGCGGGGCCCGGTGCTCCGAGCGCGGGACGCTACCTGCTCGCGTCCTTCTGCTGGGCGGCGAGCAGATCCCGGATCTCGGTGAGCAGGTCGGTCTCGCTGGCGGTGGCCTCCTCCTCGTCCGGCTTGTGGCCGTGCTTGCGCACGTACAGCTGCTCGTTGAGCTTGTTCATCGGCAGCACGATGCAGAAGTACACGACGGCCGCGATGAGGATGAAGTTGATCGCGGCGGCGATGACCGAGCCGATGCCGAGCGAGACGCTGCCGATCTGCCAGGTGGCGGCCGCGATCTCGTCGGCGTTGAAGATCGCCGCGATGATCGGGTTGAAGATGCCGTCGACCAGCGCGTTCACGATCGCGGTGAACGCTGCGCCGATGATCACGGCGACCGCGAGCTCGATCACGTTGCCGCGTGCGATGAATTCCTTAAAGCCCTTCACGGCCTCTCCTTCGTTCTGGCGGGGCGGCACCGCGGATGCGCGGAATGCCGTGCCACAGCATAGTTCGTGATGGTGCACGAGGGGGAGGGGGAAGAGGGGTGGATCAGCGGTCGCCGATACGGAGCGTCATACTCGGGGTCACGATGCCGTTCACCGGCCGGTCGTGCGGTTCGCGGGGCACGCGGTCGACCACCTCGTCGTCGTGCACGAGCGCGAAGACGGGCTGCGTCCTGCCCGCCAGGGCGCGGTCGTAGTAGCCGCCGCCCCAGCCCAGCCGGAACCCGCCGCGATCCACGAGCGCCGCGGGGGCGATGACGAGGTCGGTTCCGCCGAGGGGGTCGCCGGAGAGCGCCTCGCCGACCGCCTCGGGCACCCGCAGCCGGGGATGCATCCGCTCCGCGAGCAGCGAGCCGGGCTCGCCGGCCTCCACCCACTGCAGCACGCCGCCGTCGAGCGGGCGGGGCAGCAGCACGGCGAGCCCCCGGCGCAGGCACGCGGCGACGAAGGGGCGGGTGGGCGGTTCGGCCGGGGTCGAGAGGAAGCAGGCGATGCGCCGCGCGCCCAGCTCGTCCACGAGGGCCTCGAGCCGCGCGGCCACCGGCTCGGCCAGCGCGTCGATGGCCGTCGCGGGGCGGGCGCCCCGCGCCTCGCGCACCTCTGCGCGCAGGCGCCGCTTCTCGGCGGCGGGGGAGTGCTCCATGCGACCAGGGTAGACGCTCGCGTCGCACCGGCGGGTAGCATCGACGCTATGACTTCCAAGGTGACCAAGGCGGTGATCCCGGCCGCCGGTCTGGGCACGCGATTCCTGCCCGCGACGAAGGCGATGCCGAAGGAGATGCTGCCGGTGGTCGACCGGCCCGCCATCCAGTACGTGGTCGAGGAGGCGGTCCTGGCGGAGTTGCGGGACGTGCTGATGGTGACCGGGCGGAACAAGACGCCGCTCGAGAACCACTTCGACCGCGTGCCCGGTCTCGAGGACGCGCTGGAGGCGCGCGGCGACCGGGACCGCCTCGACAAGGTGCGCCGCCCTTCGGAGCTCGCCGACGTGCACTATCTGCGTCAGGGCGACCCGAAGGGCCTCGGCCACGCGGTGCTGCGGGCGGAGCAGCACGTGGGCCGGGAGGGGTTCGCGGTGCTGCTCGGCGACGACATCATCGACGACGGCGGCGAGCTGCTGCGCGAGATGCTCTCGATTCACGAGCACACCGGCGCGAGCGTCATCGCCGTGCAGGAGGTGCCCGAGGAGCAGGTCTCCTCCTACGGCGTCGTCGCCCCGCACCTGGTCGACGGGCGGCCCGAGACGGCGAGCAGCGGCCACCGCTGGCCCGGGGTGTGGGTGGATGCGCTGGTCGAGAAGCCCCCGCGCGAGGAGGCGCCCTCGAACCTCGCGATCATCGGCCGCTACGTGCTGCGGCCCGAGGTCTTCGACGTGCTGCGGAAGACCGAGGCGGGCCGGGGCGGGGAGATCCAGCTCACCGACGCGCTGCAGGTGCTCGCCGCGGATCGGGAGGGCTACGGCGGCGTCGTGGCCGTCGTCTACCGCGGCCGCCGCTACGACACCGGCAACAAGCTCGACTACCTCAAGGCCAACATCGAGCTCGCGGTCGCGGATCCCGAGCTCGGTGCGCCCGTCCGCGAGTGGCTCGTGGAGTACGCGGCCGGCCTGGACGGCAAGGCACGCGATTCGCAGTGATGCCGGCAGGATCGGGCTTCGTCCCGACGATCGACGACGGGCCGCTGCGGATGCGCAGCGTGCACACGAGGGATTCCCGCGAGCTCGAGCGCGTCCTGCTCGACAACCGCCCGTGGCTGCAGCCGTGGGAGGCGACTCTGCCCGGCAACGAGGGCCGCTGGAACGTGCGCGGGGCGATCCGCTCGCTGCTCGACCAGGCGGCCTCGCGGTCGACGCTCCCGTTCGTCCTGGAGTGGGACGGCGCGATCGTCGGTCAGCTCACGGTGTCGAACATGCTCTACGGCGCGGTGTCCTCGGCCTCCCTCGGCTACTGGGTGGCGGAATCGGCGGCGGGCCGGGGTATCACGCCCACCGCGGTCGCGCACGCCACCGACTACTGCTTCGCGCAGCTCGGGCTGCACCGCATGGAGATCTGCATCCGCCCCGAGAACGCGCCCTCGCTCCGGGTGGTGGAGAAGCTCGGGTTCCGCTATGAGGGCCGGCGCCGGCGCTACATCCACATCGACGGCGACTGGCGCGACCACTACTGCTTCGCGCTCGTGAGCGAGGAGGTCCCGCGGGGCGTCCACGCGCGCTGGCGGTCCGGCGAGGTCGACGAATCCGTCGCGGCCCGGCCGGCATCCGGGCCCTTCGCCTGATGGGGAGGCCGGCCTCGCCCGCCCCGCTCGCGATGCTGCTCCGGCTGCTCTCGGATGCGGAGCTGCATCCGCTCCCGGAGCGATCGCGGGTCGGTCTCGTCCTGCCGGACCACGAGGACGACTCGCTCCTGGTGGTGAACCGGTGCGGCGAGACGCATTCGCTGCGGTGGCGGGCGGAGTCGACCGTCGAGTCCGTGCTTGCTACGCTCTCGCCGTCGACGGAGTTCATCCCGGGAACCCGGCCGATTCCCGTCGAGCCGAGCATCGAGGAGTCCTGGGCGCTGCTCCACTACGACCTCGCGATCACCTGGGACTCGCTCGCGGAATGCCGCCCGCGCGCCGAACTGCGCCGCATCGAGCGTCGCGGGGACGAGGCGATCCTCGTGCTTTCGGACGGCCGGGACGAGCTCCGCCGGGTCGAGCCGCTGCGCGGTCGAGACGTCCTGGGCGCGAGCGTGGATCTGATGATGCAGTGGAACACCGAGCGGGGCTCCTGGTAGCGCCCACCCGGCCCGCATCTGGGCCTTTCGCCTAAGGTGGGCCGCGAACCCCACCCGACGAGCAGGACGGAAATGCGATGACGGCACAGGGCGGCACGGATCGGGAGCGGATCGAGCGCTGGTGGCGGAGCCTCGACGGCGAGGACTTCCTCGCGCTCGAACCGCCCTCCGCACCCCGGCTCACGGACGGCGACGGGCACGATGAGGCGCTCGCGCGCATCCGTGAGCGCGGGCTCGACCCGATGACTCCGTACGGGATCTGGCCGGCGGAGGACGGCTTCGACGAGCGCGGCGCGCTGACGGAGCCGCTCCGCATCGAGGCGGACGGGCCCGACGCGGCGCTCGCAGCGAAGCTGCGCACGGCGCCCGAGGGATTCGAGATTCGCCGCGACGCCGCCTCCGGGCGCTTCCTGCTGGCCCGCATCGGCGCGGCGCCGCACGAGGACGCATCCTCTCGCGCCGCCGCCGAGGCCCGGATCGAGCCGATTCCGGCGCTCCCGGCCGACGCCCCGGTGCAGTCCGACGGCCGAGTGCAGCCCGACGGCCCGGTCCGGTCCGACGGCCCGGTCCGGTCCGACGCCCCGGTCCGGTCCGGGGCGCCGGACCCGTCGGAGTCGGAAGGGCAGGAGCCGGCATGGCAGGGCCCGGACCTCGCGGACGCGCAGGCCCTGCAGCGGGCGCAGCTCGACGCGGGGCCGCCCGACCGCGCCGAGCTCGAGTGGTGCCGGGCCCGTTTCCTCGACCCGGATCTGGACGAGCCGGGACTCGGGTTCTGCCTGGCCCGGGTGTTCGACGCGGGGGCGCTGCGGTTCGAGGACCTCGATCCGCTGCTCGAGCGCCGGCTCGACCGCTTCGTCGCCGAGCCCGACACGTATCAGCGGCATCGGCCCGGACTCGTGACGCTGGGAATCGCGCTCGCCTGCGGCGGGCACCCGCGGGCCGGCGAGTTCTTCGACGGGCTCCGCCGGTTCGAGGCCGAGGGCGTCGTGCGGCTCCGCACCATCCTCCTCGGCTGGTACGGCGGGGAAGAGGACCTCGACCCGCTCTGGCGCGAGGCGCTGGCGGGCGGCCGCGAGGCCGCGATCGGATGGTCGGTGCTCTCCGCGCGCCTGTCCGGCACGGGCGTCGAGGAGGCCGCCGGTGCGGGCGCCGAGCAGGCCCGCGCCGCGGGATCGATGCCCTATGTGCGGAACCACTTCTCGTGCGCGGCGATCGCCTGGGGCGGCGCGCCCGTGCTCGCCCCGCTCGAGGCGCCCACGGCGAGGCTGTGGCACTACGCGTTCGACAAGGAGTCGCTGCCGTGGTTCGAGCGGGCCGTCGCGGTCGCCGAGGACGACCGCCTGCCGATGACGCTCCGGGCCTGGGCGCTGCGCCATGCCGGCGATCACGCCCTGCTCGCGCGGCCCGAGCGGGTTCGGCCCGCCGCCGATCCGGAGTTCGCGGCCGAGGCGCGGGCGAGGGTGGAGCGCCTGCGGGAGCGCGTGCCCCGCTCCGCGCAGTGAGCAGCGGTGAAGCAGAGCAGTGAGCAGCGGTGAGCAGTGAGCGGTCAGCGCCCGGGCATCGGGTACCAGGCCATGTCGTGGATGCAGATGGATTCGCGGCCGTCGCCGCCCCACGAGGGCCGGAGGCCCTCGCGCTCGAGCGCGGCGATCACGCGCCGGGCGACGGCCGCATCCTCCTCGTATTTGCCGTCCGCGGTCTTCGATTCGTACGAGGCCCTGCCGAATCGCAGCATGAGCGGGCCGGGGCCGTCCGCGAGCCGCTCGAGGTCCTGCGCGTGGAAGAACACGTACTCCTCGACGGGAGGCCGCATCCTCGTGGCGATCTCGGTCATCTCCGAGTGGCCGTCCCCGGTGCTGATGCCCACGTACTCGCGCGCGAGCAGCCCCTCCGATTCGAGCGCGGCGAAGGCGCGGCGCAGCGGCGCGGACATGTCCTCATCGGCCTTGCGCTCGGCGAGCCGCACGAGCCGGTCCCAGGCGCCGCGGATGACGGATTCGGCCCGCTCGGGATCGAGCCCCTCGAGCACCGCGGTGCGGATGAGCCCGGGCCCGAGCTGCTCGTAGGGCTCCCGCTGCGTGGTGAACAGGCAGAAGGCCTGCAGTCGCGCCCACTCGACGCTGCGGGCCAGCTCCTCCAGCGACTCCTCGGACTCCGGGTCCGGCACCGGGTCGCGGCCGAAGTCGAGCGCGCCGGCCGGGTCGGGCTGCGTGGTCGCGGCGGATGGCGCGTCCGGGCCGGGCGTCCTGCGCTGTTCGGCATTGCGCTGTTCGGCACTGCGCTGTTCGGCACTGCGCTGTTCAGCGCCGCGCTGCTGGCCCGCCTCGGCCGGCGGCGCGGGCGCGACCTCCTCGCGATCGCCGTCTTCGGCGGGTCGGGTGCGGCGGCGGAACCGGTCGAAGAATCCCATGGGCCGAAGGTAGCGATCCTCGATGAGAATCCGCGGTGGGGAGCACGAGCCTGGGATATTGCAGAGAGAGGCGCAGACACTCCTGCCCCAATCATCACAATTTTCACATTCGCTCCTACGGTTGAGCGCATGCAGGAGTTCGGGGGTGCCAGCAGCATCGCGCTAGCGCTGATCGCGTTGCTCTGGGTCGGGATGCTCGCCCCCGGGTGGGTGCGCGAGCGCAACGCCCGCGCCTCGCAGCGCCACGCGGTGCGCCTGCAGCAGACCATGCGCGCGATGGCCGCGACGAGCGAGCTGCCCGAGGTGGTGACGGTGGAGGCGAACGCCCGCGCCGTGCGCGCCCGGCAGCAGGAGCTGCGCAAGTCCCGGCAGATCCTCACGGAGGTGGAGCGCGCGAAGGCCCGCGCGGAGGCCGAGCGCCGCAGGCAGGAGGCGATCCTCGAGCGCGAGCGCGCCGAGCAGGAGCTTCGCGAGTCGAAGCTGCGGGCCGAGGCATGGCGCCTCGCGTCGGCGGCCCGCGAGGCGCAGCTCGAAGACGAGAGAAAGGTGGCGGAGGAGCTCATGACGGACGTCAACGCACGACGGGAGGCCGCGGCTCGGGCGCGCGCCGCTGCGGCGGCCGCCGAGGCCCGCGCGGCCGAGGCGCGCGGCGGTGCCGCTACCGCCGCGGGCCGCTGGGCGAACGGCAACTCGGGCTCCGAGCGCGCCGTCATCCGCCGCATGACCGGCGAGCAGCCCGTCGTCTCGGAGCAGCGCTCGCGCGCCGCCGCGCGGCGGCGCCGCGGGCGGCTCACCGCCACCTCATGCGCCTCGCTGGGGATCATCGGCGTCGTGGCCGGATTCGCCGGGCTCGGCGCCGGGTGGGGCCTGCTGCCGCTGCTGCTCGGCCTCGTCGTCCTCGGCGGCTCCGCGTGGATGCTCCAGCGCATCAACCGGGTGTGGCTCGTCCAGCTCGACACCGCCGAGGCCCCCGCATCGCGACAGGAGGACTCCGCGCCCGAGGCCGCGGATGGCGCGGACTCGCCCGCGCCCCGGCACCACTCGCTCGTCATCTACGACGTCGAGCCCGAGCACGTTGCCAGGACGCCCGAGCCCGAGAACAGCTGGACGCCGGTGCCGGTGCCCAAGCCGCTCTACCTCGAGCGCGACGAGGCTGGGGAGCCGACGCCGCCCGAGGGCCCGGAGGACGGCCCGCGGGTGACGGACGCCGACATCATGGAGCTGCTGCGCGAGGAGGCCCGCAAGTCGGCGCAGGTGCTGCGGGACGCGCACGCCGACGTGCCGAGCCTGCCGAACCGGGCCGTGCGCGACGAGGCCGCAGCCCCGGCGGCGCAGGCCACCTCGAGGCAGGAGCCGGCTGCGCCGGCGGCCGAGCGCATCCAGCCGATCACCGTCGAGTCGGCCGGCGGCTGGAGCGACATGGGCGACCTCGACGCGCTCGTGCAGAGCTACGGCGAGGGCGAGCTCGACAACCTCGATTCGGTGCTGCGGCGCCGGCGCGCGGGCTGACCGCATTCTTTCGGCCTTCGGTCGATTAGCATTGGACTAGCGACGGGTGCAGTTCCCGCCCCGTGTTCATGCAGGAGATGTGATGGCCTACGACGAGCAGAACAGTCCGTTCGACGAGACGGATGACGCGCAGCTCGTAGTCGAGCCCGGAACGTTCAGCGCGGAGGGCGTCGCCCCCGGGCGGACGGGGGCGACGAACGCGCGCGTCGCGATGGGCAGCGGACTGCTCGCGACCTGGAAGGCGTCCTCGCGGGAGCGCAAGGTGAACGTGCTCGCCGCGATCGCGGCCGCGCTGGTGGTGCTGCTCGTGCTCCCCACGGTCATCTCGATCGTCGGCATCGGGCGCCGGGAGGCGCTGCTCGCCGCGGCCGCCGAGCAGGATCGGGTGCAGATCGTGGTCATCTCCGCGCAGATGCAGGATGCCGAGGACGCCACCTCGGGCGTGCTAGGGGCCTACGCGATGTCCTCGATGTTCGTGCCCGAAGGCCCGCGGGCGCAGATGAAGGAGCTGCTCGACAGCTTCTCCGCGGCGGTCGAGGAGAACGACGACCGTGCCGCGCAGGACCGGTCGGGCAGCGTGCGCGAGCACTTCGTCGCGAACTACGCGCCCGCGCTGCTCGACAACGTCAACGAACTCCGCGAGAAGTACTACCTGATGGACTGGGCGACCTCGGTCGAGATCGACGAGGCCGTCGAGAAGGTCCAGCAGAACCGGGATGTCGAGCGCATGGACGAGCTGACCGCCGCGGTGGTCGAGCTCGCGACGGCCTTGAACAAGGCGAAGAACGAGCACACGCAGTACGAGGTCACCTACGTGCCGCCGCCCCCGCAGCCGCGGCCGGATCCGGAGCCCTCGCAGAGCGAGGAGCCCGAGGAGAGCGAGGAGCCGGAGGAGACCGAGGAGGAGCCGGAGGAGACCGAGGAGGAGCCTGGGGATTCCGAGGGCTCCGACGACGCGGGCTCGGAGGGCTCCGAGGATGCGGGCGGCGGCTCCGATGACGGCGGCAGCGACGGCGGCGAAGGCGGGGACTCCGACGGCTCCGGCGGCTCTGACGAGCCGCAGCCCTCCGAGGGCTTCGGCAACGGGTAACGACCCGTCGCGCCGGTGGTCGCCGGCGCGGATCACGCCGCCGTGCGGATCGTCTCCTCGACGTGATCGAGCGCCCGCTCGGCGGTGCGCTGGCCGATGAGGCCCTCGTTCGCGTGGGCGGTGAGCAGCAGGTCCGCGCCGCGCCAGCGGGCCTGGACCACTGCCGGGTTCATCGAGAGCGCGCCGCTCGGCACGATCCCGACGGCGAGGCCCCGATGCAGATCCGCCTCGATCGTGGTGCGGAACGAATCGCGCACGAGCACGAAGGAATCCGGCGAGAGCGGAAGGCGGAGCTCCCTGCTGTCGCCGACGATCCGGGTGAACAGCTTCGCGCCCAGCCGTCCCCCGGAACGTCCCCCGGCAGCGGCCCAGGGGCCGCGTCCGAACGACCCGCCCAGGGCGCCGAGCTCGCCGTTCAGGTCGATCAGCAGCGCATCGACCTGCTCGGGCGGCAGGATCGGGGAGGGCGGGGTCAGGGACTTGGCTCGTCGCGACATCCGGCCACCATATCGAGTTCCCGACGGTGATCACGAGGGGCTGCGGCGATCCGGGCTACGCGCCCGGGGCCCGGCGGCGCTCCATCCGGAACGAGACGAGCGTGAGCGCGAGCCCCAGCGTCGCGAGGCCGATGGCGATGACCGCGGGGGAGAGGTAGCCGAATCCGGCCGCGATCACGACGCCGCCCAGCGCGGCGCCCACCGCGTTCGCGATGTTCAGCGAGGAGTGGTTGAGCGCGGCGGCGAGCGACTGGCCTTCCTTCGCGATGTCCATTATCCGCATCTGGATGAGGGGTACGAGGCCGGTGCAGCCGATCGCGAGCAGCACGAGCGAGGCGACGAAGCCGATCGGGTTCGAGGCGAGGAGGTGCATCGCCGCGAGGCTCGCGATCATGAGGGCGAAGGCGACGACCATGGCGCGCTCGAGGCTCCGGTCGGCGAGGCGGCCGCCGAGCACGTTGCCGATGGTCATGCCGACGCCGGCGATGATGAGCACGACGGGGACGAACCCGGGATCGATGCCGGCGACGGCGGTGGCCATGGGCGCCACGTAGGTGAGGATGGCGAAGAAGCCGCCGAAGCCGATCGCGCCGATGAGCAGCGCCATCCACAGCTGCGGCTCCTTGAAGACGCGCAGCTCGCCGCGGAAGGAGGCGCCCCGGTCGCCGGGCAGCGGCGGTACGAGCAGCCGCACCGCGACGAGGGCGATCGCGAAGATCACGGCGATCGCGAGGAGGGCGATGCGCCATCCCGCGACCTGGCCGGCCCAGGTGAGGGCCGGGAGCCCGACGACGTTCGCGACGGAGATGCCCATGAGCACCAGCGCGACGGCCTGCCCGCGGCGCCCCGGAGGGGCCAGCGAGGCGGCGGCGAGCGACGCGATGCCGAAATAGGCGCCGTGGGGGAGCCCGACGACGAGCCGCGCGAGGAGCGCGAGCGCGAAGTTCGGCGCGGCGGCGGTGGCGAGCGATCCGAGCACGCACACGGCCAGGAGCCACACCAGCACCGTGCGGCGCGGATGGCGCGTGGCGAAGACGGCGATCGTGGGCGCGCCGATCACGACGCCGAGGGCGTAGACGGTGATGAGCCAGCCGGCCTGCGCGTTGGCCTCTTCGGGAGACGCGGCGTAGCGGTCGGGCAGCAGCGACTGCGCCATCTCGGGCAGCAGCCCCATCGCGATGAACTCGGAGCAGCCGATCCCGAATCCGCCGAGGGCGAGGGCGATGAGCGCCCACCAGGCGCCCGCTCGAGAATCCCGACCGTATGTCATCATCGGCCAGCCTAGCGCCGGGGCGACGGCGCTCGGACCGCGGCCCTCACGACTCGGGGAGCACCCCGCCGAGCTGCAGCGCGGGGATGACGACGGCGGGCGCGCTCGTGAAGAGGTTGACCGCGAAGTGCGCGACGACGACGGGCAGGAGCCGTCCCTGCCGGAGCACGATGAGGGAGGACCCGAGACCCCAGACGAAGAAGGCGATGACGAAGACGGGGATGGCGGCCGCGGTCGGGGCGAAGAACGCGTGCTGCAGCCCGAAGGCGGCGGCGCTGAGGAGCACGGCCGCGGCGCGGCCCCGCGTGCGCACGAGCCGGGACTGGACGTAGCCGCGGTAGAGCGCCTCCTCGGCGGGCGCGTTGATGGGCGCGAAGGTGAGCACGGCGAGGACGCCGATCACGAGCGACCAGCCGGGCGGGATCGCGATCACGGCCTCGGGATCGACGAAGATCGACTCGAAGGCCGCGGCATCCAGGGAGCCGTGCAACAGCCAGACCGCGCCGGCGATGGCCCCGGCGAAGGGCAGGTAGAGCACGAGGATCCAGAGGATCCCCCAGCCGATGTCGCGCAGCAGCCGCCCCTTGGAGGCGGGGATGAAGAGATCGCGCAGCCGCTCGCCCTCCGCGTGCAGGAAACGGGCGACCAGGAGGAGCGAGAGCACGTTCACGGGGACGAGCCCGAGCGTGACGAGCGCCATCGAGGGCGGGAAGGTCGATCCCGGCGCGAGGATGACCGCGAAAAGCCACATGAGGACGGTGACCAGGGCCACGAGGCCGACCCTGGCGAGGAGAAGCGCTCCGGCGCGCTTCTGAAGCTGGCGGTCCGTCGTCGGAGACACGGCTCGACCATAGCCCTCCGGCCTGCGAACCGGCAGGATGGATCGGAGCATTCCCGATCGTCTAGGAGCATGATGACCGCCTTCACCGGGCTGAGCGCCTTCCCCCTCACGCCGCTGCGCGACGACGCCGTCGACGAGGCGGCGTTCGCCGGCCTCGTCGAGCGCCTCGCGGCGGCCGGCGTGGACTCGATCACCGCGCTCGGCTCGACCGGGTCCTACGCGTACCTCTCCCGCGAGGAGCGCGCGAGCGCGGCCCGGCTCGCGGTGGAGCACGCCGGCGGCACCCCCGTGCATGTCGGCATCGGGGCGCTGCGCACCTCGCAGGTGCTCGCGCACGCCGCGGATGCGGAGGAGGCGGGTGCCGCGGGGCTGCTGCTGGCGCCGATGATGTACCAGCCCCTCACCGAGGACGACGTGCTCGAGCTCTTCCGCGCCGTGACCGAGCGCGTCGGGCTGCCGGTTATCGTGTACGACAACCCCGGCACCACGCATTTCGAGTTCTCCCTCGAGCTCTACGGCCGGATCGCGGCGCTCCCGGGCGTCGCGTCCATCAAGATCCCCGGCGTGCCGCGGGATCCGGAGGAGGCGCTCGAGCGCGTGGCCGCCATCCGGGCAGCGATCCCGGAGCACGTCACGATCGGCGTGTCCGGGGATGCGTTCGGGGCGGCCGGCCTGCTCGCCGGCTGCGACGCCTGGTACTCGGTGATCGGCGGGCTGCTGCCGGAGCCGGTGCTCGAGATCGTCCGCGCCGCGCGCGCCGGTCGGCGCGACGAGGCGCTCGCGCGGTCCGCCCGGCTCTCGCCGCTGTGGAACCTCTTCGCCGAATACGGCGGCAGCCTGCGCGTCGTCGCGGCCGTCGCCGAGCATGCGGGGCTCGCGCCGCACGCGAGCCTGCCGCTGCCCATCCGCGGGCTCCCCGCGGCGGATCGCGCGCGGGTCGCGGAGGTCGTCGACCGGCTCGGACTGCTGGGGTAGCGGGCGGGGATCACTGCGGAGAACTCACGCGCAGAAAAGTAGTACTTGCGCGCGCTAGTGAAGCTTGTTTAGAATCACTAGCGCGCGCTAGCGAATCGTCGATTCGAAAGTTCGGCGCGGCTCATCCACGCAAAGGAGCGTCTCTTGTCCCAATCAGCAACTACCGTCGGTGCCGGCGGTACGCAGTTGCCGCCGCTCGGGCGCGGCAGATACAACCGCAGGCTCGGTCTCGTCGCAGTCATCGCGACGTTCGGAGGCCTGCTCTTCGGCTACGACACGGGAGTGCTCAACGGAGCACTCTCCTTCATGGTCGACTACTTCGAGATCACGCCTATGCAGGAGGGGTTCATCACCTCCATCCTGCTCGTCGGCGCCGCCATCGGCGCCTTCTTCGGCGGCAGGATCTCCGACAGGTACGGTCGGCGCAGCTTCATCATCGTCCTGGCGGTGCTGTTCTTCATCGGTGCGCTCGGCTGTGTCTTCGCCTACGAGTTCTGGGTGCTGCTGGTCTTCCGATTCGTCCTCGGTCTGGCGGTGGGCGGAGCTTCGGTCACGGTCCCCGTCTATCTTGCGGAGGTCGCGCCGTTCGAGAAGCGCGGCAGTCTGGTCTCGCGCAACGAGCTCATGATCGTGACCGGACAGTTCCTCGCCTTCCTGATCAACGCGATCATCGGCAACGTCTGGGGCAGCAATCCCGAGGTGTGGCGCTTCATGCTCGCGGTTGCCGTGCTCCCCGCCTTCGTCCTGTTCTTCGGCATGCTCCGAATGCCGGAGAGCCCTCGCTGGCTGGTGTCGAAGGGGCATGACGAGGAGGCCGAGTCGGTGCTCCGTACGATGCGCTCGGAGCAGCGCGCCGCAGCGGAGATCGCCGAGGTCAAGTACCTCGCGGAGCAGGAGCGGCAGGAGAAGCTCGGGTCGTGGAGGGAGATCCTCTCGCAGCCGTGGACTCGAAAGCTGCTCCTCATCGGCTTCGGGATCGCCTTCTTCCAGCAGCTGACCGGAATCAACTCGATGATGTATTACGGGACCCAGGTGCTCGAGCAGGCGGGCTTCGACCGGAATGCGGCGCTGAGCTTCAACGTGCTCAACGGTCTCGCCTCGGTCGTTCCGATGATCATCGCGCTCTACGTCATCAATCGCGTCAGTCGTCGGGCGATGATGCTCACCGGATTCATCGGTACGACTACTGCGCACATCGGCGTCGGCCTGGTCGGTATCTGGATGCCTGAGGACAGCACCCTCCGGCCCTGGCTGCTCCTCGTCTTCATCGTCGTCTTCATCGCCGTCATGCAGGGAACGATCGGGCCGCTTTCGTGGCTCATGATCTCCGAGATCTTCCCGCTGCGGATGCGCGGCATCATGATCGGCGCGTCGGCGATGGTGCTCTGGCTCACCAATGCCGCCATCTCCCTCGTGTTCCCCTCGCTGGTGGCGGCGCTCGGTTTCGGGACATTCCTGTTGTTCGCCGTGGTGGGCTTCCTGGCGATCGCGTTCATGGCGAAGTACCTTCCCGAAACCGGCGGGCGCAGCCTCGAAGAGTTCGAGGAGACCTTCAAGACCGAGAATCTTCGGGTGGACCGGTAGGCGGCCGACGTGATCTCGACGATGTGGCATTGTGTCGATGTGAGTTCTTTGGATCGACGGCCGACGCAAGTTGATGTGGCGCGGGAGGCGGGCGTGTCCCGCGCGCTCGTATCCATCGCCTATCGCGGCGTGAAGGGCATCAGCCCCGAGACCCGCGAGCACATCTTCGAGGTCGCGAAGCAGCTCGGCTATCGACCGAACGGCGTGGCGGCGCGGCTCGCGAGCCGGTACACGGCGACGATCGGCGTCTTCCTCTTCGACCTGTACAACGAGGTCTTCGCGGACATCTTCGAGGGCGTTCGTTCGGTCACCGCGGAGGAGGGCCGGCCGCTCGTCCTCTCCGTCGGGTCGCGAGACGGTTCGCGCGAGCGCGAGGGGCTCGAGATGCTGCAGAACGCGCGCGCGGACGTGATCATCGCCGCCGGGCTGATGCTTCCGGATGCCGCTGTGACGAAGGTCGGGGAGACGACGCCGGTGGTGAGCGCCTCGCGCTCGATTCCGGGTATCGACAGCGCTTTCGCCAGCGACGAGGCGGGCGCCGAGCTGGCCGTCGCGCATCTGCACGAGCTCGGCCATCGGCGCATCGCTCATATCGCGAGCCCGCCGCGTCAGGGGTACTTGGGGAGGAAGGCCGGGTACGAGCGATCGATGCTGGTGCGAGGCCTTGCACCGCTCGTACGAGAGGCCGACTATTCCCAGGAGTCGGCCGCTGTCGCCGCCGCCTCGTTGCTGGACCTCGCGGAGCCCCCGACGGCGATCTTCGCGAACAACGACATCGCCGCGCTCGGCGTGATCGATGTCCTTTCCGAACGGGGTCTTCGCGCGGGGGCGGACCTCTCGATCGTGGGGTATGACGATACCCCCGTCGCGAGGCTCCCCACCGTTTCGCTCACATCGGTCGACCTGCATGCGCAGAGGCTCGGCGCGGTCGCAGCCGAGCTCGCGCTCCGCAGGCTGTCGGAGCCCGCCGCTGCGATCGAGCAGCGATCGATCGACCCCGAGCTCATCCCCCGGGGCTCGACGACGGCTCCGCCGCGCGGATAGTCTCTGCGCCGGGTGTGTCGTCACATCCTCATTCCAGAAAACTAGCGCGCGCTACCAGCGTGCGAGAACACTTATTACTAGAAGAAACGGAGAACACGATGACAGTACGCATCGGCGTCATCGGCGTCGGACTGGCCGGCTCGGCGCATGTCCGGACCATCAACGATTCGGTGGTAGGCGGTGAGATCACCGCGTTGGCGGACATCGACATCACGAGGGCGGAGGCGCTCGCGAAGGGCTGCCCCGGCCCCGTGACGGTGTTCGACGACGCGGAGGCGCTCATCCGCTCCGAGCTCGTGGACGCGGTGGTGATCACCTCGATCGCCCCGACGCATGCGGAGCTCGTGCTCGCCTGCATCGCCCAGGGCAAGCCGGTCTTCTGCGAGAAGCCCCTCGCCGTCACGGCGGATGACTGCGAGCGGATCGTCGAGGCCGAGATCCGGAGCGGTCGGCATCTCGTCCAGGTCGGGTTCATGCGCCGCTTCGACCCCGCCTACCGGGATCTGCGCGCGATCATCCGGGAGGACGCTATCGGCGAGGTCGTGGCGATCCATGCGGCGCACCGCAATATGCGCGTGCCGGAGCATTTCACCTCGGAGATGCATACGACAGAGGCGCTCATCCACGAGATCGATGTCTTCCGGTGGCTGCTCGACGACGAGTATGCGCAAGTCCTGGTCGAGGGAACCCCGGACGCCTCCGGTCGACTCATCGACCCCCAGTTCGTGCGCTTCCGCACGGAGGGCGGTCGGCACATCGACGTCGAGGTCTTCGTCAACGCGGAATACGGCTACGACATCACCTGCGAGGTCGTCGGACGGAACGGCACGGCGGCGCTTCCCGGCCCGAGCGCGCCTCCCCTCAACGCCGGAGGCATCGAAGGTGTGCGGCATCATGCGGACTTCCGCACCCGGTTCGCCGGCGCGTATCGCGACGAGCTCGTCGAATGGGTGGCGGGCATCGTTCGGGGCGAGGTGCGCGGCCCCGACTCCTGGGACGGCCTGGTCGCGGCGATCGTGTCCGATGCCGCCGTCTCGTCGTTGCATTCGGGCGTTGCCCAGGCGATCGAACTGCCCGACAAGCCGAACTTCTACTGACCGAATTCTCAAGCCCGACCACACGAAACCCCACACGACGAAGGAAGACATCATGCAAATCGGAATCAACACCGACGGCCTCGCCACGCTGAGCCTGGACGAGATGCTCGATGCCGTGCGCGATCTCGGCATCGAGTACGTCGAGCTCTCCACCGGCAACTGGTCGACTGCGCCGCATATCGATCTCGACGAACTGCTCGCAAGCGAACGCGCGCGTGCCGAGCTCGCGGAGAAGCTCGAGTCCCGCGGCCTCAAGCTCGACGCGTTCAACTGCTCCGGGAATCCGCTTCATCCCGGGCCCGAAGGTGGCGAGCACCGCGACGTGACGAAGAAGACGATCGAACTCGCCGAGGCCTTCGGCATCAACCGTCTCGTACTCATGTCGGGCCTCGCCGGTGCGCCCGGCGACTCGCATCCGAACTGGATCACGGTGGCTTGGCCCCCGTACACGGCGGATATCCTCCGCTACCAGTGGGACGAAGTACTGCTGCCGTACTGGTCCGAGCTCGTGCCGTTCGCGGAGCGGCACGGCGTGGACGAGCTCGCCATCGAGATGCACGGCCATCAGAACGTCTACAACCCCGAGACGCTCCTGCGCCTGCGCGACGCGGTGGGCCCTGCCGTCGGCGCCAACTTCGACCCCAGCCACCTCATGTGGATGGGAGGGGATGTCATCGGCGCGATCGATGAGCTCAAGGGGGCGATCCATCACGTGCACGCCAAGGACGTCCGTCTGGAAAAGCGATTCCTCGGACGCAATACCGCCCTGGAGACGGCCTCTTTCGCCGACCCCGAGCACCGATCATGGAACTTCGTCACGATGGGATACGGGCACGACGAGACCTTCTGGACGGAATTCATGGTCGCACTGCGTCGAGCCGACTTCGACGGCATCCTCAGCATCGAGCACGAGGACATGCTGATCGACCCCATCGAGGCGCTGGAGAAGACCGTGGCGCTCATCAAACGGACGGGTTTTCTCAAGCCTTCCGCCTACGAAGCGACCGTGGCCCGGTTCTTCGGCGCTGGAGACGGGTCCTGACCGCCGCGGCGGGCGACGAGAGGAGCATGGAATCATGAAACGCGAGCGTATCGCCGCTCAGCCGGTGTCCTGGGGAATCAACTACCTCCCGGGCTGGGGACGGATGGTCGGGGCCGATCGTATTCTGCGCGAGGTCAAGGAGCTCGGGCTGAACGCGCTCGAATATCAGCCGGGGCTCTTCCCGGAGGACGCGGGCGCCGCGCGTCGGCTCTTCGCGGAGTCCGGCATCCGGCCCGCAGCGGGCTGGATTCCGGTGGCGTTGGCGCAGCGCGACAGGGCGGAGGAACTCGAGCGGTTCCGCGCTGCGGTGCGGTTCGTCTCCGCGTTGGGTGCACCGATTGCCACGATCGGCGCGGCGGGGCCGGGCGGGGACTTCGAAGAGCGTGTGGAGCTCGGCGACCGCGAGTGGGGTTATCTCACGACAGGGCTCGACGAGATCTCGGAGATCGCCGCCGAGCACGGAGTCGAGGTGGCGCTGCACCCGCATGTGGGCACTGCCGTGGAGCGGGAGGCGGATATCGAGCGGGTATTGGGGACATCGTCGGTGAGCTTCTGCTTCGACGCGGGCCACATCGCTGCGGCGGGCGGCGACGCCGTGCGGATTGCGCGGCTCATCGCCCCCAGGACGGTTCATCTGCATCTCAAAGATGTCGATGCGGAGATCAACAGGCGACTCGTGGACGGCGAGATCGGCTGGGCGGAGGCGGTCGGGCAAGGTGTCTTCACACCGCTCGGCCAGGGCGACCTCGACCTGCGGGCAATTCTCACCGCATTCGCCGAGTACGAGGGCGCCGTGGTGATCGAGCAGGATATCCGGCTGCTCGAGGACGGCTCGGGGCCCGAGCAGGATCCTTTCGCCAATATGAAGACGAGCATCGAGTTTCTGGAGGAGGTCGCATGACGAGCGGTATCCGCGATCTCGACGTGCTCGAGATCGACGGCGTTCGATATCGGGAGGCGGAGCCCCCGGTGCAGTTGCCGAAGACGGATGGCTGGATGCACTCGGGTTGCGCGATCCTGGGCGACGGGACCGTTGCGGTCGCGCACCCCGAAGGCCGTCGCCTGATTCTCTCGAAGGAAGAGGGAAGTTCCCGCGAGGTGGCAGTTCCGGCGCTCGAAATGCATACCATCGGCGTGGATACGCGACACGGAGGCGAAACGCTGTGGCTGGTCAACAACGGCCACCGCTTCGTGAAGGGTGAGCCCGATTACGACCATTATCGGGAGCGAGGTTCCGTGATACGAGTCGCGTTGGACGGCGAGGTGCGTCAAGAGATCCACTGCCCGGAGATCGAGGCGTACGCTGCGGAGCCCTGGCAGCCGACTTCCATCTGCAGGGGCTACGACGGCAGCATCTGGGTGGCGGACGGGTACGGCGCGAACCTGGTACATCGCTTCAGCCCGTCCGGTGCTTATCTGCGCACGTTCGATGCGGATGAAGCCGGCGCGCCGCTCGACTGCCCGCACGGCATCGCGGCTCTTGGCGAGCAGCTGCTGATCGCCGATCGCGGTAATCGGCGAGTGCTCGTGCTCGAGGGGGAGAGAATCGTGGGTGCCCTGGATGCTCCGCTCACCAGCCCGTCGAGCATCCTGGTTCTCGGCGAATGGCTGTTGGTGACAGAGCTCTTCGGCGGGCTCGCGGTGTTCCGCGGGGATGAGTATGTCGGACACTTCGCGCGTTCGACCGACGATGTCGACGACGACGCGTGGCCCAACGTACGCGACGAGCGGGGCCACGTGACCGCTCCGACTCTGGGCCCTGAGCTCCGAGCGCCACACGGCATCGCGGGTGACCGGAGCCGGATCGTGCTGACCGAATGGCTCATCGGCGGTCGAGTCCGCGAGTACCGTCCGGAGTGATCGGCTCGCTGTTCGGTGCTGGAGCGCCCGGGCGGTCGGCAGACTGCTCCGGGCGCTCCGACGCTGGCTATTGCCCGAGCTCGACCAAGAGGACTCCGAGGATGATGAGCAGCCCGATTCCGATGAGCATCCGCCGGGTCAGCGGCTCCTTCCAGGCCTCACGGGCGAACACGGCGATGACGGGCGCCCCGAGGCCGGCGGGCTGGGCTTCAGCTCTCGACGCCCTTGCATGCGCCGACGGGCCGCAGAGTCCATAGGGCATTCGAAGTCCAGGGCCTCTGACGAGGGGGACGCGTGCTCGTCGACTACGTGCCGCAGTAGGTCGTGTAGGCGCCGAAGTCCGCGGGGGCGGGGAGCGCGTAGCGCTCCAGCCCTTCGCGCTCCTGGAAGGGGGAGGAGACGGCCTCGAGCAGTGCGCCCACGGGCGCCATGTCGCCGATTCGCGCCGCGTCGAGCGCCTCCTCGACGAGATGGTTGCGCGGGATGTAGACTGGATTGACGCGATCCATGCGCTCGGGGTCGGGTCGCAGGGCCAGCCAGCGGTCGAGCCAGTCCCGGATGGCGGCCCGGTCGTCGAAGCGCTCGGCGAATCCGTCGTCCTCGTCCCGGGCGAAGCGAGCCAGGCCGCGGAAGAACGACGTGTAGTCGATCCGCGAGGCCTCGAGCAGCGGGAAGAGCGATTCGAGCAGCGCGGCGATCTCCTCATCCTCGCCCGCCGGCGGCAGGCCCAGCTTCTCGCGCATCCCGGCCGACCAGTCGGCGCTGTAGCGCTCCGGGAAGTGGGCGAGCGCCGCCTCGGCGAGGGCGACGGCCTCGTCCTGGTCCTCGGCGAGTAGCGGCAGCAGCGACTCGGCGAGCCGTTCGAGGTTCCACTGGGCGATGACCGGCTGCCTGCCGTAGGCGTAGCGGCCCGTGTGGTCGATCGAGCTGTAGACCGCGCCGGGATCGAAGGCGTCCATGAAGGCGCAGGGGCCGAAGTCGATGGTCTCTCCCGAGACGGTCATGTTGTCGGTGCTCATGACGCCGTGCACGAAGCCGACGAGCATCCAGCGCGCGATGAGCGACGCCTGGGCCGCGACGATCGCTTCGAACAGCGCGAGGTAGGGATGCTCCGCCTCCCGCGCCGAGGGGTGGTGGCGCGCGATCGCGTGGTCGGCCAGACGCTTGAGGAGGTCGAGATCGCCGGAGGCCCGCGCGTATTGGAAGCTGCCGACCCGCAGGTGGCCGGCGGCGACGCGGGCGAGCACCGCGCCCTGCTCCACCTGCTCGCGGAAGACGGGGCGGCCGGTCTTCGTCACCGCGAGCGAGCGGGTTCCGGGCACGCCGAGCGCGGCCATCGCCTCGCTCACGATGAGCTCCCGGAGCATCGGGCCGATCACCGCGCGCCCGTCGCCGCCCCGGGAGAACGGGGTGGGGCCGGAGCCCTTGAGGTGGATGTCGCGCAGCCGGCCGCGCGCATCCTCGACCTCGCCGAGCAGCAGCGCCCGTCCGTCGCCGAGCCGGGGCTGGTACACGCCCCACTGGTGGCCCGAGTACACCTGGGCCACCGGCTTCGCGTCCTCCGGCAGCCCGGTTCCCGTGAGGAAGCGGGCGCCCTCCTCGGAGCGGAGCCATTCGACGTCGAGGCCGAGCTCCTCCGCCAGCGACTCGTTGAGCACGAGCACCTGCGGCTCGGGAGCGGGATCGGCCTGCCACGGCAGCGCGAGCTCGGGGAGGTCGGTTGCGAAGTGCGAGTGGAGGTGCATGTACGCGGCCCGTCATTCGGAGGATGTTCCTCGGCTCAGCGTAGAAGAAGCGGCTCCAAGGCTCACGGGCATGAGAACGGAACTGGAACACGAGGTAATGATCACGAAATTTGATAACAAAAGTAGACATTGAAAGAGTCATCACATAATCTTGCCTTCATTGAAGTTCGGAATCGAAGGAGATGCACCCGACGATGGGCCAGATCGAACGCAAGCAGACCGGGGATGGAAGCGTCCCCTATTCCTCGGCAGTCCTCTCGGCAGGTCTGGTATGGACCAGCGGGGCACTGCCGGTCGATGAAGGCGGCACGGTCCCGGCGGACTTCGGAGACCAGGTGCGACTCGCGCTCGAGAACCTCGAGCGCTCCCTGACGGCTGCCGGGGCGGGCTGGGCGGATGTCGTGAAGATCAACGGCTACGTGCTCGACATCACCCGGCTGCCCGAGCTCAATGCCGTGTACGAGCGGGTCGTGTGCGTGCACGGCAAGCCGGCGCGAACCACCGTGGAGGTCGCCGCCTTCCGCGGCGACGTGCAGGTGGAATTCGACGCAGTCGCGGTCCGAGCGGATGGGGAGGACTGATGGGGCGCCGGAGGAGCGCACTCGTCATCGGCGCCGGTGCCGTGGGGCTCGCCTGCGCCTTCGAGCTGGCCGAGTCGGGGCATCCGGTGACCGTGCTCGATGCGGGCAGAGTCGGCGCGGCGGCTTCTGCCGGCAACGCCGGCTGGGTAACGCCTTTCCTCTCCACCCCACGTGCCGCCCCCGGCGCCGTTCGGCAGGCGCTGCAGAGCTTCGCGCGACCGGAAGGCCCGGCTCGTATGCGCCCGCACGCGGAAGTCGGCTTCGCGCGTTGGATCGCGCAGTTCCTCTTGGCGACCAGGAAGCGTTCGAGCGACCGGGCGACCGCGGCGCTGCAGCGCTTCGCACGCGATTCGCAAGCGGCATTCGAGTCCCTCGAAGCCCGCGGGGTCGCGATGGAGTATCACCGCACTGGTCTTGCCGTGGTGTTCAAGGACGCCGCCAGGATGGATGCCTATTTGCAACTCGGCGCCAAGGTCGCGGCTCTCGGCTATCGCGGGCGGATCAGCCCCTATCGCGGGCAGGATGCGCTCGAATTCGAGCCCGCCCTGCACCCGAGCGTCGCCGGCGCGGTGCATCTCGTCGACGAATCCCACGTCCGGCCCGAAAGCCTTACGGACGGTCTGGCCGAGGCGATCCGCCTGCGGGGCGGGGAGATTCTCGAAGGACGTCGGGTGACGATGATGCGGCTGCACCGAGGAGGTGCCTGGTCCGTTTCGACCGCCTCGGGAGAGGAACATCGAGCCTCCACCGTCGTGGTAGCCGCGGGGCACCGCTCTCGGGAGCTCATGAGCCAGGTGGGCGTACGGGTTCCCATCGAGTCGGCCAAAGGGACGAGTCTGACGGCTTCGGGCGCGGGCACGACGCCGGCGAGGGCGTTGAAGCTCTACGAAAGCATGGTCGCGTGCTCACCCTTCGGCGACCAGGTGCGTCTGTCGGGTACATACGACATCGGGGTGCGCGATGCATCGCTCAACCGGCGGCGTCTGGAATCGGTCGTGCGGCAGGGGCGCAGCTATCTGCGGGACTGGGAGCCCGCTCGCCCCACCCTCGAATGGGCCGGACATCGGCCGACCACTCCCGACGATCTGCCCATCATCGGGCCAGTTCGCAAACGCCCCGGTCTCTACCTGGCCACGGGCCACGGCACGCTCGGAATCACGCTCGCGCCGCTGACGGGCGCGATGCTGGCCCGAGAGATCGACGCCGGGCGCACGGACCCATGGCTCCGACAGTTCAACCTCGACCGATTCGCGGGGCTGGTGCCCCGATCGTTCTGACTCGTGACGAGTCGCAAACACCGATTAGCAAGGAGAGTTCACAATGGCGTCGACTGATGCTCCTGGTTCGAAGCGGGAACTGACCCGCCACATGGTCGCGGGCGGGGTGGGCAATTTCGTCGAATGGTACGACTTCGGCATCTACGGCTTCCTCTCGTTCGCGCTGGCGAAGAACTTCTTCACCGGAGACGGGGTGGGGCCGATGCTCGCGACATTCGCGGTCTTCGGCGTCTCGTTCGTGTGCCGCCCCATCGGAGCGGTGGTGTTCGGCCACCTGGGCGACCGGATCGGACGCAAGGGCGTGCTCTCCATCGTGGTGCTGACGATTGCGATCGCGACGGGGCTCGTGGCGTTCCTGCCCACCTACGAGCAGGTGGGCTGGCTCGCCCCCTTCCTCTTGGTGCTGCTGCGCTGTGTTCAGGGATTCGCGGCAGGAGGGGAGTACGGCGGGGCGAGCAG
This sequence comes from Gulosibacter sp. 10, assembly GCF_900163695.1. Taxonomy (GTDB): domain Bacteria; phylum Actinomycetota; class Actinomycetes; order Actinomycetales; family Microbacteriaceae; genus Gulosibacter. Next base: position 78,211 of record NZ_FUIC01000054.1, read on the forward strand.
CTTCGTATTCGAGCACGCTCCGAAGCACCTGAGGGGCATGTTCGGGGGCATCCTCGGCGTGAGCACGTATCTCGCGTATCTGGCCGGTGCATCGCTCGCATTCGGGCTCAGTGCGGGGCTCTCGGAGGAGGCGATGATGGCCTGGGGCTGGAGGATTCCGTTCTTCATCGCGATTCCGCTCGGAATCATCGGCCTGTACATCCGCACCCACGTCCAGGACACTCCCGAATTCGAGGAGATCCGCGACGAGACTCCGCCGACGTTGCAGCAGACCGTGTCCGCGCAGTGGAAGAACATCCTGCTGCTGTTCGGCTTCATCATTTCGAATGCGGTCGGCCCGTATCTGCTGGTGACCTACATCCCCACCTACCTCAAGACCTCGGGAAGACTCACCGATGGGGAAACGCTCATCGCTCAAGCTGCGGCCCTCATCCTCGTGTGCATTCTTCTGCCGGTGTTCGGATGGCTCTCCGATCGGGTGGGGCGTCGCGCGGTCATGGTTGTCTCGACGATCATGTACGTGGTCGTTCCAGTGCCCGCCTTCACACTCATCCAAAGCTCGGAGGGGTTCGCGGTATTCATCGGCCTGGCCCTCCTGGCGATCGCCCAGGCGGCGAGTACTTCGGTCACCGCGGTGCTGATCTGCGAGTTGTTCCCGACGGCGATGCGAGTCGGCTCCTCGTCCATCGCGTACAACCTCGCCTACGCGCTGTTCGGCGGGACCGCGCCGTTCATCGCCACGTGGCTGGTGGCGCAGACAGGAGTGGATATCGCGCCTGCGTTCTACGTCATCGCGGTAGCCGCCGCGTCCACGATCTTCGTGTTCCTGCTGCCGGAGACGTCGCCGAAACATGGCAGGCGCAAGTCCGATACCCCGGTGGCGACGGGAGTGCGGCGTGTTTGGGACTCAAAGCGCGGGTTCCTCGAGGAGCGA
>NZ_FUIC01000050.1 GCF_900163695.1 Gulosibacter sp. 10
TCCTTGAGAACTCAACAGTGTGCACTTTTATTGTCTAATGCCATTTTTTGGACCCGTGCGACCCTCTTTTGAATGGGGGTTGTGGGGTTCCTTTGATGAGTTGCGTGGGCATGCCTGGCCTTGTGTGGTTGGGGTGTCTGCGTGGATATTGTCAGTTGATTGAGCTCGACCCGGTTGGGTTGGTTTGTGGATGTGCTGCCATTGCGTTTGCGTGGTGGTGGTTGTTCATGTACGGAGAGTTTGATCCTGGCTCAGGACGAACGCTGGCGGCGTGCTTAACACATGCAAGTCGAACGATGAAGCTGCAGCTTGCTGTGGTGGATTAGTGGCGAACGGGTGAGTAACACGTGAGCAACGTGCCCAAGACTCTGGAATAACTTCGGGAAACCGGAGCTAATACTGGATACGAATCGTGGAGGCATCTCTTGCGGTTGGAAAGATTTATCGGTTTTGGATCGGCTCACGGCCTATCAGCTTGTTGGTGGGGTAATGGCCTACCAAGGCGACGACGGGTAGCCGGCCTGAGAGGGTGACCGGCCACACTGGGACTGAGATACGGCCCAGACTCCTACGGGAGGCAGCAGTGGGGAATATTGCACAATGGGCGCAAGCCTGATGCAGCAACGCCGCGTGAGGGATGACGGCCTTCGGGTTGTAAACCTCTTTTAGTAGGGAAGAAGCGCAAGTGACGGTACCTGCAGAAAAAGCACCGGCTAACTACGTGCCAGCAGCCGCGGTAATACGTAGGGTGCAAGCGTTGTCCGGAATTATTGGGCGTAAAGAGCTCGTAGGCGGTTTGTCGCGTCTGCTGTGAAAGCCCGGGGCTTAACTCCGGGTCTGCAGTGGGTACGGGCAGACTTGAGTGCGGTAGGGGAGATTGGAATTCCTGGTGTAGCGGTGGAATGCGCAGATATCAGGAGGAACACCGATGGCGAAGGCAGATCTCTGGGCCGTTACTGACGCTGAGGAGCGAAAGCATGGGGAGCGAACAGGATTAGATACCCTGGTAGTCCATGCCGTAAACGTTGGGCGCTAGATGTGGGGACCTTTCCACGGTTTCTGTGTCGTAGCTAACGCATTAAGCGCCCCGCCTGGGGAGTACGGCCGCAAGGCTAAAACTCAAAGGAATTGACGGGGGCCCGCACAAGCGGCGGAGCATGCGGATTAATTCGATGCAACGCGAAGAACCTTACCAAGGCTTGACATACACCAGTAACGGCGAGAGATCGTCGCCCCGCTTTGCGGTTGGTGTACAGGTGGTGCATGGTTGTCGTCAGCTCGTGTCGTGAGATGTTCGGTTAAGTCCGGCAACGAGCGCAACCCTCGTCCTATGTTGCCAGCGGGTTATGCCGGGGACTCATGGGATACTGCCGTGGTCAACACGGAGGAAGGTGGGGATGACGTCAAATCATCATGCCCCTTATGTCTTGGGCTTCACGCATGCTACAATGGCCGGTACAGTGGGTTGCGATGCCGCGAGGTGGAGCGAATCCCAAAAAGCCGGTCTCAGTTCGGATTGGGGTCTGCAACTCGACCCCATGAAGTCGGAGTCGCTAGTAATCGCAGATCAGCAACGCTGCGGTGAATACGTTCCCGGGCCTTGTACACACCGCCCGTCAAGTCATGAAAGTCGGTAACACCCGAAGCCGGTGGCCTAACCATTCGTGGGGGGAGCTGTCGAAGGTGGGATCGGTGATTAGGACTAAGTCGTAACAAGGTAGCCGTACCGGAAGGTGCGGCTGGATCACCTCCTTTCTAAGGAGTTTTTATGTGAGTGCTCGTTGTGTCGCGAATGTCGATGCCGGGTGCTGGGTGGAACGTT
>NZ_FUIC01000049.1 GCF_900163695.1 Gulosibacter sp. 10
CGCCCTCCCTAACTTCACGGCCCCGCCGCCCCTCAACCTCGCTGCACCGCGCTCGGAGCGCCCGCTTCGAGCCGCACCCGCCGGACCGCCCCCGTGGGAAGCCGCAGGAGCGCGGTGGCGTACGGGTTCTCGACCGCGGGGCCGATGCCGTCGCCCCGGAAGAGGCCGCGCCACTCCCCCGCGGTCAGCCCCGCCGCGAGCACCGGCATGCGCTCGGCGAGCCGCGGGAGCACGCCGTAGGCGGCGTTCCACTGCTCGAGGTCGCCGACCATCGCCTCGCCCGCGAAGTCGATGTCGGCTCCCGGTCGCATCGCGCCGGCGCTCGGCACCGGGCCGATCCGCGCCCCCGCCCGCTCGAGGAAGGCCCGCACCGGGCCGAGGCGGCGTCCGACCACGGCGAGCCCCTCCCGCGGGATCGCGAAGGGCTCGTCCTCCGGCCCCGGGGGCGGCGCCAGGCGCATCCCGGTGTGCGCCACCTGGACGAGGACCCCGTTGTACCGTCCGCGGCCCGGCGGCAGATCCTCCGTCCAATGGCTCGACTCCCCGCCCTGCAGCACCCATTCCTGCCGCGACGGCGCCGCGAGCTGCAGCATGCCGCCGCACAGCGCCCGGACGCGCTGCAGCGCTCCGGAGACCCGGCGCGCCGTCACCACGACGCTCACCCCGAGCTGCGAGCCGCCGCGGACGAGGCGCTGCAGCCGTTCTCCCCATTCGACCCGGTGCTCCTCCCCGAAGCGCTGCTCGAGCAGATCGGCATCGTCGACGAGCACGATGCGCCAGGGTCCGGCCGGGCCGTGCAGCAGCCGCTCCAGGACGTCCCAGGCCCGTTCGGCGTCGTCCGGCACGAGCACGACAGGGAGGCCGCGATGCCGCGCGCCCTCCGCCACGGCCGCCAGCACGCCGCTCTTGCCGCTCCCGCGCCGGCCCAGCACGAAGCAGTGATCGCCCGCCCCGTCCAGGAGGATGCCGCGCTGCGCCTGCTCCTCGGGCAGATCCCCGAGGGCGAAGGGCAGGCCGCCCGGGCTCGCGCCCGCGGCCTCGACCCGCGTCCGCAACGACTCCGGTTCGAGTCGCCGCGGGAGCGGCCGCTGCCATGGGCGGCGAACCTCGCCGAGCCCGGCCTCGCGCCGCCGCCCGTGCTCCCGGAGGGCGATCTCCTCGATGCGCTCCGGTCTGGCGCGCGCGACCTGCACCGCGCGCACGGCGTCGGTCCCGAGCCGGAGGAGCGCCCTCCCGCGTCGGGCCCTGGGGAGGTCCGCGCCCTCGGACGAGCCCAGCAGCGTGACCGAGTCGCTCGCCTGCTCCACGCGCAGGCACAACCGGATCGCGCAGTTCGCGAGCAGGCCCTCGCGGAACGTGCCCGTCGGGCGCTGGGTGCACAGCACCAGGTGCACGCCGAGGCTGCGTCCGCGCGCCCCGAGATCGGCGAACACCTCCTGCAGGTCGGGGTGCGTCTCCACGAGGGCCTGGTACTCGTCGACGAGCACGACGAGCCGCGCCAGCGCCCCGGGCTCGAGGTCCGCGAGGTCCCGGACCGAGCGGTCTCGGAGCAGCCGCTCCCGACGGCGCACCTCGGCGCGCAGGCTCGCCACGACCCGCAGCGCCTCGTCGTCGTCGAGGTCGGTGACGACGCCGACGCAGTGCGGCAGGCCCGCCACCGCGTCGAACGTCGCGCCGCCCTTGAAGTCGATGCAGAGGAAGGTGCAGTCCCCGCTCGGATGCGCCCTCGCGAGGGCCGCGCACCAGGCGATGAGCAGCTCGCTCTTGCCGCTTCCCGTGGTGCCGCCGATCACGGCGTGCGGGCCGTCGGCGACGAGGTCGATCTCGAGCGGTCCGCCGGTGCCGAGGACGAAGCGCGCCCCGAGCCCCGGGCGGGCAGCGTCCTCCCCAGATCCCCCGCTCCCGAGGTGCTCGAGCTCCACCGAATCCGGCAGCGCGCATCGGAGCGCCGCCCGGGCCGCCTGCGCGTCCCGCACCCTCGGAAGCCACTCCGCCAGCAGTGCGGCGCCGAGCGTGTCGGCGCGGATGCGCGTGCTCCGCCCCGACGGCTCGACGAGCACCGCGTCTCCGTACTCCTCGAGCAGCAGCCTGGTGAGGCCCTCCGCCTCGGGCGGCGGCTCCTCCGGTCCGCCCGCCCAGACGAGCAGCGGCGCCGACGAGCGCTCCTCGGTCGCGACGCCGGCCCGGCGGAGCTCCTCAGCCACCGCGGCCGCGCGCTCGCCCGCCAGCGCCAGGGACGCCGAGGGGTCCTCCGCGAGCAGCTGCACGACGAGCGCCCGCACCGTCGCGACCGCCACCGGGCGCGGCCCCGCCACGGCGATCCGCGTCGTCTCGACGGCCACGGGCGCGCCCGAGAGCTGCCTGGCCCGCTCCTTCAGGGCGCGAGTCTCGGCCCGTCCGCCGCCACCGTCGAAGCGGATGCCGCTCGATACGGTCGCGCTGCCGACGACCGCCCCGGGTTCGATCCGGGGCGCCCCGGCCACCAGATCTCGCGCGAACGGCCGATCCTTGCGCAGCCGGCGGCGGATGCGCGCCAGCCTCGCCTCCACGGCCCGCTCGGATTCCCGCAGCTCCTCGGCGTAGCGGGCCTCCTCGCGCCTGCGGCGCCGACGGCGCAGGATGCGCTGGTCGACGACGCTCGCGATGCCGAGGATCGGTCCGAAGATCGCGAACATGAACACATAGGGGCTGCGGATCACCGCGTAGAGGATGAGCGAGACGAAGACCGGCGCGATCACCATGAGCAGCGGGAACTGCGCCGGCGGCGGCTCCTCGGGCTCCTTCGGGAGCCGGATCGGCGGCTCCTCGAGGTCGATCGGCGATTCCGCATCCCCGTGCCAGTCCTGCGCCGGGGAGGCGAGGCTCGGGGCGTTCGGCGCGGCGCTCATTCCGAGGCCTCCAGCAGCCGGTCGAAGTCCTCCTGGCGGAAGCCGCCGCTGCAGCCGGCCTGCCGCACCCATCCCGGGGTGATACCCGATTCGCTGAGCTCCAGCACCCGATGGGGCAGCCGGTGGGCCGAACCCAGACGGATCGAGTGCTCCGCGAAGTGCCCGGCCAGCGTGCTCGAGCCGCGCGCCCATTCGAGCCAGCTCAGCGCCGCGAGGGCGTTCGCCGCGTCCTCGGGCGGCAGCGCGCCGACGAGGGTGCGCAGCAGCTCGGCTCCCGCGGCGGCGCGTTCGAGGCGGATCGGCTCGATCTCGATCTGCTCGCTGATGAGCCCGTCCACGGGCTCGTCGGCGGCGTCGAGGGCGTGCCACACCCGCTGCAGATCCTCGGCGGCCGCCTCCCCGTAGACCGCGTTGGCGAGCAGGCACTCGGTCGCCCGAGCGCTGCGGAAGGCGAGCGCGACCAGTGCGAACGCGATGAGGCGGTGCTCCTGGTCGAACCCTTCGAGCTCGCCCGAGCGCGCGTCGAGCAGGTTCTCCCACGCGTCGAGCACGACGGGGATCTCCGTCTGCCGCAGTGGCGGATACTCGCCGGCCAGGAGCCCGCGGAGCGAGCGCTCGAGGGCGGGGTCCGCCTCCGGGATGCGGGCGAACTCCGCGAGGTCGGCCTTGACCGCGCCGCTCGTGGCCCGGTCGAGCGCCTCGAGGCCGCCGTGCTCATCCGAGACGTAGCTGCGCCACCGGTTCGAGCCTCGGCACAGCAGGGCCTCGACCCGGAGCCCGGCGAACGCCGCCATCTCGGCGATGGCGAGCGCGTGCTCGGCGAACGGCGTCTCCCGCTCCCCGATCGGGGAGTCGGTGAAGACCGAGATCAGCACGCGGTCGGCGTCGCGCAGCTGCAGCAGGTTGCCCATCACCGCCGCGGCGTACTCCTCGGGCGGGATCTGCGCCTCGTCGGCGGGGAGGTCCATGCGCAGGCAGGCGCGCCCGTGCCGGTGGGCGTACGGGATGAGGACGATCGAGTTGCAGGGGAAGTATCCCACCATCTCGACGGAGGCGACGAGGACGTCGGCGGCGGTTCTGATGTGCTTCGGCTGATTCATGCGCACACAGTACGAGGGCGGGCGAGCTGTGCGCTCGCCCGCCCTCGGTTCTGTGCATAAGGCCGCCGATCAGGGGAATTGTGGAGAACTCGGCGGTGCTCCGACCGGACCGCCGGCTACTGCGACTGCCCGTTCTGGCCGGACCCGCCGCCCTGCTCCGGACCGCCGGGCCGGCCGCCCTGGCCGTAGGGATCCTGCTGACCGGGCTGACCCGTCTGGCCGGACTGCTGCCCGCCGTAGGGGGACTGCCCCGGCTGCTGCGGCGCCCCGCCCGGCTGCCCGTACTGGCCGCCGTACTGCCCGGGCTGGCCGTAGCCGGGCTGGCCCTGCTGGCCGGGCTGTGCGCCGCCGGGCTGCTGCGGATACCCGGCGGGCGGCTGGTAGCCGGCGCCCGGCTGGTAGCCGGCCTGTCCCGGCTGGCCGTACGCGCCCTGCTGCCCGGGCTGGCCGTACCCGGGCTGACCCTGCTGCCCGTAGGCGCCGGGCTGACCCGGCTGGCCGTATCCGCCCTGCTGCGGATAGCCGGGCTGCTGCGGATACCCGCCGTACTGCCCGGGGGCGGCGTAGCCGCTCGACGAGTACGGGGTGACGCCGACGCGGGCGCCGGCCGCGGCTGGCCCCGGAACGCGGCCGTCGGCGAGGCCGCGCCAGCGGGAGCTGTCGAAGGCGACGATGCCGAGCCACACGATCGGGAGGAAGATGAAGAGCACCACCCAGGCGCCGTCCTTGCCGAAGCCGACGCCGATGCGGTAGGCGGCCATGATCATGAAGACCGCCAGGGCGATCGTCGCGAACTGCCCGATGAAGGGCACCCATGCGATGAGCGGGATGAGGGAGATCCAGCCCGGCCACGCTCCCGCCTCGAGGAAGGTCCACGTGTTCACGAACGGCACCCAGGCCTTCCAGCCCTCGATGTTCATCTTCTTGAAGACCGTCATCATGAACCACGCCGTGATGACGTAGCCGATGAGCGCCACCGCGACGAGCACCCAGATGAGGACGCCGAGCGTCGCGAATATCCACGCGACCAGGTTGTAGTCGTACTCTTGCATGCAACCACCTATTCCGAGGTTCTCAGGCTCTTCACGAACGAGGGTGTAGTCGAGGTCTGAAACCGCCGGCTTCGAGCAGA
>NZ_FUIC01000021.1 GCF_900163695.1 Gulosibacter sp. 10
CCTCGGCGGTAACCCACCGACCAGCCGAGTACGACCAACCTCCTGACCGGGTACAACTAGGAGGGCGGATATCGCCTCATCCCCCTCGAAACGACCGGCATGCGCCGCCGACGGCCCTCCTATCGCGGATCCGCGGGCCGAGGCCTCAGTACTGTGATCGCGTGGATCACTTCGACGTCGCGCGCACGCTCATCACCTGCCTCTGCATGGCGGGCCTCGCGGCGCTTGTCCTGTGGTGCGCCCGCGTGCCGCTGAGCTGGGAGCCGATCGTCGCCGTCCTGCGCGCCGGGGTGCAGCTGGTGCTGCTCGCGCTCATCCTCTCCTTCCTGCTGACGGATGCGTCGTGGATCCTGCTCTGGCTCGGGGTCATGTACCTCGTGGCCGTGTTCACCTCGGCGCAGCGGATCGCGCTGACGCCCCGGGTGGTGGCGGCCGTCGCCGCGGGCATCGGCGGCGGCGTGCTCGCCGCGCTCGGTATCGCGTTCCTCTCCGGCACGGTGGAGTTCGGCGCCCAGTACCTGCTCGCCACGGGCGGCATCGTGATCGGCAACACCATGAACGCGTCCACGCTCACCGTGAAGCGCCTGCAGGAGCAGCTGGCCGAGCACCGGGGCGAGGTCGAGGGCTGGCTCTCGCTCGGCGCGACGCCGCGGCAGGCGGCCGCCCGGTTCCGCGCGGCCGCCTCGCGCCTCGCGCTCACGCCGACGATCGACCAGACCAAGACGACCGGCATCGTCACGCTACCCGGCGCCTTCACCGGCGCCGTGTTCGCCGGCGCGAGCCCGCTCGACGCGGGGCTGTTCCAGCTCGTGGTCCTCTCGGGCGCGATCCTCGGCTCCGCGATCTGCTCGATCACGGTCGCGGCACTGCTGGGCGCGCCGAAGCAGGTCCCTGCTATCGGGTGAGGCGCGGCGACCGTTACCGGCCCCGGCTGGGACTAGCGTTGGATGCGATACCGCAGAGCACGAGCGAAAGGCACCGGATGCGAGTACGCGACGCGCAGCCGAAGGACGTCGACGCGATCACGGCGATCTACAACGACGCCGTGGAGCATTCGACGGCCATCTGGAACGACGAGACCGTGGACTCGGCCGATCGCGCGGCGTGGCTCGAGCAGCGGCAGTCGTCCGGCTACCCGGTGCTCGTGGCCGCGGATGACGCGGACGAGGCGACCGCCTACGCGACCTTCGGCGACTGGCGCGCCTTCGACGGCTACCGCCGCACGGTCGAGCACTCCGTCTACGTCCGCTCCGATCGGCGCCGGAACGGCGCGGGGCGGATGCTCATGCTCGAGCTCATCGAGCGGGCGCGCCGCCTCGACAAGCACGTCATGGTCGCCGGCATCGACGCCGCCAACGAGGGATCGATCCGCCTGCACGAATCGCTCGGCTTCACGATGGTCGGGCGGCTCCCCGAGGTGGGCACGAAGTTCGGCCGCTGGCTCGACCTCGCGTTCATGCAGCTGATGCTGGACGAGCGCGGCGCTCCTGCGCGAACAACTTCCGCATGATCACGCGGGGGAAGCCGTCGAGCACCGACTTCGTCTCGGCGGCCTTCTCGAACCCGGCCTGCTCGAAGAGCCGGCGAGTGCCCGCATAGGCCATCGTCAGGTCCACCCGCTCGCCGGCGTTGTCGACCGGATACCCCTCGATCGCCGGGGCGCCGCGCGCTCGGGCGTGATCGACGGCGCCGGCGATCAGCGCGTGCATGATGCCCTGCTTCCGATGGCCGGGACGCACGCGGAAGCACCACAGCGACCAGACGTCGAGGTCGTCGACGTGCGGGATGGTCCGGCTGCGGGCGAAGCTCGTCCCCGCGCGCGGGTGCACCGCGGCCCATCCCACCGGCTCCCCGTCGAGATACGCGACGACGCCCGGAGGTGGATCCTGGGAGCAGAGTTCGCGGACCTTCTCGGCTCTGGCAGGGCCGCGGAGCGCGTTGTTCTCCTTGGCGGCGAGCCGGTAGCTCAGGCAGAAGCACACGTTCGAGGTCGGCTTCTTCGGCCCGACGAGGGCCGCGACGCTCTCGAACTCCGTCGCCGGTCGAACCACGATGTCCATGCCGGACAGGATAGGGCCGTTCCCCGGAAGAGCAGCTGATCCGCGCCGTCCTCGCTCGATGGCCATCCTACCGCTTCGAGGCCTCGGCGGCCGACGGGGATGCTGCGGCACCGGCCCACTCACACGCCCGGCCGATACGCTGACGGCATGCTGCAGATCGAGCCCGTGGTCGAGTTCGTCACCGTCGTCTTCGAGATGATCGGCGTCGCCGTCATGATCATCGGCTTCACCATCGCCGCGGTGCTCGCGGTCAGGGCGCTCGCGCGCGGCCGCGGTGGCGCCGCGGCGTTCAAGCTGCTGCGCACGATCATCGGCTCCTCGATCCTGCTGGGTCTCGAGGTCCTCGTGGCGGCCGACCTCATCAAGACGGTCACGACCCCCACCCTCGAGGAGGCGCTGATCCTCGGGATCATCGTGATGATCCGCACGGTGCTGAGCGTCTCGATCCAGATCGAGATCGAGGGCGTCCTGCCGTGGAAGCGCGCGCTGTTCACGAGCGGAGGGAGGGTCCTCGGCGACACCCTCGCGAAGGAGACCCGGGATCGGCCCGTCTCCGGTTGAGCTGCAGCGCCGTTCCTCGCTTCAATCACGTGGCGAATTCGGCGGAAGGCGGCTTCGGGCCCTGGAGGAGGTTTCCGCGGATGTGAGGGAAAACCGGAGAACCACTGGTCTATATCCTGCATATGCCTCACATCCGCAGGTAGAAGTATACGAATTTCTGATCAACGTCCGCATCGTTAATCGAGTACGACCAAAGCTCATTCTTGTGCGTGAACGAGCCTTCGTAATAGCTGAACCCGATATGCCCACGAGATTTCACGATGATACTTGGAACCTGAACCACGTCCTTCGCAGGGATCACGTCTTCAGCAACGTCAGCGACAGTCTGTCCGCCCGCAAACACTCGGACCGGCCCGCCACCGCCGATCGCCTTCATCTTTGACGCAGTTATGGCAGTGCCTATATTCCGCTTCCCAAGAGAGCTAAGAGGCCGACGCGGCGCTCCATCCGGGCAGTGGCGCGCAATCAGTTCATCGATGCGGCTCATGCGGCTCCCTCCGTGATCATGCGGACGAGCAGGGCAATCATGAGGTCCTTCTCCTGGGGTCGCTCATGGCGACCATGAGGGTGATCGCAGCAAGAGCATTATTCGTGATGCGTGGCGTGCCGCCTGCGCCCGAAAGCAGTCCGTTGCGGGCGAAGAGGGTGCAGTGCCGCTGCGCTGCGCTTATTGCCGTCCGAGAGCGGGTGGTCTTTGACGACCAGGTAGAGCAGGTTCGCAGCCTTCTCTTCAACGGTCGGATAAAGATCCTGCCCGCCGAACCCCTGGTAGATCGCGCCGATCACACCGTCGAGCGCGTCGCCGCGCTCCTTGCCGAACAACCCGTCGTCGGGAAACTCGGCTGCCACCTGCGTGATGACCGACCGAGCCTCGTCGGGGGTGAGCGTCCAATCCGGCACCGAGTCGGGGTCGGTGTCGATGCTGCCTTCGTCGTAGTCGCGCAGCAAGGTGAGACCAGGCAGGTACTCCGCCAGCACGTCCGCGACCCCGGCGACCAGCTCGTCACTGGAACGGGCGAGAATCTGCACGATGGTGCCGAGCTGTTCGAGCCGCTGCTCGTTGATCGCGTATCCCTGCACGAGGTAGTCGCGCAGCCGCTCAGTCGCCCAGATGCGAAACTGCGTGGCGACCTTGCTCTTGACTCGATAGCCGACGGAGATGATCACGTCCAGGTTGTAGTGCGGAATCTGCCGCGTCACGCGACGTGCGCCCTCCTGACGAACCTGTGAGAAATCCTCACATGTTGCCGCTTCATCGAGCTCGCCTTCCTGGTAGACGTTTCGGATGTGCTTGACGATGTTCGTCCGATCCGTCTGGAACAGCTCCGCGATCTGCTGCTGGCTCAGCCACACGGTGTCCGCATCGAGGCGCACCTCAAGCGCGGGTGCGCCGTCGTCGCGCTGGTAGAGGATCACCTCTCCAGAAGGCTCATCTGTCATGCGGCGCCTCCTTCCAGGTCGGCCACGATGGCGTCGATGGAGGTTCGCAGCTCCGCCTGGCGGGCGACGATGCGGGCGATCTCAGCGTTCAGCTCGACGATGTTCACGACCTCGCGGGTGTCTTCCTGCTCAACATAGGAAGACACGGCGAGGTTGCACTCGTTCGCCGCGATGTCCTCATTCGGCACCAGTTTCGCGACGTAGTCGACGTCCTCCCGCGTCGTGAACGTGTCGAGGATGTGCTGCTGCTGCTCGGGCATCAGCTTGTTCTTGTTGCCGACGCGGGCGAACTCGGAGGAAGCGTCGATGAACAGCACCGCGTTGTCGGTCTTCGACTTCTTCAACACGATGATGCAGGTCGCGATCGTGGTGCCGAAGAACAAATCTGGCGGCAGCTGGATCACGGCGTCGACGTAGTTGTTGTCGATCAGGTATTTGCGAATCTTCCGTTCCGCACCGCCGCGGTACAGCACTCCGGGGAATTCGACGATCGCCGCCGTGCCGTTCACCGCCAGCCACGACAGGATGTGCATCGTGAAGGCGAGGTCAGCCTTCGACTTCGGTGCCAGCACACCGGCCGGCGCGTAGCGCTCATCATTGATGAGCAGCGGGTTCGCATCGCCCTCCCACTTGATCGAGTAGGGCGGATTGGAGACGATCGCCTCGAACGGCTCGTCATCCCAGTGCTGCGGATCAGTGAGCGTATCCCCATGCGCGATGCTGAACCGCTCGTAGTTCACATCGTGGAGGAACATGTTGATCCGCGCGAGGTTGTAGGTGGTCAGGTTGATCTCCTGGCCGAAGAACCCACCCACGTTGTCGCGACCGAGCACCTTCGCGAACTTCAACAGCAGCGAACCGGAACCAGCCGCGGGGTCGTACACCTTGTTCACACGGCTCTTGCCGACCACGGTGATCTTCGCCAACACTTCAGAGACTTCCTGCGGCGTGTAGTACTCGCCACCGGATTTCCCCGCCTGCGAGGCGTACATCTGCATGAGATATTCGTAGGCGTCGCCGAACAGATCGATCGAGTTGTCCTCGAAATTGCCCAGGGGCAGGTCGCCGATCGCGTCCAGCAGCTTCACGAGCTTCGCATTGCGCTTCGCGACCGTGCTGCCGAGCTTGGAGCTGTTGACATCGAGGTCGTCGAACAAGCCCTTCAGATCGTCCTCGCTGTCCGTACCGACCGCCGACGCCTCGATGTTCTTGAAGACGCGTTCCAGCGTCTCGTTGAGATTCGCATCCCGTGGCGCACACTCGCGCACGTTTTGGAACAACTCGGACGGGAAGATGAAGAAGCCCTTCTCCGCCACCAGGTCTAGACGGGCCATCTCGGCCTCCCCGTCAGGCAGGAACGCATAGTCGAACTCGGTGTTGCCCGCCTCGTGCTCACCGCGATTGAGGTAGGCGGTGAGGTTCTCCGAGACGAAGCGGTAGAACAGCATGCCGAGCACATAGCTCTTGAAGTCCCAGCCATCGACGCTGCCGCGCAGATCATTCGCGATCCGCCAGATCATCTTGTGCAGCTGGGCGCGCTGGGCCTCTTTGGTGGTCGGTGCCATATGGTTCGTCTCCTGCGCCGTAGGGGCGTGTTCAGTTGTGTTCTCGTGTGCATTCCACGCTACCCACGGCCACCGACACCACCGAATCGGCCCGCCGCGATCCAACTATTTGCGCCGCAACCGCTGGCAGCCGGGGCAGCGGTACGAGGACCGGTTCGCGAACGCCTCCCGCTTGATGGCCCGCCCGCACCGCTCACGGGGCTGCCGCTCGCGACCGTACACCTTGAGCCGCCGCGCGAAGTACTCCCACTTCCCACGATAGATACATTTTCCGCGCGAGGAGATCCTTCGTTCGTTAGCCATCAGTTCGTTCGACGTCGCGTACGAATCTTTTCATCTGCCGGCCCCATCAGATGGAGACCAGGAACAGAAGTCCCTGGAGTCGCCAGCAGCAGAGCCGCCCCGTTCGGTGCGGTCGTCGGAGTTGTTCGGACGGGACTCATTAACATGAAGCGTGAGGACGAACGATCCCGTGAGTATTGATTAGGTCGGGCTAGAAACGCCGTAATCGACGAGCGCCTCCGGCGACAAACCAACAAGGAGCAATAGTGACTGTTGAAATGGGCTTGTGGCGCGCGGACGGTGGCCGGCTCAGCCGCATCGTCCCCACCTCGATCGGGCTCGAGTCCTACCTCGAGACGTATATCGAGTCCGACCCGTCGATGCTCGGAGAGACGCTCCTGATCATCGGCCGCCAGGTCCCGACCGCTTTCGGCGGGTTCATCGATCTGCTCGCGCTCGACGAGACTGCCGCGGTGCACGTCATCGAGCTCAAGCGCGACAAGACTCCACGCGATGTCACCGCGCAAGCGCTGGACTACGGCTCCTGGGTCGCGGGGCTCGGCCGCACCCAGATCCAAGCGATCTTTGAGACATACAAGCCCGGCGTCGCGCTCGAGGAGGCCTTCGCGGAGTGCTTCAACGAGACCCTCCCCGAGGAGGTCAACAGCACACAGACTTTCACGATCGTTGCCGCGAGCGTCGACGCGGCCACCGAGCGCATCGTGCGATTCCTCAACGAGGGCTTCGCCGTGCCCATCAACGTCGTATTCTTCCGTCACTTCGAAGACAACGGGGCGAAATACCTGGCCCGCACCTGGCTGGTCGAGAACGAGGGCCAACGGGCTCCCGGCGCTGCGCCCGCCAGGCAGACGAAAACCCGCGAAGCATGGAACGGCAGCGACTGGTACGTCGCGTTCGGCGAGGACAGCGGCACCCGCCAGTGGGCCGACGGGCAGAAGTACGGCTTCGTCTCGGGCGGCGGCGGCGCATGGTTCTCCCGGACTCTGAAGAACCTGCCCATCGGCGCTCGGGTCTTCGTGCACATCCCGAAGGCGGGCTACGTCGGCGTAGGCACCGTCATTGGCGAGGCCCGCCGCTTCGACGAGGCGCTCGTCGATATCGACGGCGTCGAGACCCCGCTGCAGAGTCTCCCACTCGGGGGCAGCTACCGTCATGAGGGCGACGTCGAGGACGAGAACGCGGAGTGGGTCGTCCCCGTCGAATGGACCAAGACGGTGCCGCGCGAGCAGGCGGTGTGGAAGAACGGGATGTTCGCGAACCAGAACACCGCGGCAAAGCTCCGCCAGAAGTTCACCATCGAGCAAGTGACAGACGAGTTCGACCTCAGCGACTGACTGTCGCCGGACGGCTCATCGAGGCCTCGACCACATCAACTGCCGGCCTCAACCGCCGTTCGCCACGTCGTAGCCCAGCGCATTCAGCTGCCCGGTCTCCTCGATGGCGTCGATGCTACTGACAGGGGTCGTCTTCTGCGAGGGCGCGGTGCTCGAGGAAGTAGGCCACGTCACGCGGGTAATACGCATGGCCGTGCGCCTCGGCGCACGGGCTCTTACCAGTGCAGATTGGATGGGCCTTCGGAAGCATGCAGTCCTCGAAGGTCAGGTACCTGTCGCCGAGTTGCTCGCGCAGCTGCGCCTTACTGTGCCCAATGGCACAGTCGGACCCTACGAATCCGGAACAGCCGACCTCCAGCACCGCCGCGGGGTAGTGCGCCGAGCCGACGAGGCCCACGGGCCCAGTAACGCGGTTCGGCAGACGAAGATTCTCGTACCTCGCAAGCGCGAGCTGCGAGGGCAAAGTCCTCATATCCGCGTCGGGAGGGGTAGAGGCTATCCACGGAACGGGAGGGGAAGCCGGGCAGAACGGTGCGGATGGCACGACCCGCCGCAATCCAACTATTTGCGCCGCAGCCGCTGACACCCGGGGCAGCGGTACGAGGACCGGTTCGCGAACGCCTCCCGCTTGATCGCCCGCCCGCACCGCTCGCAGGGCTGCCGCTCGCGACCGTACGCCTTGAGCCGCCGCGCGAAGTACCCGGACTCGCCGTTGACGTTCACGTAGAGCGAGTCAAAGGACGTGCCGCCCTCGAGCAGCGCCTCGTCGAACACGTCGCGCACGTGATCGAGCAGCTCCCCCGCCTTGCGCGTCGAGATGCTCGCGCCGGGCTGGCGCCAGTGGAGCCGCGCCCGCCACAGCGCCTCGTCGGCGTAGATGTTGCCGATGCCCGACACCACCGCCTGGTCGAGCAGCACCGATTTGACGCTCCGCGAGGTCGACCGCAGGCGGAACCGGAAGAACGCGTCGTCGAACTCCGGATCCAGCGGGTCGCGCGCGATGTGGCGCACCTGGTCGGGGATGCGCTCCTCGGGATGGTCCGGAGCCGCCACGAGCGGCGTCACGGCGAGCGAGCCGAAGAGCCGCTGGTCGAGGAACCGCAGCTCGTACTCCCCCGCCGGTCCCTCCACCCGCATCCGGATGCGCAGCTGCCTGTCCTCGGGCGCGCCGATCGCGCGGATGATCATCTGCCCGCTCATCCCGAGGTGCGCGAGCAGCGCGTCATCGCCCTCCGCGAAGGGCACCCATAGGAACTTGCCGCGCCGGGAGGGCGCCCGCAGCACGCGGCCCTCGATGCGCGAGACGAAGTCGAGCTCGCTGCCCACGTGACGCTTGAGCGCGCGCGAGTCGTGCACCTCCACGGCCGTCACCGTCGCCCCGGCGAGGGCGGGCGTGAGGCCGAGGCGCACGACCTCGACTTCCGGCAGCTCCGGCACGGCTACGAGCCCCGCGGGCTGCGCAGCTCGTTCCACGCCGTGAGCGCGGCGGCGAGCTCGGCGTGCTTCTTGCTGCGGCCGGTGCCGACGGCCTCGACGAGCACCTGCCCCTTCCTGCGGGCCACGACGGAGGCGGTGAAGACCTGATCGTGCGCGGGACCGCTGCCGCTCACCTCGTACACCGGCGCATCCCCGCCCCGCTCGGCCACGGCCTCGAGCAGCGCGGTCTTCGGATCGAGCTCCGCGCTGAGCCGGTCGACGTCGACGAGATACGGGCGGACCAGGCGCAGGACGAGCCCGCGCGCCGCCTCGAAGCCCGCGGAGAGGTGCGCGGCGCCGAACACCGCCTCCATCGCATCCGCGAGGATGGACTCCTTGTCCACGCCGCCCGTGAGGTGCTCGCTGCGGCCGAGCCGCAGATACGGCCCCAGCCCGATGCCGCGCGCGATGCGCGCGAGCGAGACGGCGGACACGAGCGCGTGATGCCGCGGCGACAGCTCGCCCTCGCTGAGATCCGGGTACTCCGAGTAGAGCAGATCGGCGACCACCAGGCCGAGCACCGAGTCGCCGAGGAACTCGAGGCGCTCGTTGTCGGGAGCGCCGCCGTGCTCGTGCGCCCACGACGAGTGCGTGAGCGCGAGGTCGAGCAATTCCGGAACGAACTCGACCCCGAGGGCCTCGGCCAGCGGAGCTGGGTCGGCGACCTCGGGGTCGAATTTCTTAGAGCGACGTGCCACTAGGCGTCAGCGACGCGGCGGCCCTTGTACTCGTAGTAGAGCGGGGTGCCGTCGACATCTTCAACGAGCTTCGCACGGTGCGGGAGGCTGTAGGTGACCTTGCCGTTCTCGACGGTCTTGACGAGGGTGGGGGTCTTGGCCTTCCACTGCGAGCGGCGCGAACGGGTGTTCGAGCGGCTCATCTTGCGCTTGGGGACTGGCATGGTTGCCTTCCTGTTCTATGTGAAATGTCTGCTTCCGCGGTGCGGTCACGCAATCGGTGCGGTCCGCGCGGGCGGTGGGGCTTCTTCGCGCATCGGTCTTGCGACCGGAACGGGCTGAGTCAATGAGGTCTCGAAGCAACGAGCCGACACCAGACGTCGAGTCTACGCGAGAACTCGGCGCCGCGCGACCCTGGGCGCTAGCTGTCCTCCAGCAGGCCCTGGAGCTTCGCCCAGCGCGGGTCGATCTCGTCGTCGGTCTCGGGCAGCGGCTCGGTGAGCTTCTCCCCCGTCTTGGGGTCGAGGCCCAGGCAGTCGGGCTTGCACAGCGGGGCGAACGGGAGATCGGCCACGACCACGTCGCGGATGGGCCCCTCGAGATCCACGGACTCGTCCGCGACGAGGTACTCGACGGATTCGTCGGGCAGGTAGCTGTAGAGCTCGGTGATGCTCCCCGTCCACGGCCGCTCGAGCGGGTCGAGGCAGCGGCTGCACTCGCCGGTGAAGGTCCCGGAGACCTGGGCGGTGGCGAGGATGCCGTCGACGAGCGTCTCGAGACGCAGGTCGACCTCGAGCTCCGCGCCCTTGTCGAAGTAGATCAGCCCCTCGCCGATCCGCTCGGGGACGACGAGGTCGAGCTCCAGCTCCCGCATTGTGCCTGGCCGGTTGATCATGCTGGCCACGTTCACGGCATACGGTGAAGTTGTCATGCCCCGAGTCTACGCCCCGGGGCCCCGCCGGACTCAGATGGCGATGTTCGGGTCCGTGTCGCCCTGCAGGAAATCGCGGACCACATTCGGCACGTACGGCGATACATCGCCGCCGAGCTTCGCGACCTGGCGGACGAGCGAGCTCGACACGTGCGCATGCAGCGGGTTCGGCATCATGAACATCGTCTCGATCCGCGCGAGGTTGCGGTTGACGATGGCCATGGGCGTCTCGTAGTCCACGTCGTTCGAGCCGCGGACGCCCTTGACGATGACGCTGGCGCCGATGTCGGTGCAGTAGTCGACGAGCAGCCCCACGCTCCACGAGCGCACGACGATGTTCGTCGGCGCCCCGGTCTCCACGAGCGCCTGCTCGATGAGCTCGACTCGGCGCGCGATGGGGATCATCGCCTGCTTGTCGGGGTTGTGGACCACGAGGACGTGCACCTCGTCGAACACGTTCGCCGTGCGCGTGATCACGTCCACGTGACCGAGCGTGACGGGGTCGAAGGATCCCGGGACTACTGCAATGTTCGACATGGTCTCTATCGTATGTCGTCCCGGGCTGGAAGCTTCGTGCGGCCTGCCTGAAGAATGACGACCGCACGAAGCATTTGCCCAATCGCTAGCCCTCCGCGAAGAGCTGCTCGCCGACGAATCCGCCCGGGGGCGCGGCCGGCGGGATCGCGAACACCGCCGAACCGACCGGCGCCGTCCATTCGTTGAGCAGGTCCGCCTCGGCGAGCCGCTGCTGGACGGGCGCGAACTGCGCGACGGGATCCGCCTGGTACGCGCCGAACAGCAGCCCCGAATCCGAGACCTCCGCCCCGGCGCCGCCCGCGTCCGCGACCGGATGGTCGTAGTTGTAGGCAACCCGGTGGAAGCGCTCCCTCGGGTCCTCGCTGCGGGCCCGGCGCAGGTGGCTGACCGGGTTGATCACGGTGAAGCCCTGCGCCGTCACCGCCTCGAAGTCGGGCTCGTCGCGCTCCTGCGCGCCCGTGAGCGGCGCGCCGGTGTCCAGCCGCCGCCCGACGGCCGCCTCGCGCCCCGGCAGATCCACCTCGTCCCAGGTCTCGAGGTCCATGCGGATGCGGCGCAGCACGAAGCTCGTGCCGCCGAGGAGCCACGCGGGCCCCTCGGAGATCCAGACGAGCTCGTCGAACTCCTCGGTGCCGGGCAGCGGGTTCGCGGTGCCGTCGATCTGCCCGAAGAGGTTCCGCTGGGTCGTGCCCGGCGCCAGGGAGCCCCGGGCGTTGCGGAATCCGGGCTGCTGCCAGCGGATGCGCCCGAACGCGCGCACGTCCTTGAGCAGCATCCGCTGCGCGTGGGCGAGCGTGAGCGGATCGTCGCACGCCACGAGCAGCAGGAGATCCCCGCCCGACCATCGCTCCTCGAGCCGATCGACGGAGAACGCCGGCAGCGGGGCGAGCCAGTCGGGGGCGCCGTCCTCGTCCACGCGCCGCACGAGCCCGCGGCCGAAGCCGATGGTGATCGCGAGCCCCGCAGGCACCTCGGCCATCTGCGGCTCCTGGTCGCCGATCGGCGCGTAGCCGGCCATGAGCCGGCTCGCGTCGTCGGTGAGGATGCGCAGCAGCGAGCGGATGCGCTCCCGGTCGACCCGCTCGTCGAGATCCACGGCGATGTGCACGGCATGCGCGGGAGGGTCCGTGCGAAGCCCGGGCTGGTGCCCGTCCTCGCCCGGCGTCCGCTCCGCGCCGAAGGGCTCCGGCCCGGCCTGCTGCCGGACGGCGGCGCCGCCCGCGAGCACGACCGCGGCGCCGACGCCGACGCCGGCCGCGCCGACGAGCACATCCCGTCGGCGCGGCCCTTCATGACGCCCGGCCATCAGTGGCCGCCGTGGTCGCCGTGCTCGGAGTCGGGCGCGTAGGTCTCCTGCGCCCCCGTGTACTCCTTCGCCTGCGCCGTGAACTCGTGCTCGGCGCCGTCGGCGGTCGTGACGGTCACGACGATCTCGTCGCCCGGCAGGATCTCGCGATCGAGATCCATGAGCATGATGTGGTTCCCGCCGGGCTCGAGCGCGAGCTCCTCCCCCGCGGGGATGGTGAAGCCGCCCTCCACCTCCTGCATCACGCTCGACCCGTCGGACTGCGTGATCGTCTCGTGGAGCTCGACCATCCCCGCGAGCTCGGCGTCCGCGGCGACGATCCGCAGGGGCTCGTCGCCGGTGTTCTCGATGGTGCCGAAGACCCCGGTCATCTCGGTGTCGGTCGCCTTGATCCACGGATCGGCGATGGCGAGGGCCCCGCTCTCTTGGATCGGGGCGTGATCTTCCGCCGCATCCTCCGCCTCGGCGCAGCCGATGAGGGCGAATGCGGCAATGGTTGACAGCGCGGCGAGACGCCGCGCGATTCCGATGTGCATTGTGTGTGTTCCGTACCTTCGTCTAGGACTCGGTACCGGAGGCGTCCTCGTCCTCGTTCGGGCTGCTCGGCTTGCTCAGCCGCCGGATCGCGAACACGATGATCGTGCCGACCACGACGATGCCGATGATCCCGATGATCGGGGTCGGGTCGAACCGCCCGCCCTCGTCCTCGGCGGCGTCCTGGGCGGGCCCGGCCTCGAACGAGGGCTCCTGCGAGCTGTTGCCGAACGAGCCGCCGGTCTCGGCCGGCGCGCCGCCGCCCGCGACGACGAAGTCGATCGTGCCCGAGATCGGGTGGCCGTCCTGCGAGACGATGCGCCAGTTGAGCGCGTACTCGCCTGCTTCGAGCGCCGGCAGCGGCTGCGTGATCGTGTCGTAGCTGATGCTCAGCTCCTCCTCGAAGGGGATGACCTCGCCGTCGGCGCCCTGGAGCGCGAGCTCCGCGCCGATCTCGATCACCTCCGCAGAGAACTGCAGCGTCGCCTCGCCCGGCGACTCCTCCAACTCCTCGCCGGGCTGCGGCGAGGAGTCGATGAGCTGGTCGTGCGCCGAGGCGCTGCCCGCCGCCGGGACGACGACGAGCAGCGCCGCGAGCAGCAGCGTTGCGAACAGGATGAACTGGGTCTTACGGATGCGTAGACGCAAGGGATGCTCCGGTACGTGAGTTGAAAATGATGATGTGCTCATGGCAGCCGTGCCGAGGCGGGACGCCGTCGGCAGGGCCGCGCTCACGCGAGGGCCGGAGGGCCCCTCCTGCGGATCGCCTCGGCGGTGCGGGCGCTCAGCGGACGGATGAGGGTCCCGAACCCGGTGCGGGGCCGCGCGGCGGGGATCGGCCGGGGTCCCGCCGTGCGGACGAGCCGCACGAGTCTGTCGACCGCAGCGTGGCAGCCGCGCAGGATGCGTCGGAGCAGCGCTTCGCCGTACCAGACGAGCCCTACGGTGGCGAGCGCCGCGAGCAGGTGCGCGCCGAGCATCCAGCCCCCGGCCGCCTCGGCCGCCGGCGCGACCAGGTGCAGCGCCCCGGTCTCGAAGTGGTGGGCGTGGGTGTCGACGCCCGGCGCGGAGACGCCGGAGAGATCCGTGGCCGTGAAGAACGCGTGGAACAGCGCCTGGCTCGACAGGATCGCGAGCGCCGAGCGGAGTCGGCTGAACCGGCGCCCGATGAGCGGCACCGAGATCGCGGCCGCGAGCACGACGGCGACGAGCAGCACGGCCGGCTCCGGGTCGTGCCCGTGGGCGGCACCGTGGAGGGCGGCGGCCGGCGCCGTCGCGACGACGGCGAGCGCCCAGCCGCGGGCGAGCATGCGCGGGCCACGACCGCTGTGCCGCACGCGCTCATCCATGCCTCCGAGTCTACTGCGAAGACGACTCCGGCAGGGTCCCGATTCCGCGCTTCCCCGCCCGGCGCGACTACGCTCTCGGGAAGACGCCTCGCACCAGCCCGAGCGGGTGCGGGGGCGGGCCGACGGAGGTGGTGGCGCATGCGAGGACCGGGCGCGCTGTTCGCGGCGTGGACGCTGCACGACGTCGAGGAGGCGGTCGCGTTCCCGCAGACCTGCGATCGCCTCGCCGACCGCACCGGCGCCGAGCGGCTGCGGATGGACGGCCGCCAGTCCTGGGCCGCGGTCGGGATGATGGCGGTCCTGGTGGGCACCTCGTGCCTGCGCGGGGAGCGCACGCGCGGGCGCTCCCGCCTCTACCGCGCCGTGCTCGCCGGGCTGGAGGCGCACGTGGGCACCCACCTGATCGCCTCCGCCGTGCTGCGCGGCTACACGGCAGGGGTCGCCACGGCGGTGCCCGTGATGCTGCCCGGCGCGGTGCTCGCCCGGCGCGAGCTCGAGCGGCGCGGCGCCCCGCTCCGCAGCCGCGAGTACGCCGTCGGCGCCGCCGTGCTCATACCCGCGGCGCTGCTGTGCCATCTCCTCGCCCGGCTCCTGCCCGCGAAGACGCGCACCCGGCGCTGAGCCCCTTCTCGGCCGGGAGCCCCGCTATCCCATCTCGAGGTGCGCGCGCTCGGCCCCCGACAGGCGCCGCAGCGACTCGCGGAGCACCGGGGCGGAGCGCAGCTCCGGATCCCGCTCGATCAGCTCCGCCGCGGCCAGGCGCGCCTCGGCGATCACATCCGCGTCCTTGGTGACGCGCAGCAGCTTGAGCGAGGAACGGCCCCCCGACTGCGCCGAGCCGAGCACGTCGCCCTCGCGCCGCAGCTCCACATCGCGCTCGGCGAGCTCGAAGCCGTCGAGCGTGCCGGCCACCGCCGAGACGCGCTCGTACGCCAGGGACTCCTGCGGGGCCGCGGTCACGAGCAGGCACACGCCGGCATGCTCCCCACGCCCCACGCGGCCGCGGAGCTGGTGGAGCTGGGAGACGCCGAACCGGTCGGCGTCGAGCACGATCATCGTCGAGGCGTTGGGCACGTTGACCCCGACCTCGATCACGGTGGTGGCCACCACGACATCGATGCGGCCGGCCGCGTAGTCGAGCATCACCGAGTCCTTCTCCTCGGCGCTCATGCGCCCGTGCAGCGGTTCGATGCGGCGCCCCGCGAGCAGCGGGTGCTCCCGCAGCTGCTCGAGCACCTCCGCGACCGAGGCGGCGGCCTGCTCGTCCTCGGCCGCCTCGACGCCTTCCCCCGGCTCACCGGGCTCGATCGATGGGCACACGACGAAGGCCTGACGCCCCTTCGCGAGCTCCTCCGCGGTGCGCTCCCAAACGCGCTCGATCCAGTGCGGATGCTCGGCAAGGCCCACGAGGAAGGAGGAGATGCCCGCACGCCCGCCGGGCAGCTCGCGCAGCGTGGAGACGTCGAGGTCGCCGAACGTGGTCATCGCGACGGTGCGCGGGATCGGCGTCGCGGTGAGCACGAGCACGTGCGGGCTCGCCTTGCCCTTGCGCCGCAGCCGCTCGCGCTGCTCGACGCCGAAGCGGTGCTGCTCGTCGATCACGATGAGCCCGAGGTCCTCGTACTGCACGTCCTCGCTGATGAGCGCGTGCGTGCCGACGACGATGCGGGCGTCGCCCGTCACGATGCGCAGCAGCGCGCGCTGCCGCTCGGTCTTCGTGAGCGATCCCGTGAGCAGGGTCGGCATGAGCCGCTTGGAGAGCTCCGGGCCGAGCGACTCGGTGATCGAGCGCAGGTGCTGATTGGCGAGCACCTCGGTGGGCGCGAGCATCGCGGACTGGCCGCCGTGCTCGGCCACCTGCAGCATCGCCCGCACCGCGACCACGGTCTTGCCCGAGCCCACCTCGCCCTGCAGCAGCCGGTGCATCGGCGTCGACTCGGCGATCTCGGCCTCGAGCCGCTCCCCCACCAGGCGCTGGTCCTCCGTGAGCGAGAAGGGCAGATGCGCGTCGAACTCGTCCCGCAGGCCGTCCCGCTCCGGCGGCCGCGCGATGGCGGGCTGCTGCGCGGAGCGCGCCCGCTGCTGCAGCAGCGCGGTCTGCAGCTCGAACGCCTCCGTGAACTTCAGCGCCTTCCTGGCGCCCTCGATGTCGCCGCGGCTGCGGGGCAGGTGGATGCGGCGCAGCGCGAGGTCGTAGGTCCAGTGCTCCTCGGGGCGGAACTCCGGCGGGATGGGATCCGGGAACTCGGGCAGCATCTCGAGCACCTTCTCGACGGCCCGCTGCACCTGCCAGCTCGTGCACTTGGCGGTGGCGGGGTAGATCGGGATCGGCCGGTTCGTCCACTTCTCGATCGCCTCCTCGCTGTCGCCCTCGTCGCGGAAGAGCTGGTAGTCGGGATGCGAGAGCTGCGCGTCGCCGCGGTAGAACCCGACCTTGCCCGAGAAGAGCCCGCGGGTGCCGGGGACGAGCTCCTCGGCCCGCCACGCCTGGTTGAACCAGGTGAGCTTCACCCGGCCGTGGCCGTCGGTGATGATCGCCTCCACGAGCTGCCCCCGACGGCTGCGCATGCGCCTGGCCGAGGCGCTGACCACCTCGGCGACGAGCGTGACGTGCTCGCCATCCTCGAGCCGCGACATCCGCGTCAGCTCGCCTCGGAACACGTGCCGTCGGGGCAGGTGGGCGACGAGGTCGGCAGCGAACCGCATGTCGAACGCCGCGGAGAGCGCCTCCGCCTCCTTCCGGGGCAGCAGCTCGGCCAGCGGCATCTCGGGCGTCGCGTTCGTCACCGGTTCCTGCCTCCACCTCGATCGGTTCGCCTCGACCCGCGCCGGCGCCGCGAGCGCAGCGGGCCGAGCACCGAGGCCGGCGCCCACTTGGCCCGCCTCGCCTGCCGGTCGGTCGCGTGCTCGCGCATCCTGCCCGCGACGCTCTCGACATCCTCCCACTCGACTCGCGATTCGACAAGATGTTCGGGCCCGGAGAAGGCGGATTCGTCGAGCATCTCGCCGATCCGCCGCAGGGACTCGCTCGGCGCATCGCCGGGCTCGAGCTCCAGCTGCGCGGAAAGCACGCGGAGCTGCTGCCCCGTCGTGCGCCCCCGCGGGACGTGCACGCCGTAGTCCGCCGCGCTGTCCCGGACCTCGTCCCAGGCGGCCGCGGCGATCGCCGCCGGCGCCGCGGCGTCCTCCCCCGGGCGCAGCAGCGCGCGTCTCGCGGCCCGCCTGCGGCCGCGGATGAGCCGGGGCAGGAGCACGAGCAGCGCCAGGACCGCGAGCGCGAGGACGATCGCGCCGATGGTCAGCGCGAGGCCGGCCCACTCGGGTGCCCCGCCCTGCTCCGCCTCCTGCTCGCCCGAGTCGTCGGCGTGCTGCTGATCGGTCTCGGGCTGGGTCTCCGGCGTCGTCTCCTCCCCCTGCGGGGCGGTCTCGGTGGGCACGGGCGCGACGGTCTCCTCCGGCGGCGTCTGCACCTCCTCGCCCTCGTCGCCGACCTCGGCGACCTCGGTCGAGCCGATGCCGGAGCTCGGGGTCGTCTCGAAGGGGACCCAGCCGTAGCCGTCGACCCAGAACTCCGCCCACGCGTGCAGATCGTTCGTCGTCACGGAGTACACGGGCTGGCCAAGCTCGTTGACGCTCGCGAACGACCCGGGGGTGAAGCCCACCTGGATGCGCGTGGGGATGTCGAGCAGGCGCCCCATGACGGCCATGGCGCTGGCGAAGTGGACGCAGTAGCCGCTGCGCACCTGCAGGAACTGCTCCACGACCGACAGGCTGGTGCCGTCGTAGCCGCCGGAGACGGGGGCGAGCTCGGAGTAGTCGAACGCGCCGCCGCGGAACCAGTTCTGCAGCTCGAGCGCCTGCTGGTACGGGGAGGCGTTCGGCGAGATCACGGACTCCATCTGGGCGCGGATGCCCTCGAGCGCCGGGTCGTCCGGGAGCTGCAGGTACTCGGCGAACTGCTCGCCGGCGGGGAGCGCGGTGCCGCGGAGCTCCGCCTCGGAGGGCCTCGGCACGAGGCTGTCCACGTGGAAGCTCTGCGCGAGCGCCTCCTCGTCGACGCTGCGGATATCGCCGGTGGCCTCGCTCCAGCCGTACTCGCCGTCGACGGCCGCGAGGCGCACCGGGGTGGACGGGTGCGGCAGGTACGCGCTGACCCCCGCCTCCATCACGACGTTGGAGTTCACGGCGAGCGTGCTCGGCGCGTTCCCGAGGTCGCCCGGCAGCGGCAGGTCGCCGTCGAGCGCGCCGAGGTCGGGGGTGAACTCGCCGGGCTGCCAGTCGGCGTCCGAGTCGAGCTGCGTGAGCGATACGAGCGAGAGGTAGGGCAGCTCGCCCGAGGTCTGCGACGTGGCGTAGCGCAGCACCTCCACCGGCTGATCGCGGCGCAGGTCGTCGCCGAGGTCGATGATGGGGTTCACGCGGTTCGTCGAGATCGAGGCGGTGGAGCCGACCATCTGCCACCAGTACCCGCCCGGCGCGGGCAGCATCACGGCGAGGAGCCCGGCCACCGTGATGGCGACCGCGCCCGTGGTCAGCGCGCCGACGAGTCCGCCCATGCCGCGCCCCTCGCTCGACAGGCCGCGGCTCGTGCGCTCCTCGTCGTCGAGCTGCTGCAGCCAGCGGTAGCCGAGGTGGAGGTGCAGCACCGCGAGCGCGGCGAACAGCAGCCAGTAGCCCCAGGGGGCGGCGCCGAGCCCCATCGCGAGCGGCAGCGCGACCGCCGGCGCCGCGATCACGAGGCCCACCGAGGGCGACCGCAGCACGGATACCAGCACGTCGGCGATGATCGCGAGGGCGCCGGTCGCGAGGCCCATCATGAAGGCGACGGGGGGCGAATGCCGCAGCGGCGGCTGGTCGTTCGGGAGCTGCTCGGCCAGTCCGGTCACCTGCCGGCCGATGGCCGCGAAGACGTCGGTGAGCCCGGTGGGCTGCGCGAGCACGAGCATCGCCCCGGCGAGGGTCGCGACCCCGAGCAGGATGCTCAGGGCGTTCGAGCCCGTGAACTGCCGCGCGCCCTGCATGAGCACGAGCACGACGAGCGAGGTGATCATGGCCGGCAGCAGCCACTCGGGGGTGGAGGTGAGCGGCAGCGCGAGCAGCGCGCTGCTCCAGACGAGACCGACCAGGCCGATCGTGACGAACCAGGAGCCGCGATTGGTCATATCGACACCCCGATCCGCTGCGCGCTCGACCAGGGGTCGATCGCGCCCGCGTTCATCCGCACGACCTGCCAGCCCGAATCCGCGAAGCGGTCGGCCGCCCGCAGCTCGCGGTCGGCCCCCGTCTCGCAGACCACCGCGATCGCGGGCGAGCCGTAGGCCTCGATGTCGAGCGCGCCCGCCTCGGGCTCCCGGTCGCCCCGCGTCACGAAGATGACGGGGGCGCGGCCCACTCCCGCGAGCCGGTCGAGCAGCTCCTCGTGCCGGGCGTCCGCCTCGGGCTCCGCAGGCTGCACGAGCATGAGCCGGCGCATGACCCGGCCGAGGGTCTCGGAGGCGCTCGTGCGATACACGACGTCCTCCTCGACGTCGGGGTCGTCGTGCGTCTCGAGCAGCTCCGTGTCGTAGCCGAGCGCGTGGAGCCGGGTCAGCACGGAGGCCGCCACGGACACCCCGAGCTCGAAGCGGGGGTCGGTGCCGGCGTTCGGCGCGGTGTCGAGCACGACCACGGCCACCACCTCGGCGTGGTGCTCCTCCTGGCGCACGCGCAGCTCGCCCGCGCGCGCGGTCGCCCGCCAGTGCACGCGGCGGAGCGCGTCGCTCCGGCGGTACTCGCGGGTCACGACGTCGTCGGCGTCGCCCGAGCGCCCGAGCGCGACGTCGGCCTCGGCGCCCGTGCGCAGCGCCGGGATGTTCAGCCGGTCGACGTCGTGCACGTGGGGCCAGACCTCGACCTCGATCGCCTCGCCGACCCGGATGCGGCGCGTGGTGAGCCCGAGCCCGTCGCCGTTCTCGAGGTAGAGCGGCCCGATCTCGCTCAGGCCGCGGCGCATGCGGGTGAGCGCGTAGGCGATGCGGCGGCGCCGACGGCCCTCGCGGCGGTGCAGGCGCGTGGCGATGCTCGAGAGCACGCCGGAGACCCGCTTGCGCTCGGTCCCCGTCACGGTGTCGACGTAGGTGGAGGACTCGAAGCCGAACAGCGAGCGGTTGCGCACCTCGGCGACGACGCGGATGCGGTCGCCGGCCGCGACCGTGGTCGGGTACACGGAGCGCTCGACCTCGAGCCGGGGCGGCGCGAGCAGCCGCAGCAGATACGCGCCCACGGGCAGCAGCACGAGCACGAGACCGATGAACCGCAGCGCAACCACGCCGAACAGCTCCGCGAGCGCGATCACGATCGCCCCCGCGATCAGCAGGCCCCACGCCCGGGGCGTCGGCCGCAGCCCCCGCGCGGTCATGGGCTGCGCGTCACTGGCCGCCACCGGCTCAGGCCCCCGTGGGAGCGGGGATCTGCGCGGCGATCTGCTCGAGCACGCGGCTGGCCTCGGCGTAGGAGCTCGACTTGCGGCCCGCGCGGCTGCCGATCACGAGGCGATGCGCGAACACCCGCACGAGCAGGCTGCGTACGTCGTCGGGGACGACGTACGAGCGCCCGGCGATCGCCGCCGACGCCTTGGCGGCGCGCAGCAGGTGGAGCGAGGCGCGCGGGCTCACGCCCACCCGGATGGCGTCGTGCTCGCGCGTCGCGCGCGCGAGGTCGACGACGTACTGCTTGACGCTGGGCGCGACGAACACGTCCTGCACCTGCGCGATCATGTCGCGGACCTGCGCGGCGGTAACCACCGGCTGCAGCTGCGAGAGCGGATCGATGCGGTCGCGCGACTCGAGCATCCGCAGCTCGGCGTCCCGATCGGGGTAGCCCATCGAGATGCGGGCCATGAAGCGGTCCCGCTGCGCCTCGGGCAGGGGGTAGGTGCCCTCCATCTCCGAGGGGTTCTGCGTCGCGAACACCGTGAAGGGGTCGGGCAGGCGGTGCGTCTCGCCGTCCACCGAGACCTGGCGCTCCTCCATGCACTCGAGCAGCGCCGACTGGGTCTTGGGCGAGGCGCGGTTGATCTCGTCGCCGATCACGATGTTCGCGAACACCGGGCCCGGCTGGAACTCGAACTCGCTCTTGCGCTGGTCGTAGACGGCGACGCCGGTCACGTCGCTCGGGAGCATGTCGGGGGTGAACTGGATGCGGTTGACCTGCGAGTCCATCGCCCGGGCGAGGGTCTTGGCGAGCACGGTCTTGCCGACGCCCGGCACGTCCTCGACCAGCAGGTGGCCGCCGGCGAGCAGCACCGTCACGGCGATGCGCACCTGCTCGGACTTGCCTTCGAGCACGCTCGAGACGGCCGCCTGCAGCGAGCCGGCGTTGTCGAAGAGCGTGGCGGAGAGGGTGTCGCGCTGAGTCATGACGGCTATCTTTCCACGTCTGCGATGACAACTCGCGGCGCGTACGATCGAGATATGACCCGCATCATCGCCGGCGCGGCCGGAGGCGCCGTGCTCCGCGCCTCCCACAGCGGTACGAGGCCCACGAGCGACCGCGTGCGCGAGGCGCTGTTCTCGGCCCTGGAGTCGGCGTTCGAGTTCGAGGGCGCGCGCGTGCTCGACCTCTACGCCGGCACCGGCGCGCTCGCCCTCGAGTCGCTGTCGCGCGGCGCCGAGTCGGCGGTGCTCGTCGAGCGCAGCGGCTCGGTCTGCCGCCTCGCGCGGGCCAATGCCCGGCAGGTGCTCGAGAGCGTCCCCGCGGCCCGGGCGGACGTGGTGGAGTCCACGGTGCGGTCCTGGCTGGCCTCGGCGGCCGGCGAGTTCGACCTCGTGTTCCTCGATCCGCCCTACGATCTGGGCGATGCGGAGTGCGCCGAGGCGCTCGACCTGCTCGTGCCGCTCCTGAGCGAGGACGCGCTCGTCGTCCTCGAGCGCTCGACCCGCTCGGGCGACGCGCCGCTCCCCGCCGGGCTGGCGCTGTGGCGCCGCCGGGACTACGGCGACACCGCGCTGCACTTCGCCGAGCCGGCGGCCTGACCGCCGCGCTGGGCGGAAGGCCCGGCGGCGCCCCGCGCGATTCTCGCCGCGGGGCGCCGCCGGACCGCTCCCGATCAGGCGGGGCGGTGGTGCTCGTGCCAGTGGCGCGCGATGTCGATGCGCCGGGGCGTCCACACGCGGGCGTGGCTCTGCACGTACTCGAGGAAGCGGCGGAGGGCCGCGACCCGGCCGGGCCGGCCCACGACGCGGCAGTGGAGCCCGACCGACATCATCTTCGGCGCGCCGTCGACGCCCTCCTGGTAGAGGGTGTCGAACGTGTCCTTGAGGTACGTGAAGAACTGGTCTCCCGAGTTGAACCCCTGCGCGGCGACGAAGCGCATGTCGTTGGCCTCGAGCGTGTACGGGATCATGAGGAAGGGCTCGCCGTCGATGCCGGGGACCCAGTAGGGCAGGTCGTCCGCGTAGGTGTCCGAGGAGTAGAGGAAGCCGCCCTCCTCCTGCACCAGGCGCAGCGTGTTGTCCGAGGGCTTGCCCTGGTAGATGCCGTAGGGCCGCTCGCCCGCCACCTCGGCGTGCAGGCGCACGGCCTCGCGGATGTGCTCGCGCTCGACGTCCTCGGGCACGTCCTTGTACTCGAGCCAGCGGTAGCCGTGGCTCGCGATCTCCCAGCCGGCCTCGTTCATGGCGCGCACGGCCTCGGGGTTGCGCGCCATCGCGAGCGTCACGCCGTACACCGTGGCGGGCATCTCGAGCTCGGTGAAGAGCCGGTGCAGGCGCCAGAAGCCGGCGCGGGAGCCGTACTCGTAGATCGACTCGATGTTGAGGTTGCGCTGCCCCTCCCAGGGCGCCGCGCCCACGATCTCGGAGAGCAGGTGCTCCGAGCGCGGGTCGCCCTCGAGGATGGAGGACTCGCCGCCCTCCTCGTAGTTGATCACGAACTGCACGGCGACCCGCGCGTCGTCTGGCCATTCCGGATCCGGCGTCTGCGCGCCGTACCCCACGAAATCACGGGGCGAGGGGAGGATGTTCGTCATGAAGGCTCACTTCCCGAGTGCATCGCACTCATCATGGTCGACAACGGGATCGGGCGGCGGTCCGGCGGGGGTCGACCGGGAAGCCGCGATGATTCCCGTTCGCTCCGGAATCGGAGGCGAAGTTCTAGCGTAGGCCCTCCGCGGATGGGTGAACGCCGCGAGCCGCGACGGCACAGGGCCACCGCATGAGCGCAGGGCCACCGCATAGGCACAGAGCCGCCGCAAGAGCGCGGGGCGCGCCGCGCGCCGGAGGCATCGGGGCCTCGGCGCGGGGCGCGCCCCGGTGGACGCCCTCGCCCGCTACTCCGCGTGGTCGTGCACGCCCGAGAACTTGAACCCGAGGCGGCCGTGGGTGTACGCGCCCCCGGCCTTGATCGCGGTGGCCACCCATGCGGCCTCGGCGAGCTCGGTCTTGGTCGCGCCGGCCTTGACGGCGTTCTTGCTGTGGCCGTCGATGCAGTAGGGGCACTGCGTGCTGATGCCCACCGCGAGCGCGATGAGCTCGCGGTACTTGAGCGGGATCTCGCGGCCCTCGGGCGCGAACACCGCGTCGTTCAGGTCGCCGAACGCCTTGAGGATGTCCGGCGTGGTCTCCTTGTAGTCCTTGGTGTAGCTGGCGTCGTGCTCGCGGTCGAGGAACTCGGTCATCGGGTACTCCTTCATCGAAACGGTCGGGTGCAGACGATAACGCGCCCGCCCTCGCGCTGTTCCTCGGCGGCCGCGCGCGTTACCCCGCGTTACGAGGCGCCGCCGTCCCCGGCCATGCCGACGTAGGGGTCCCAGCCGGCGGGCTCGGCCGGCTCGCCGTCGACGAGCACCGGCGCCGGCCCGGCGGGGGCGACCCGGCCGATCGCGCGGAACGGCTCGGGCAGCGGCGCGCCCTCCGGGAAGGTCGCGAGCAGCGAGTGGTCCTCTCCCCCGCCGAGCACGAGGCGGAGGGCGAGTTCGCGGGCCTCCTCCTGCCCGAGGCCGAGCGCGTCGGCGAGCGTCGGGACGAGCCGTGCCGCGTCCGCCGCCACCGTCGTGGAGTCGATCCGGATGCAGACCCCGCTCGCCTCCGCGAGCCGGGTGGCGTCGAGCAGCGGCCCGTCCGAGAGGTCCATCATCGCGGTCGCGCCGGCCCGGGCCGCGAGCACCCCGGCGCGCAGCGGCGGCTCCGGCGCGAGCTGCGCCGCGATGAGCGCCTCGAGGCCTCCCCCGGCCCCCGCGGCGCCGAGCGCGGCGAGGATGCCCGCCGTGCGATCGCCGACCGCGAATCGGCCCGCGGATCGATCCATGCGGTCGATGCCGGCGAACAGCAGGTGCAGGCCGGCCGCCGCCCGCCCGAGGCCGCCGGCCACGGCGACCGTGTCGCCGGGTCTCGCCCCCGAGCGCAGGACCGCGTCACGCCCGTCCAGCGATCCGAAGACCGTGACGGCGATCGTCACCTCCGAGGCGGTCGCGAGATCGCCGCCGACGATGCCGCATCCCGGCGCCAGGCGCTCGAGGCCGATGGCGCAGCCGCGGGCGATCCCCGCCGCGAAGTCGACCGGCGTCTCGCGCGGCACGGCCAGCGCCATGACGATCCCGGTCGGCCGCGCGCCCATCGCGGCGATATCCGCGAGGTTCGAGGCCATGGCCTTGCGCCCCAGCTGCTCGGGGCCGGACCAGTAGAGCCGGAAATCCGGCCCCTCGATCATCGTGTCGGTGCTGATCACGACGCGCCCGTCGGGCGCGGCCACGATCGCCGAGTCGTCGCCGGGCCCCAGCAGCGTCGGCGCCTCGGGGAGCTCAGCGAGGATGCGCCGCAGCGTCTCGCGCTCTCCCGCCTCGGCGACGGTGGTCGGGGCGGACGGGGCGGGCGCGGGATCGGGAGCGTCGAGCACGTGGTCACGATACCCTGAAGGCGACATGTCTCGTCGAATCTCGCGCGCGCTCGCGCCCATGCTCGCCCTTACCGCGGCCGCCCTCGCGGGCTGCAGCGGGATCAGCCCGTCCGTGCCGATGCAGCCCGCCGAGGACGCCGGCGCCCCCGCGTGCGCCGAGGTGACGGTGCGGCTGCCCGAGGCCGTGAGCGGCCTCGAGCTCCGCCATACGAACGCGCAGGCCACCGGCGCGTGGGGCGATCCGGCCGCGGTGCTGCTCCGCTGCGGCGTCGAGACCCCGCCGCCGACCACCGACCAGTGCATCTCGGTGGACGGCGTCGACTGGGTCGAGAACGACGACGAGGCGCCCACCTACCGCTACACGACCTACGGGCGCACCCCCGCCGTCGAGGTGGTCATCGACTCCACGCAGGAGGTCTCGGGCCTCACGAGCCTCATGGATCTCAACGAGGCGGTGTCCTATCTGCCGCAGACCGGGCAGTGCGTGGGCGCCGAGGACGTGCTCGACGTGCCGGACGCCCCCGGCGCGACCGATGCTCCCGGCACGACCGACGAGCCGACGGCGACCGAACCGGAAGCGACGCCGGGCGGCTGACCCGCGATGGGACGCGACGACCGGGCCCTACGCGAGGGCGGTCGGAGGCGAGGCGGCCGGGGCGGACTGCGCCGCGGACGCCTCCGCCTGCACCGCGGCGGGCTCGGATGCGCGCTCCGCCGCGGCGGGCTCGGCGGGGTCCTCCCGGCCGGCGTCCGCGCCCGCCGGGGTCAGCCACGGCAGGTCGATGAGCGTCGCCTCCGTGACGGTCGGGTCCCATTCGCGCTGGACCACGAAGATGGGCGCGGTGCAGTCGCCGATCGAGTCGACGCTCGCGGGCGTCTTGGCGCGCGCGGCGGCGATGATGCCGTGCAGGCCGATGAGCCCCCAGACGAGGTTGCTCGTGGCGGCGGGCACGGCGCCGAGCGCGAACGCCCCCGCGGAGGCCGCGAACCCTCCCACCGTGTTGAGCGCGAGGTACCAGCGGTTGGCGGGGTTCACCCATCCGCGCAGGATCATCAGGTACGCGGAGAGCGTGCCGAACGTCCCGATCCATCCGAGAATGCTGCCGATCATCGCTTCCATAACGACCCTCCTCCGCACGGGTTGCGACATCACCGGAACCGCGCCGAAGAGGTCGTGATGCCGACCCTCGCGACGCGGTGCAGGTCTATTCTGGAGACCGCGCCCAGTTCAGCGCAATCGAATCATTCAGCATCCGGCATTTAGACTTTTCGAATATGAAGATCAACGTCGCGCGCCTGCAGTACCTGCTCCAGATCTCGCGGAGCGGCGGCGTCCTCGCCGCCGCGGAGGCGATGAACCTCACCCCGTCGGCCGTCTCCCAGCAGCTCTCCCGGCTCGAGGCCGAGGTCGGCGTCCCGATCGTCGACCGGAGCCCTCGGGGCATCACGCCGACGGCGGCGGGCCGGGAGCTCATCGAGCTCGCGGAGAACGTGGAGCGCGAGGTCAACGAGGCGGCGCTCCGGGTGGGCGCGGCCAGCGAGCTGCCAAGCGGCCTGGTCCGGGTCGGCGGCTTCCAGAGCGTGGTGAGCGGCGTGATCGCCCCCGCGCTCCCGCGCTCCCGGAGCGAGCTGCCCGGCGTGCACCTGCAGGTGGTGGAGGACGAGCAGGACGAGCTGCTCCGCGGCCTGCGCGCCGCCGAGTACGACATCATCGCCGTGGAGCGCGACGAGTCCGTCGAGCCGGTGCGGCTCAGCCCGGGCGTGCGCGAGATCCCCCTCCTCGACGACTCGTGGGTGCTCGTGGTGCCCGCGGGCACCCAGGCCGCGATGGGCACGATCGAGCTCGAGCACCTGCGGCTGCCCTGGCTCGAGGTGGACCCGAGCTCGGGCGCGCTCGACGCCGTCAAGCGGGTGCGCCGCCGGCTGCCGGGCTCGACCACCTCGCCGCAGCGGTACGCCAACCACCAGACCGCCATCGCGCTCGTGGCCGCGGGCGAGGGCGTGACGCTCCTGCCGCAGCTGGCCCTCGCCGAGCACCCCCTCGGCGGGGTGGAGGTGCACGAGCTGCCGGGCCTCGGCGTGCGGCGCATCTCGCTGCGGTACCGGGCCGGGAAGAAGCCCAACGCCGCGGTCAACGCGACGCTCGAGTTCATCCGCACCGCCGCGACGGGCGGCGACACGACGATCGACTGAGCGGCTCTTCCCCGGGCAGCGGCCCCGGGCGCGGCTAGGCGTCGTGCGCGCGGCGGGCCTCGGCCCGCGATCGCGCGACGTCGATGAGCTCGGTGATGAGCTCCGGGTACGGCAGACCCGACTCCTGCCAGCAGCGCGGGAACATCGAGATGGGTGTGAACCCCGGCATCGTGTTGACCTCGTTGACGAGGAACCCCTCGGCGTCGAGGAAGAAGTCCACCCGCGCGAGCCCCTCGCAGCCGAGCGCCTCGAACGCGCGGATCGCGAGATCCTGCGCCTGCGCCAGCTCGGCGCCGGTCACCGCCGCCGGGCAGGCCAGCCGCACGGCGCCGCTGTCGAGGTACTTCGCCGCGAAGTCGTAGAACTCGGCGCCGTCGACGAGGATCTCCCCGGCCACGGACGCGCGGGCGCGCTCGCCGTACCGCGCGCCGAGCACGGCGATCTCGATCTCCCGGCCGTCGATGCGCCGCTCGACCAGCACGTGATCGTCCTCGGCCAGCGCGATCCGCATCGCCTCGTCCAGCTCGGCAGCGCCGTTCGCCTTCGAGACGCCCACGGAGGAGCCCGCGCGCGCCGGCTTCACGAAGACCGGATACCCCAGCTCGCGGCCGATGCGCTCGCGGATGCCCTCCGCCTCGCGCCGCCAGTCGTGGTCGTGCACGGTGAGCCCCGGCGCGACCCGCAGGCCGGCGGCCGCGAGCAGCGCCTTCGTGTAGTGCTTGTCCATGCCCACGGAGGAGGCCAGCACGCCCGAGCCCACGAACGGCAGGTCCACGAGCTCGAGCATCCCCTGCACCGTGCCGTCCTCGCCGTAGGGGCCGTGGAGGATGGGGAAGACGACGTCGACCTCGCCGAGCGGCTCGACGCGACCGTCCGCATGACGCACCGAGACGGTGCGATGCCGCGCCGAGTCCGGCAGCTGCACGCGGGTGCCGTTGTCGACGACCTCGGGCAGGCGCTCCGGGTCGAGCCGGAACTTCTCCGGATCGTCGGATTCCAGCACCCATTCGCCGTCCCGGGTGATGCCCACGGGGATCACGTCGAACCGCGAGCGGTCGATGGCCTCGAGCACACCCGCCGCCGTGGCGCAGCTGATCTGGTGCTCGCTCGAGCGTCCGCCGAACAGCACCACCACCGTGCTCTTGCCGTCGGCGCCGTTCGCTGCGGTGTCGGTCATCATTCTCCCAGTGGAATCTCGTTATCGGTGGCCAGATGCGGGGCCAGATCGATGGGGCGCATCTTGCCCTCGAGCACGTGCGCGATCTGCTGCACGATGGGCATCGGCACCTGGCGCTCGCGCGCGAGCACGAGAATCGAGTTTACCGAGCGAAGCCCCTCGGCGGTCTGCTCCATGCGGCTGTTGACGTCCTGGTAGCTGTACCCCTGCCCCAGCAGGCGGCCCGCCGTGAAGTTGCGCGAGAGCGGGGACATGCAGGTGGCGATGAGGTCGCCGAGGCCCGCGAGCCCCATCATCGTGTCGCGCGAGGCGCCCATCGCCACCGCGAAGTCGGTGATCTCGGCGAGGCCCCTCGTCATGATGGACGCCTTGGTGTTCTCACCGAAGCCGACGCCGTCCGAGATGCCGATCGCGATGGCGATCAGGTTCTTCAGGACGCCCCCGAACTCGGTGCCGATCACGTCGTTGTTCACGAAGGAGCGCAGGTAGGAGTTGCGCGCGATCTGGGCGACCTCCACCGCGAGCTCCTGCGAGGTGCTCGCCACCACGATCGCGGTGGGCTCCTCGCGCGCGATCTCGAGGGCGATGTTGGGGCCGGAGGCGACGGCGATGCGATCGGCGGAGAGCCCGCCTGCCTCCGCGACGACCTCGCTCATGCGCTTGCCCGTGGAGCGCTCGACGCCCTTCATGAGCGAGACGATCGCGGCGCCCGGCTTGACGGCGTGCTTGATCTCCTCGAGGTTCTCGCGGGCCGACTGCGCCGGCACCGAGAGGAAGACGTAGTCGGCGTCGCGCACCGCCTCGACGGCGTCGCAGGTGGCCCGGATCCGCTCGGGCAGGTTGATGCCGGGCAGGTAGTGGGTGTTGCGGTGCGCCTCGTTGATCTCGTCCCGCATATCGGGCCGGCGGACCGCGAGCGTGACATCGCGGCCGCCGTCGGCGACGACCTTCGCGAACGTCGTGCCCCAGTTGCCGCCGCCCACGACCGTGACGCGGCCCTCCTCGGACTCCGCGGCGGAGTCGGCGAAGGCGGGCAGCGTGATCGGCGAGGTCGCCGGGTACCACTCCGTCACTGCTTCGGCTCCGCATCCGGCCGCCCGAACTCGGACTGCCCGTGGTCGGCGGGGTTGTAGAGCTCCGCCGGGGCGGCGGCGCCCCGGACGTCCTCGAGCAGGGCCGTGATCTCGCGCATGATCTTCTCGGTCGCGCCGTCCACGGCGCGCTTCGAGGTGTGCCTGCCCTCGAACTCGTCGAGGTCGATGGGCTCGCCCACCGCCACGGTGATGCGCGTGCGGAAGCGGAGGCGGACCTTGCGCTCCCAGCGGGGAAGCACGGCCTGCGCGCCCCAGGTGGCGATCGGGATGACGGGGATGCCGCCCTGCAGCGCGAGCCGCGCCGCGCCGGTCTTGCCGCGCATCGGCCACATCTCGGGCTCGCGGGTGAGCGTGCCCTCCGGGTAGACGATGACTGCGCCGCCCATCTCGACGATCTGGTTGGCCGCCTCCATCGACTGCGCCTTCGTGCGCGAGCGCCCGCGCTCGACCGGCACCTGGCCGCTGCGGCGCAGGAACCATCCGACCACGGGGATCTTGAACAGCGAGGCCTTCGCCATGAAGCGGGGCAGGCGGCCGAGCTTCCACACAGCGTACCCGGTCACGATCGGGTCGATGTCCGAGTAGTGGTTCGGCGTGAGGATGTACGGGCCCGTCTGCGGCAGCCTGCCGCGGATCTCGTACTTGAACATGAGCGACAGGAAGGGCACGACGATCGCGGCCATGAGCCAGAAGATCGTCGGGCGCCGCTTCTCCGGCGACCGCTGCCGCCGAGGTCCCCGCGCCACTCGCCTAGCTCTCGACGGTGAAGTCGGCGCCGAGGGTCTTGAGCTTCTGGAGGAAGTTCTCGTAGCCGCGGGCGATGATCCCCACGTTCGAGACCCGCGAGACGCCATCCGCCATGAGCGCCGCGATGAGGTGGCTGAACCCGCCGCGCAGGTCGGGCACCTCGATGTCGGCGCCGTGCATCTGGGTCGGCCCCGAGATCACGGCCGAGTGGATGAAGTTGCGCTGCCCGAACCGGCACTTCTGCCCGCCGAGGCACTCGCGGTGCAGCTCGATCGTGGCGCCCATCTTCACGAGCGCGTCGGTGAAGCCGAAGCGCTGCTCGTAGACGGTCTCGTGCACGATGGAGACGCCGGGCGCCTGCGTGAGCGCGACCACGAGCGGCTGCTGCCAGTCGGTCATGAAGCCGGGGTGCACGTCCGTCTCGATCACGACCGGCTTGAGGTCGCAGCCGGGGTGGCGGAAGCGGATGCCGTCGTCGGCGACCTCGAAGATGCCCCCGGCCTTGCGGAACACGTTGAGGAACGTGAGCATCTCGGGCTGGCGGGCGCCGCCGACGAAGATGTCGCCGCGGGTGGCGAGCGCCGCCGCCGCCCAGCTCGCGGCCTCGTTGCGGTCGAAGAGCGAGCGGTGGTCGTAGCCCTCGAGGCGGTCGACGCCCTCGATGCGGATGACGCGGTCGGCGTCCACCGAGATCACGGCGCCCATCTTCTGGAGCACGTTGATGAGATCCATGATCTCGGGCTCGGTGGCCGCGTTCGTGAGCTCGGTCGCGCCCTGGGCGCGCACCGCGGTCAGCAGCACCTGCTCGGTGGCGCCCACCGAGGGGTAGTCGAGATGGATCTTCGTGCCCCGCAGCCCATCGGGCGCGGTGAGGCGGATGCCCTCGGGCAGCTTGTCCACGACCGCGCCGAAGGAGCGCAGCGCCGAGAGGTGGAAGTCGATCGGCCGGTCGCCGATGCGGCAGCCGCCGAGATCCGGGATGAAGGCCTCGCCGAGCTGGTGGAGCAGCGGCCCGCAGAAGAGGATCGGGATGCGGCTCGAACCGGCGTGCGCGTTGATCTCGGCCATGTGCGCCGACTTCACGGCGGAGGGGTCGAGGTGCAGCACCCCGCCCTCGACATCGCGTTCGATCTTGACGCCGTGCACGTCGAGCAGGCCGCCGACGACGCGGACGTCGGAGATGTCGGGGACGTTGCGGAGCACGCTGGGGGTCTCGCCCAGGAGCGACGCGACCATCGCCTTGGTGACGAAGTTCTTGGCGCCGCGGACCTCGATCCGGCCGTCCAGCGGCTGGCCGCCGTGGAAGGTGATGGTGTCCGCGCTCAGGCCGACGAATTTCGCGGCACGGGCCGCATCCTGGTTAAGACTGGTCACGCGCGGGTCCCTCCCGACATCTCGATAAGGTCTCCCGCGAGCGTACCCGGTTGGGTGTCGTCGAGGGCGGGGAGCGTCTTCGGCATCCACGAGGGGCGCTTGCGCTCGAATCGGGTGATCGCGTCCTCGTCCCGGAGGGTGAGCGCGATGTCGTCGAGCCCCTCCATGAGCCGCCAGCGCGTGTAGTCGTCGATCTGGAACTCGAACGTGAGCTCGCCGATCGAGATAGTGCGGTCCTCGAGGCTCACCTCTGCCTCGATGCCCGGGGACGCCTCGATGGCCTCCCACAGCCGCTCGACCTCGTCCTCGGCGAGCACGCCGACGAGCAGCCCCTGCTTGCCCGCGTTGCCGCGGAAGATCTCGCCGAACCGCGAGCCGATCACGACGCGGAAGCCGTAGTCCCGCAGCGCCCAGACGGCGTGCTCGCGGCTCGAGCCGGTGCCGAAGTCGTGCCCGACGACGAGGACCTTGGGGTTCGCGTACTCGGGCCGGTTGAGGATGAAGTCCGGGTCCTGGCGCCAGCTCGAGAAGAGCGCGTCGTCGAAGCCCGTCTTGGTGACGCGCTTGAGGAACACCGCCGGGATGATCTGGTCGGTGTCGACGTTCGACCGGCGCATGGGCACGGCCTTGCCGGTGATGCGATTGATCTTCTCCATCAGGCGACCGCCTCCTGGTTCTGTGCGTCGGCGTAGAGGTCGGCTGGGCTCGACAGCGTGCCGCGGATCGCGGTCGCCGCGGCGACGACGGGCGACACC
The DNA here is from genome assembly GCF_900163695.1 of Gulosibacter sp. 10. Classification (GTDB taxonomy): domain Bacteria; phylum Actinomycetota; class Actinomycetes; order Actinomycetales; family Microbacteriaceae; genus Gulosibacter. The sequence continues at coordinate 32,286 of NZ_FUIC01000021.1, forward strand.
AGGTGGGTGCGTCCGCCCTTGCCCTGCCGGCCCTCGAAGTTGCGGTTCGAGGTGGATGCGCAGCGCTCCCCCGGCGCGAGCTGGTCGGGGTTCATGCCGAGGCACATCGAGCAGCCCGCGAAGCGCCATTCGGCGCCGAAGTCCTTGACGATCCGGTCGATGCCCTCGGCCTCGGCCTGCAGGCGCACGCGCGCCGAGCCGGGCACCACCATGACGCGCAGGCCCTCGGCCTTGCGCCGCCCCTTGATGATCTCGGCGAACGCGCGCAGGTCCTCGATGCGCGAGTTGGTGCACGAGCCCATGAACACGGTGTCGACCCGGATGTCCTTGAGCGGCGTCCCGGCCTCGAGGTCCATGTATTCGAGCGCGCGCGAGGCGGCCTGCTGCTCGCTCGGGTCCGAGAAGTCCTCGGGCGAGGGCACGGAGGCCGAGAGCGGCACGCCCTGGCCCGGGTTGGTGCCCCAGGTCACGAAGGGCTCGAGCGCGTCCGCGTCGATGTGGATCTCCGTGTCGAACTTCGCGCCCTCGTCGGTCTTCAGCGTCTCCCAGTAGGCGACGGCCTCGTCCCAGTCCTCGCCCTGCGGGGCGTGTGGGCGGCCCTCGAGGTAGTCGTAGGTGGTCTGGTCCGGCGCGACCATGCCGGCGCGGGCGCCTGCCTCGATCGACATGTTGCAGATGGTCATGCGGCCGTCCATCGAGAGGCTGCGGATGGCCGAGCCGCGGTACTCGAGCACGTAGCCCGCGCCGCCGCCCGTGCCGATCTTGGCGATGACGGCGAGGATGATGTCCTTCGCGGTGACGCCCGGCCGCAGCGTGCCCTCGACGTTGACCGCCATGGTCTTGAAGGGCTTGAGCGGGAGCGTCTGCGTGGCCATGACGTGCTCGACCTCGGAGGTGCCGATGCCGAACGCCATAGCGCCGAAGGCGCCGTGGGTCGAGGTGTGCGAGTCGCCGCACACGACGGTGATGCCGGGCATGGTGAGGCCGAGCTGCGGGCCCACCACGTGCACGATGCCCTGCTCGCGGTCGCCGAGCGAGTGGAGGCGGACCCCGAACTCCTCGGCGTTCCTGCGGAGCGTCTCGATCTGCGTCCGGGAGGTGTCGTCGACGATGCGGTTGAGGATGTCCACGGTGGGGGTGTTGTGGTCCTCGGTCGCGATCGTGAGATCGGTGCGACGCAGCGGGCGCCCCGCCTGGCGGAGGCCGTCGAAGGCCTGCGGCGAGGTGACCTCGTGCATGATGTGGAGGTCGATGTAGATCAGGTCGGGGGTGCCGTCCTCGCCGCGCTTCACGACGTGGTCGGCCCATACCTTCTCCGGCAGCGTCTTGGGAACGGCTCCCTGAACAGAATCGGTCATAGTTGGCAATTTTCTCCAGATCGAGACAGCGTCGGACGCACGCGAACAGCGCCCCGCCCTGTCACTCGCGTGTTGGCAATGGTAACACCGGGGATCGCGGCGGTATTCCGCCGCGGACGGCTACTCCTCGGCCGGCGCGGCGGGTGCCTCCACGCCCTCTCGGCCGAGCGCGTTCGACTCGAGCACGACGACGCTCACGTTGTCGCGGCCGCCTCGGCCGACCGCGAGGTTGACGAGGAACTGCGAGAGGGAGAGCTCGGGCGACTCCTCCTGCATGTAGGCGTGGATGGCCGCCGAGATGTCCTCGTCCTCGAGCTCCTTGGTGAGCCCGTCGGAGCAGGCCACGAAGACCTGGTTGCCCTGCACGGGCATGAGCCAGAGGTCGGTCTCGATCTCGGGCTCGGAGCCGACCGCGCGGGTGATGACGTTGCGGTCGGGATGCACGAGCGCCTCCTCGGCCGTGATCACGCCGAGCGCCACCAGCTCCTGCACGGCCGAGTGGTCCACCGTGATCTGCACGACGTCCCGCCCGTTCCAGCCGTAGACGCGCGAGTCGCCGACGTTGAAGATCATCCAGTGCGGGGCGACCGCAGCGTCCGGCGCGGGGGCGACCTCGACGAGCGCGACGCCCGCGAGGGTCGTGCCGGCCACGGCCCCCGGCCCGTCGTCCTCGGTCACGAGGCCCTGGACCCGGCTGTTCGCCTCGTCGATGGCCCGGAGCACCTCGGCGGGATGCGTGGGGGCCTCCTCGTCGAAGTGGTCGGCGAACGCCGCGACGAGCGACTGGCTGGCGCGGTCGCCGTAGGCGTGGCCGCCCATGCCGTCCGCGACGAGGAACGCCGGCGGGCGCGCGAAGACGGAGTCTTCGTTCACTGCGCGGATCGACCCGACATCCGTAGCGGCCGAAACGCGAAGCTCGAGGTCGCCGGCGCAGGTCGCGACGGTCGTCTGATAGTCGGCAGGCACGCATCCCCCTGTGTTGTGTACCGGGCAACTCTACCGCCTCCGATGCCTCCTCCGGGAGCCCCTCGACGGAGGAGTCCCGAGGTGGGAGCGGCGGCGGGCGCGCGCATCGCGGGACGGGCTGGCCGGAAGACGAAGAAGCCCAGATCCGGAGATCTGGGCTTCTTCAGGTTGGTGACCCCAGCGGGATTTGAACCCGCGCTGCCGCCGTGAGAGGGCGGTGTCCTAGGCCGCTAAACGATGGGGCCTCGCTTGCAACGTTGTATATCTTGGCACAGGTTTCACGGCGAAGTCAACCTGAAGTTCACCGAGTCAATGAAACACCAGATCAGACCCGATAAAAAAACTCTCCGGGCCGTCGGCGCCCGGTTCACCGCCATCCCTCGGCGGCGCCCAGCCTCCGCGGATCGGCGCCGCCGAGACTGGACCCGTCATCATCCGCTTCCGAAGGAGCATCGCATGAAGATTCTGCTGATCGGCGCAACCGGGCACGTGGGGTCGGCCGCCCGCCAGGCGCTCGAGGACCGCCACGAGATCATCGCCGCCTCCCGGTCGTCGGAGCCGGGCGTGGACCTGCTCGATCCCGACTCCGTGGCGCGGCTCTTCGAACGGGTCGGGACGGTGGACGCCGTGATCTCCGCGTTCGGCGCCGCCCCGGTCAAGCCCTTCGCGGAGCTCGCCCGGGAGGACTACCTGCAGGCGTTCGAGAGGAAGGCGCTGAGCCAGATCGATCTGGTCCGCATCGGCGCGCCCCACGTCGCCGACGGCGGCTCGTTCACGTTGACCACCGGCGTGCTCAGCCGCGAGCCGGTCCCCCGCTTCACGGCCGCCGCCATGGCCAACGGCGCGGTCGAGGCCTACGTCATGGCCGTCGCGCCGGAGCTGCCCCGCGGCATCCGCATCAACGCGGTGAGCCCCTCGGTGCTCCAGAGCGCGCCGGACTATCACGCCGCCTTCCGCGGGTTCGTACCGGTGCCCTCGGAGCGGGTCGGGGCCGCCTTCGCGCGCTGCGTCGAGGGGAGCATCACCGGCCGGGCCCTCGCCGTGGATTAGCCCCTCCGACCACCCCGGGGCACGTCGGCCGGGAACCGCATGCCGACGCGGGATGGAGCGCTACCAGAGGAACCGGATCCGCACGTCCAGGCGACACGAAGAATCCCTTTTGACATGACATATGCACATCCATACGCTCATACCCATTGGGGCGCGATTCCATCCGGCCTCATCACTGCACCGGCGCCGTGATAGGGCCCGGTCCTATCTCTGTCCAGGAGGAGAACCATGAGCAAGAACAGCATCGGAGTCGCGGTCATCGGCGCCGGCATGGCGGGCAAGGCGCACGCCGCGGCCTACCGCGCCGCCGCCGGCGTCTACGACACCACCCTTCCCGAGATCCGGCTCGTGTCGATCGCCGACGTGTTCGAGCCCCTCGCCGAGTCGGCGGCCAAGCGCTTCGGGTTCGAGCGCCACGACACCTCGTGGCAGGCGCTCGCCGAGGCCGAGGACGTCGATGTCGTCAGCGTCGTCGTGGCCAACCGCCTGCACCGCGAGATCGTCGAGGGCCTCCTCGCCGCGGGCAAGCACGTGCTCTGCGAGAAGCCGCTCTCCGACACCCTCGAGGACGCCGAGGCGATGGTCGCCGCCGCGCGGCGGGCCGACTCCATCGGCCGCATCGGCCTCACCTTCCTCCGCCAGCCCGGCATCGCCTACGTGCAGCGGCTCATCGAGGAGGGCACGCTCGGCAACATCCTCCACGTGAGCGGCCGCTACCTCACCGACTACGGCTGCGACCCGCAGGCGCCGATCAGCTGGCGCTACAAGGGCCCGCAGGGCTCGGGCGCGCTCGCCGACGTCGGCAGCCACCTCTCCTACCTCATCGAGATGCTCGGCGGCGAGGTCGAGGCCGTCAGCGGCGGCGTGCTCAGCACCGCGATCACCTCGCGCCCGAAGCCGCTCGGCAATGTCGTGGGCCACGAGCACGTCGAGGTCTCCGAGGAGCGCGAGCCCGTCGAGAACGACGACTACGCGGCCTTCACCGTGAAGTACGCGAACGGCACCGCGGGCACCTTCGAGGTCTCGCGCGTCGCGACCGGCCACGCCAACACGCTCGCCTTCGAGGTGTACGGCGACAAGGGCTCCGCGAAGTTCGACTTCGACCGCCCGAGCGAGGTGCGGGTGTTCCTCAACGACGGCGACACCGCGAACGCCGGGTTCCGCACGGTGATCCTCGGCCCCGACCACCCGTACTGGCGCGGCGGCTTCGCGATGGATGCCCCCGGCGTGGGCGTCGGCCAGAACGAGGGCTTCGTGTTCCAGGCGCGGGCCTTCCTCGAGGAGGTCGCGGGCATCCCCGAAGGCGAGTCCCTCCCCCGCGTCGCCACCTTCGAGACCGGGCTGCGCAACATGCGGCTGCTCGACGCCGTGGCGCGGTCCGCGCAGCGGCAGGGCGCCGCCGTCGCCGTGAAGGAGTCCTGATCATGCGGCTCGGACTCATCACCGATTCCCTCGGCGCGCAGCCGCTCGAGCAGGCGCTCGACACCGTCGCGGGCCTCGGCCTCGACACCGTCGAGCTCGCCACCGGCAACTGGTCGGAGGCGCCCCACGTCGATCTCGATCGGCTCCTCTCGGACGCCTCGGCCCGCGCATCCCTGCTCGACTCGATCCGCTCGCGCGGCCTCGAGCTCGACGCGCTCAACGCCAACGGCAATCAGCTCCACCCCGTCTCCGGGCCCGAGCACGACCGCGTCGTGCGGGGCACGATCGAGCTCGCCGCGGAACTCGGCGTCGGCACGGTCGTGCTCATGTCGGGGCTGCCCGGCGCGCGCGGAGAGCAGGCGCCGAACTGGATCACCACCTCGTGGCCGCCCGAGACGGTCGAGATCCTCGACTACCAGTGGAACGAGGTGGCGGCGCCGTACTGGACCGACCTCGCCGAGTTCGCCCGCCGGCGCGGCGTGCGCCTCGCCGTGGAGATGCACGGCACCCAGCTCGTCTACAACGTGGCCTCGCTGCAGCGCCTCCGCGAGATCGCCGGCCCGGATGTGGTCGGCGCGAACCTCGACCCCTCGCACCTCATGTGGATGGGCGCGGACATCATCCAGGTCATCCGCGCCCTCGGCGACGCGATCTTCCACGTGCACGCGAAGGACGTGCGCATCGATCGCGACAACGCGGGGGTCAACGGCCTGCTCGACCCGCTGCCGCCGGCCGCGGTCGCGGAGCGCTCGTGGAACTTCGTGACCCTCGGCCTCGGCCACCCCGGAGGCGAGCGCTTCTGGGCCGACTTCGTGTACGAGCTGCGCCGCGTCGGGTTCGACGGCGTGCTCAGCATCGAGCACGAGGACGTCCTGGTCAACTCGGTGGAGGGGCTGCAGCGCTCGGCGGATCTGCTGCGCCGCGTCGTGCTCCGCGACGAGCCCGACTGGAAGCCGGCGGACATCTAGCGAGCGGTTCGCACTAGCGGGCGGTTCGCACTGACGAGTAGCTCGCACTGACGAGCGGCTCGCGAGGCGGGCCCGGGGATCATGCTTCCTCGGGCCCGCCTCGTGCATGGGGCGCCCGCCGGGATGCCTCGTCCATGCCTAGAAGAGCGTCGGCGCGCCGGGCACCGGGAGCGCATCCCGGATCCGCTCGACCGGCGGGGTGCGGCGCGCCCCGCGCTCGAGCCCGTAGTCGCGGAGCATCGGGCGGAGGCGGGCCGCGAGCGCCTGCCGGTACGCCTTGGCGACCGTGCTCGCGCTCCCCGGGTACAGCCCGCGATACCGCGGCACGAGCTCCGGATGCGTGCGCTCGAGCCACTCGAAGAACCAGGGCTTGACGTGCGTGCGCAGGTGCAGGGGTCCGTAGACCACGGACCGCGCTCCGGCATCGCGGATGTCGCGCAGCAGCCGGCTCAGCTGCAGCACCGAATCGGTCAGGTGCGGCAGGATCGGCATGAGGAACACCGAGCACTCGAATCCGGCCTCCGTCGCCGCCGCGATCGTCTCGAGCCTCGCCCGCGTGCCCGGCGTTCCGGGCTCGATCGACTGCTGCAGGGCGTGATCGCCCACCGCGATCGACATCGCGAGGCTCACGTCCACGCGCTCCCGCGCCTCGGCCAGCAGCGGCAGGTCGCGCCGCAGGAGCGTGCCCTTCGTGAGGATGGAGAACGGCGTGCGGCGGTCCGACAGCGCCCCGATGATGCCGGGCATGAGCCGGTAGCGACCCTCGGCGCGCTGATACGGGTCGGTGTTCGTGCCGAGCGCGACGTGCTCCCTTGCCCAGGAGGGCTTGGCGAGCTCGCGGCGCAGCACCTCCGCGACGTTGACCTTGACGACGATCTGGGAGTCGAAGTCCGCGCCGGTGTCGAAGTCGAGGTACCGATGCGAGCCGCGCGCGAAGCAGTACACGCAGGCGTGTGAGCACCCCCGGTACGGGTTGACGGTCCAGTCGAAGGGCATGGAGGACTCGCCCGGCACCCTGTTGAGCGCGCTCTTGGCGAGCACCTCGTGGCACACGACGCCCTTGAACTCCGGCGGGCGCACCGTGCGCAGGTGCCCGGGCATCGCGGCGACCTCGTTGAGCGCGAGCCCGGGCAGGGATCCGTCCTCGGCTCCCGCGGCACTCTGTTCGACCCAACGCATGATCGTATTCGATCACACGTTCGAATCGGTTGCAAGGGCGGACGACCGCGAGCGCATCCGAATGCCCGCAGAACGCGGGCTCGAGGATGTCGCGGCATCCCGCCCGGCGCCTCGACGCCGGTGCCGCGGGCCGCATCGCACGGGTACGGCCCGCGGCATCCTGCCGCTCCCGACCTCCGCCTCGGGCTCAGGCCCCGCGGAGTCAGGCCTTGATGTAGCCGTTCGGGTTCAGGACGTACTTCTTCGCGGCGCCCTGGTCGAAGGCCGCGTAGCCGTCCGGAGCGGCTTCGAGCGGGATCGGCGTCGCGTTCACCGCCTTCGCGATCTGCACCTTGTCATGCAGGATGGCCTGCATGAGCTGGCGGTTGTACCGCATGACCGGGCACTGGCCCGTCGTGAACGAGAGCGACTTCGCCCAGCCGAGCCCCAGCCGGATCGAGAGCGACCCCTCCTTGGCCGCGTCGTCGATCCCTCCCGGATCGCCCGTGACGTAGAGGCCCGGGATGCCCAGCGCGCCGCCGGCCTCCGTGAGGTCCATGAGCGAGTTGAGCACCGTGGCCGGCGCCTCGGTCGTCGCACCGGATCCGTGCCCCCGCGCCTCGAATCCGACCGCATCCACTCCGCACTCCACCTCGGGCACGCCGAGGATCTGCTCGATCTGATCGCGCGGGTCGCCCTTGGAGACGTCCACGGTCTCGCAGCCGAAGGATCGCGCCTGCGCGAGCCTGTCCTCGACCAGATCCCCCACGATGACGCACGCCGCGCCGAGCAGCTGCGCCCCTACCGCGGCGGCGAGGCCAACGGGGCCGCCGCCCGCGACGTACACCGTCGAGCCCGGCCGGACCCCGGCCGTGCAGGCCCCGTGGAAGCCGGTCGGGAAGATGTCCGAGAGCATCGTCAGGTCGAGGATCTTCTCGAGCGCCTGATCGCGATCGGGGAACTTCAGGAGGTTCCAGTCGGCGTACGGCACGAGCACGTACTCGGCCTGGCCGCCGACCCATCCGCCCATGTCCACGTAGCCGTAGGCGCCGCCGGGACGCTCCGGATTCACGTTGAGGCAGATGCCGGTCTTGCCCTCCTTGCAGTACCGGCAACGGCCGCACGCGATGTTGAAGGGCACCGAGACGATGTCGCCGACCTCGATGAACTCCACGTCGGGGCCGCACTCGACGACCTCGCCGGTGATCTCATGGCCGAGGACGAGCCCCTCGGGCGCCGTCGTCCGCCCGCGGACCATATGCTGATCCGACCCGCAGATATTCGTGCTGACCGTGCGCAGGATCACGCCGTGGGGCACCTTCCGGCCCACGTTCTCCGGATGGACGCCGGGGCCGTCCCTCAACTCGAATCCGGGGTACTCGGTGTCGATCACCTCGACGACTCCCGGACCCTTGTACGCCACTGCTCTATTCCCAGACATCATCGTCCTTTCGACATGCATCGCAGGTATGCGGTCCTCCGAGCCTCATGCGTGCCCCGCCGCCTGACAACTACCCGTTCTTCCGGTCTTCGCCATACCTTCGGAGGGCTATCGTGAGGGCATGGACAACGGTGTTCTCCTCCGCCGCATCTCGGACGCCCTCGCCACGCCTGCGCCGGCATTCCCCGACCGGCTCTCCGCGCTGCTCTCGGCCCTCCTCCCCCACGCCGCGCTCGTGATGCTGACCGCCGACGCGCAGGGAGGCCGGCTTCGCGGGACCGGGGATCACGGGTTCGTCCGCAACGTCCGCGCGCTCGACCTCGACCGTCTCCGCAACCGGGCGCACGGCGCCGGCCCGGCCCTGCGGGTCTCGCTGAACGTCGGCGGCTCGATGCGCGACACCCTGCAGGTGCTCTCCCGCAACGGGGCTCTGCTCGTCCTCGCCGAACCGGGTTGGCCCGAGGGCGCGCCCGGCGACGACCTCGGCGCCGCCGAGCCCGTGAGGACGATCGTCGAGATCTGGAACATCGTCGCGTGCACCGTCCAGGATCGCGCGGACGACGCCGCTCCGGATTACCTGCAGCAGGCCCGGCGGCACTCCGGCACCCGTCTCGATGCGCTCGCGGAGCTGACCGATGCGCACTCCACCGCGTTCGAAGCCCTCCTCGCGCTCTTGCGATCGCCGCACTTGAGCGATGCGGAGGCCCGGAGCGCGGCGATCGGCCTGGCCGCGGAATCGCTGCTCGAGCTCCGCTCGACCGGCGTCGGAGCCCGGGCGCTCTCCGAGGAGCCCATCGCGGCCGCCTTCGAGACGCTGCGGAGCGAGATGCGGGCCGTCCTGCAGCATCGCGGCGTGGAGGCCGAGCTGATCGCTCCCCCGGCTCATGACGCCGGCCTGCCCGGCGAGATCGCCCGCGGGGCTCGCGCGCTGACGGTCCGGGCGGTCCTGGGGCTGCTCCAGGCGGACGGCGCGGACGGGACCAGCACGACGAGGATGCGCATCGAGTGGCGGATCGATGACGCCCGCCTCCTGATCGGCGTCCGGGACGACGGCGCGGGCGAGGAGACGGCATCCGCGACGCTGTCGGCCGCGCTCCGGCAGCGCGTCGAGGCGCTGGGCGGAAGGACGTGGGTCGAGGCGACGCCGGGATGGGGGACCATCGTGGGCATCGCGCTGCCGATCGAGCCTCCCCGTCCGGCGCCGACCTCCGTCGCGCTGCTGGGGCTGCGACCGCGCGAGCTGCAGGTGGCCGAGCTCCTTCTCGCGGGCCATCGCAACCGATCGATCGCCGCCGAGCTCGGGATCTCGGAGAACACGGTCAAGTTCCACGTCTCCCGAGTGCTGCAGAAGCTCGGCGCGACATCCCGCGGCGAGGCCATCGCCAAGCTCAGCGCCGAGCGTCGCGCGCCTTCGCCCGCCGAGACCGCGCTCGCGTGAGGCGCGCCGCCGCGGCGACGGTCACCCCGCCTCCGCGGCCTTCTCCGCGGCGGCGCGGCGGCGCAGCTGGATCTCGGCCTCGGCCTCGGGGATCACCACCAGACCGCGGCGGGTGTTCGAGAGGTCGTGCAGCATCTCCAGCCACGCCGGGTTGAGCTCGGGCGACCGGCTGCCGGCGAACCGGAAGACGATCGGGACCATCGGCGAGATCCACATGGAGAACCGGCCGCTGCCCTTCTCCGCGGGGTTGCTCCAGCTCAGGAAGAAGCTCTCCTGCCGGCGCAGCTTCTGCCCGATCACGACCTTGAGATGCGCGAGCGTGCGGTCGTCGAACTCGTACTCGCCGGCGGCGCCGTAGATGAGGTAGCCCATGGCCGCAGTGTGGCAACCGTCGATGCGCGTCCCGTGTGCGGAAGCGCTCCGGTTCGCAGGCGATGACGAGGTTCGCCCCTCGCCGGGCGGGCCGGCGAGGGGCGAACGATCGAATGTCTGCGCGACGGGCCGTCAGGCGCGGCCGCCGCGTCGGCCCGCCTCGTGCGGGTCGGCGCCCTCGGGAGCGCCGAACTGGCCGGGCGAGTTCTCCCCGCCCCTGCGGCCCGCCTGCTGCGGGTCCGCGCCTTCGGAGGCGCCGAACTGACCGGGCGAGTTGACCCCGCCCTCGTGCCCCGCCTGGTGCGGATCCGCGCCCTCGGAAGCGCCGAACTGACCGGGCGAGCTCTGGCCGCCTCGACGGGCCTGCTCCTCCGTGTCCGTACGGTTGCCGAACTGTCCCGGGTTCTTCGTGTCTGCCATGATGAACTCCTTTCTCGTCCTTCGGTATCGGACGCTTCCCACCGTAGGGACGCGCGCCCCGCGGCTGCACCGGCTTTACACGGCGCCGAGGCGGAGTATCCTTCGGCCGCCGAATCGCCTCCTCACCGCCCTCCCGCATGCGGACGCGGAACCCCGCTCCGCCCGGCGGGCAGGGCTCGGGCACCCGGGCCCCTCGGACCCGCGCCGCCTCAACGTGCGCGAAGAACATGGCGGCGATTGATCGCTTTCCCAGCCCCCGGTCGAGGCGTCTTCAGGACCGGCGCTCCGCGGGGGTCGCGCCTCCGCGTCCGCCAGCGGCTCCCCCTCCGGGACGGCTATCATGGCGGCATGCCGGCCTTCATCATCCTGCTCATCCTCGTCGCCATCGCGCTCGTGATCATCGGTGTGATCGTGAAGGTCGTGCAGTTCCTCTTCTGGATCGCTCTCGCCCTGGTCCTCATCGCCGTGATCATGTGGGCGCTGCGGTCGATCTCCGGCAAGAACCGCCAGTAGCCGCTCCCCGGCCGCGCCGACACGTCCGTGCGGCCGTCCGGCCCGCGTCGCGTCGAGCGCCGGGCCTCAGCCTCGCGCGGCCTCGGCCCCGCTCTCGAGCTCGTCGAACTTCTCGAGATCCTCCGAGAGGTTCGCGTAGGTCGACGGCCGCTTCGTCCGCAGGTACCAGGCGTAGAGCAGGCCGCCCGCCACGGCGACCACGAGCACCCAGGGCAGCATGAGCACGTAGGCGGCCTCCGACCCCGCGACGAGATCGAAGTTCGCGATCGCCATGATGCTGAACAGCAGCAGCGCGAGGAATCCGATTCCGGGCGCGATGAACGTGCTCCACAGCCGAGGATCGCGCCTGCGCCGGAAGTAGACGACGACGGCCAGCGCCGCGATGGCCTGCACGATCATGATCGACAGCGTGCCGAAGCCGAGGCCCACCGGCACGAGCGTGGCCACCGGCGGCAACGGGTTGCCCTCCGGATCGGTCTCGACGAAGACGGCGAAGATCGCCGCGACGACCAGGGCGAACACGAGGTTCACCGCGAGTCCGCGCTGCGGGGCGCCCTTCGCGTTGGTCGCGGCGAGCCAGCGGGGCAGCACGGATGCCCGCCCGAGCGCGTAGAGGTAGCGGGCGGCGGAGTTGTGGAACGCGAGCTGCGCCGCGAACAGGCTCACCACCAGCAGGACCACCGCGACGATGCCCATGATTGGGCCGAGGTACTGCTCCACGAGCATGAGCGTCAGGTCGCCGCCGTCGAGGTGCTCGAGCGCGACCCGCTGGGCGTCGAAGACGCCCACGGCGCTGACGATCGCCCACGCGCCGAAGGCGTGCAGCACGCCGATGAGGACGATGGCCCAGTAGGTCGCCCGGGGGATCGTGCGCCGCGGCTCCTTCGCCTCCTCGCCGAACAGCGCCGTCGCCTCGAAGCCGATGAACGCGGTCGCGACGAGCAGCAGCGCGATCCAGACCGATCCGCCCACGAGGATCTCGGGGCTGAACGCGAGCGTGATCGCCTGGATGTCGAAGCCCGTGGTGAACAGTACCGAGCCCGCGAATACCAGGATGAGCAGGATCTCGAGCACGAGCGCGATGCCGAGCACCACCGCGCTCACGTGCACGCCCGACCGGGCGAGCAGGAACACCACCACGCACAGCACCGCCGCGCACAGGTACCAGTGGACCTCGACGCCGAAGATCATCGGCAGCGCCACCGCCCCGGTGAAGAATCCGATGGTGCCGAGCGCCCCCGCGACGAACACGTTGTACCCGATGGTCGCGATGATGCCGGTCACGAGGCCGGCCGCGCGGCCGAGGCCCCGCACCGCGATCGCGTAGAACCCGCCCGCGTTGGTGAGCTCCTTGGTCATCTGGGCGTAGCCGATCGCGAAGAGGAGCAGGGCGAGCGCCACGATCACGACGGCCACGGGGATGCCGCCGCCGTTGCCGTACGAGATCGCGAGCGGCAGGACGACGATCGCGACGGTGACCGGCGCGACGGCGGCGATCACCAGGAACACGATCGAGGCGACCCCGAGCTTGTTGCGTGCGAGTTGATGCTGAGCGGTATCGGACATGCTGGGTTCCTCCGGTTGGTTCGTCATCGAGCCGGGAAGGACGCCGACGACGGTGTCGGTCCTGCCACGTTCATAACCACCCTGCGGACGTTCCGGGGAGATGAGTTCAGCGTTGTGCGCACTCTCCGACAAGAATCCGCCCCGGCGGTGCACGGAACGACAATTCCGACCGGCTTCGGAGGCGGCCGGCCGCGCCGTTTCTCCGGGCGGCCATAGCGACCCGATCTGTGTAATCGCTCCACGCCGGGCTCCGCCGATGCGAGATGATCGTTGATCAATCAAGTTCTTCTCCGGCCGACAGCGCGCCGATGAGAGGATGGAGACGCGGGGCCCCCAGAGCGCGCCCCGGTTCCCAGGAGAATCCGCCCATGAGAAGCGGCCGCGACGACGCGGCCACTACCGGAAGGAAACCTCACCGTATGTGGAAGAAAGCTCTTGCCGGCGTCGCATCGCTCGGCCTGCTCGCGAGCGTCGCGGGCTGCGCGGAAGCCGGCGACGACGGCGATACGATCACCTTCTTCGAAGTCCCGGGCTTCGACGACACCGAAGCGATGACCGCCCTGTGGACCGTCCTGCTCGAGGAGCAGGGCATCACGCTCGAGACCACCTCGATCGACCTCGCGGCCGGGTTCACCGGCATCGCCGACGGCAGCGTCGACGGCTACGTGAACGCCTGGCTGCCCTCGACCCACGAGCAGGTCCTCGCCAACTACAAGGAAGACGTGGTCATCGTCGACGAGGACGGGGAGGGCTACTTCCACGAGAACGAGAACGTCCTCGTCGTCCCCGAGTACGTCGAGCACGACACCATCGAGGAGGCCCTCGCCGACCCCGAGCTGTTCGGCGGGGAGATCATCGGCATCGAGGACGGCTCGGGCCTCATGACCATGCTCCCCGACACGATCGCCGCCTACGACGCCACCGACGACTTCGAGGTGGTCTCGGGCAGCACGCCCGCCATGCTCACGAGTCTGCAGGGCGCGATCGACGACCAGGAGCCGATCCTCGTCACCCTGTGGAACCCGCACTGGGCCTTCGCCGAGATGGACCTCAAGGTGCTCGAGGACAACAAGGACGGATGGCCCGAGCCCGACGGCTCCTACTTCGTCGTCTCGAAGGAGTTCGACGAGTCGCACCCGGAGATCGTGGAGTGGTTCGCGAACTCCCAGGTGACCCAGGAGGAGTACTCCACGCTCATGCACGCGGTGAGCCAGGCCGAGACGCCCGTGGACGGCGCTCGCACGTGGCTCGAGGACGAGAGCAACCGCGCGACCGTGGACAGCTGGTTCGCGTAGCGAATATCGCCGTCCGAGAGGCGGGGCGTGCCGGGCGGCGCGCCCCGCCCCGCGTTTCCGCGTCGGCGCGGGGTTTCCCCCGCGCCGACGGTATACCTCCGATGGGAGGAGGCGCGGGGCGGAGCCGCGACGATCGGAGCCTGTGCGGGCGCGCCGGCGCGCACGAGCATTGGATGCATGACCACGCAGACTCCGAATCCACACGCGCCGGGCCTTTCGTCGCCGCACTCGCAGCGCATCGTGCTCTCCGCGCGCAATCTCGACAAGCGCTACGGCACGACCACCGCGCTCCGCGACGTCTCCCTCGACCTCGTCCAGGGCAGCTCCGTCGCGATCATGGGCGCATCCGGCTCGGGCAAGACGACGCTCATGCACGTGCTCGCGGGCATCATCCGCCCCGACTCCGGCTCCGTCTCCATGACGGACGCCCAGGGCCGGAACGTGGAGGTCGCTTCCGCCTCCGAACGCGATCGCACCGCGCTGCGTCGCGAATCCTTCGGCTTCGTCTTCCAGCAGGGCCTGCTCATCCCCGAGCTCACCGCGGTGGAGAACGCGGCCCTGCCCCTCATGCTCGGGGGCGTCGAGCGCGCCGAGGCCGAGCGCATCGCCGCCGGCTGGCTCGACGCGCTCGGCCTCGCCGGGCTCTACGGCCGCCGCATCGGCGAGCTCTCGGGCGGCCAGGCGCAGCGCGTCGCGGTGGCCCGCGCCCAGGTGACGAACCCGGCGATCGTGTTCGCCGACGAGCCCACGGGCGCCCTCGACTCCGAGACCGGCGTGGAGGTCATGTCGGCGCTGCTCGGCACGACCTCGGGCATGGGGCGCACGCTCCTCGTCGTCACGCACGACCCGAACGTCGCCGCGCGATGCGACCGCACGGTGCAGATGCGCGACGGCGTGCTCATCGCCGATCAGGCCTCGCCCGACGCCGCACAGGCCTCGCACTCCGCCGGCGAGGACGGGAGCGACGCCCCCGCGAGCGCACCCGAGCCGGCGGGACGCCGGCCCTTCGACGCGCCGCAGGGGCAGACCCCCGCGGCGCCGAATCCGCAGGCCCCGTACGGGCAGGCCCCGCATCCGCAGGCCCCGTACGGCCAGGCCCCGCACCCGCAGGCCCCCGCGCCGCAGATTCCCTATCCGCAGGCGCCCTATCCGCAGCCTCCGTACCCGCAGCAGGCGCCCTACCCGCAGCAGGCGCCGCCCTACGGTGCGCCGCAGATGCCCCCGCCGTATCAGTGGCCGCCCGCCCCGGAGGGCCCCGGGGCGCCGGGCCTCGGAGACGGATACCGGCCCGCGCCGCCGGCGTTCCCCGCCGGCGAGCAGGATGCGGGAGGCCCGCGATGAGCCTCACGACCCCCTCCGCCACCTCCGCCGATGCTGCGGACGGCGCCGCGCCGGAGCCCCGCTCCGACGTCGACCTCGCCGCCCTCGCCCGCGACACCGCGCAGGTCGCCTCGAGCGGCAGCGGCCACGGGGGCCCCGCCCTCGGCATCCGGCTCGCCTGGCAGCTCGCGAAGCCCTCGCGCTCCGGGTTGAGCGCGCTGCTGCTCCCGGTCGTGGCGTTCACGATCACCGCGGCGCTCGTGCTCACGGTGCTCGCGGGCGTGCGCTGGTTCTGGCAGCTCGACACCGAGAACGGCCCGTTCCTGGCCATGTTGAGCGTGCTCGCGCTGGTGCTCCTCGCCATCCCGCTCATGGGGCTCGCCGGCTCCGCCGCACGGCTCTCGCTGCGCCGGCGCGACGACCGGCTCGCGACGCTCCGCCTCCTCGGCGGCACCGGCGGGCTGGTGCGCGGCATCACGCTCTTCGAGTCCACCGCGCTGGCGCTCGTGGGCACGCTCCTCGGCGTGGCCGTCTACTTCGCGCTCATCCCGCTCGTGGGCCTGCTCCACTTCGACGGCGGGCCGATCGGCGCGGGCGGGCTCGTCCTGCCGCTGCCGTGGATCCTCGTCGTCGTGCTCGCCGTCGTCCTGATGGCGCTCGCGAGCGCCGCGCTCTCGCTCGGCAAGGTGCTCGTCACGCCGCTCGGCGTGCGCACCCGCCAGCGCGCCCCCGAGCTGAGCTGGATCCGCGTGGCCATCGGCGCCGTCGCGCTCATCGCCTGCGTGATCTTCACCACGCTGAACCCGGCTTCGGCGGGCGGCACCGATCTGCTCATGGTCGCCGCGATCTTCGCGGTGCCCTTCGCGATCATGCTCATCGTGCTCAACCTCGTGGGCCCGTGGCTCATCCGCACCCTCACGCGGATGTCGCTCAAGCGCGCCAAGTCGGGGCCGCAGCTCATCTCGGCCAGGTCGATCCTCGAGGATCCCAAGCAGGTGTGGCGGCAGGTCTCCGGCGTGGCGGTGACGAGCTTCGTGGCGGTGATCGCGGGCTCGGGCATGGCCATCGCGGGCTCGGTCGAGTCCGGCGAGGGCGCCTCAGCCGCCGAGATGACCATCAATCAGGACATCCAGACCGGCGTGCTGCTCACGCTGATGATCTCGTTCCTGCTCACCGCCTGCTCGGCCGGGCTCACGCAGGCGGCCGCGATCCTCGACCGCCAGGACCTCTGGGTGGGGCTGCACCGGATCGGCATGGCCGTGGGCACGATGGACGGCATCCGCCGCCGGCAGATGCTGGCCCCGCTGCTGCAGGTGTCGATCACCGCGATCGTCGTGGCCGCCGCGCTCACGCTCCCGCTGGTCGGGGCGGCGATCATGATGGACCCGCTGTCGATCGGCGTGATCGTGGTCACCTGGATCATCGGCGTGCTGCTGACGGTGCTCGCGGGCATCGCGGCCGGCGGGGTCCTGCGCTCGGTGCTCCGCGCGCAGAACGACCTCGACTGACGCATCCGTCCCCCGAGCCGAACGCCGCCGATTTCTCCCTCGCCTCGGGAAATCGGCGGCGTTCCGCGTCTCCGGCCGCGTCGATCCCGCACCCGCTCGCCGAGTTCCGGCGCAGACGGACATCCGGCGCCAGGATTCGGAAGGGCGCCGTGCCCGGCTCGGGGCGGCGCCGAGCCTCAGGGGATGAGTTCGAGCAGGCGGCGGTGGAGGGTCGCATCGCCCGTGAGCTCCGGGTGGAAGGAGGCGCCGAGCAGGCTCCCCTGCTCAACCCCGACGATCTCGCCCTCGAAGTGCGCCATGGCCCTCGTCCGCGGGCCGTCGACGGAGACCACGCGCGGCGCGCGGATGAAGGCGGCGCGGATCCCGCCCCATTCCGTGTCGAGCACCGCCTGCGCCGAGTCGCGCTGCGGGCCGAACGCGTTGCGGTTCACCGTGATGTCGAGGCCCCCGATGGTCCGCTGCCCCGGCGCCGGATTCTCGAGCCGGTCGGCGAGGAGGATCAGCCCGGCGCAGGTGCCGAGCACCGGCAGGCCCTGCCCGATCAGCGCCCGGATGGGCTCGTCGAGCCCGAACATGCGGCAGAGCCGGTCGATGACCGTCGACTCGCCGCCGGGCAGCACGAGCGCATCCACCCGCGCCCCGTCGGTGCCGACGAGATCGGCGGGCTTGCGCACCTGCCGCGTCCGGGCCCCGATCGCCTCGAGCAGGGAGGCGTGCTCGCGCACGCCTCCCTGCAGGCCGAGCACGCCCACGGTCGCGCGACCGTCCGCGGTCCCGGCGGTCGGCGCGGGGGCCGCACCCGTGCCGGCGCTCGCTACCATCCGCGCTCGGCGAGGCGGTGCGGCGCGGGCAGGTCGTTGACGTTGAGCCCGACCATGGCCTCGCCCAGGCCCCGGGATGCGGCGGCGATGGCCTCGGGGTCGTCGTACTGCGCAGTCGCGCGCACGATGGCGGCGGCGCGCTTGGCCGGGTCGCCCGACTTGAAGATGCCCGAGCCGACGAAGACGCCGTCGGCGCCGAGCTGCATCATCATCGCCGCATCGGCGGGGGTGGCCACGCCGCCCGCGGTGAACAGCACGACGGGCAGCTTCCCGTGCTCCGCCACGTGCTCCACGAGGCCGATCGGCGCCTGCAGGTCCTTCGCCGCCGCGTAGAGCGCCTCCGGCTCGGAGGCCCACAGCGCCTGCAGGCGCGCGATCTCGCCGCGGATGGTGCGGATGTGCTTGGTCGCCTCCGAGACGTCGCCGGTGCCGGCCTCGCCCTTGGAGCGGATCATCGCCGCGCCCTCGGCGATGCGGCGGAGCGCCTCGCCCAGGTTGGTCGCGCCGCATACGAACGGCACGGTGAAGCCCTGCTTGTCGATGTGGTGCACGTAGTCGGCGGGGCTCAGCACTTCGGACTCGTCGATGTAATCGACGCCGAGCGCCTGCAGCACCTGGGCCTCGACGAAGTGGCCGATACGGGCCTTGGCCATGACCGGGATCGAGACGGTCTCGATGATGCCGTCGATGAGGTCCGGGTCGCTCATGCGGGCCACGCCGCCCTGCGCGCGGATGTCCGCGGGGACGCGCTCGAGGGCCATGACGGCGACGGCGCCGGCGTCCTCGGCGATGCGGGCCTGCTCGGGGGTCACGACGTCCATGATCACGCCGCCCTTGAGCATGTCGGCGAGGCCGGTCTTCACCAGCGGGGTGCCCGTCCGGGTCTGCTGGTCGGTGGTTTCGGTTGCATTGGTCATCGCACCATCATCGGCAGCGCAGTGGACTATTTCCAGATCCACTTCCAGGGCATTGCACTGGACCACTTGTGCGAGACTGGACCGGTGCGCCCCGCCTCCGCCCCGGAACTGCCCGTCGCCCTCGACCGCGGCGGCCCGCTCGGGCTGCCCCAGCAGCTCGCGCAGGCCGTCCGCGCCCTCATCGAGCAGGGATCGCTCCGGCCGGGCGATCCGCTGCCCTCCACCCGCGCCTGGGCGGCGCGGCTCGAGGTCTCGCGCGGCACGGTCGTCGCCGCCTACGAGCAGCTCGCCGCCGAGGGGTACCTCGTCGGCGAGGCCGGCTCGGCCACCCGCATCAACCCCTCGCTCCCGGCAGCGCATCCCGCCGCCGGGAGGCCGCGGCCGGCGAACCCGACCGGCCCCCTCCGCCTGCCCCGACGCGCGTCGGGGCGCCCCGCCGCCATCGACATGCTGCCCGGCCAGCCGGCCACCGACCTGCTGCGCACCCCGGCCTGGCGCCGGGCATGGCGCACCGCGTCGGATGTGGAGCTCGCCCCGCTCCCCATCGAGGGCGATGCGCGGCTCCGACGCCGGATCGCCGAGCACTACCGCCGGATGCGCGGGCTCTCGCGCGATGCCGATCGGTTCCTCGTGACGGCGGGCGGGCGCGAGGGCCTCTCTCTCGTGCTCCAGACGCTGCACTCGGAGCTGCGCGGGGCGCGGCCGCTGCGGGTCGGCGTGGAGTCGCCCGGCTATCCCTCGCTCCGGCGGGCCGCCACCCGGCTCGGCGCCGAGCTCGTCCCGCTCGAGGTGGACCGCGCCGGGCTCCGCACCGACCTCCTGCCGAGCGGCGGCGCGCGGCCCGATCTCGCGATCGTCACGCCGAGCCACCAGTACCCGCTCGGCGGCTCGCTGCCCGTCGACCGCCGCCTCGAGCTGCTCGAATGGGCGCAGCGCGAGGGCGTGCTGCTGCTCGAGGACGACTACGACTCGGAGCTCCGCTACGTCGGCCAGCCGCTGCCCACGCTCACCGCGCTCGACGACCCCGAGGCGGGCACCGTCGCGCTGCTCGGCACGTTCTCGAAGACGATGGCGCCGGCGCTCGGCCTCGGGATGCTGTGCGCGTCGGGCGCCCTGCGCGACCGCCTCCTCGCGACCCGCGCGGATCTCGGCACGCCGGTCTCCGCGGTGGTGCAGCACGCGCTCGCCGACTACCTCGCCTCGGGCGAGCTGCACCGCCATACGGCGAGGGTGCGCCGCGCCTACCGGCACCGCCGCGACCTCGTGCTCGAGCGGCTCGGCGAGCTGCCCGCCGCCACGGTCTCGCCCATGGACGGCGGCCTGCACGCCGTGATCCGCACCGGGATGCCCGAGGAGGCGCTGCTCGACGCGTGCGCGCGGGCTCGGGTGCGGGTCTCCCCCGGCGCCGCGTACTGGCAGCGCCCCGACACCGCCGCGAACGGCGAGGCGGATGGCGGAGAGTCGGAGGGCGGGAGCATCGTGATCGGCTACGCGCACCTCGCCGATGCGGAGCTCCGCGAGGGGCTCGATCGCCTGCGCCGGGCGCTCGGCTGACCGGCTCGCGGGTGCGGCGAGGCCGATTCCGAATCCGCCCTCGTTTCTCGACGCTTGTAGATTTACACTATCTGCAACCGTGTCGGCCGATGTCCGACTCACGCGCTCAAGGAGGAGACGAGTTCCATGTCGCACGCCCCTGATCAGACCCATACGCACGGCAAGCGGGTCACGACTCCCGTCGAGGCCGCGCACCCCCTCGACCCGCTCACCGCCGACGAGATCGACCGCGCCCGGGAGATCCTCGTGGAGGCGGGTCATCTCGGCGAGGACACCCGGGTACCGATGCTGCTCCCGCTCGACCCCGACAAGCGGGAGGTCGAGGAGTGGCGCCCCGGCGCGCCGCTCGACCGGCGCGTCATCGCGACCCTGCTCGACCGGCCGAGCGGGGAGTCCGCCGAGGCGATCGTCTCGCTCACCCGCGGCGAGGTGGACGACTACCGGGTGCTGCCCAATCGCGAGCACCCGTACGGGCAGCCGCAGGTGCTGCTCGAGGAGTTCGAGGAGGTCGGCGAGATCGTCAAGGCCGATCCGGGCTGGCGCGCGGCCATGGAGCGCCGCGGACTCGGCCGGTACATCGACACGTGCTTCTGCTCGCCGCTCGCGCCGGGCTACTTCCCCGACCGGGAGGACGAGAACGGGCATCGCATGCTGCGCTCGCTCACCTACCTCATCCCCAACCCGGGCGACAGCCCGTGGGCGCATCCGGTCGAGGGGCTCATCGCGCTCGTGAACCTCACCGAGCGCCGCGTCGTCAAAGTAGAGGACGAGGGCGACGTGCCCGTGCCGATGGAGCACGGCAACTACGGCCTCGACGCGCAGGGCCCCGCCCGCACCTCGCTCAAGCCGATCGACATCAGCATGCCCGAGGGGCCGAGCTTCTCGGTCGACGGCGGCCTCGTGCAGTGGGAGAACTGGAAGTTCCGGGTGGGCTTCAACGCCCGCGAGGGCCTCGTGCTCAACACCGTCAGCTTCCGCGACGGCGACGAGGACCGGCCGGTGCTCACCCGCGCGAGCGTGCCCGAGATGGTCGTGCCCTACGGCGACCCGAACTTCACCCGCTACTGGATCAGCTACTTCGACGCCGGCGAGTACCTGCTCGGCAAGAGCGCGAACTCGCTCGCGCTCGGCTGCGACTGCCTCGGCGTCATCCACTACTTCGACGGCTTCGTCGCCGACGACCACGGCCATGCGCACAAGATCCCGCAGGTGATCTGCATGCACGAGGAGGACTACGGCATCCAGTGGAAGCACACCGATCTCGAGGGCAAGGCGGACGTGCGTCGCAGCCGCCGCCTCGTGGTCAGCTACTTCGCCACCGTGGGCAACTACGACTACGGCTTCTTCTGGTACTTCTACCTCGACGGCTCCATCCAGGTCGAGGCCAAGGCCACGGGCGTGGTGTTCGCCGGCGCGAACCATCCCGGCTCGGAGGCGCCGCACGGCCCGGAGATCGCGCCCGGCATCTTCACCCCGGTGCACCAGCACATCTTCTGCGCCCGCCTCGACACGGCCGTCGACGGGGAGGACAACACGGTGCACGAGGTCGATGTGCGCCGCATCCCGATGGGCTCGCAGAACCCCTACGGCAACGCGTTCACCTACGAGCAGACGCAGCTGCGCAGCGAGCTCGAGGCGCAGCGCATGGCGGACAACGAGGCGAACCGGGTGTGGGAGGTCCGCAGCGCCCACCGGACGAACCACGTGGGCAGGCCCACCGCGTTCCACCTCATCCCCGAGGGCAAGCCCGTGCTCATGGCCGATCCCGAGTCGACGGTGTACGCGCGCGCCAACTTCGCCACCAAGCACCTGTGGGCCACGCAGTACGCGCCGCGCGAGCTCTACCCGGCCGGCGACTACCCCAACCAGCACGCGGGCTGGGCCGGACTGCCGAGCTGGACCAAGGACGACCGCAGCCTCGACGGCGAGGACGTCGTGCTCTGGCACTGCTTCGGGCCCACCCACGTGCCGCGGCCCGAGGACTGGCCCGTGATGCCCGTCGACTACTCGGGCTTCTGGTTCAAGCCCTACGGCTTCCTCGACCGCAACCCCACCATGGACCTGCCCTCGGATGCGCGCTCGCAGGGCGCCTGCGCCGCGGACGACTCCGCGGGCGGATGCTGCTCGGGCGAGGCCTCCGAGGGCGAGGGCTGCTGCGGCTGACCGGCCGGCGCCGCGACGCGGAACGGCCCGGCGCCCCGATCGGGGCGCCGGGCCGTTCCGCTGCGACTCGTCGAAGCGGCGCCGCCGCGCCGTCAGCCGGCCGCCGTCAGCGCACGTCGAACCGGTCGAGGTCGGCGACCTTCGCCCATGCCGCGACGAAGTCCCGCACGAACTGCTCGTGCGCGTCGTCGCTCGCGTACACCTCGGCCACGGCGCGCAGCTCGGAGTTGGAGGCGAAGACCAGGTCGGCGCGGGTGCCCTTCCACGTGGCCTCGCCCGTGGCGTCGTCGAAGGCCTGGAAGGTCTCCGACCCGTCGTCGAGCGGACGCCAGGTGGTGCCGAGTTCGAGCAGGTTCACGAAGTAGTCGTTCGTGAGCCGGCCCGGCCGGTCGGTGAGCAGGCCGAATTCGCTGTCGCCGTGGTTGGCGCCGAGCACCCGCAGGCCGCCGACGAGCACCGTCAGCTCGGGGGCGCTCAGGGTGAGCAGGTTCGCGCGATCGACGAGGTGGTGCTCGGTCGGCAGCCGCAGCCCCTCGACGCCCTTGTAGTTGCGGAAGCCGTCGATGCGCGGCTCGAGGTAGCCGAACGACTCGACGTCGGTCTGCTCCTGCGTCGCGTCCACCCGGCCCGGGGTGAACGGCACCGTTGCCTCGAAGCCGGCCGCCCGCGCGGCCTCCTCCACGGCGGCGTTGCCGGCGATCACGATGAGGTCGGCGAACGAGACGCCGCGGCCGGGCTCCTCGGCGTTGAACGCCGCCTGGATCTGCTCGAGCGTTGCGAGCACGGGCGCGAGCCGCTCCGGCTCGTTCACCGCCCAGCTGCGCTGCGGCTCGAGGCGGATGCGCGCGCCGTTCGCGCCGCCGCGCTTGTCGCTGCCGCGGAACGTCGAGGCCGACGCCCACGCCGTCTTCACGAGCTCCGCCACGCTCAGACCCGATTCGAGCACCCGTCGCTTCAGCTCGGCGACGGCCGCCTCGTCGAGCGGCGCGAACTCGGGCTCGGGGAGCGGATCCTGCCACGGGTAGTCGACCTCGGGCACCTCGGCCCCGAGATAGCGGGACTTCGGCCCCATGTCGCGGTGCGTGAGTTTGAACCACGCGCGCGCGAACGCGTCCGACAGCGCCCTGTGGTCGTCCTTGAACCGCCGCGAGACCCTGTCGTAGTCGGGGTCGACGCGGAGCGCGATGTCCGTCGTGAGCATGCGCGGCTCGCGCCGGCGGTCGGAGTGCGCGAACGGCACCATGTCCTCGCCCGCGCCGTCCTTGGGCCGCCAGTGGTAGTGGCCGCCCTCGCCGGTGACCAGCTCCCACTCGTAGGCGTAGAGGATGTGGAGGAACTCGTTGTCCCAGCGCGTGGGATGGTACGTCCAGGTCACCTCGATGCCGCTGGTGATCGTGTCGTCGCCCTTGCCCGCGCCGTAGTCGTTGGACCAGCCGAGCCCCTGCGCCTCGATCGGCGCCGACTCCGGCTCCACGCCCACGTGGTCCCCGTCCGGCGCGGCGCCGTGCGTCTTGCCGAAGGTGTGCCCGCCGGCGATCAGCGCCACGGTCTCCTCGTCGTCCATCCCCATGCGCTTGAAGGTCTCGCGGATGTCGCGCGCCGCGAGCGCCGGGTCCGGGTTGCCCTCGGGGCCCTCGGGGTTCACGTAGATGAGCCCCATCGTCGTCGCCGCGAGCGGCTTCTCGAGCCCCTCGCGCTCCTCGCTCGACTCGTAGCGCTTGTCGGTGCCGAGCCAGGTGGTCTCGGCGCCCCAGTAGACGTCGTCGTCGGGCTCCCACGCGTCGGGACGGCCGCCGCCGAAGCCGGCGGTCTCGAAGCCCATCGATTCGAGCGCGACGTTGCCGGCGAGGATCATGAGGTCGCCCCACGAGAGGCTCCGGCCGTACTTCTTCTTGACCGGCCACAGGATTCGGCGCGCCTTGTCGAGGCTGACGTTGTCGGGCCAGCTGTTGAGCGGCGCGAAGCGCTGCTGACCGGTACCGCCGCCGCCCCGGCCGTCGAAGGCGCGGTAGGTGCCGGCGCTGTGCCACGCCATGCGGATGATGAGCGGGCCGTAGTTGCCGAAGTCGGCGGGCCACCACGGCTGCGACTCGGTGAGCGTGCGGGCGATGTCCTCCTTCACCTCGGCCAGGTCCAGCGCCTCGAACGCGGCGCGGTAGTCGAAGGCCTCGCCCAGGGGGTTGGACACGGCAGGATTCTTCGCGAGCACCTTGAGATTGAGGCGGTTGTCCCACCATCGCTGGTTCGCTGCGCCCTGCGTGGGGTACGGCAGTCGCTCGCCCTCGGCCTGCGAGCCCTCCACGGCTTGCGAGGACTGCGGGGCGTGCTCGGTGAACTCGCCGTGGTCGACCGGGCATTTCGACAGGGTGTCATCGGACATTCATGTTCTCCTCATGGGGCTGTTGGGGTGGCTGGGACGGGTTCTCGTCGCGCGCATCGGCCCGCGCTGCGAGGCATTCGGCGCAGAGGCCCTTGAACGTGACCTCGGCGTCGAGGATCCGGACCCCGTGGTGCATCCGGGGCTCGAGGAAGGGGACGCCCTCCGCGGGCACCTCGACGTCCTCGATGAGGCCGCATTCGACGCACTGCACATGATGGTGGTGCTCGTCCACGCGGGTCTCGTAGCGGGCGGCCGCGGAGTCCGGCAAGTCGATCCGGCGGATCAGGCCGCGCCGCTGCAGGTCGTGCACGATGTTGTGCGCCGACTGCAGGGTGATGGAGGGCAGCGCCTGGCCGATGCCCGCGTGGATCTCCACGGCCGAGCTGTGCGGGTGGTGCTCGAGGTACTCGAGCGCGGCGAGGCGCCCCGCCGTGACCCGCAGCCCCGCGCCGCGGAGGCGCTCGGCCCACGCCGGGACTGGACGGCTCGTTGCTTGCTCCACGCGCGAAGTGTAGCGTCGCCGCCGCCGGAGCGGCCGTGAACGTGACGACGTCTTACGGGGCTCGTCTTGGCGCGGCCGGAACGGCGGGGTAGCCTGCCGGTTCGCCTGTCCTTCACCCCGGCTCCGGCCGAATACCGTGAAACGAGGTCGCCCGTTGTCGCCACGCATCGGATTCTTCACCCGCCTACTCGAGGACGCGCCGGCCGCCGAGCGGTACCACTTCGCGCTCGAGCAGATCGAGCACGCGGAGCGGCTCGGGTTCTCGACGGCGTGGATCGCGCAGCATCATTTCGACGCGGCCGAGGGCGGGCTGCCCTCGCCGTTCCTGCTGCTCGCCGCCGCGGCCGAGCGCACCTCCCGCATCCGCCTCGGCACCGGGGTCGTCACGCTGGCCCACGAGAACGCCGTCCGCACCGCGGAGGACGCCGCCGTGCTCGACCTGCTCTCGGGCGGGCGCGTGGAGCTGGGCGTCGGCACCGGCGCTTCGCCGGAGTCCCTGGAGCTCTTCGGCTTCGGCGGCCGCGACCGCAACGACCTCTTCGCGGAGAAGCTCGCGCGGCTCCGCGAGGCGCTGGCCGGGCGGCCGCTCGACGAATCCGGGCGGCACCTCCAGCCTGCGGCGCCGACGCTCCCCGGCCGCATCTGGCAGGCGACGCTCTCGCCCTCCGGAGCCCGGCGCGCGGGTCGTGCGGGCGACGGGCTCATGCTGTCGCGCACGCAGGTCCGCGAGACCGGGCAGACGCTCGACGACGTGCAGCTGCCGATCATCGACGAATACCTCCGGGCGCTGCCCGAGGGCGTCGAGCCGCGCATCCTCGCGTCGCGGACGCTCGTCGTCGTGGACGAGGAGAACCGCGCCGCCGCCCTGCGCCACGCGGAGGAGCGGGTGCGCTCGCTCGCCCGCGG
The DNA here is from genome assembly GCF_900163695.1 of Gulosibacter sp. 10. Lineage (GTDB taxonomy): Bacteria > Actinomycetota > Actinomycetes > Actinomycetales > Microbacteriaceae > Gulosibacter. The sequence continues at coordinate 58,324 of NZ_FUIC01000021.1, forward strand.
ATTCCTCCGCAGTCCGGAGGCCTCCGCCGGCGACCTCGACGAGCTGTTCGCCCTGACGAACACTTGCTTCGGCACGGTGCCCGAGGTCGTCGACCGCCTCGGCGCGGATGCGACCGCGGCCCGGGCCGACGAGGTGTCGTTCCAGGTGCATTCGATCGACCCGGGGCACGAGCTCGCGCTGCGCTCGCTCGAGCTCATCGCCACGGAGGTCGCGCCGCAGCTGGGCTGGGGCGGGGCCGGCGCCTGAGCTGTCAGCGGCGGGGCTCCCAGCGGAACATCGCCCGCGCCAGCACGACCGCGACGACGGCCCAGAGGATGGTCGGGGCGAGCAGGACGAGCGCCTCGCCCGCATCGAGCGTCCGGTTCCAGGCGCCCACGGTGAGCTCGGTGGCCGAGCCGCCCGGGAGCAGCCGTTTGAGCCACGCGAGATCGGCGGTCCCGGTGAACCCGATCCAGAAGGCGATCGCCGAGGTGCCCAGCGTGATGGGCAGCGTGGTGACCTGCGCGTGCTCGGGCGACTGCGTGATCCCGGCCGTCGCGAGGGCGAAGCCGATCATCATCACCACGAGCGAGAGGGCCGATGCCGCGAGCAGGGGGATGTTCGGGCTCGCCTCCCCCACGACGCCGAGCACGGTCAGCACGGCCGCCACCTGGACGACGCCGATGATCGCCGGAGGCGCGAGGATGCCGATGAGGATGCCTGCATCGCCGATCGCGGTGGAGCGCAAGCGCTTCAGGAACAGCGTCTGCCGCCTCGAGGCGAGAGTGGTCACGGCGGTGGCGTAGAGGCCCATGCCGATGAGGATGACCATGAAGACGCCTGCGAGGAAGCCCGCCCCTGCCGGGAACTGCGCGAAGATCTCGCGCTGGGCGATGAAGAGCAGGCTGAGGCCGACCGGGATGACGGTGGCGCTGAAGAAGACCATCCGGTTGCGGAGGATCTGCCGGAACTCGCTGCGGGCGATTGCGAACACGATGAGGTTGCCTTTCGAGTGACGTACGGGGATTCGGGGCGGCGGTCAGCTCCGCGCCACGGAGCGGAAGACGCCGTCGAGGCTGGTGGGGCCGGCCTCGAGCTCCCGGAGCTCGAGGCCGTGGCGGTCCGCCCAGCCGAGGAGTGTGTGCAGGTCGCGCTGCAGGGCGTGGGTCTCGACGAGCAGGCGGCCATCCTCGGTCTCACTCGTCGGCAGGGGCGACGGCGCGGGCACTGCCCGCGGCGGCCGGAAGCGGATGGTGGCGGGCAGCGCCGCGGTGAGGTCGGCGACGGTGCCCTCGACCCTGAGGCTGCCCTCGTGCATGAGCCCGATGCGGTCGGCGCGCTGCTGCGCCTCCTCGAGGTAGTGCGTCGTGAGCACCACCGTCGCGCCGTCCTCGCGCATCCGGTCGACGGTGCGCCACAGCGCGTCTCGCGACTCCACGTCGAGCCCCGTCGTCGGCTCGTCGAGGAAGATCAGCTCGGGCGAGCCGTAGATCGCGGTCGCGAAGTCGAGGCGGCGCTGCTCGCCGCCCGAGAGCTGCGAGACCTTCGTGTCGGATTTCCGGTCCAGCCCCACGAGGCCGACGACGCGGTCGACCCGATCGGCGCGTCCGGTGAGCCCGCCGATGAGCGCCACCGTCTCCCCCACTGTGAGGTCTGGGCTGAACCCGCTCTCCTGGAGCATGATACCGACGCGGGGCCGCACCTCGGCCCGGTTGCGGGGGCTCTCGCCGAAGACCCGCACCGTTCCGGAGCTCGGGGCGCGATGCCCTTCGACGACCTCGAGGGTGGAGGTCTTCCCCGCCCCATTGGTCCCGAGCAGCGCGTAGAGCTCGCCCCGTCCGACGGAGAACGAGAGGTCTCGCACCGCGTGAAAGGCGCCGTACGCGACGCCGAGCCGTTCGACTTCGATCACTGGTTCGTTCTGCATGCCCCGAGTCCACCGGCTTCCCGGACGCCCGGGTAGTGGCGCGCGTTCACGAGCGGGATGTGACGCGGCATCACTACTGCCCTGCGCGGCGGACTGCAAGACTGAGGGGTCATGACGACTGCAGCGAATACCGAGGCGCACCGCCGGATGCACCGCACGACGGTGCTCACGGTCGTCGTGGCGGTCGCTCCCCTGTGCCTGGTGGCCATCGCCGTCACCTCGGACGCCTGGTGGGAGGCGCTCATCCTCGGCGCCGGCGTGCTCGGGACTTTCCCGATGCTCTTCGACCGCGACACGGCCGGCACACGCGCGTACTCGGTCTACGCCTCGCTCGTCTCGCTGCTCGTCTGGCTTGCATGCGCGCTCACCGCGCTGAACCCCTTCGGGTTCTTCGGGCTCGCGCTGACCGGGGCCTCCCTCATCGCCCGGCGCCGCGTCAGGCCGCTGCTGCTCATCCCATGCCTCGCCGTCTTCGTGGGCGCCATCGGCGCCCTCGCGCTCATCCGCCTGCCGCTCGACTGGGAGGCCGTCGGGCGGTTCGTCGGCCTGCCGATGGCGCTCACAGCCTTCGCGGCCGGAGTCGTCCTGCTCATCGAGCAGTACTGGTTCATCCTGCGCGATCTGGAACGGGCGCAGCACGCCGAGACCGAGCTCGGCATCATGCGCGAGCGGATGCGATTCGCGAGCGACCTGCACGACATCCAGGGCCACACCCTCCACGTCGTCAAGCTCAAGGTCTCGGTGGCCGAGGGCCTCGTCCGGGGCACGGGGGCGGCGGGCGCGCCGACGCTCGACGAACTCCGCGAGGTGCGCGAACTCGTGGGCGAGACCATCGCGCAGACGCGCGCCCTCGCGCACGCCGAGCGGCGGATCAATCTCCCCGCCGAGCTCGAGAACGCGAAGAACCTCTTCGAGGCTGCGGGCATCGACGTGCGCGTCGAGGGCCGCCTCGGCAGGACGTTCCCCGACGCGACGGAGGAGCTGCTGGCCCAGGTGCTCCGCGAGGCCACCACGAACATCCTCCGCCACGCGCAGGCCGCCGAGGTGCGCATCGCGCTGCACGAGCGGGGGATCGAGATCGAGAACGACGGCGTCTCGGCGGAGGGCGAGCCGGGGCTGCACGGGCTGCTCGGCCTGCGGGAGCGGGTCGCGGCGCGGGGCGGCGCCCTGCGCATCCGCCGGGTCTCGCCGCGGTTCGTCACGGCGGCGGACTTCCCCCGCCCCGCGCCTGCATCGGGCGCCTCCGAACGGGAAGAGGATCGCGCATGATCACGGTGATGCTCGCCGACGACGAGGCGCTGCTCCGGAGCGCCCTCGCCGCGCTGTTGCCGGCGCGGGGGGACATCCGCGTCGTCGGCCAGGCGCCCGACGGCGCGACCGCCGTCGCCGCGTTCCTCGAGCACCGGCCGGACGTGCTCGTGCTCGACCTCGAGATGCCCGGCGGGGACGGCCTCGACGCGGCTGCGAAGGTGCTCCGCTCCGCCCCGGACCAGGCGGTGCTGATGCTCACCCGTCACGCGCGGCCCGGTGTGCTGCGGCGGGCGCTGAAGCTGGGCGTGCGGGGGTTCGTCAGCAAGTCGGCGGAACCGGAGCATATCGCGGAGGTGATCCGCACGCTGCACGAGGGCAGGCGCTGGGTCGATCCGGACGTATCCGCCTCGGCCGTCATCGACGACTGCCCGCTGACCGATCGCGAGCTGGATGTGCTGCGGGAGACCCGCGCCGGATACTCCGTCAAGGAGATGGCAGGACGCCTGCATCTCGCCGAGGGCACCGTCGGGAACTACCTGTCCAGCGCGATCCAGAAGACGCAGTCGAAGACGAGGCACGAGGCCGCCCGGTACGCGCGCGAGCGCGACTGGATCTAGCCTCGTGCCCTCGACTCAGGGGCGCTGCTCGGGGTGGTACTGCTGCGACATCTTGTCGATCCAGGCCAGTGCGAGCGCGGAGACGATGAAGGCCAGGTGGATCATGACCTGCCAGAAGACGCCCTCGGAGGTGTACGTCTCGCCGGTGACGTCGCCGTTGCTGCTGGGCGCGCCGATGTTGCCGACCTCGATGAACGTGCGCAGCAGATGGATGGACGAGATCGAGATGATCGAGATCGCCAGCTTGACCTTGAGCACGTTGGCGTTGACGTGGTTGAGCCAGTCCGGCTGGTCCGGATGGTCGTTGACCCGCAGCCTCGAGACGAAGATCTCGTAGCCGCCCATGATCACCATGATGAGCAGGTTCGCGATCATGACGACGTCGATGAGGCCGAGCACCGCCAGCATGATCTTCGCCTCGTTGAGCTCTTCGAGTCCGAACAGGACGTCCTCGGTGAGATGCCAGAGCTCCACGAGGAACACGATGACGTAGAGCAGCTGCGCGACGATGAGGCCCAGGTAGAGCGGGGCCTGCAGCCACCGGCTGGCGAAGATCACGTAGCCGAGCGCTCCGCGCCGGGCCGGTTCGTCGCGGACGGGGCTGGGGACGTCCGACGGGTTGTCGGGGATCTCGGTCGTGCTCGTCGAGGGATCGGGATGGGTGTGGCTTGAAGTCACGCGTCGGAATCGACTTTCTCGTAAGTCCGAAGGATGCGCGGGCGGCGCCCTGCGCGGGGAAGGAGAAAATCGTATGGGCAGTCCGCCGCGCGAAGCTTGGAGCCCGCCGTGGCTTCGCTGACCTAGCCTGTGCCGCATGGCGACGAAGCTTGCTGCGGCAGGTGCGCACGCCGAGCGACCACTCGTCCGGATACGAACCGGGGCTGCCCATCCGCGATGCCTGGCACGGGGTCGTGCAGGCCTGCACCGCGGTGACGGTCGAGGCCGTCGAAGGCCGGCACACCATGATCGCCCTGGAGCTCGAGCGGGGCGGTCCGCGTTAAGGTGGGCCAGGGCTCGTTCGTGAGAAATGCGCCCGGATCGGACAACTCCAAAGTGAATGAACGCTGCGTCGCGTCGGGGAGGAAACCCTGGTCAGGAAGTGCCCTCTCCGTGTGGACGGAGGTAGGCCTGGACCAATCGTAAAGCCGCCGTCGAGGTTCGCGCCCTCTCCGTGTGGACGGAGGTAGGCCCGTCGCACCGAGCGCCACGCCCTCGAAGCCGTCGCCCTCTCCGTGTGGACGGAGGTAGGCCTGTCTGTGTCGCGGCCGAGGAACCAGTCACTGCGCCCTCTCCGTGTGGACGGAGGTAGGCCCCCGTGCGTCAGCTCCACCACGACAGAGCGGACGCCCTCTCCGTGTGGACGGAGGTAGGCCGAGGCCAAGTGAGCACGTTCAGCGAGTGGGCAAGCCCTCTCCGTGTGGACGGAGGTAGGCCGCCGCCGCCGTGCCGACCCTGTTTGACCTCGCGGCCCTCTCCGTGTGGACGGAGGTAGGCCCCTCCGCTGGCTGCACCGCGACCAGCTCGTCGAGCCCTCTCCGTGTGGACGGAGGTAGGCCTAGGGTTGATCCCCGTTACCGGGTAGTCCACTAGCCCTCTCCGTGTGGACGGAGGTAGGCCTCAACGCCAGACCCTCGGCTATATCGGCTCTACGCCCTCTCCGTGTGGACGGAGGTAGGCCGTCGACTGCTCTATCCGCTGAGCTACGGAGGCAGCGCTCTCCGTGTGGACGGAAGTCAGCCTGCATTGTTCGCGGCGTTCGGCCATATCGGGTCGCCCCCTCCGCGTAGGCGGAAGCCCGGGCTCCGGGCAGGCCGAAACGCCATTCCTGCGACGCCATGCCCGCTGGGCATCCGCGCGAATAGCCCATCCGGCACCGCGTCAGGTCGTACCAGCGGATGACATTGGCCGTGGTCCTTGGCGTCGCGCAACCGCTCTGTCGATATGATGCCGACAGGCCCCGGGCCGACGGGTCGATCGGCCGACGAAGGCACAACCAGCGCCAATCCCTGCACGACGAATTGAACGGAGAGAGCGATGAACGATCGCCAGCCCGACAGCTTCACTGCCGAAGAACTGAGCAGCCCGAGCACCGACGCCGCGACGCTCGCCCACGCAGCTTCGGTACGGCCCGACCTGTGGTCGGCCATCCTGTCCAACCCCAACTGCTACCCCGAGCTGGGCAGCTGGATCCGACAGCAGCAGAGCACCCAGCAGGTCGCGCCGGCGCCGCAGGCGGAGCCGCAGCCCGACCCGACCGCCTCGGCCGGGTCCCAGCAGCAGACCCCCTCCTCGCAGCCGGGCTTCGGCGAACCGCAGTCGGGCCAGCAGTCCGAGCCCGGTCAGCAGCCCCAAGCCGGTCAGCAGCCGCAGGGCGGCTACGGCCAGCAGCCCACCTACGGGCAGCAGCAGCCTCAGCAGGGCTACGGCCAGGGCCAGCAGCCGACGTACGGCCAGCAGCAGCCCAACGGTCAGGGCCAGCCAGGATACGGCCAGCAGGGACAGCAGCAGGGCGGCTCGAATCAGTTCGCCGACGGCGCCCAGCAGATGGCGAACGGCGCCAAGAACTTCCTCAACGACGCGGCGCAGAGCGCGGGCAAGCGGGCCAGCAACGACCCGAACAGCTTCCTGCACAAGTTCACCTGGGGGCAGGTGGGCGTGGTCATCGCCGCCGTCGTCGGCTTCATCGGCCTCTTCCTGCCCGCCGTCTCGGCCAGCGCCTTCGGCTTCAGCGTCTCGGCCAGCTTCATCCAGTCGCCGGACGGCATCTTCCTGCTCATCCTGTTCCTCGGCACGATCGGCATGACCATCTTCTCAGCGGTCTCGCCCCAGAAGGTGGTACTGATCATCGCCTGGGTCGTGGCGGTGATCGCCGGCCTCGTCGCGCTCATCGACGCCATCGCCACGCTCGCACAGGCGGGCGGCTACGGTGTCGCTCCCGGCATCGGCATCTTCGCGATCCTCATCGTCGGCATCGCACTCATCGCGGGAGCGGTGCTCGACATCATGCAGCGCCGCAAGAGCTGACGCACTCGTCGGACATCGCCGGCCGGTCGCCCTTCGAGGGGCGGCCGGCCGGTTTTTCGATATCCGACTGCAGGATGAGTTCTGGGGCGGAGGATGAATGCTGCCGGTACTCTCGATTCCGCCCAAATACGCGTCTCGACGCCGACGGGGCCGGGCGGCCCCGGCACGATCTCGCCCCGGACCGGAGCGATTCGCAGCATGACCATCGAACGGAGACCGCGATGAACGATCGCAACCCCGCCACCTTCACCGCCCAGGAGCTCGGCAACCCGGGCATCGATCAGGCGACGCTCGCCCACGCGGCCCAGACCCGCCCCGACCTGTGGCAGGCCGTCCTCGCGAACCCGAGCTGCCCGCCCGATCTGGCACACTGGATCCGCCAGAACCAGGCGAGCCGGCCGCAGGCGGCGCAACCGCAGTACGGCCAGCAGCAGCCCCGCGACGGTCAGCCTCCGCAGACGGGGTACGGCCAGCCCTCGCAGCCGGGTTACGCCCAGCCCGGGCAGCCCGCGCAGGGGTACGGCCAGCAGCAGCCCCAGGCCGGATACCCGCAGCCGCAGCAGCCTCCGCAGAACTACGGGCAGCAGGCGAACGACCAGTTCGGCCAGCAGGGACAGCAGGCGCAGCAGCAGAAGGGCCTGAGGGGCTACATGGCCAAGGCGGAGTCCCAGCCCGGACTGCGCGCGAGCAAGGATCCCAATAGCCTGCTCGCCAAGTGCACCTGGCCCCAGCTCGGCATCATCCTCGCCTCGGTCATCGGCTTCGTCGCGCTGTTCCTGCCTGCGATCACCGCGAGCGCGGGCTACCTCGGCAGCGAATCGGCGAACTTCTTCGCCGGCGGCGCGCGCTGGAGCTTCCTCCCGCTCATCCTCTTCCTCGGCGTGATCGGCGGCATGCTCTTCGCCATCTTCGGCAGCAAGCCGGGAACGCTCTCGAGCGCGTGGGGCCTCGCCGCGGTCTCGGGCGTGATCGCCCTGCTGCGTTCGCTGCAAGTGCTCTTCGAGGTCTCGGGCGTCGGCTCGGACTATGCGGGCATCTCGGTCACCGTCGGCATCGGCGTCTACCTCCTGCTGCTCGCCGGCGTGCTGCTCATCGCGCTCACCGCGGTGGACGTCATGACGCGCAAGCCGAAGAACTAGATCTGTGGCGTGAAGAAGCCGGCTGCTCGCGGAGCGGCCGGCTTCTTCGCGTTCCGATCACCCCCGCCGTCGGCGCTGATATTCACCCTTGTCACGTCAACTGAAAACTGTTGACACTGTGGGCTTCTACTGAGAGGGTGAGATGGCAATCCGCGCGCAGAATCCGCTCTGCGCGCAATCGCTCCTGACTCGATGAAGAGAGGCGCTCATGAACCGTCTGCAAGGAAGAACCGCCGTGGTCACCGCCGCGGCCCAAGGAATCGGCAGAGGGGTGGTGGAGCGGTTCGTCGCCGAAGGCGCGCAGGTCTGGGCTGTGGACCTCAACGCCGACGCGCTCTCCGAGCTCGACGGCGTCGAGGGGGTCACTACGGCGGCCTGCGACGTCACCGACGCGGAGGCCCTCGCCGAACTCGCCCGCCGCACCGGTCCGATCGACGCGCTGTTCAACGGGGTGGGCTTCGTCCACGTCGGCGCGCTGCTCGAGACCACGGCTGCGGAGCTCGATGCGTCGTTCCGACTCAACGTCGGCACGGCGTTCGCCGCCACGGCCGCCTTCCTGCCCGGCATGCTCGAAGCGGGTTCGGGGAGCATCATCACGATGAGCTCGGTGCAGTCGTCCATCCGAGGTTTCCCGAACCGGCTCGCATACGCGACGAGCAAGGCCGCGATCATCGGCTTCACGAAGTCCGTCGCGGCCGACTACGCGGCGCGGGGCATCCGCTGCAACGCCATCGCACCCTCCGCGGTGGACACCCCGTCGATGCGCGCCCGCATCGACGCGATGCCCGATCCGGAGCGGGCGGCCGCCGATTTCGCGAGCCGGCAGCCGGTGGGCAGGATGGGCACGCCCGAGGACATCGCCGCACTCGCCGCATATCTCGCGAGCGACGAGTCGTCGTTCACCACAGGCTCCGTCGTCGTCATCGACGGTGGAGCCTCGAGCTGAGGAGCGTGAACATGATCAACGCCGCCATCATCGGCCTCGGACGCTGGGGCCGCAGACTCGTCACCTCCGTGCAGGGCCCCGATTCAGACCCGAGCGGCTCGATCCGGTTCACCGCGGCGGCCACCGGTCGTCCCGAACGCGCCCGGGACTTCGCCGACCGGCACGGGCTGGCGCTGTATCCCGACCTCACCGCACTCCTCGCGTCGGCGGATGTGGAGGCCGTCGTCATCGCCTCTCCCCACAGCCTGCACGCCGCGCACGTCCGCGAGGCGCTCGAGGCCGGCAAGGACGTCTTCGTCGAGAAGCCGCTGGCCCTCGAGCTGCGCGCCGCGCAGGAACTCGTCGAGCTCGCGGATGCGCGCCGGCGGACGCTCGTGGTGGGGTTCAACAGGCGGCTCCTGCAGGCGTACCGCTTCGTCGCGGATGCCGTGCACGAGGGCCGGATCGGCACGCCCCTGCACGTCGAGGGAAATTTCTCGGGCCCCTTCGGCCTCGGGTACGCGAAGGAGGCGTGGCACGCGAACCCCGCCGAGACGCCGGCGGGCGGTTTGACGCTCATGGCCGTCCACGTGATCGACGCGTTCATCGGCCTGCTCGGACCGGTCGAGCGGGTCGCGACGCGGTCGAGACGGCAGGTGCTGACCGTGGATATCGACGACACCACCGACCTCGCCCTCGACTTCGTCTCCGGTCGCACCGGATACGTGAGCACGCTCACCGCGACGCCCTCCTGCTGGCGCCTGCAGATCTTCGGCACCCGGGGCTGGCTGCAGATGAACGACCAGTGGACGGTGACCAGCAGCACCGAGGAGGGCGTCGACACGCACACCTTCGCGCGGGGCGACCTCGAGCGCAGCGAGCTCGAGGCGTTCGCCGAGGCGGTGACGAGCGGGGACCGCGCACGGCTCGCGCCCCTGCCGGAGGTGCTCAACGGCATCGGCGTGCTCGAGGCCGCGGTGCGCAGCCTCGACGCGGGCGGCGCCCCCTCTCCCGTCGAGTAGCCGGAACGCGAAGCAGGGGCTTCCCCGAGCGGATGCTCGGGGAAGCCCCTGCTTCGTCGCGATCAGTCGTGCAGCGACCTGGCCTTCGTCTCGGCCATGAACAGGCCGCAGACGAATGTCACCACGGCCGCGCCGATCACATAGAACGCGACGATGTCGTTGTTCCCCGTCTGCCCGATCAGGCTCGTGACGACGAGCGGCCCCGCTCCCCCGAAGATCGCGAGACCGATGTTGTAGCCGACCGAGTAGGCCGTCGTGCGCACCGCGGCGGGGAACATCTCCAGCAGCGCGGTGTGGATCACGCCGGTCTGTCCCGCGAAGAAGATCGACAGGCCGACGATGCCCGCGATCGCCCAGGCCATGGTGCCGTTCTGCATCAGCCCGTAGGCCGGGAAGGTGAGCACGGCCATCGCCACGGCCGAGATGAGCAGCACCGTCCTACGGCCCCACCGGTCTGCCGCGATGGCGGCGAAGGGCACGGCGATGCACAGCGCCAGGAGACCGACCGAGGTGATGATGAAGCTGTCGAGCGAGGTGAAACCGAGGGAGGTCGACAGGTAGGTGGGCAGGTAGTTGTACACCACGTAGTAGCCGACGCCGTTGAGCACGGGCAGGAGCATCGCGATCCACAGGTTGCGGCGGTTGCTCGCCGTGCTCATCATCTCGCGCGCCGGGTTGACGGCGATGTTGCCGGTCTCCTTCTTCACCTGGAACACCTCGGTCTCGCCGATGGAGCGGCGCAGCCACAGCCCGAACAGGCCGAGCGGCAGCGAGAGCAGGAACGGGATCCTCCAGCCCCAGTCGTGCATCGCCTGATCGTCGAGCAGCGAGGTGAGGACGATGCCGAGGCCGGTGCCGCACAGCAGCGCGACGAAGCTCGCGGACTGCACGAAGGAGACGGCGAAGGCCCGGCGCTTGGGGTCGGCGTGCTCGCCCACGAAGGTCATCGCGGCCGAGACCTCGCCTCCGGCGGAGAAGCCCTGGGCGAGCCGGAACAGCAGGAGCAGGATGGGCGCCGCCACGCCGATCGCGGCGTAGCCGGGGGTCAGTCCGATGAGCGTCGTCGCGATCGTGATGATGAGGATGGACAGGAGCAGCGCCGTCTTGCGCCCCAGCTTGTCGCCGAGCACGCCGAGCACGAAGCCGCCGAGCGGCCGCACGAAGAACGTGACGCCGAAGATGGCCCAGGTGGCGAGCAGGCCGATGAAGCCGGTATCCGCCGGGAAGAAGACGGTGGCGATGATGGGCGCCATCGCGCCGTAGACGCCGAATTCGTAGAACTCGATGAACATGCCGGCGCTGCCGGCGATGGTCGCTTTGCGCCGCTGCCCCGCCAGGCGGGAGGCATCGGTGCTGGTATCAACGGTGGGGGTGGACATGGTGGATCTCCAACTTCGTTGTCAGGGGATCACCTAGCGGGCGGCCGTGATCGGCTGCTGCGCGTGGGTGGGGATGGAAAAGTCCGGATCGGCGGGGGCGTTCTCGAAGGCGAGGCCGGCGATGATCTCGCCGACCACGGGCATGAACTTCGCTCCTTGGCCGGAGCAGGGGGAGGCCACGACGATGCTGCCGATCCGGTCCAGGATGAAATCGTCGTTGCGGGTGATGGTGTAGAGGCAGGCGTCGCCGCCCACCGGGGTCGGCTCGAGGCCGGGGACGTGCTCCTCGACGAAGCGCGTGATGATCTCGCGGTTCTCGGCCGTCGGAACGCCGTCCCTGCGGTCCGGCGTGACGACCTTGCCGGGGTTGTGGCGTCCGATCTTGATCGCGGGCTCGGAGCCGCCGTCCGCGCCCGAGGGCAGCGCGAACAGCTGCAGGCCGCCCTTGTAGACGAACACCGGCCACTGCTCCTCGGGGTCCCGCTGGCGGAAGTGGAAGACGTTCTGCTCGTTGACGGTCACCATCGGAGGCGGGACGTCGGGGAAGGTGGCGGCGAAGAGCTCGGGCAGCCACGGGCCCGCGGCGATCACGGCCGTGCGCCCACGGAAAGTGCCGGAGGGGGTCTCGACCAGCACGCCGTTCGCCTCCTCCCGCAGGGCGAGCACGGGGGTGCTCGTCCGCAGTTCGGCGCCGTTGTCGATCGCGATGTCGAGCATCGCCCGGATCGCGGCCTGCGGGTCGATCGTCCCGGCCTCGCGGTGGTGGATCACCGCCGTGGGGAACCGGAACGAGGGCCAGCGCTCCTGCGCCGCCTCGGCGGTGAGCAGCTCGCAGTCGGTGCCGCTCCGCCGGGCCGCGGCGTACAGCGAATCGACGTTCCGGGTCGGGCCGAAGTCGAGCGCGCCGCGCATCCTGAGGATGCTCGTCCCCGACTCCTGCTCGACCTCGCGCCAGAGTCCCTGCGAGCGGTGCACCATCCGGCTGTACTTCGCCGACTCGTTCACGGTGCGGAAGATGCGCGAGGTGCCGTGCGAGCTGCCGCGACGGTGGTGGAGCCGCCCTGCCTCGAGAACGAGCGCCGATCGTCCCCGCTTGGCCGCGGCCCAGGCGGCGGCCGCGCCGGTCATGCCCGCCCCGATGATGATGACGTCATGCATCGTGCCCGGCCTCCCCGCGCCGATAGAGGATCGCCTCGACCTCGACCTCGCCGTTCGGGAGGTCCGATTGCACGAGCGCTCGGGCCGGGAGCGGCTCCGCCGTGCGGAGGTGATCCCGGTACACGCGGTCGAATGCCGCCGCGGTGCGAGCGGGATCGCGCAGGTACACGGTGACCTTGACGGCGTCGGCGAGCGATGCCCCCGCCGCGTCCGCGACCGCCGCGAGGTTCTCCATCACGATCCGCACCTGGTCCTCGAACGGCGCATCCGCGTGCCGGATCCCGTCCGGGGTGCGCGGCGTCTGCCCGGAGAGGAAGACGAGACTCCCGGCCCGGACGGCCTGGCTGTAGGAACCTGCCGGGGCCGGGGCCTGCGCCGTCCGCACTTCCCCGGTGCTCACGAGGTCACCGCCTCCGGCTCGTGATTCGCGGTGTACAGCGACTGCAGCACTTCCACGATCCGGGTCAGCGCAACCTTCCACTGCGCCTCGTCGCGGGCGTAGCAGATGCGGATGTGCCCGACTCCGCCGGGGCCGAACTGATACCCGGGGCTGACGAGCACGTTCGCCTCGCGCGCGAGCGTCTCGGCGATCTCGGTGTCGGACAGGCCGATGGCGCGCACGTCGATGAAGATGTACGCAGTGCCTCGCTGGGGCGACATCTCGAGCCAGTCGAGCGTCGAGAGGGTGTCGATCGTGAAGGCGCGGAGCTTCTCGAGATCGGCCACGCGCTCCGCGACCCACTCGCGGTCCCTGACGAGCCAGCCCTTGAGCACGTGCTGCGCATAGCCGGGGGCGCGGAGGGAGGTGAAGGAGAGCACGTCCTCGGCGGCCTGCACGACGCTCGCCGGGGCGAGCACGACGCCGAGCCGGTAGCCGCTCAGCGACTCGGTCTTCGAGGGCCCGAGCAGTGTGATGGTGCGCTCCCGCATGCCCGGCAGCGAGGCCAGGTGCACGAACTCGGTGCCCGGGTACACGAGCCGACCGTAGAGCTCGTCCACGAGCACGGTCACGTCGTACCGAGCCGCGAGTTCGGCGATGCGCTGCAGCACCTCGCGGGGGTAGACCGCACCCGTGGGATTGTTGGGATGCGAGAACACCAGCAGCCCGGGGCGGGCGCTGAGCGCCGCCTCGAGCGCGGCGAAGTCCGGACGGGGCTGCTCGCCGTCGAGCTCGATCGGGACCCGGCGGATGTCCGCGCCGAGGAAGGTGAGGATGCGCTCGGAGAAGAGGTACTCGGGGTCGAAGACCACGACCGCGTCGCCCGGGTCCACCATCGCCGTCAGCGTGGTGAACAGGCCGGCCTGGCTGCCGGGCGTGATCAGCAGATCGGTGGCGGGGTCGACGTCGAATCCGAACCACTCCGAGAGCACCGGCGCGAGCGCCCCGCGCACCTCGTCGCTGCCGCGGTACACGGTGTAGGCCTGCGAGCCGTCCTCGGCTGCCTCGGCGAAGAGCTCCGCGGCCCAATCGGGCGCGGGGAACCGCACCGTGTCGAAGTGGGTGGTGTCGAGCGAGTCGGGCCCTGTGGCCGCGAGCAGCGCGCGGTCGGCCTCGCGAACGGTCGCGCCGTCGATGCGGCCGCCGATGCCCGCCTCGCGCAGGCGTCGGCTGGTGGCTGGTCCGTTGTCCTTGTCAGTCATCATTTCCTCGTCATTCGCTTTCGTGGTTCGTGGTGTCGGGCGCGCCGAATCCGCCGCCGCCGGCGGTCTGAATCGCGATGGTCTCGCCGCGGTCGACGCGCTGCTGGCAGAGCGACGGCAGGTCGGCGCTGCCGGCCTCGGTGGTGATCCATACCCGGCCGGAGGATCCCGGTTCGCCGCCTTCGAGGCCCCAGGGCCGCGTCGTCACGCGGCTGGTGGCGATCACCGCCGTGGCGCTGCTCGACGTGACCTCGAGTTCGCGCACGAGGCCGTCTCCGCCGCGGAACCGTCCCCGTCCGCCCGTCCCGGTCGCGATCTCGTACCGGCGCACCCGCAACGGGTACTCACGCTCGATGACCTCGCAGGGCGTGTTCCGCGTATTGGTCATATGGGTGTGCACCGCGTCTCCGCCGTCGAGGTCGGGGTTCGCGCCCTGCCCGCCGCCGTAGGTCTCGACGTACGAGAAGTACTCGCCCGTCGCCTCGTCGAGGCCGCCGATGGTGAGGATGTTCTGGCTGCCGCAGGAGGCGGCGGGCACGACGTCCGGGGCGATGCGGTGGAACGCCCCGAGAAGCGCGTCGACGATGCGCATGGAGGTCTGCGTGTTGCCGTTCGCCACCGGAGCCGGGAATTCCGCGGACACGAGGGTGCCGGGCCGGGTCTTCACCCGGATGGGGCGCATGAGCCCCTCGTTCGAGGGCAGGGAGGGATCGGTGATGAGCTTGATCGCGTAGGCCACGCAGGCCTCCGTGATCGCGTAGGAGCAGTTCAGCGCGCCGGCGATCTGGTCGGCCGACTCGGAGAAGTCGAAGTCGATCTCGTCGCCGTGCTTGTCCACCGTGACGGTGATCGGGATCTCGCGCTCGCGGGTGCCGTCGTGCTCGAGGTGGTCGGTGAAGGTGGCGCGCCCGTCGGGCAGCCCGGCGATCGCGGCGCGCGTGCGCTGCTCGGCGTAGTCGACGAGCGATCGGCAGGCGGCGGCGAAGTAGTCCGGGCCCCACTCCTCGAGCACCTCGGCGACGCGGCGGGAGCCGAGCATGTTGGCCGAGAGCTGCGCCACGATGTCGCCGCGGGTGGTGGACGGCGTGCGCACATTGGTGAGGATGAGGTTGAACACCTCCTCCGCCAGTCTGCCGCGGTGATAGAGCTTGAGCGGGGGTACCCGCACGCCTTCCTGGAACACCTCGGTGGTGTGCGTGGCCATCGACCCGGGTGCGATGCCCCCGACGTCCACGTGATGCGCCATGTTGGCGACGACCGCGATCAGCCCGCCCTCGTGGAAGATCGGGGTGATGAGGCACATGTCCGGCAGGTGCGAGCCGCCGAGGTAGGGGTTGTTGGTGAGGATCACATCGCCCGGCTCCAGGTTCTCGGCCCCGATCTGCTCGATGGACCGGCGGACGAGCGTGGGCATGAGGCCGAGGTGCAGCGGGATGTGCTCGGCCTGGGCGATGAGCTCGCCGCTGGGCCCGTACAGTCCCGCCGAGCAGTCTCGACGGTCCTTGATGTTCGGCGAGTACGCGGTGCGGATGAGCGTCATGCCCACCTCCTCCGCGATCGATTCGAGGCGGTTGCGAGCCACTTCGACGTCGATCGGGCTCAGGACGGTCTGCGCGTCCTCCACTGCTGCGGTCATCGGTCTTCCTCCTTGAAGATGTGCATGAACCCGAATCGGTCGGTGCGGCAGGTCTGCGAGGGCCCGACCACGACGGTGGAATCGAGCTGCTCGGCGATGAGCGGCCCCCGGATGTCGACGTCGATCGGCAGCTCGGCGCGACGGTAGACGGGTGTCTCGACCCATCCGCCCGCGAAGTAGGCCTCGCGATGCTCGATCGCCTCGGGCATCGACGCGCCCTCGAGTTCGGCCTCGTGGCTGGGCGCGGTGGCGACCTCCACGCCCACCCGGGCCGTGACGGCCTCGAGCTCGGCGTCGTCGTCCGCGAATCCGTAGAACTCGGTGTGCAGCCGATCGAATTCGGCGCGCAGCGCCGCGGGATCCTCCGACCACGGCGTCGTGAGCTCGTAGCTCTGGCCCTTGTAGCGCAGGTCCACGGAGCGGAGGATCTCGGCATCCTCCGCGCCGAAGCCCTCCTGCTCGAGGAACTCGTCGGCCCGCTCGGCCTGTTCGTCGAGGAGCGCGGCGATCTCCTCGGTCGAGGATGCGTCCGCGGGGATGGTGGCCACGAAGTCGGCGCGCACGGCCGCGTCGAGCATGCCGAGCGCCGAGGCGACTCCGGGGTGAGGCGGCACGACGGCCGATTCGAACCCGAGCTCCTCCATGAGGTCGGATGCGTGCAGCGGTCCGGCGCCGCCGAAGGCCATGAGCGCGCAGTCGCGGATGTCGATGCCGCGCTCGACGCTGACCTTGCGGATTCCGCGACCCATCGTGGCGCCGATCACCCGCAGCACTCCGGCGGCGGTGTCGTCCACCGGCATGCCGAGCCGGTCGGCGAAGCGCTCGAGCGCGGCCCGCGTCGAATCGACGTCCAGCTCGAGCCGGCCGTCGAGCAGCTTCGTGCCCAGACGGCCGAGCATGAGGTGCGCATCCGTGACCGTGATCTCTGCGCCGCCCCGTCCGTAGCAGATCGGGCCCGGCGAGGCGCCGGCGGAATGCGGCCCTACCCGCAGCACCCCGGCGCTGTCGATCCAGGCGATCGACCCGCCTCCCGCGCCGATGGTGTGGATGTCCACGGCGGGCAGGCGGATCGGGTAGCCCTCGATCTCCCCCGCCGCCATCTCGTCCGGCTGGCCGTCTCGGATGAGGGCGATATCGGTGCTCGTGCCGCCGATGTCGAAGCTCACCACCTTCGGCAGGCCGAGTCGGCGCGCCCAGCGCGAGGCGCCGATCACTCCCCCGGCCAGGCCGGAGAGCAGGGTGCGCACGCTCTCCTGGCGCGCGGAGGCGCCGCTGATGAGGCCGCCGTTGGACTGCATCACCCACAGCTTGGAAGTGACGCCGAGGTCGTCGAGTCCGTCCTCGAGACGCTCCAGATACGAATCCACCTTGGGCTGGACGTAGCCGTTCAGCACCGCGGTGGAGGTGCGCTCGAACTCGCGCAGCTCGCTCGAGATGTCGGTGGCCACCACGACCGATGGCGCGGCTCCGGCGTCGCGGAGCGCCTGCGCCACCCGCTGCTCGTGCTCCGGATTGCTGTACGCGTTGATGAGCGAGACCACGACGACGTCGAGCCCCGCGTCGCGGATCCTCGCGGCCTGCGCGAGCAGCGCCTCGTCGTCGAGCGGCGAGAGCACCTCTCCCGTGTGGGCGACGCGCTCCTCGAGCTCCCACGTGTCCGCACGGGCGACGAGCGGCTCGGGACGGCGGGAGTCCCTCGCGTAGAGCTGGGGGCGGGTCTGATAGCCGATGTGAAGCACGTCCGCGAAGCCCTTGGTGGTGACGAGTCCGACGCGGGCGCCGGTCTTGGTGATGAGCGCGTTCGTCGCCACCGTCGTGCCGTGCACGAAGCGCGTCACGGTCTCGGCATCGGCATCGAGATCTCGAAGGGCGCTGCTGAGCCCCTCGAGGACCGCTCGGTCGGGCGCCTCCGGCGAGGAGGAGACCTTGCCCACGTAGATGCTGCCGTCGGGACGGGCGACGGCCACATCGGTGAACGTGCCCCCGGTATCGATCGCGACGCGATATTCATCGCCGGAATGAGCTCCGGCAAGCTGCTGCTGTGCTGTCACGGTGAGTTTTCCGTTCTGCTCGTTGTACGCACTCGACGTTGAGTGACACCAGCATGACTAGGTTTCTGCAAACTGTCAACAGTTTTCATGATGGCGATGAAGCGAGCCCTGTCAACACTTGACAGGAGTCCCGTGTTTAATGCGGGCATGGTGAATGAGAGCGCGGTGCGATTCGAGAAGGTGCGGCCCGAGCCGCTGCACGTGCAGGTGCTGTCGCAGATCCGGGGCATGATCCTCAGCGGCAAAGCCGCCCCCGGCCAGACCCTCGCCGAGACCGAGCTCGCCGCACAGCTCGGCGTGAGCCGCGGACCGATCCGCGACGCCCTCAAAGTGCTGGAGCGCGAGCGGCTCGTGGTCTCCAATCCTCGGCGCAGGGCGCACGTCGCCACACTCAATGCGAAGGACGCCGAGGAGATCTATTCGCTCCGGCGGAGTCTCGAGCTCCTCGCCTCGCAGCGCGCCATCGAGAACGCCACGCAGGCCGACCTCGACGAGATGGAGGACGTGCTCGGGCGGATGCAGCGCGCACTCGACGAGAACGACTTCATCGCGATGAGCCACCTGGACGCCGCGTTCCACGATGTGATCTACCGGGCCTCGGACCACAACCGCCTCTACCAGCTCTGGCAGGAGATCCGCGCCCAGGTCACCTTCTTCCTCGTCTCCCGCGAGGCGTCGCCCATCACCTCTCAGAGCATCATGATCGACGAGCATCGAGCGCTGCTCGAAGCGCTCGCGGACCGCGACGCGGACCGGCTGCTCGCGCTGACCGAGGAGCACCTGCTGGGCGCCTACGACCGCATCCTGCAGGCGCTGCCGGAGGAAGAGCGCGACTGAGCGGCGAAGCCGTCAGCGGCCTTCGGGGCGCTCCCGCTCCTCCGCGATGAGCGCCCAGCGGCGCACCTCCTCGACAGGCATACGGAGCGCTTCGGCTACGAGTTGCGTCGCCTCGTAGAGCGAGCGGTCGTCGCGCCGAGCCCGGAGTGCGGCCGCCCTCTGCAGCGCCGTGCGGATGAAGCATGCCGGGTATTCGAGAGCCATGGCCTCGGTTCCTTCCTCGTCATCGAGCCGTCCAGATGTCGCTGAGCGCGCGGAGCGTCTCCCGCCTACGCGGGACGTGGTTCGTTCGCCAAGGAAAACAATGCTCCCAGGACTACCACCGGCCACAGTGCCACTCGGCATCCCACATGCTCGTCGAACGGTGGGGACCGTACTTCCTCTCCGTGAGAATTTCCTGAAGCTGCTCGCTACGTGCTGTCTAGAACGAGAAAGACAATTCTACCGTTCATAATGAGACCAGTAACCCGAGCGATGGTGCTCGTGAGGGCAAACCCTGTCGATCATGTCGGGGGCAGCGCATACGTTTTTGACCAGAGCCCCCGAACTCCCGCACCGGTCAAGGAGGACCCACCATGAAACCACTGTTTCGCAGCAGGATCTCGACGACGAGAGTCGTGGCCGAGGGACTGCAGGACAATCGCCAGCACGGTCATGTGCACGTGCTGTCGGCGTTCCGGGACGGCGTCGGGCCGTCTCCTCGGCATCATCTCGGCGTGCTGTGGCATATCGATCCCGAGCGGAAAGAGCTGCTCGTACAGGCGGCAGAGGCGCCGCTCGAGCTCGACCGTCTCGGACGCTGCTCGCAATGGGAGGGGCCTCAGTCCCTCGAACCCGGCCGGGAGTTCCTGCTCGAGCTCGACAGGAGCTGCCAGAAGACGCCTCCCTCGGACGTACCGGAAGACATCCGCGCGCAGGTGAAGGCGATGGTGCCCAAGGGCGAGGGGCGCTGCTACCGGTCGAAGCCCGTCATCGTGCCCGAGCAGGAGCGCCCCGACTGGGCCGCGGCCCGCCTCGCCGCCATCGGTCTCGAGGTGATCGACGATTCGCTGCAGGTCGGAAATCTCCGCTTCGCGCCGCTCGGCGCGAAGCGGAAGGGCATCCCCTACGTCTCGATCGCCTCGCGCGTCCGCGTCGCGGATGCGCCCAAGGCCGAACTGGCGCTGCACGGCGGCACCGGCAAAGGCAAGAACTACGGCCTCGGGCTGCTCCGCCTCTCCGCGCCCTGATCGCGCTTCCCACCACGACGCACCCGATATCGACATTCATTCACTCGACGAAGAGGAGAACATCATGACCAATGCGCTCAAGGCCCTTATCCGCGAGCACGTGACCGACCCGACCGTCTCGGGACTCGTCATCGAGACGGAGTTCGAGCCGCTCGCAGGCAGGTCCGGAGCGGTCGCACCGCCGACCTATGCGGGCGATGGGGACGACCCTGTCCATGCCTATACGGAGGAAGCGTTCATCCCCGATCGCTCCGAAGAGGGATGGTACACGGGGCTGCAGAAGGATCCGGAATCGGGCGCTCCCCGCCTGGCCCCCCGCGTCGTCCTCAACAGCTTCGCGGCCGAGAGCGGGCGCGCCGAAACCGCGCTCTGGCAGCAGCAGGAGCGTATCCGCTGCGAGCTGCCCGGCATCATCCTCAAGGGCCGCTCAGCCCAACAGGAGGAGGAAGACGAAAAAGAGGAGGACTCACCAGCCTTGACGGAGGCGCTGGACTTCGCCGTCAGCACCTGGGAGCTCGCCCACCGGCAGAACGATGGATGGCTGCGGTATGCCACCGCGGACGGCACGCGACAGGTATGGCAGGACGACGCCGACGGCGATGAACCGAGCGTCAAGCGGATCATCACCTCCGCGAGCGCCGAGCGTGGCTCGCTGCTCTACTCCTATTTCCCGAACTCCGCGGTCTGGGGATTCTGGCTCTCATCGGGAGTCGCAGCTCGCCACCGGCTCCCCCGCGCGTATTCGTCCGAGATCATCGGCTACAACGCGCGACCGGTGCTCTCGGGCGCCACAAAGCTCGACCCGACTGGGGGCACGCCGAACTCCATCGGCGTCGCCATCGACAAGCACGGAGCGCTCGCGCTGACGCCCAAGGTCACGAGGCAGACGAAGCCCTCCGCACGAGGATTCGGGTTCGTCCCCGGCTCCCCGGTCGCGCGCACGTACACCTGCGAGCTCATCCTGCAGCAGTCCACGCTCTCGCTTCCGGTGCTCCGCTCCATCCGGTTCGAGACGGCAGAGCAGTCCGCCGCAGCGCTCACGGTGCTCGTCCTCCTCGCCGCCACCGGGCACGCGCTCGCCGGCGAAGACGGATTCCTCCGCTCTACCTGCGCGCTCAACACGGTCGAACGGCGATGGGGCTGGAAACGGCAGGGCACGCGTGCGCCCGAAGCGTTCGACGCACCGAGCGTGGACGACCTGTCCGCCGCGCTCCGCGAGGCGATCGACGACGCGGAAGCCGTCGGCCTGCGCTTCGCTCCGGTGATCACGCTCATGCTCTCCGATGTCGAACGCGAGCTGATCGCCAAGCGCGTCGAGGAGGCGCCTTCCCTGACCGAGTCCGGAGACGACTGATCATGCTCGAAGTCCACGTCGAATTCTGGCGTCCGGCATTCCACGGGCTCCGCGCAACCGGCGAGCCCGACTGGCCGCCCTCCCCCGCCAGGCTGCTCGGAGCGCTCAAGGCGGGATCGCACGCGCTCGAAGACTCCTCACCCGGCCAAGCACGGGCGCTCGCTGCTCTGCAACGCATGGCTGAAGCGCCGCCGCCGGTCATCACCGCACCCCGGATGATCGAACTGCACCTGCCGGCGACCTACACCGAGAAGACCTGGAAACCCTCGCGCCTCACCAACAACCAGGCCGGCCGGTTCCTCGATACCAGTGCGATCGGGATGGATACGCGGTCCCGCACGCTGAAGCCGAACGGCGGCATCGCGCTGGCGGAGAACGCGCTGGTGTACTCGATCGAGCTCGAGATCGATGACGACGAGCTGCGCGCCCTGCAACAGGCCGCAGCGGCCGTACCGTATTTCGGCACGTCGAAGGATCCCGCCGATATCACCATCCGGCATACGACCGACGGCGAGACTATCGGGGAATCGGCGAACCTCGATCCCGAGACGCAGCAGCGCTGGCAGCCGCGGGTGCGCGCCGACGGCCGCTCGCGCGGCTGGCTGCCTAATACGATGCAGTGGTTCGACATCAACTACGAACGGGTGTTCGGCGAGGATCCCGTGCTCAACCAGCTGGGCCCCATCGCCGCCCACGGATACACGCAGCCGCTCGCCTACTCGCCCCGCAGCGCGAGCAGGCCCGGCGAGTTCCCCATCGTGCCGTTCACCGCCTCCATTCCCCATCACAGCATCCGCGAGCCGCTCGCGGCGGCGAACCGGCGCCTCCGCGCCGAGGGACTTCCTTGGACCGCGTTCCCGGCGACGGTGAGCAACTCCGCGCATGCGGACGGCCGCCTGGTCGGCATCGGCATCCTGCCGGACTCCGACGAAGACCGCCGGCGCGGCTCCGAGGCCGCCGAGATGGTCGTCGAGTCGGAGATCGCGGTGCTGGAGCCGGTCTCCGATTCATTCCCCGTGATCGACCCGGCCGCGTTGAGAGCCCGCACCTGGATCGGCCCTTCCGCATCGTGGTATTCCGCGACGCCGATGCGCGCGTTCCCCGACCGCCGCGTCCTCGAATACGAGGTGCACCGCGAATTGGGATCGCGGTTCAACGCCAGAGTGCTCGAAGTGCGGGCGACTTCGGTGCCGACGAGCAAGGCGCATCGCCCTTGGGCCGATGGGGCGCTCGCCGACGGGCTCGGGCAGTGGTGGCTCGAGGTCGACCTCGCGGAGCCGATCGACGGCCCGGTCGTGCTCGGCCGCGCCAAGGACCACGGATTCGGACTGTTCCACCCGAGAGGACGATCATGACAGACGCTGCAAGGCCCTCTTTCCCGTCTTTCGACGAGTTCTTCGCCGAGACTCACAACAACGCCCCCTATAGCTGGCAACGGGAACTCGCCGCGCAGGTGCTCGCCGAAGGCTGGCCGAGCACCGTCCGGGTACCGACCGGGCTCGGCAAGACGGCGTCGATCGCCGTCGCCGTCTACGCGCTCGCCCACGAACTGCACCACGCGCCGCACCCGGCCTCCCCGTCCCGGGAACGCCTGCCACGACGGATGCCGCAGCGCATCTTTCACCTGGTCAACCGCCGTGTGCTCGTCGACGACACCCACTCGTACGTCCACCAGTTGGCGGAGAAGATCAACAAGGCCTCCGCAAGCAGTCCGCTCGGCCCTGTCCGAACGGCCTTGCAGACGCTCCTGCCTCAGAACGGGCCCGGGAAGTCCGCGATCGCGGTCGCCTCGCTCCGCGGCGGGCTCGCGAACGATCCCGCCTGGTTGCGCGCGACGGGATGCGTCATCGTCTCCATGACGCCGCACCAGTTCGTCTCCCGCCTGCTGATGCGCGGCTTCGGCGTATCGAACTCCTCCCGGCCCATCCACGCGGGACTCGTGGGCATGGACCGCCTCGTGCTGTTCGACGAGCCGCATCTGTCCACGCCCGCTTACGCGGCCATCAGGGATGCCGAGCGGCTGCAGGCCCGGGCCGAGGAACCGCTCGGCATCCCCCTCGGAGCCACGGTCGCGCTGGGGGCGACGATCCCGGCGGTCATCCGCGACGAATCGGACAACGATCGCTCGGTCGAGTTCAACCCCGCCGATGAGCGGATCAAACACCGCTTCACCGCTCCGCGCACGCTGTCCGTGAGAGAGACCCGGACGGCATCCGATGGCGCCTTCGTCAACGCGATGGCGAAGTCCGCGCTGGCCGCCCACGAGTCGGGCGCGTCGGCGATCGTCGTGTTCGCGAATACCGTGGCGGTGGCGCAGGGCATCTATTCGCGCTTGCTCGCCGCGTCCGACAAGGGCCGCGACGTGCCCGAGCCCGACCTCATCACTTCGCGCTTCCGTCCGATCGAACGGATGCCGCTCCCGGATTCGCCGACCGGCATCGTCGTCACGACGCAGTGCCTCGAGGTCGGGGTCGACGTCACGTTCGATGCGATGATCACCGAGGCCGTGCCCTGGGGTACGCTCGTGCAGCGACTCGGACGCCTCAATCGCGATGGCAGTCTCGACAGCGCGGCTGCCACCCTCGTCACGGCCGGAACCGGCGCCGTCCGCAAGGGCAGCGCGGCCGTCTACGGCGAGCAGCCGATCAAGGCGACGCTCGACCTGCTCTCCGGGCTCCCGCACTCTGACGACGGGGGCATCGATGTCTCCACCGCCGCTTTGCAGCGCATCCATGCCGGCTTCCTCAGCGACCATGCCGCCGAGGAGCTCGAGGGGCCGGCACCGCGGAACGGCACTCTGCACAGCGGTCTGGTGCCGCTCATGACGCAGACCCGTCCTTCCCCTATACCGGACCTGCCGGTGGAAGCGTTCATCTCCGGCCCGGATGCGCCGGTGAACCGCGAAGTTCGCGTCGCCTGGCGCGACGATCCCGAGGCTTTCGCAACCGTGCCGAACGCCCAGCTCGAGGATGCCGAGTGCCTGACCATCTCGGAGCGTGCGCTCCGCGCCTTCCTCCGTGGAGCACCCGGAGCCGGTGTTCCGCTCGCCGATCTCGACACGACGCAGATCGATGCCGAGCCGACGGCCGCGGCCGAACCGCTGTGGGAACGGTACGCCGTATTCGTCTGGGACCATGCAGCCGAGGAATGGCGTCGCGTCCGGCGAAGGCAGGACCTCGATGCAGGCCGGCTCTTCCTGCTCGACGGCGAGATCGGCGGTTACTCGCCGAAACTCGGGTGGACGGGCCGCGGCGGTGAGGAGGCGGAGCCCGTGCGCGACGTGTCGCTCGCGGCGGCCATCGCTGCGGTCCGAGCGCGATCGGGGAACCCGCGCAACGCCCCGACCGGCACCTCCACGTGGGTCGTCACCCCGACGACGATCCGAACGGCGAAGGATCTGATCGGCGACGAATCATTATCGGCCATCGCCGACGCGCTCGAGCACACCCTCGCCAGTCGGCACGAGGACTCGCTTCCGGAAGACGAAGCCCTCGCCGAGGTCCAAGACGCGGTGCTCAAGGAGTCGAAGGAAGTGATCTCGATGGCTCTCAGAGGAACCGGGTTCAACGCGGTCGCCCACGTCGACCAGGAGACGGCCGATGCGGGCATCGTCACGCTCCGCTGGCGCGCCGCCTCGCCGAAGAGCCGAGGGACGGCGCTCGGCCGGGTCACGCTGGATGCCCATCTGGAGCAGGTCGGGACGTGGGCCGAGCAGGATGCCGAAACGGCCGGTCTGCGGCAGGAGGTCGTGAGTTCGCTCGGCTTCGCGGGGCGCTGGCATGATGTCGGGAAGCTCGATCCGTCGTTCCAACGGCTGCTCGCGGAGGATCCGTCCGCCGGAATCACGGATGCAGGAATCGTCTCGGATTCCGGAACGACTCCGTTCCTGGCCAAGTCCTCGCTCTCGACACGCGAGACGAAGTCTTCCTTGAAAGCGGCCCGTCGGCTCCGTCTCCGGTGCGGGGTCCCGGAGCGCTGGCGGCACGAATGGCTCAGCGCCGCGGCGATGCGACTCGATCGAGAAGATCCCCTCGCCGCGCATGTCGTCGGGGCGCACCATGGCTATCGCGTCGGTCCGCCGCCCGCACGGCCCGATCAACGGGACGGCTTCGCACACGCCCGCGACTTCCTTACGCTCAACAGGCGGTACGGCCCCTGGGGACTCGCCTATTTGGAAAGCGTGCTCCGGCTGGCGGATTGGCGCGCCTCCGCTCTTCCCGATGAAGCCTTCGCGCTCGAATCCGGAACAGCCGCCGCCCAAGCACGGGCCGTCGAACGTGCGAAGAGCGCTGCGTCGTCGAACCCCGCTCCGGGTGACGAGGTGGTGCTGAGCGGTCTGATCTCGCATCCCACGACCGGCTGGTACGCGGCCGCAGGCCTGCTGGCGGCGGCGCTGGAACTGGGAGATGCGGATGCGAGCATATGCTGGCGTCCCGTGGTTCCCGGCGGCGACGTCGCTGTGCCCGCGATCGCTTCGAAGCACACTCTGGAGCGGCTCGTCGGCCACGTATGCGACGCCGGGCGATGGGAGCGGGCGCAGGACTTCGTGCTGGAGCATGTGGGCGGTAAGTACGGGCTCTGGGCGAAGAGCCAGAAGCTCAAACCGGCTCGGGCGCTGCGTGAGCTTCTACTGGACGCGGACGAGCGGGGGCTCCGATTGGTGCTGGGGCTCGTCGGTGACCTGGGCCTCCAGGAGCGCCAGTCGCAGCAGGTTCCGTTGCCGTTGAACGCGTTGGCGAACAATTCGAACTACCCGAGCGTCGCCCGTGATCACGTCGCTCGTGGATTGGAGGTTGCGGTTCCGCAGACGGTCTCCGCGCTGCTCGATGTCAATGCCGGTTACTCGGCTGCGCAGTGCGATGGCGGGTTCGACAGGCATGATGCGAATTCCTACGCCATCACGGGCGTCGGTTCTGTGGATGACACGGCTGGGCTGCGGGCGACCCGTACGGCGCTCGCACCCCTGGCCGTCTACGGCATGGCGGCGCTCGGGCACACGGGTGCGCTCGGATTCGGGCGGGCCCGTATCGGGCGCACTCGAGCCCTGCGTCTGCCGTTGCCGCAGCGGCCCACGGGTCTCGATGAGCTGAGGGCTCTGCTGCTTTCGGTCTGGAGCGCGGACCGATGGGACTGGGCTGCTATCGACAACGATGCCGTGTTGGAAGCGGAGTTTGTCGATCGCGGCGACTCCGACAAATCGTGGCGCCCTTCCACGAAGCGCCGGTAAGCGGCTGAGGCCGCCAGGTTTTTCACAACTCAACAGCGAAACCGCGTTGCCTGCTGGTTCGCGTCGAGACAGGACGAGCGACCTGCTCAAGGCAAACTGTACGTATTTCTGAGTAAGCTGCGGAAAAACACCTGGTCAGGAAGTACCGACTCCGCGTGCGCGGAGGTCTTCCGGCTGCGCCGAGGACCGTGGCGATAGCGTCCGCACCGACTCCGCGTGCGCGGAGGTCTTCCTCGGGACGTGGCGGACCAGTGGAAGGGCGCCGAACCGACTCCGCGTGCGCGGAGGTCTTCCCATGTACCGGACCCGCCTGTATCAGGGATGCGAACCGACTCCGCGTGCGCGGAGGTCTTCCCTACCGGATGTATCTCGGCCGGTGGGTGGAGCGACCGACTCCGCGTGCGCGGAGGTCTTCCCAACTCGATCTCTGCGGAGGTTGGGTTCGAGCGACCGACTCCGCGTGCGCGGAGGTCTTCCCGCCGGCCGTGGCCGTGTCGCCGCCCGCTACCAACCGACTCCGCGTGCGCGGAGGTCTTCCCCGACCAGCCAGTACCGGCCATTCGTCGGAACGACCGACTCCGCGTGCGCGGAGGTCTTCCCGCGAAGCCCACGGTCAGCGCGCGGGACCAGGCACCGACTCCGCGTGCGCGGAGGTCTTCCCGCGTCGATCTTCTCGGGCTTCATGCCGTCCTCACCGACTCCGCGTGCGCGGAGGTCTTCCTGCAACAGGATCATGCGTTCATTGATGGTGCGAGACCGACTCCGCGTGCGCGGAGGTCTTCCCTGGTGCTGGTCCAAGGTCTCGAGCCGGATCGCACCGACTCCGCGTGCGCGGAGGTCTTCCCCCCGGCGAGGACATCGGCTTCCCGCAGTCATCACCGACTCCGCGTGCGCGGAGGTCTTCCCGGCACCAACGCACAGACCTACATCACGGACACACCGACTCCGCGTGCGCGGAGGTCTTCCGCCGGGGGACACGCAGCGCTCGGTCGCGATCGCACCGACTCCGCGTGCGCGGAGGTCTTCCGTCGAACCTGACGTAGGTTCGCCGCCTCTCTGAACCGACTCCGCGTGCGCGGAGGTCTTCCGATCGTGCGCCGCTTCTCCATGATCCAGGCGCGACCGACTCCGCGTGCGCGGAGGTCTTCCCGAGCACCACGCGAAAGCTGTCGGCGGTGCCGCACCGACTCCGCGTGCGCGGAGGTCTTCCGTCGGCCTTGGTGAGCTTGTTCTTGAACAGCGCACCGACTCCGCGTGCGCGGAGGTCTTCCCTGCCCCCAGTCCGGATCCCCCTTCGCACAGAAACCGACTCCGCATGCGCGGAGGTCTTCCGAACCCCGAGGAAGTCGCGCGCAAGCTTCGAGAACCGACTCCGCGTGCGCGGAGGTCTTCCCGTCTTCGGGAGCCCCGGGGTGTCGTCCTCGCAGTCGACTCCGCGTGCGCGGAGGTCTTCCGATCGACGCGGTCGAGGGCCGGCAGCCACGACGGTCGACTCCGCGTGCGCGGAGGTCTTCCCCGGGCGACGACGCCCCACCCCCGAACATCACGGTCGACTCCGCGTGCGCGGAGGTCTTCCCGGGTCGCCGACACCGAACTCCTCGAAGTCCAGGTCGACTCCGCGTGCGCGGAGGTCTTCCTGAGTGCCGGGATACGCGTGCCTCCCGGCCAGGGTCGACTCCGCGTGCGCGGAGGTCTTCCCGCGTCCTTCCCGATGCCGAGCTCTCGCATGATGTCGACTCCGCGTGCGCGGAGGTCTTCCCCCGAGGCCGGCCAGGTCTCCAAGAACGGCTCCGTCGACTCCGCGTGCGCGGAGGTCTTCCGTCAGCCGGCATCCCCAGCCTCCTGTTCTGCGTGTCGACTCCGCGTGCGCGGAGGTCTTCCGGTTACCGAGGCTGTTGTCGGTGAGACCCCAGTGTCGACTCCGCGTGCGCGGAGGTCTTCCGTTGCCGTATGTCCGTGGTCCCGTGCTTGCTTCGTCGACTCCGCGTGCGCGGAGGTCTTCCCGCGAGTGCGGCGAGCTGGCGCCAGGTTCGGCCATCGACTCCGCGTGCGCGGAGGTCTTCCTGTTTTCGCTATGGCGTGGATCGCGCTGTCGTAATCGACTCCGCGTGCGCGGAGGTCTTCCTCGCTCGCGCGCGTTGTCGAGCACGTCTTGCTCGCCGACTCCGCGTGCGCGGAGGTCTTCCGTCACGGTCCTCCCGAACGAGTTCTGGAAGCAGGCCGACTCCGCGTGCGCGGAGGTCTTCCCGTCCCCCTCGACCAGCGGCCGTTCGTCAGCGGGCCGACTCCGCGTGCGCGGAGGTCTTCCCGCCGGCATCGTGAGCGTGCCGACCGACTTTGAGGCCGACTCCGCGTGTGCGGAGGTCTTCCCCACATGTGGCTCAGCGACGTGACGGTGTCCGTGTCGACTCCGCGTGCGCGGAGGTCTTCCCCGCTGGCTTCCGCCCCGGCCGCGATCTCACTCGCCACGCGCATGCGTGGGTCTCCCCGCGACATCGCAAGCTCGACCGATTGGGTGTTCGTCATCACCGCGTATGCGAGAGGCTCCTGCCCGTTCAGTCGGATACGCCTTCGGCGAGGCCAACTACGCGTACGCGTATGTTTTCCCGTGTTTCCCGATTTCGAGGGCCTCGGCGGGATAGCTGCCTCGCGTACGCGAGGGACCATCGTCGTACAAGACCGAGGCGACGGCGACACCTCAATTCATTTCGTAGGCGACGATCCGCCGCCGGCGCTCAGCGAAACGCCGTCCTGCCTCACATACGCGAGGAACCGCAGCCATGTCCGGCATCGTTGAAGAGGAGTTTGCAGCTGCCCGCATCCAGGCGCAACGTCTCCACGCCTTCCTCCAGAGCCTCCTCCCGCAAGGCGTTCAGTGGGTGAGCACGTGCGTGTACTACTCCTACCCGTCCGCGACCGTGCACCACGTTCCGAAACAGCAGCAGACGGACATCGTGTCGAACACGGATCAGCTCGAGCAATACCTCGCACGGCTTGCCGGAGATCGGCGCGCGCACGCCGATCCGGGCCATGTGGCCGATGCGTTGAGCCCGAACGCCGGAGACGTCACCGGAACCGGCCGCTGGGCGGAGGCCTGGCCGGACCGGCTCAGCTGACCACCCGGGCGAACGGTAGTCCTCCGGCCGCCCATTGGCAACGGGGTGGTTCAGGTTCGACGCCCCGCGCACACTGGGGTGACCCGTCCCGCGAAGACGGAACGAAGCGAACGCCGACAGGGAAGGAAACCGACCATGACCCACCTGGCAGACAAACGCATCGCAATCCTCGCAACCGACGGCTACGAGGACTCCGAACTCACCCGGCCGCTCTCAGAGCTGCTCAAGCACGAGGCCGCCGTCGACATCATCTCCACCGAGCCCGGCATGATCACGGGCAAGAACGGCCACGAGGCCAGGGTGGCCCGCACCACCGCCGACGCGAACGCCGAGGACTACGACGCGCTCGTGCTCCCCGGCGGCGTCGCGAACGGCGACCGGATCCGCCTCGACGAGCAGGCCGTCTCGTTCACCCGCAGCTTCTTCGCCCAGCACAAGCCGGTCGCGGCCATCTGCCACGGCGGATGGATCCTCGCCGACGCCGACGTGCTCGAGAACCGCACCGTCACCTCCTACCCGAGTCTCAAGACGGACCTGCGCAACGCCGGCGCCACCTGGGTCGACGAGGAGGTCGTCGTCGATCAGGGGCTCGTCACGAGCCGCACCCCCGACGACCTCGACGCGTTCTGCGACAAGCTCATCGAGGAGATCGCCGAGGGACGCCACCACGGCCAGACCGTCTGACACCGAGTGGCGCCGCCACGGGCGCTCCGGCGGGGCCGGCGCGAGCGAATCGCGTCGGCCCCGCCGCCTCCGTATCGCGGCTCCGGCGCGATCGACGGCCTCATACTCTCAGACCCCACGCGCAAGCGGCCGATCGCTCCGACACGCGAAACGGCCCGGCGGATGCGGACATCCGCCGGGCCGTCACGGACTCCGGGCGCCGCGCGCTCAGACCGCGGTCGCCGCCGGGCGGTCGCGCGCCTCTCCCGGCTCGCGCTCCGAGCCGGTGCGATACAGGTCGAGCAGACCGGCGACGCCGTCCTCCTCGTACCTCCGAAGCTGCTGCGCCGCCTGGCTCCCGCCCCTTCGCAGCCGATCCGCATAGCCCTCGACCCGCTCGAGGTCGCCATAGGCGGCGAGCGTCGGCGCCACGGATTCGAGCAGCAGGTCGACCGCCTCGAAAGCCGGCCGGGACTCGCCCGCTGCCGGATCGACGAGCTCCGCCTCCAGGCCGTCCCGAGCGGCCAGCCACAGGGCCCCGTCGAGCAGGCCGGGAACGATGCCCGGCGCCGCCACGCCCTCCTCGGCCTCGCGCAGCCCCTGATCGACGATCGCGCGCACCAGCACGCCGAACGCCGCCGCATCGCGCGCCTCGAGGTGGGCATCCGCGATGCGCAGCTCGATCGTCGGGAAGTTGTCGGAGAGCCGAGCGACCCAGGTCACGATGCCGGAGTCGAGCAGCACGCCGCTCGCCACGAGCTGCCCGATCGCACGGTCGTACTCATCCCCGTCCGCGAACGCCGGCGGGTAGCCCGCGATCGGCCAGGTCATGCTCTTGATGTGCCGCCAGCTGGCGAACCCGGTCGGCTCCCCCAGCCAGATCGGCGAGTTCGCGCTCAGCGCCAGGAGCGTCGGCGCCCAGCGCGCCAACCGCTGCAGCGCATCCACGCCGGCATCCCGCGAGGGCACCTCCACGTGCACGTGCGTGCCCGTCACGTACTGGTACGCGCCGGCGTTGCGCACCTCCGCCTCGATGGCGCGATAGCGCTTCTTCGGCGTGACCGTGCCGGCCTCCTCGCCGCCCACCGGCGGCAGTCCGGTTCCCGCGAGCACCACCCCGCGCCGGGCTGCCTCCTCCGAGACGGCGCGGCGGAACCCGGTGAGCGCCTCCTCCGCCTCGGCGGCATCCACGCACACCGGCGTCGCCGTCTCGAGCTGGCTCGAGAAGAACTCCCGGTCCGCGCGCTCGCGCTGCTCCGGCAGCGACCGGATCAGCGGCTCCGCATGATCCGAGGGCCGGCCCGTGACGGCGTCGAGGAGCAGGTACTCCTCCTCCACGCCGAAGCTCCGGCGCTCGCGCCCGCTCACGCGTCGTCTCGTTCTCCGGGCAGCTCGCCCTGACCGCGATCGGTCGGGGTGGATGCGACATCCGCGCCGAGCTCCTCGAGCGCCTCCCGCGGCGTGTCGCCGGGCGTCTCGACCACCTGCTCGTCCTCGGGCCGCACGTTCGGCTCGGGCGCATCGCGGTGGTCGGTGGCCACGAGTTCCTCGTCCCCGCCGAGCTCCTCATTCGGTTTCGCGATCTGTGCCATCGTCGGGCCTCCTTCGTCCGATCGGAACCGGGTAGCCCGCGCACGGGCCCCGTATGGGTGGCTTCCGAGCGTAGGCGCGCCGCCGTGCGATCCACGTCAACGAGTGCTGGGAATCTCGCCGCCGTTCGGACCTCGCGGGCAGCCGCGCGTGATTGAGTCCGGTGATCCCCCGACGGAAGGAGTCGACATGACCGACGACGCGCAGACGGACCAGCTGACGTTCCAGAACCCCGTGACCCGGTTCCCCGAGATCACCCCGCCCAAGCAGCACCAGCCCGAGCCCGGGCTCGACCAGGAGCTCGTGCCGAAGACCGACCGCGGCCAGCGCTCCTACCGCGGCACCGGCCGCCTCGAGGGCAGGAAGGCGCTCATCACCGGCGCGGACTCGGGCATCGGCGCGGCCGTGGCGATCGCCTTCGCCCGCGAGGGCGCCGATGTGGCGCTCTCCTACCTGCCCGCCGAAGAGGCGGACGCTCAGGAGATCAAGCGGTGCATCGAGGAGTCCGGCCGCCGCGCGGTGCTGCTGCCCGGCGACCTCGCCGACCCCGAGTTCTGCGAACGGCTCGTCGACCGGGCCGCGGAGGCGCTCGGCGGCCTCGACGCGCTCGTGAACAACGCCGGCCGGCAGATCGCCGTGGCGGACATCGCGGATCTGCGCGACGAGCAGTGGACCGCCACGTTCGAGACCAACATCCACGCGATCTATCGCGTCTCCAAGGCGGCGCTGAAGCACCTGCCGGCGGGATCGACGATCGTGAACTCCACCTCCATCCAGGCCTA
The DNA here is from genome assembly GCF_900163695.1 of Gulosibacter sp. 10. GTDB lineage: Bacteria > Actinomycetota > Actinomycetes > Actinomycetales > Microbacteriaceae > Gulosibacter. The sequence continues at coordinate 90,872 of NZ_FUIC01000021.1, forward strand.
CAAGCCCTCCGAGACCCTGCTCGACTACGCGTCCACCAAGGCCGCGATCAACAACTTCACGAAGGGGCTCGGGCAGCAGCTCGCACCGAAGGGCATCCGCGTGAACGCGGTGGCCCCGGGCCCGATCTGGACGCCGCTGCAGGTCTCCGACGGGCAGCCGAAGGATGCGCTGCCCGAGTTCGGCAAGAACACGCCCATCGGCCGGGCCGGACAGCCGACCGAGCTCGCCCCGGCCTACGTCTTCCTCACCTCGCCGGAGTCGAGCTACGTGATCGGCGAGACGCTCAACGTGAACGGCGGCACCCCCTCGCCGTAATCCGTCAGCCGGCCCCGCGGGCGCTGGCCTAGGATCGGCGCATGAAAGCAGTGTTCTCCTTCTGGCTGGCGCTCGTGGTGGTCGGGCTCCTCGCGATGTTCGCGATCGTGCTGATCGGACGATGATGAGCAGGTTCAAGGATCACGCGCTCTCCATCGCCTTCGCCGCGGCCTTCGTGCTGACGCTGTTCGGGCAGTCCTTCGCCGGCCTGGCCGTCTACAACGAGGAGCAGGCGGCGCACGGCGGGACCGCCGCCGGTTGGCTCGACTTCGTCACGTCCTCCGACTTCGTGGTCGACGTGGCCGAGAACTGGCAGTCGGAGTACCTGCAGTTCTTCCTGTTCATCCTCGCGACGGTGTGGCTCGTGCAGCGCGGGTCCCCCGAGTCGAAGGAGCCCGGCAGCGAGGGCACGGGCACCGACGAGGAGCAGCTGGTGGGCGAGTACGCGCGCCCCGACTCCCCCGCCTGGGCGCGGGCGCGCGGCTGTCGCAGGTGGATCTACAGCAACTCGCTGCTCATCGTGATGGGGACGATCTTCGTCCTCTCGTGGCTGCTGCAGGGCCTCGCGGGCACGGTGGTCTACAACGCGGAGCAGCTGCAGCACGGGCAGCCCGAGGTCTCCTTCCTCGGCTACGTGCTCTCCGCGGATTTCTGGAACCGCACCCTCCAGAACTGGCAGTCGGAGCTGCTCGCGGTGGGATCGATGGTCGCGTTCGCGATCTTCCTGCGGCAGCGGGGCTCCGCGGAGTCGAAGCCGGTCGGCACGCCGCACCGGGTCTCGGCCGTCGAAGCGGAGTGACGGCGTTCCGCGCCGACGCCTCTATCTCGTTCCGGCATCGATATTCGACGGATAAGGGGAATTCCTCGCGCGGCTAATAGAATGAGCAGCAATATCCGTACCGAAAGGAGAGAACCGTGGGCTTTTTCGCATTTCTCGTACTCGGGTTGATCGCCGGCGCGATCGCGAAGGCGATCCTCCCCGGCAGGCAGGGCGGCGGCTGGATCGCCACCCTCATCCTCGGCGTCGTCGGCGCGATGGTCGGCGGCTGGCTCGGCGGGCTGCTGTTCAACGCGGACCTCGAGAAGTTCTGGTCGCTCGAATCGTGGCTGCTCGCCATCGGCGGCTCGCTCGTGGTGCTGCTGATCTACGGCCTGATCGTCGGCCGGAAGAAGGGCGCGGAATAACCGCCCGGCCGTCGAAGGAATCGAATAGGCGTCGTCGAATACTCGGCGGCGCCTATTCCCGTATCCGGGCGATGAGTTCGTTCAGCGCCGCCTTGATCGTCTGCTCCATCACCTCGACGGGGCGTCCCCCGAAGCGATGCAGCGAGATGGTCGGCTCGGCCGCCCCGCCGTACGAGGCGAGATAGACCGTGCCGGGAGGGTGACCCTCGCTCGGCTCGGGACCGCCCACGCCGGTCAGCGCGACGGAGTACTCGCCGCCGAGCAGCTCCACAGCCGAGCGGGCCATGGCCGCCGCGGTCTCCGGCGTCACCACCGGCCCGCGGGGTGCCTCCAGCAGGTCGTACTTGACCTCGGGGTGATAGGCGACGATGCCACCCCGGAACCACCGCCCGGCCTGCGGAGCCGCCGCGATGGCGGCCGCCAGCTGCCCGCCTGTGAGGGACTCGGCCGTCGAGATGGTGCATCCGCGCTCCTCGACGGCGCGGAACAGCTCCTCGATGAGACGGTCGACGTCCTCGCCGAATGCGGATTCGACCATGCGGGCTCCTCACGTTCCTGGCTGCGCGGATGAGCCATCGTACGCCCGTTCGAGCCGCGGGGCCTGTGCCCTGGATCGGCCTCCGCCGCATCCCGGGCGCAGGCCCCCGGTCTCGGGCAGTGCCTATCGAACCCGCGTGCGCGGGAATCGCCACCCTCGGTGACCCGCACGTTGATCGCGGTCTGGCTATCGAACCCGCGTGCGCGGGAATCGCCAGAGGGCGAGCACCGTCGCGGCGGCGATGATGCCGAGGCACCACAGGAGCGAGGCCGCGGGTCTCCCCTCGCCGCCGATCAGCCCGGCCCGGATGGTCTCGATGATGGGCGTGACCGGCTGCTGCTCGGCGACGGGCGCGAGCCAGTCGGGCATCGTCTCGATGGGGACGAAGGCGCTCGACACGTAGGGCAGGAACAGGATGATGAATCCGTACCCGTTCGCGGCCTCGGGGCTCCCGGCGATCAGCCCGATGACCGCGAAGACGCTCGTCACCGCGAGGATCCACAGCGATACGATACCCAGCGCGCCCAGCCAGCCGAGGAGGTCGCCGCGGGGCCGGAACCCGAGGGCGAACGCGATCGCGATGACCACCGCGGTCGCGACGAGGTTGCGCACGAGGCTCGCGATCACGTGACCGACGATCGAGGTCGAGGCGGCGATCGGCATGGTGCGGAACCGCAGCATGGCCCCCGCCGTCATGTCCCGGCTCACCGAGACCGCCGTGGACGCGGCGCCGAACCCCGCGCAGGTGAGGATGATGCCCGGCACGATGTAGTCGATGTACCGGCCGTCGTGCTGGATCGCGCCGCCGAACACGACCGTGAACATGAGCATGAGCAGCGCGGGGAGCGCGATCGCCATCAGCAGCCCCTCGCCGTCCCGGACGCTCAGCAGCAGGCTGCGCCGGATGAAGATGCCGCTCGATCTCGCCGCGGAGATGCCCCGCGGCGCCGTGATCGCCGTCATGCCGCCACCTCCTCGCGTCGCGTGAGCGCCGCGAAGGCGTCCTCGAGGCTCGGCGATCGCAGCTCCACGCGCACCGGGCGGTCGTGCCGCATCCGGGCCAGGACCGCGGCGACGGACTCGGGGCTGCCGTCGGTCTCGGCGGTCTCGATCGTGTTGCCGGCGTCATCCACGAGCGCCACGGCCCGCCCGCCGACGAGCGCGGTGAGCTCGTCCACCGTGCCGTCGGCGACGATGACGCCCCGGTCGAGCACCATCACGCGGTCCGCGAGCGCCTCGGCCTCGTCGAGCGTCTGCGTCGTGAGCAGCACCGTGGTGCCGCCGCGAGCGAGCGCTCGCACGTCCTCCCACACCCGGGCCCTGCTGACGGGGTCGAGTCCGGTGGTCGGCTCGTCGAGGATCAGCAGCGGCGCGGGCGAGATCAGGCTCGCAGCCAGGTCGAGTCGGCGCCGCATCCCGCCGGAGTAGGTGCGCACGGGCTTGCGCCCCGTGTGCTCGAGGCCGAGGCGCTCGAGCATCTCATCGGCACGAGCCCTCGCGCGGCCGCCGAGTCCGAGCAGCTCGCCGAGGATCACGAGGTTCTCGCGCCCGCTCAGCAGCTCGTCGAGCGACGGGGCCTGGCCCGTGACGCGCAGCAGCGAGCGCACCCGCCGCGGCTCGCGCAGCGCGTCGTGCCCGAGCAGGCGCACGGATCCCGCATCGGGTCGCACGATGGTCGTGAGAATCGAGACGAACGTCGTCTTGCCCGAGCCGTTGGGGCCGAGCAACGCGACGACGCCGCCGTCGATGTCCATCTCCAGACCGTCGAGCACGCGGTGCCGCTGGAACGACTTGCGGAGGTTCCGCACTTCGATCATCGGGGGCATCGCCACCACCTCCCATTGTTGTGTATGTCGCAGACAGTATGCATGACACACAGTATGCGCCACACACAATTCCTGCGCAATACCGTGTGCGTGATATACCGTTGCGGGAGGAGGTCGCCATGCCGGAGGAAGTCGCGCGCGTAGTCGCCCTCGCGTGGGGCGCCGAGGCCGCGCCGCAGCGCGGGCCCAAGCGGGAGCTCAGCCTGGAGCGGATCGTCGAGGCCGCCATCGGCATCGCGGATGCGGAGGGGCTGCAGGCCGTCACCATGCAGCGGGTCGCGAAGACCTTCGGCTATACGACCATGGCGATGTACCGGTACGTCGCCAACAAGGACGATCTCCACCAGCTGATGGTCGACGCGGCGACCAGGGGCGCCATCGCCGTGGACGACGAGGACTGGCGGCTCGGGCTCCGACAGCTCTGCGACTACCTGCTCGAGACGTACCGTCGGCATCCGTGGGTGCTCGACATCCCTGCCTCGTCCGAGTCGCTGCTCATGCCCGCGCAGGTGCGCGTGGCGGATACCGCGCTGCGGGCGATGCGGACGCTGCCGGTCTCGCACGAGGAGCGGCTGCTGCTGCTCATGCACCTCTCCACGTTCGTGCGCGGGCACGCCGCGCTGCTGCGGGAGCTCGCGAATTCCGGCGAGGGCGTCTCGGAGGCCACCAGAACGCTCCTCCGCGAGGCGGTATCGGCGGGCGGCTACCCGGATCTCGCGCCGCTGATCGAGTCCGGGGCCTATTTCGGGGCGCCCGAGGATGCCCCGATGACGGCCGAGGAGGCGGAGCAGGATTTCGCGGCGGGGCTGCGCATCTGGCTCGACGGCATCGCATCGGTCCACTGCGGTCCGGATCGCGATGGCGAGGCGCCGCAGACCGCCGAGCCGAAGACGCCGGAGGCGGCGCTCGCCGCGGTCGAGCACGAGCTCGAGGCCGCGGCGGCGCTGCGGAAGGCGACGCAGCGCCGGGTGCGGGAGCTCGAGAAGCGCGAGGCGGAGCTGCGCAAGCGGCGCGAGGCGGCGAAGGAGGCCGTCAAGTCGGCGGCGAGGGTGCGGAAGCAGTCGCCCGAGTCCGGCTAGCGGCACGGCCTCGGCCTTCCCTGACCGTCGCTCCGGTTCCGTCTCGATACCCTCGAAGCTCTGTTCATCGACTCAGAGGGAGTGATTCTTCATGTCGGCCATCGTCGCCGCCCATGGACCGTTCGACGAGAAGCTCGGAATCCGGATGCTCGATCGGATGCGTCATCGAGGGCCCGATGGCCGGGGAACGCGGGCGGTCGGGCCCTCGTGGCTCGGCACGGACCATCTGGCGATCACGGATCCCGAGTCGGCGACGCCTCCGATCGCCGCGAGGGATGCGGCGGTCTGGATCGTCGGCGACGGCGAGGTCTACAACCACCGGAACATCCGCGACAGCCTCGGCAACGAGCGCTTCAGCACGGGTTCGGATCTCGAGGCCGCGCTGCAGCTCTACGTCGAGGAGGGCGTCGACGCGTTCGAGCGGCTCTGGGGAGCGTTCGCGCTCGTCGCGGCCGGGGAGGACGGCCGGTTCGTCGCCGCGCGCGACGTGTTCGGCATCGCGCCACTCTATTGGGCGCGGCGCGGCGACACGACGGTGTTCGCATCCGAGATGAAGGCCTTCGACGAGGACTGGCGCGAGTACGTCGAGCCCTTCCCGCCCGGCTACGTCTGGAGCCCGCAGGACGGGCTCGTGTCCGGGCCGGAGATGCCGGGCACGTCGACCGTGCTGCTGAAGGCCCGCGGTGCGGATGAGGAGCCGCCGGCCTGGGTGTTCGACGCGGTTCGCGAGACGCTGATCCGCGCCGTGGAGGACTGCCTCGACTCGGAGAAGCCCATCGGCGTGCTGCTGTCGGGCGGCGTGGACTCGAGCATCATCGCCGCGATCGCCGCGCGGGTCGCGCGGGAGCGGGGCGTGCAGCTGCCGAGCTTCTCGGTGGGGCTCGAGGGCAGCCGCGATCTGCTCGCGGCGAAGAAGGTCGCCGATCATGTCGGGACCGTCCACCACGAGCTCGTGTACACGCCGGAGCAGGCGATCGAGCTCGTGCCGACCATCATCGGCGAGCTCGAGTCCTTCGACCCGAAGCTCGTGCACAGCGCGGTGCCGCATCACCTCGTCACGAAGCTGGCCTCCGAGCAGGTGGATGTGGTGCTGGCCGGCGAGGGCGCGGACGAGCTGTTCGCGGGGTACTCGTTCTACGGCCATCACACGCGCGGCGAGGCGCTGCAGGATGCGCTGGTCGAGACGCTGGAGGGGCTGCACGTGAGCGGCCTGCAGCGGGTCGACCGGATCGCCGGCGCGCACGGCGTGGAGCCGCGCCTGCCGTTCCTCGATATGGATGTGGTCGAGCTGGCGATGGCGCTGCCGCCGGAGTGGAAGCTCGTCACCGAGGATCGGCCGGCCAAGTGGCTGCTGCGCCGCGCGTTCGACGGCTGGCTGCCCGAGGAGGTGCTGTGGCGGCGCAAGGAGCAGTTCGGCGAGGGCACCGGCATGAACGACGTGCTGAACGAGCACTTCGAGGCCGCGATCGCGCCGACGCCCCTCTCGGAGGAGGCGCTGGTCGAGGCCGCGCCGGAGCTCGACCCGCCGCTGCGCACCGCCGAGGAGCTCGCGTACTACCGGATGCTGCAGGAGGCGCTTCCCGGGATCAACGCCCAGCGCACGATCGGACGCTCGCCGCTGGAGTAGCCGCCGGTTTCGGCTTCCCGCCTGCGCGGGGTTTCGCCGATGTCGCTTCGCATGGCCGGAGCCTTCTCGCTCCGGCCATGCTCGACGGTCACGCCGTCTATAGGCGCCGCTCGCCTCGGCCGACGACCTCGTCTTCTCTGCCGCTACAGTCCGACGCTGTTCACGCCGTGCTCGGCCTGTGCGGCGGTGAACCCCTCGAAGATCAGCTGGTCGATCAGCGCGCTCCGCGAGAACGAGGAGTACTCGAGGTACTCTCGTGCTTTGGCCGCGGCCTGCTCGTTCCAGTCGACATCGAGCGAGTCCACGGCTGCGGTAGCCTCGGCGTTCGAATAGCCCTCGAATTCGAGCTGATCGATCAGCCCATCCCTCGAGAACGCCATGACGTCGAGGTAGCTCTGCGCCGAGGCGGCGGCCTGGCCGCCCTGGCCGTCGTAGACCTGCTCGACGCCGTAGGCCGCCTCCTCCTCGGTGAACCCTTCGAACAGCAGCTGGTCGATCAGCCCGCTCTTCGAGAACGCCGAGAACTGCAGGTACTGCTCCGCCGAAAGGGCGGCCTGCTCGAACCAGTCCGCGCCGACGTGGTCGACGGCGTAGGTCGCGTCTTCCGTGGAGTAGCCCTCGAACTCGAGCTGATCGATCAGCCCGCTCCGCGAGAAGGCGGTGAAGCGCAGGTAGTCCCTCGCGGCGGAGACCGCCTGCTGCTGGGAGACCGTCTCCGAGTTCTCGGGTTCCTCCGCGACCGGCGACGGCGAATCCTCGACCTCGGTATCCGCAACCTCGAGCGCGTCATCCTCGGCGGGCGCGGGCGTGGAGGAGGCGCGCGGCTCATCCGCCTCGAAGACCTCCTCGGAAGCGTTCCCGGAAGACACCCCGGCTCCGATGATGGACGCCACGATGACCGTAGCGCTGACCGTCCAGGCGATGGCAGGCTGCCGGCCCTCCCCCGTCACGACACGCCCCTCGGCGTCGCGAGTCTTGCCGGCGAGCGTCATGGCGAGGTCGACGAGCCACCAGACTGCGAACCCGCCCAGGGTGAGCAGCTTCACGATCGCCGAACCGGTTTTGCCGAGATAGAAGCGATCGGCGCCGAAGAATCCGAGGAGCAGGCTCAGCAGCCAGGTCGTGGTGTAACTCCTCGTGGAGGGCGGCGCCGGCGGCTCCCCGAACTGCCCGTACGGGGCATCCGTCCAGACTGGCTCGACCGGACGAGACTGCCCTGTCCAGGATGCTCCGTCGAAATAGCGCTCCGCGCCGAATTGCTGCGGGTCGGGGTACCAACCGGCAGGCACCTGGCCGGGCTGGATATCGTTCAATTGCGTTTCCGCCTATCGGGTCGAGTATGCACGGTGAAGCGAGCCGAGAGACGACGCGGCACGGATTGTTCGCGGCGCTGATACGCATCGCGTCCGGGTCGCTCTTGGACTCGGTTTAACGGTACCGCGCCCCACAGACATGGCGTCGCGCGGAAGCCGAACCGGACTACGCCCTACCGGACCGATCCGCTCGTGACGGGATGAGCCTGGGCTGGACGGAACCGGACGTAGTGCCCCGATATCGCAGCGAGTTTGCCCCTAGTCGACGCGGGTTCGGCTCGTTTCCCGCGTCTGCCCTGAGAGGGTCGGCGCCACGGCGCAACCACGTAGCCGCCCTTCGCGGTGCTGGAGTCGGGGCGCTGTTACGCTTGGCTCCGTCTGATAGACGACTTCGAAATCAAGATAGGGAACGGGAATAATGGGCGCATTCGGAAACGCCTTCTCCGGCTGGCATCTCATCGTCATCCTGCTGATCGTGCTGCTGCTCTTCGGTTCCTCCCGACTGCCCGCGGCAGCACGAGGCATCGGGCAGGCGCTCCGGATTTTCAAAGCCGAGGTGAAGACGGAGACTCCGATCTCCGAGAGTCCTGCGCCTGCCACCGAGGCAGAAGCGCCCGCGCCGGGCACGACGAAGCTCGACGCCGCGCCGTAGACCCCGCGACTGCGGGCCGACTTAGGTCGAGCGCTCTCCCGCAAACGCTGATGGAGGCGATCGACCAGGACGCACATGGCCCGGCCTCGTTTCGCCCGACTTTCGATACCCGTCGCAGCGAGTGGCCGTGAGGCGATCGAGCCGCCCGTGCACGGAACTCGCAGGAGCCGGCATATCGCCGGCCGGAGAATGCGAGGCAGTACACGCTGAGCGAATGCGGTCATCCGCTAGGACACGGATTTCGATGAGGATTCTTTGCTGGGGTACCTGGACTCGAACCAAGAACAACTGAACCAGAATCAGCCGTGTTGCCAATTACACCATACCCCAGTGCTTTGCAGCACTCGGATAGCTTAGACCACTCCGCACGCGCTTGCAAACCCTCGGCGGAGGGCTGCTCCTACTCAAGCACGTCCATCCGGCAACGCGCCACCGCTAGCATCGTTCGCATGCCCGCAGACGCCTCCGCCGCCCAGGATCGAGCACGCACCGAGCCGTGGGAGCCGAACCCCAGGGCCACCGGCTTCCGCCGTCGCGTCGGCGAGTTCGTCCTGAGCTCCCCCGTGCAGTCGTTTGTCCTGGCCGTCATCGTCGTCAACGCCATCACGCTCGGCCTCGAGACCTCGGAGTCGATCGTCGCGGTCATCGGCACGCCCCTGCGCATCCTCGACACCGCCGCGATCGCGATCTTCGTGGCCGAGCTGATCCTCAAGATGTTCGCACTGGGCCGTCGCTTCTGGCCCGACGGATGGAACGTCTTCGACTTCGCCGTGGTCGCGATCACCCTCGTACCCGCAGTGGGCGACCTCACCGTCCTCCGTTCGCTCCGCGTCCTGCGCGTGCTCCGCCTCATCAACCGCCTCCCCCAGCTCCGGCGCATCGCCGCCGCGATCATCAAGGCGATCCCCGGCATCGGCGCCATCGCCGCGCTCATGGCCATCGTCTTCTACGTCGCCGCCGTCATGGCCACCTCGCTGTTCGGCGACGAGTTCCCCGAGCTCTTCGGTACGCTCCCGGCCTCGCTGCTGTCGCTCTTCCAGATCATGACCCTCGACAGCTGGTCCACCGGCGTCATGCGGCCGATCATGGAGGTGCACCCCAACGCCTGGCTCTTCTTCATGCCGTTCATCCTCGTCTCGGCGTTCGTCATGCTGAACCTCTTCATCGCGATCATCGTGGACACCATGTCGAACATCAGCACCACCGAGAAGGGCACCGTGGCCGACCCCAAGCCGGTGCAGACCGGCCCCATCCGCACCGCGGAGGCGCCGGCGACGCAGGAGGATGTCGAGGCGCTCCATGCCGAGCTCGCCGAGATCAAGGCGCTCCTCCGCGAGCGCCGCGACTGAGCCCCGCTCGCACATTTCCCCGCCGGCGCCTCTCCATCCAGTCGGCCCGTCTCGATATGAGGTGTTCTCGCTCGCCGCTCTCGGATGCGAGGCGTTCTCGCTCGCCGCCCTTGAATGTGAGGGGTTCCCGCGGATGCTTCCGGATGTGCGAGGCGTTCTCACGGACGCTTCCGGATGTGTGAGGCGTTCTCGTGCGCTCTCGACCACGGATGTGAGAGAAAAGCGCGCCTATCCCCCGGATGTGAGCGAAAAGCGCGCCCCTCCCACAGATGTGAGCCATACGCAGGCTTTACGGCACCCATACCCGGCATGCGTCTCACATCCGCATATGCCTCACATCCGCAGGAGCCCGCGCGCATGGACACCTCTGCACGACTTCCCCTGCACGGACACCGCGCGCTCCACCTCGACAACCGGGGCACTCCCTCCCGCGCCCCGCACAGCGCACCGACAGCCGCGCATGCACCGACAGCCGCGCATGCACCGACAGCTGCGCGCGCACCGACGCGCACCCGCCCCTTCCCCCGCCCGCACAGCACACCCCTTGTTTTGTATCGTTCATGCTGATACAAATGGGACAACCGCCGACGAGGAGGTCGTCATGCTCTGGATCGCCCTGACCATCGCGTGGATCGTGCACCGCCATCCGATCTGCCTCGGAGGAGCGCGCAGACGCCGCGCCGCGTTCGACGCCCAGCTCGCCGAGGCGCCCGAGCACTCGCCCGAACAGGCCGAGCGGCTCGAGCACGGCCTCCGCCGATCCGACCGCATCCTCATCGCCGCCGAGGCCGCCGTGCTGGTCGCGTTCGTCACGGCCGTAGCACTCGGACTGCGCATCCCGCGCGAGTGGTACCTGCTGACCGATACGGCGACCTACCTCGCCTGCGCCCTCGCGCTCTGCTCGCTGGCCTCCGCGCTCGCGCGGGTCGCCCTCGCGGCGCGCAGCTCCTGGACGCTGACCGCACCGGGCGAGAGCACCGCGGCCGCGGCCCGCATCCGCCACACGACCCTCGCCGACTACTCCTCGGCCTTCGACCGGCGCGGCGCGATCACGGTCGCCGCGGTGCAGCTCGCGCTCTTCCTCATCGCGGCCCTCTTCGTCTCGCCGTACTCCGAGAACCCGCTGCCGGCCCTGGTCACGGGCGCCTTCGCCGCCCTCGTGTGCGGCGCGATCCTCATCGCGCAGCTCGCCGGCCGCGCCCTGGTGCGCCGGAGCGTGCGCGCCTCGACGGCGTTCGAGATCTTCACGGCCGATCGCGCCCGCGTGGATGCGGTCACCGCCGCATTCCGCAGCGTGTTCGCCATCGGCCTGATCACCTGCGCCTTCACCGCCCTCGCGCTCAGCGGGACGGTGCACGAGGCGCTCTTCGCCCCGGCGTTCCTCGCCGTCTCGATCCTTCTCATCGCCTTCGCGCTGGGCAGCCCGCTGTGGGGAGACACCCGCGAGACGATGCGCGCGCTGTGGCGGGAGCGGGAGGCATCCGCGTGCTGAGCGTCAACGCCGCGAGCAGCGTTCCCGTGTGGGAGCAGCTCGTCGACGGCGTGCTCGGCGCGATCGATCGCGGCGAGCTGCGCCTCGGCGACCGGCTGCCGACGGTGCGGCGCCTCGCCTCCGACCTCGGGCTCGCCCCGGGGACCGTGGCCCGCGCCTATCAGCACCTCGAGGAGCGCGGCGCCGTGCACACGCAGGGACGGCGCGGCACCTTCGTCGCGCGCGAGAGCGACGAGCGCGCGGCGCAGGCCCGCGCCGTCGCGGATCGCGCCCTGGGCGAGCTGGAGGAGCTGGGCTTCGCCCCGCGCGAGGCCGCCCGCTACCTCACGCGCATCGCCGAGGCCCGGGCCTCGGATCCCTAGCGGGACCCACCGGTTCGCGGCTACCCGCCGGATGCGCCCGAGAGCAGCCATCCGACGCCGCTGAGCAGCGCGATGGCGGCCCAGAGCAGCCATCCCCGGCGGCGCATCCATCCGTGCTTCGCGGTGATGCCGCCGAAGAAGGCGATCGCGAGCGCGGGGAGCAGCAGCACCGCGAGCCAGAACGTGATGAGCGTGCCGGTGAGGCTCGCGGTGAAGGCGAGCGAGACGAGCACGAGCGGCACCAGCGCGACCGCCTCGAGCGCGATGCACGCGTACCGGTTCCAGCCGCGCCGCTCCACGAGCAGCCAGACCGGGGTGTGCACGACGGCCACCCACGCGAATGCGGAGGCCGAGATCGAGAAGAGCATCCCCGACCAGAACTCGAGCGACCACAGCGCCTGCGCGAAGGCGACGAAGACGAGGATCACCACGACGCCGACGGTGAGGAACGCGGCCGCCGCGAGGCCGGAGGAGAGGATGCCGCGCAGGCTCGCGCCGAACGGCTCCTCCACCGCGGCTGCGTCGTGCAGACCGGGATGGAGGTCGCCCTCGGGATCGGTCACGACGCTAGAACCCGACCGCATCCCGGTGCGCCGCGATCGCGGTGCGCGCACCCTTGCCGGCCGAGATGATCAGCACCTCGGGCCCCGGCGCCGTCAGCTCGCCGGTGGCGTAGAGGTGCTGCACGCGCGTGCGCCCCGAGCCGTCCGCCGCCACGAGCCCCTCCTCCGTGAGATCCGGGCGGATGTCCTCGTCGAGGAAGCCCAGCTGGGCCTCGAACCCGGGCAGGACGAAGGCGGCGTCGACCGGCACGATCTCGCCGTCCGCCGTCCGCAGCCCCGTCAGTGTCGCGCGGTCGCCCACCGCGTCCTCGAGCTCGCGGCGGTCCACCGCCACGCCGAGCTCGCGCAGCCGCGCCGCATCCGGCTCCGGCACCTGCCGCTCGCTCGCGAACAGCGTCACGTGCGACCCGATGCGCGACAGCTGCGCCGCGCGGTACGCGAGGGTCTTCGCCTCCGGCACCCCGAACACCGCGATGCGGGACTCGCGCTTGTTCCACGCGTCGCACACCACGCAGGAGTGGATGTGCGTGCCGTAGAAGGCGCGCAGCATCGGCAGGTTCGGGAAGTGCTCCTTGAGCCCGGTCGCGAGGATGACCCGCTCGGCGAGCACGTGCCGGTTCGGGGTGCCCCGCACGCCGCGCGCCTCGACCGCGAACCCCTGCCCCTCGCGCCGCACACGGGTGACCTGGGCGAACTGGATCTCGGCGGTCTCGTACTGCTCCACCGACTCGCGACCGGCGGCCCGCAGCTCGTTGGGCGGGATGTTGTCGCGCGACAGGAAGCCGTGCGCCTCGAGCGTCGCGGAATGGCGCGGCCGGTTGCCGTCGAGGATGAGCACCCGCCGCAGCTGCCGCGCGAGGATGAGCCCCGCCTGCAGTCCCGCGGGGCCCCCGCCGATGATGACGACCTCGTAGCGGTCGGTCGCGCCGATCGTCACTACTCGGCTCCGCCGGTGATCCAGGTGTGGAGCCGGTCGATCCGCGCGAGCGTCTCCTCCTTGCCGAGCAGCTCCATCGACTCGAAGAGCGGCGGCGAGACGCGACGGCCCGAGAGCGCGACGCGGGCCGGGCCGAACGCGAGGCGCGGCTTGATGCCGAGCTCGTCGATGAGCTTCGCGCGCATCGCCTGCTCGATCGGCTCGGTGCTCCAGTCGTCGAGGCCCGCGAGCGCCTCCCGAGTGGCGACGAGCGTCTCGTCGGCACCCGCCTTGAGGGTCTTGAGCGCATCCGGCGCGTACTCGAGCCGGTCGCTCGTGGTGAAGAGGAAGCCGAGCATGCCGGGCGCCTCGCCGAGCAGCTGCATGCGCTCCTGCACGAGCGGCGCCGCCTCGCGGACGAGGCCGCGACGCTCGTCGGTGATCTCGATGCCGTCGGCCTCGAGGTACGGGACGAGGCGGCCGGCGAAGTCCTCCACGTCGAGCCTGCGCATGTGCTCGCCGTTGATGGCCTCGGCCTTCTTGAGGTCGAAGCGCGCCGGGTTGGGGTTCACGTCGTGCACGTCGAAGGCCTCGACCATCTCGTCCATCGTGAACACGTCGCGGTCGGCCGAGATCGACCAGCCGAGCAGCGCGAGGTAGTTGAGCAGCCCCTCGGGCAGGAAGCCGCGGTCGCGATGGTGGAACAGGTTCGACTCCGGGTCGCGCTTCGAGAGCTTCTTGCTCCCCTCCCCCATCACGTAGGGCAGGTGGCCGAAGCGCGGCACGAAGTCGGCTACGCCCACGGCGATGAGCGCGTGGTAGAGCGCGATCTGGCGCGGCGTCGAGGAGAGGAGGTCCTCGCCGCGCAGCACGTGGGTGATGCCCATGAGCGCGTCGTCGACCGGGTTGACGAGCGTGTAGAGCGGCTTGCCGTTGGGCCGCACGACGACGAAGTCGGGGAACGATCCCGCCTTGAAGGTGATCTCGCCGCGCACCACGTCCTCGAAGGAGAGGTCGGCGTCGGGTACCCGCAGCCGGAGGCTCGGCTTGCGCCCCTCGGCCCGGAGCGCCTCGCGCTGCTCCTCGGTGAGGTCGCGCTCGAAGTTGTCGTAGCCCTGGCGCGGGTCGCGGCCGTTCTCGATGTTGCGCGCCTCGATCTCCTCCGCGGTCGCGAAGGACTCGTAGAGGTAGCCCGCATCCTTGAGCTTCGCGATGACGTCCTGGTAGATGTCGCTGCGCTGCGACTGGCGGTACGGTCCGTGCGGCCCGCCCGCGTCGACGCCCTCGTCCCAGTCGAGGCCGAGCCAGCGCAGCGCCTCGAGGATCATCGAGTAGCTCTCCTCGGAGTCGCGCTCCGCGTCGGTGTCCTCGATGCGGAACACGAGCGTGCCGCCCGTGTGCTTCGCATACGCCCAGTTGAACAGGGCGGTGCGGATGAGCCCGACATGCGGGGTGCCCGTGGGCGAGGGGCAGAAGCGAACTCGGATATCGGAACCGGCGGCGCTCGTCACGGGCGCGGCAACGTCAGAAGCAGTCATGGTGGCCCCATTCTACTGAGCCGCGAGCGCGAGTTCCCATCGCAGATTGCGTCTCGCCCGCGCCTCCCAGCGCGCCCGGCCGTGAGCAGTGCGGAAGAGCGGCTCGCGGTCGAGCAGCCGCTCGACCATCGCGCGCCGACGGGCCCGCCACTGCGACTCGTCGAGCATCGGCAGCTCGACTCGGATGCCGCGGATGTTGTCGAGGTAGGCCGGCCAGTCGGACGCGAGCCCCACGAGATCGGCGTCCGACACCCTCGCGCCGGGCGCGTCCCCGGGCTCCGGCGCATGGTCGATCGTGACGAGGATGAGCCGGCGCACCTCCTCGAGCTCCGCGGGCTCGAGCGCGGCGCCGAGCAGCTCGCGCGCCACCTCCGCGGAGGCGAGCTCGTCATCCGGCGTCGTGTTCGTGTGCACCGCGTCATGGCACCAGAACGCGATGCGCTCGAGCCGCGTGCCGCCGAGCTCCGCGAGCGCGCGCAGCCCGGCCCGCAGATGCCCCTCCCCGTGGTAGTCGCGGTGCGGCTCCCGCCAGCGCTCGAGCAGCGATCCCGCCGCGCCGTCGGGCAGATCGGCGGCCGCGGCGCGCTCGAGGCTCACCACAGCCGCACCGCCCCGTAGGCGATGCCCGCGAAGGCCGCGGCCCACAGCATGCTCGCGAGCGTGCCGATGATGAACAGCTCCCCCACCCGCGGGTTCGCCTGCGCGCGCAGCTCCGGATACCGGCCGAGCCCCTTGATCGCGATGATGAAGGCGAGCCCCGCGGGGAACCCCGCGACGAGGCAGGCGTAGACGCCGGCGCGCTCGAAGACGCCGATCCACCGGCCTCCCGGCAGCGTGCGCTCGGCGTCGAGCACCCGCTCGTCGGCCTTCGGCTGCGGCGGTTCGATGCGGCGCAGGAACATGCGGATGAGCGGATTCGCCAGCAGCGCGATCGCGCCGCACACCGCGATGACGAGCGCCTTGAGCAGCAGATCGACGTCGAAGAGCATCGTGCCCGCCTCCTCCCGTTCTGGATTTCCGATTCGGCCGCATCGCTTTCCCAGCCCCGTTGATGAAGGTATTCTCTTCACATGGCGAATATGAAGCGATTTCCTTCATGCGTGGCCCTCCTGGCCGACCAGGTGGGGTCCCGCCGGACGGATCGCGATGCGACGCATCCGAAACTACTCGACGCCCTCGACATGGTGAACAGCCGGGTCGCAGCGATCGACGATCTGCGCGTCACGGTGGGCGACGAGCTGCAGGGCGTCTACGGCTCGCTGGGCGAGGCGCTCGCCGCGAGCCACCTCCTGCGCGCCGAGCTCTACGGCGCCGTGGAGCTCCGCTTCGGCCTCGGCGGCGGCGAGGTGGCCGTCGTCGACCGCGAGCGCGGCATCCAGGACGGCAGCGCGTGGTGGAACGCGCGCGCGGCCGTCGAGGCGGTCGAGCAGCTCGCGCAGGATCCCGGGTTCTCGGGCACCCGCACGGGCATCGTCGACGATCGCGAGGTCGCGAATCCCCTGACCTCGGCCACGGTGCGGCTCGTGGACGCGCAGCTCGCGCGCCTGCGCTCCGGCGCGCGCGAATCCCTCTACTCGCTCATGCTCGGGCTCGACAACCGCACCGCGGCCGAGCGCGCCGGCATCTCGCCGTCCGCCAACTCGCAGCGCATCAACAACAACGACCTCCGCGTCCTCACCGACGCCATCGAGGCGCTCTCGCGGCTGCCCTGAGCGCTCCCGGGCGCGCACGGATGCGTCGCGCTTCGCGGCGATGCGGGATCGAGAACCGCGAAGTGCGACGCATCTGCGAATGCGGGGCCTAGGCGGCGACCACCGGGTTGCGGAGGGCGCCGATGCCCTCGACCGCGCAGGTGACCTCGTCGCCATCCTCGAGCGGGCCGACGCCGGCAGGGGTGCCGGTGAGGAGGATGTCACCGGGCAGCAGCGTGAACACGCTCGACGCGTAGGCGATCAGGTCGCCGATCGAGCGCTCCATCTGGTCGAGGTCGCCGACCTGGCGCACCTTGCCGTTCACCTGCGCGCCGATCGCGCCCTTGGTGGGGTCGAACTCGGTCTCGATGTACGGGCCGAGGGGGCAGAACGAGTCGAAGCCCTTCGCCCGGCTCCACTGCCCGTCCGACTTCTGCAGGTCGCGGGCGGTCACGTCGTTCGCCACGGTGTAGCCGAACACCACCTGCTCGGCGTCCGCGGCGAGGACGTTGCGGGCGACGCTGCCGATCACCACGGCGAGCTCGGCCTCGTGCTCCACCTGCTGCGACTGCGGCGGCAGGACGATGGCGTGCCCGGGGCCGATGATCGAGGTGTTCGGCTTGAGGAACATGAGCGGCTCGCCGGGAACCTCGTTGCCCATCTCCTTCGCGTGCTCCGAGTAGTTGCGGCCGAAGGCCACGACCTTGGAGCGCGGGATCACCGGCGCGAGCAGCCGCGCCTCCGCCGCCGGCACGCGCTCGTCGGTGGTCTCGAACCCCGTGTAGAGCGGGTCTCCGAGCAGCCGGATGTACTCCTGCGCGTCCTCGTCGTAGATGCCGTACGCGAGCTGGTCCTTGTATTCGAAGCGTGCGATCTTCACGCGCCCGAGTCTAGCTATGCGTCGCTGTCGATGGGCTCCACGCCGCGGTAGCCGCTCGGGATCACGATCACCGGCACCCGCAGCGCGCGCAGGATGCGCGCCGCGCGCTGCCCGAGGAACACGCTGCGGTTGCCGCCCAGGCGGCTCGACCCGAGCAGGGCGACCTCGTGCGGGTCCCACTCGATCGTCGCGATCGCGTCCTCGAGGTCCCTGCCCTCGGCGATCTCGATCGTGACGCGCCCGGATTCGAGCATGCCCTCCGCCGCGTCCTCGAGGTGGCGGCCGCCGAACGCCCGTGCCTCGTCGGTGATGTCGCGGATGTCCTTCGGGTCGATGAGGTCCACCTGCACCAGCGAGATGAGTCGGGCGCGGATGTCCCGGTCGATGGCGCGTTCCACCGTGCGGCCGATCACGACCTCGGAGCCGGGACGCGTGCCGTAGATGCCGGTGAGGCGCTCGAGGGGTACGCCGGGGTTGCGGAACCCGCGCGGCGCCAGCGCGACCGGCACCGGCGAGGAGTGCAGCAGCGCGTTCGCCGTCGACCCCACCGAGAAGCTGCGCAGGATGCGCCCCGTCGCCGCGCCCACGACGATGAGTTGCGCCGCGTTGTCCTCCGCCGCATCCAGCAGGCCGCGCGCCTCGTTGACGCCCTGGCGCACCTCGAAGCGGGCGACGACTCCCTCCGGCACCTTCGACAGCGCCTGCTCCTCCCAGAGCTTGAGCTGCGCGCGGTTGGCGCCGAGCGCCCGGGTGTCGGGCATGACCATCACGAGCACGATCTCGTAGTGCTTGCCCTCGCCGAGATAGCAGGCGAGTTCGAGCGCATCGCGCCCACGCGCATCCGCGACGTACCCGACGATGAGCCGTTCGCGCGGCCGGGGTGAGGGTGGCATGGCTGAGTTCCTTCTCGCTGCATCGGAATGCGCGGGATTCGCGCGCTCTCGGGTTACTACAATCCCACACAGGGGATGGAGTCGGGCTTCGGCGGGTGCACCGAATAGGCTCGATTATTTCATCGGATTCCTTAACACCGGTGGATTCGAGGAGGCAGGCATGAGCGGCACGGGACGCCCCGCGGGGCGGCCGCGGACGAGCGTGCTCAACCGCGAGCTCATCACCGAGACCGCCCGCACCATCATCGAGAAGTCGGGCGCGCAGGCGCTGACGATGACCGTGCTCGCGCGCAAGCTCTCCGTCACGCCCTCGGCCCTGTACAACCACGCCGCCTCGAAGCACGAGATCCTGCGCTGGATCGAGGACGCGGTGATGAGCGAGATCGACGTGGACGCCTTCGACTCGCGGCCCTGGCCGGAGGCGCTCGAGGAGTGGGCCCGCAGCTACCGCGACGTGCTGCTCGCCAACCACGAGCTGCTGGTGCCGGTGGCGACCACCGAGGTGAGCCACTCCCCGCACTCGATCGCGATGTACGAGCGCGTGACCAGGGCGCTCGGGGATGCGGGGTGGCCCGTGGACGAGTGCCTGCCGCTCATCTTCTCGCTCGAGTCGTTCATCTACGGCTCGGCCCTCAACGCGCAGGCGCCCGAGGACGTGTACGACACCGGTGCGTTCGAATCCGCCGCGCCGAGCTTCGCCGCCGCCGTGGCCGCCGGCAGCCACAACGCGGAGGCGTTCGAGGAGCTGTTCCGCATCGGGCTCCGCGCGATCATCGCCTGGAACGCCGACCGGGCCGGCGTCCCGCTCCCCCGCTGACCGCGCCGCGGGCGGTGCAGATCGAGTTCATCCCCGTCGGCGTGACCCGCTCTCCGCTGTCCGAGGCGCGGGGCGGCTTCTCCCAGCGCACCGCCCGCCCCGCCTGTCTCGGAGACGCCCCGGGTTCCGCCTTTCCCGAAGATGCGAGGCTCCAGGCGCCCCATCAGAATCCGTCCACGCACCCCCTCACCCCCGGGATCCGATCGCGTCCCCCTCTCGCCGGGATATGAGGCTGCTGACGGGTATCTCCCGCCCATACCCTGCAGCGCTCTCATATCCGCGAGAGAAACCGGCATTCGCCTCACATCCGCAGCCCGGCAGCGGCAGCGGCAGCGGCAGCGGCAGCGGCAGCGGCAGCGGCAGCGGCAGC
>NZ_FUIC01000005.1 GCF_900163695.1 Gulosibacter sp. 10
TCTGCTCGAAGCCGGCGGTTTCAGACCTCGACTACACCCTCGTTCGTGAAGAGCCTCATAACGCCATCCTGCCATGTCCGATTGCGTCCACGCCAAACTAGAAGTAAGGTTAGCCTTACTAACATCATACTGACGGGGCCAACATGACAGATTCGATCAACCTCACCCAAGACGAGCTCGCAGGACTACTCGAGGTACTCAAACACCCCGATCATCAGCAGGGGCTCGAGGACCGCTATCTGACCGTCACCGCAATTGAGCACCGCGCACGAAAACTCACTCGTATCTCAGCGACGATTTCTGGCGACGACCCACTCAACGAATGGACTCTGGCAAATCCCACGGTCCGCGTCGCATTGCCGGAACCACCCGAGGAATTCGCCGCAATCCCCGGGGTACCAAAGACCACGACGCGGGTATACACACTCGTGGAAATCGATCCAGCAACCCGCACCGCGCAAATAGACCTCGTAGTGCACGCCGAAGCTTCTCCTGCGATGCGCTGGCTAGCGCAGCTCAGGATTGGCGACCGCATTGACATTGTCGGACCACGCCCGCACCGCACCCCCGGTGAGGGCACCCCGCGGGTGC
Source organism: Gulosibacter sp. 10 (assembly GCF_900163695.1). GTDB lineage: Bacteria > Actinomycetota > Actinomycetes > Actinomycetales > Microbacteriaceae > Gulosibacter. The sequence goes on from NZ_FUIC01000005.1 coordinate 592, forward strand.
TGCTTGCCGACTCCTCTGCGCTCCCCGCGGCGACGCGGCTCCTGCGCACCATGCCCCACGTGGACGAGACTTTCGTCTTTGCTGCCGTCCCGGAGGATGAGTTTGCTATCCTGCAACAGGAGATCTCCGCATTAGCAGAACCCATCACCGCGTTTCGAGTAGAGCCGCACGGCCAATACCCACTGGCCACTGCTTTCGCCGAATTCGATCTCACCACTGACGCCAGCGTGTGGGCGGCCGGCGAACGGGAAGATATGCGCGAAATTCGCCACCGCTGCAAACACCATCTCGGACTACTGTCCGAGCAAACACAGGTATTCGGCTACTGGAAATATGGGATGACGAACACCCGGCTGGACTTCGCCAGACTCCGGGCAACGCAAAAGGGGCTCGCAGCGGGGCGCGCATTCACCGATACCGACGACTTCGAGATCGAACTGTGAACGGCGAGACAAGAATTACGAGCCTGAAATCCGACAGATTCTCCACTCGTGCTCTGCTGACTTTCGTTGTACTCGGCGCGCTGGGCGCGATCATCGTCCACGTATCACGAATTCTCGGGGTCGCATTACAAGCCACGGTCCCGTGGCTAGCATTCCCGGCACCAGTCCCCTGGTTTCTGGGGATCCTCATCGCCGCCCTGCTGATTCAACGCAGCGGCGCGGCGCTGCTCACCTCGATTGTCACAACCGTCGCAGGCTTCGGCGCACTCGCCCTGTGCGCGGGCATCGTCATCGAACTCACCTTCTTCATTACCAGACGGTTGCGCTCACAAACCCAGCCCACCTGGCCCCCTGCCCGGTCCCAGTTCTGGCTGTGGTGGGCCATCCTGGCCTGCGCAATCGTGAGTCTGATGAGCTTCGGTTTCATGTTCTTCTACCAAGAGTTTCTGCTGCTAGACCCCAGCATCAAGCTACTCGCCCTCATCATTCGGGTTGGACTTGGCGTGCTCTACGGGTGGGGCGCCTGGGTCATGACCATCGGATTGCTACGTGCAAATGTGAACCCACAGCGCATCGTCGTCGCATGAGCCTCCCGAACTCGGCCGACCCTGGCCGCTACAACGTACGGATACAGCAGTTCACAATCGCCTACGATGGCGCAAATCCGGTGCTCAATATACCTTACCTGGAGCTGGTCAGCGGGAGCTACACGCTCATCACCGGACCCACCGGTTGCGGTAAGTCAAGTCTGGCACACGCACTGGTCGGGGTGCTTGAAGATATGACGACAGCTCGGGTTGCAGGCAGCATCAGCATGAACGGAACCCAGCTTGCAACCCTAGACTCAGCCCAACGCTCCGGTACGATCGCTGCGGTCTGGCAGCGCCCAGAAACCCAGCTTTTCGCCAGCACCGTCTTGGCAGAAGTCCGTGCCGGCCTCGACTTCCAACTCATAGCACCCAACGAGGCCACGTTCAGGGCGCGCAGAGCCCTGCACCTCGTCGGTCTGAGCCACATTGACGAATCCCGTAACCCACTGACCCTCTCGGGCGGCGAACAACAGCGACTTGCCCTCGCGTCAGCACTCGTGCTGCGAGCGCCTATCCTGGTGCTCGACGAGGTCGCGTCACAGTTGGATCGCACCGCAAGCCACCGGCTCGGAAAAATCATCAGGGAGATTCGGTCCGCTCGCCAGCTCACCGTCGTGGCGTTCGACCACCGTCCGGACCCACATCTGGAACATACCGATCGGGTCATCGTACTCGATGAGAACGGCAGAATCGCGCTCGACGACAAGCCCGCCAGTGTATACGGTGAGAACGTAGACTTCTGCCGCAGAATCGGCGTGCATCTACCCGCAAAAGAGACCTCGAGCAGTGACACAGACTTCGGCGCGTTGACCGTCCACCAGACAGCACCCGGTCTGACAACCCAGGCTCTTACGGTCGCCAGACGCAGCGCACTGTTGTTGCGAGACGCCACCCTCACACTTCCCCGAGGAGCAATCGCGCTGCTGCTGGGCCCAAACGGCGCGGGTAAGACCAGCCTGCTGGATGCGCTTGCCGGCGAGAAACGCGGGGTGCGCGGGCACATCGATCCGTCACGGCGGGTAAGGCTCACCAGAGGCATTGGGTACCTGCCACAACGCGGGAGCGAGCTCATGTTCGCCCACACCGTTCGGACGGAGCTACACCTGGCATTACCACCGGGGGCGCGTTCTAGTGCCGCGGAGATCGACGATATGTTGAACCGGGCGGGGCTCTTGTGTCTGGCCGAAGTGCATCCGCAGCACTTATCGGGCGGGCAACGACAGCGGCTCTCGGTGCTCCTCGCCGTCGCCGGAAGACCGGCATTTCTCCTGCTGGACGAACCTACGAATGCACAGGATGTGACTGGCACAGCACAGATTCGTGCGCTGTTAGCAGGAAATGCTCAGGATCGCGTCGCCGTCATCGCGACGCATGATGCGGGCTCCTTCCGCGGCATCGCCACTCATCACATCGAGCTACAAACCGGAATCGTCAAAGGGGTCTGGCAGATATGACCCGCTTCAACTCCCGCAGGTGGGTTCCGCATCCGCTGATTATCGTATTGCTCACCGTTCCCGCACAGCTCGCGGTATTGCTCGCCCAACGGCCCTGGTTCAGTATTACAGTGCTGGCGTGCTGTCTCTTGGTGACAGTGGTGACGAAACCCCGCTTTGCCGCTGTCTTTATCGCGGCGGCTGGCGCGCTATCCCTGGTTCTTTGGGTCGGGATGGGCCTGTGGCTGCCTCTAGAGGCCGCGACGAACGGGGCGTTGCGTATCGTTGCACTCAGCGCCCTACTCGTGGTGCCGTTTTTCTATGTGAACTGGCCGGTGCTGGCAGACTCGTTGATTGATCGGTTCCGTGTTTCCTATCGGGTCATGGACACCGTGCTACTCGGGGAACGTTTCACTATGCTCATGCGAGCTGACCTGCGCACCGCCCGCAGGATGGCTCGACTACGTGCCCGCGGGAGCATTCGTGGACAGACGCGATTATTACTGCGGACGACGCTGCCAGTTCTCGTGGCAAGTTTCCGGCATAGCGATGAGCTCGCTCTCGCCCTGGACACTCGTGGTTTCGGTGCCCATCCGAAACGCACGGTCCACCAGAGTCGACCGCTCCGAGCGTTCGAGCTGGCTATTCTCATCGCAGTATGGGTATGCAGCATTTTCATTGCCGTATTCCTCGAAAGAATGTAGAGGTGCCTGACAGGCAGCTTGCCCCCTGATCAATTCCAGGCAGCTTCGTATTGTTAATTCACCAGTTTGACGCCAGAGCCGCCCTCCCGGTGCAGACCGGGCCCGATCCCGACGCTACTGAACTGCGGTAATGAGCCGGAAATAGACTTGATAGTGGCCCCGTCAGTGCCCCACTAGGACCGTCGCTTCGCCGGGGCGGCCGCCGTGTCGGAGAGCACGACGCCCTCCGTGTCGTAGAGGCGCACTGGAAACTCGCTTGCGCTACTCATTCCGGCGGTGAATAACCAAGTATCTGTGTTGCCGTCATGTTGCACAAAAGCCACCTCCGCCAGGTCATCCTGCGGGGTGCATCTTCGCCAGGCACGCAAGCATCAGCAATACAGAGCTCGACATCCGCGCCCCGGGAAGCATCCTCCTGCACTGCTGAGTTGCTGAGTCTGTCAACCTTAGCTTGCTCCCGTAGTGCGACCCGGCTTTCACCCAGCCCAAGCCCGAACCGGCACGATCCTTCCAGCCCCCTACAGATCTATCAACGCATAACTTCGAGCCGACGATGCATCTCCCGTGAACCATGACTGTAACGCCAAACCAAGAGATTGACATGCTAAGTGCGGTGGTAGGCTCTGCCCAAACAGTATGGTCAGGCTGCGATTTTGGCCGGTGAAACTAAACCTGGATCCACCGATTAGATAAGCGATGTGCAGTTGCGACGCTGAGGAATCGATG
>NZ_FUIC01000037.1 GCF_900163695.1 Gulosibacter sp. 10
GCGGAAGAGCTGCGGTCGGCGGGCGACGTCCTGCGGGCGAGCGGCGCGGCGCCGGGGCGGGCTTCTGTGCCGGGACGGGGTTCGGCGCCGAAGCAGGGTTCGGCGCCAGGGCGGAGCTCGATACCGGAGCGGATACGGGCGCCCCCGCGGGGCGGGCGGGCTCCGGGCCGCTCGACTCGTCGGACCACGACTCGATCTGGTCGAACACCTCGAAGACCTCGCCCTCGGCGGTGAGCGCCCAGTCCCCCGCCGGACCGGCGGGCGCGGGCAGCGCCTCGCGCGCCTCGGCCGCGCCCGGCCGGGCCTCGGGGTCGGCGTCGAGCATCCGCAGCAGCGCCTCGCGAAGCGCGTCCGCCCGGGGCTCCCCCCGCTCCGGCAGCAGCCGGTCGAGGGCCTCCCCGGCGGGCCGTGCGCGCTCGTCCGCCGCCGTCCCGGTCAGCTCGAGCAGGGGGTCGAGGGCGGTCAGCGCCACGGCCCCGGCGGCCCAGACGTCCTGCGCCGTCGAGACCGGGCCGCCCCGCAGGATCTCGGGGGCGATGAATCCGGGGGTGCCGGGCACGTGTCCCAGCGCGGTCATCCGCGGCTCGCCGAGCCGGAGCGCGATGCCGAAGTCGGCCAGGCGCAGGTGCGGGCGGGCCGTGCCCGTGGCTTCGAGCATGAGGTTCGCCGGGGTGACATCGCGGTGCACCCATCCGGCCGCGTGCACCGCGGCGAGGCCGTCGAGCAGCTGACGCAGGAGCTCGGCGACGAGCGCCGGCGCGAGGGCTCCGTGGTCGCCCAACGCCTCCGCGAGGGTGCCCCCGCGCGCCAGCGGCATGAGGAGCACCACGTCGTCCTCGTCGGCCACCCACGCGTAGGGGGTGAGGAGGTGCCGATGGGCCCCGATGCCGCCGCGGTGCCTCGCCCCTGCCGACTGCTCGCGGAGGAAGCGGATGATGTCGGCGCTGTCGCGCTGCCGCATCACCTTGGCCGCGCAGATCCCGCCGCGCCGTCGATCGACGGCTCGCCAGACCGCCCCCGCGGCTCCGCGGCCCAGGGGGTCGAGCAATTCGACGCGCCCGGCGATCAACTCTCCCATCGCTTCGTCATGCTACAGGCCGACGGATCGCCCATCCCCGCCTCGCAGGGGGATTGCTCCGCGGGTGGGGTTGGCGCGACGACCCTTGCGACCAAGTGTTTGCATATGCAAATCTTTGTGACGTTCGGCATCATCCGCACTCCGACAGACGAACGAGAAAGAGGACCATGCTCCGCACACGCCTGCAGGACCGCCGCACGGGAAGGACCGCCCCGTTCCGATCCCGACGACTCATCCCCGCGCTCGGCGCCGCCCTCGTCGCGACGGTGGGGCTCTCGACGCTCGCCCCGGCCCCCGGCGCCGAGGCCGACTCCCGCGGGAACGATTCCGTCGTGCCGACCGTGCTCATCCTCGACGCGTCCGGCTCGATGGCCGAGCCGGACGGCGACGACTCGGGCGCCACCCGCATGGAGGCCGCCCAGGCCGCGGCGACGGGGCTCGTCGACCAGCTCTCGGCGGACGCCGAGCTCGGGCTCGTGGCCTACGGGGCGAACACGGGCTCGGGCGATGCCGACCGCGAGGCGAGCTGCGAGGACATCGAGACGCTCGTCCCCGTGGGATCCGGGAACGCCGAGGCGCTCAAGACCGGCATCGCGGAGGCGACCCCGTCCGGCTACACGCCGATCGGCGCCTCGCTGCGAGTGGCCGCCGAGCAGCTGCCGGACGAGGGGCCCCGCGCCATCGTCCTCGTCAGCGACGGGCTCGACACCTGCGCTCCCCCGCCTGCCTGCGAGGTGGCGGAGGAGCTCGAGGCGCAGGGCGTCGATCTCGCCGTCCACGCCATCGGGTTCCGCGTGGACGAGGAGGCGCGGGCCGAGCTCTCCTGCATCGCCGATGCTACCGGCGGCACGTACTCCGATGCCCAGGACGGCGACGAGCTCGCGAAGCAGCTCGTCGTGCGCACCACGCAGACCATGCAGGGCTACGAGGTCTCGGGCACCCCCGTCGAGGGCGGCGACGCCCCAGCCTCGGCGCCGACCGTCGCCCCCGGCGAATACCTCGACACGTTCGCGCTCGAGGCGGGCGCGGAGTCCACCGCGAAGTACTACCGGGTGGACCTCGAGGAGGGCGAGCGCCTGCACGCCACCGCGACGATCGTGCCGCCGCCCGCGAACGACGGGCTCACGCTGTACGAGGACGACAGCCTCAACCTGGACATGACGATCGTCGATGGCGATGGCGACTCCTGCGCGCACTGGGACAGCGGCAACATCGGCCCGCAGCTGCGGGGCGACGCCCCCGTGCTCGCCGAGGCGAGCTCGGATCCGGCGGGGCCGGAGGGGTGCGCCCCGGGCCCGGTCTACCTCGGGGTCGCACGGGGCGGCCCCGCGCACGCCGACCAGCCCCTGCCCGTCGAGCTCGTCGTGGCGATCGAGCCCGCCGGCGCAGAGAGCCCGGGCGCTCCCGCAGAGGCCGCCGCCAACGAGGGCGCCGAGCCGGGCGCCGACCCCGGCGACGTGACCGAGCTCGGCGCCTCCTTCTCCACCGCTCCGCTCCATGAGCCGGGCACCTACGCCATCGAGATGGTGCCGGGCGACCTGGGCACGATCGCCGTGGACGTGCACGAGGGCCAGCAGCTCTCCTGGGCCGTGGAGGTGCTCGAGGGCCCGCAGGACGCCGCGCTCGCCGACTACCACGAACTCACCATCGCGACGCACAATCCCATCCGGCAGCTCGTCCGCGAGAACGGCGTCAGCAACGGCGGCTCGGCGAACCTGCGGTCCACGACCCCGAGCGGCGGCGGCATGCCGGTCCCGGTGGGCATCGCGAACCGCGAGTCCGAGGACTTCGTGGCGGGCTCCGCCTGGCTCGGCGGCACGCATACCCTGCAGCTGCGCTACGACACCTCGCACGGCTCCGACGAGGACGAGGCGCAGGTGCCGGTGCTGTTCCTGCTCACCCTGCAGGTAGACGGCGAGGCCGGCGAGGACCCGGCGCTCATCACCGAGGGCGAGGCCCCGGACAACCCGACGGTGGACGACCGCCGCGAGCCCGTCGAGGAGGACGAGGAGACCGCGGCCGGCGCCGACGGGGCGGGGGTCTCGCCGCTGCTCGTGGGGGCGATCGCCGCCGGGGTCGTCGCGCTCGGCGCCGCCGGAGCCGGCATCTGGCTCGTGCGGCGCAACCGCGCGAGGCGGTGAGGCCGGGCGGGCCGGCGGATCGCGCGCCGGCCCGCCCGGGACGCGCTCCGCCCGTAGAATCGACGCATGCGCTTCACGAAGATCCTGGCCCTGGGCGTCGTCCTCGAGGCCCTCGGCATCGCCGCGACGGCGATCGGCGTCATCACCGACGGATTCGGCCCGCTGGCCGTCATCGGCATCGTCTGCTTCCTCGTCGGCACCGCGCTCACGGTCTGCTCGGTGGTGATGAGCTCCCTCGCGTCCCGCACCGACGGCGCATCCGGTGCCGCGAGCGCCCGGGGCGTCGTGCACGACGCGCAGCGGTAGCGGCCGCGGAGCCGGAGCGGCCGGCTCGATCAGCTCCGCCGGTCGCGCTCCCCCGCCAGCAGCTGCAGGAAAGCCGTCGCGGCCGGGCTGGGGTTGAATGCGCTCCAGGCGAGGTACTCGACGCGGGTCGGGCCGTCCGCCACGGCGACGGTGCGGAGTTCCGCCTGCTCGGGCACCACCGCGGCCGAGAGCAGCGTCACGGCGAGGCCCTCGCGCACGATCCCGAGGATGAGGTCGGTGCTCGCCGCCTCGAAGGCGACCTCGCGGGCCAGCCCGGCGCCCTCGAACGCGAGGTCGGACTGGACGCGGCCGGGCGAGCCCTGGGGGAAATCCACGAAGGGCTCCCCGGCGAGGTCCTCGAGGCGGATGCGGCGGCGAGCGGCCAGGCGGTGCCGGGCGTCGACGACCGCGACGAGCCGCTCGCTCGCGAGCTCGCGGAACTCCACCCCCTCCGGCGTCGTCGCTCCGGACAGCCCGAGCAGCGCCGCGTCCATCCCGCCCCCGGCGATCGCCGCGACGAACTCGTCGCTGCCGCCGCCGCGCAGCCGCACCCGCACCGCCGGATGCGCCCGGCGGAACTCGCCGAGCACGGCGGGCACGTCCACGGCGGTCGCCGTCGGGATGACCCCGAGGATGAGCGTGCCGCGGATCTCGCCGGTGGCGGCGACGGCCTCGGCGGCCGCGCGCTCGGCCGCCTCGATGCTCACCCGTGCCGCCGGCAGGAACGCCCGCCCCGCGGCGGTGAGCTCCACGCGGCGGCTGGTGCGGGCGAAGAGCGCCACGCCCAGCTCCCGCTCCAGGGCCTTGATCTGGTGGCTGAGCGAGGACTGCACGATGAAGCAGCGCTCAGCGGCGCGCGTGAAGCTCTGCTCCTCCGCGATCGCCACGACGTAGCGCAGATGCCGTAATTCCATGCATCCATGCTTTCAGCCCATGGATGCCATGGCAATCATGTATTGCACCCATCGGTTTCGGGCGCCCATGCTGGATCCATGACCACTACGACCGCTCCGACGGCGCCGTCCGCGACCACCGCGGGGGCCCGCTTCGGCTGGACCGCCCTGACGGCGATCGTGCCGATGGTGTGGGGCACCACCTACATCGTCACCACGCACCTGCTGCCCGAGGGGCATCCGCTCTTCGCGGCGCTCATGCGCTCGCTCCCCGCGGGGCTCATCGCGCTGCTCGTCTCGCGGCGCCTCCCGCGGGGCTCGTGGTGGTGGAAGAGCCTCGTGCTCGGCACGCTGAACATGGGGGCGTTCTTCCCGCTGCTCTTCGTCGCCGCGCAGCACCTGCCGGGCGGCGTGGCCGCCACGCTCGGGGCGTCGCAGCCCATCGTGGTGGCCTTCCTCGCCGTGGCGATCCTGCACGAGCGCCTCTCGGCCTGGCGGGTGTGGTGGGGCGCGGCCGGGATGCTCGGAGTGGCCATGGTCGTGCTCCGCCCGGATGCCGGATTCGACGCGATCGGCATCCTCGCGGGCCTCGCGGGCGCCGCGTCGATGGGCACCGGCGTGGTGCTCACGAAGAAGTGGGGACGGCCCGAGGGGGTCTCGGCGATCGGGCTCGCCGGCTGGCAGCTCACCGCCGCGGGGCTCGTGCTGCTGATCCCGGCGCTGGCGATCGACGGCGTCCCTGCCGGCATCGACGGGCCGGCGCTGCTCGGCTACGCCTGGCTCGGGCTGATCGGGGCGCTGGCGACCTACACGATCTGGTTCTCCGGCATCCGCAGGCTCCCGGTCACCGCGACCGCGCTGCTCGGACTGCTGTCCCCGCTCGTCGCCGCCGTGCTCGGCGTCGTGCTCGCGGGCGAGACCCTCACGCCGCTCCAGCTCGCCGGATTCGTGCTCGCCCTCGCGGCGATGCTCGCGGGACAGCTGGCGCCCGGGCGGAAGGGCATCGTCTCATGAGAATCGCCGTCTTCGGAGCGACCGGCATGGCCGGCAGCGCCATCGTCGCCGAATCGGCGAGCCGAGGCCATCACGTGCTCGCGCTCTCCAGGCATCCGCGCCCGGACGAGGCTCGAGGAACGCGGATCACGCAGATGGCGGCCGACGTCGGCGATCCCGCCGCGCTCGACCCGGCGCTCTCGGAGGTCGATGCGGCCGTGCTGGCCGTCCGCCTCGCTCCCGGCGACGAGCATCGGCTTGCCGCCCTCACCCGCGGTCTGCTCGACGCGGCTGAACGACGGGACGCCCCCGTGCTCGTGATCGGAGGCTCGGCGCCGCTGCGCTCCCCGAGCGATCCCGGCACGCTCCTGATCGACGACCCCGAGCACGTGCCCGAGGCGTGGCGGCGGATCGCGCGGGCGAGCCTGGAGCAGTACCGCGCCTGCGCCGCGCATCCGTACCGCGGCTGGGTGTATCTGAGTCCTCCCGCGATGCTCGAGCGCGGCGAACAGTCCGGCGGCTACCGCCGCGGCACCACCACGCTCCTCGTGGACGAGCACGGCCGATCGCGCATCGCCGCGGCCGATCTCGCATTGGCGGTCCTCGACGAGCTCGAGCATCCCGGCCGCGACCGGCACTTCACCGTCGTGCAGGCCGCGGCGACGAATAGGAGCGAGCGGTGAGATCCGACCGGACTCGCGATGAGCCCCGGGAGACGGACGGGCCGGATCCGATGCCGACGTCTAGGTCTGCTGCCGGGCCGCATCGGCGATCGCGGCGAGCACGGTGCCGACCGCGCGCCGGCGGGCCCGGTCCGGACGCATGACGGCGGTCATGTGGCGGAGCGCCGGGACGTCGACGATGGGACGCAGCACGAGCGAGTCGTTGCCCGCGGTGGTGAACCGCGGCAGCACGGCGAGGCGGTCGCCGCCCGCGACGAGGGCCTCGATGAGCCGGTTGTCGCGGACCCGCTGCGCGACGCGCAGGGGCTCGCCGACCCGCTGCTCGATGGCGTTCAGCACCGTGTCGAAGGGATACCCGCGGGGCACGCCGATCCAGGTCGCCTCGGCCACGTCCTCGGCGCGCAGCCGGGCCCTGGCGGCGAGCGGATGGGACGGCGCCATGGCGATGTCGAGCGGCTCCGCGACCAGTTCGCGCACGACGAGCGACTCGGCGCCGACCGGTCGAGGCCCGCCGAGGCTGTGCGCGATCACGATGTCGAACTCCGCCGTCAGGCCCGCGAACTCGGATTCGGCGGGGTCGAGATCGGTGACGCGCAGCTCGATGCCCTCCCGCTGCGCCGCGTCGAGCAGCCGCGGGAAGAGGAGCGTCGCGGCGCTCGGAAAGGCGACGACGCCGACCGGGCCGCCAGGATCGTCGCGGTACGCGTCCCACCGCGCCTGCACCGCGGCGAGCGCCGTCTCGACCTCGACGGCGCCCTCGGCGAGCAGCCGTCCGGCGTCGGTGAGCCGGACGCCGCGGCCGGCCGGCTCGACGAGCCGCATGCCCGCATCCCGCTGGGCGGTGCGCAGCTGCTGCGAGACGGCCGAGACCGTCCGATGCGTGGCGGCCGCCACCGCGGTCACGCTCCCCCGATCCGCGAGTTCGCGCAGGAGCTGGAGATGCCGGACGTCCATGCAGTCAGCCTACATAGTTACTGCAAATCCTTTCAGTTGACCTCAAGAAGGCCGCGGCGAACGATGAGTGCATGCCGATCCGACACGTGCTGCTCGCGATCGCGGTGGCCGCCCTGTGGGGCGTCAACTTCATCGCGATCGACCTATCGCTCGCCGCCTACCCGCCGCTGCTGCTGGCGGCGCTGCGGTTCGGGCTGATCGCGATCCCGACGCTGCTGTTCGTGCGCCCGCCCCGGGTGCGGCGGCGGTGGGTGATCGGCTACGGCCTCGGATTCGGCGTGCTCCAGTTCGGCTTCCTCTACTGGGGCATGGCGGCGGGGATGCCCGCCGGCCTCGCCTCGCTGGTCCTGCAGTCCTCGGCGCCGTTCACGGTGCTGCTCGGCGCGGTCCTCCTCCGCGAGAGGCCGACGCCGGCCCGCGCCATCGGCATCGTCGCGGCGCTGTTCGGGCTGCTCGTGGTCGGCTGGCAGCGCGCCGAGCACGCCGCGCTGCTGCCGTTCCTCCTCACTCTGGCGGCGGGGCTCGGATGGGCGATCGGCAACGTCTGCAACCGGCAGGCGCGCACGACCGAGCCGTTTCGCCTGATGCTCTGGATGACCGTCGTCCCTCCCCTGCCGCTCCTCGCCCTGAGCGCGGTGCTCGAGGGGCCCGAGCGGATCGGGGCGGCGCTGCGCGGCGCGATCGGCCCGGAGGGGCTCTGGCCGACGCTCGGCCTGCTGTTCACGGCAATCGTCGCCACGATCGGGGGCTCCGGGATCTGGACCTGGCTGCTGTCGCGGCATCCCGCGGGTCTGGTCGCGCCGTTCTCCCTGCTCGTACCGGTATTCGGCATGACCTCGGCGTGGCTGCTCCTCGACGAGCGCGTGCAGCCGGGCGAGCTGGCGGGCGGCGCGCTCGTCGTTGCGGGCGTGGTGCTCGTCGCCGTCGCGCCCGCATCGAGATCGCGACGGAGACGATGACGCGCCGCACTTGACTCGGGCGAAGCTCTCGATAATATAGGTGCATGTACACGCACTTTACGAACCGGAGGGCGGCATGACCGACAGCGCGAGCGGCGCGTGGTCGCGAGTCGCGGCCTTCGCCTCGGCGGTGGATGCGAGCCTCGACAAGTGGCTGGGCGACAACTACCGCCTCGGCCTGACCGAGTACCGCGCCTTGACCCTCCTGAGCCGGGAATCGAGCAAGGAGCTGCGGATCACGGTGCTCGCCCAGCGGGTCGGCCTCACCTCGACCTCGACCACCCGCCTCGTCAGCCGCCTCGAGACCAAGGGGCACGCTCGCCGCGATGTGTGCCAGGACGACGGGCGCGGCGTGTACGCCGTGATCGACGAGCCGGGCGAGGCGCTGCTGCGCGAGGTGCGCGAGCCGTTCGAGGCTCGCGTGCAGGACCTGCTGAGCAACCCGGCGAAGCACTTCCCCCATCTCGACGCCGGCCTCGTGGCGTCGGCGCTCGCGGAGGTGAGCGCGCTCGTCGAGCCCTGACGCCCGCAGCGTCTCGCCGCGGGCGCTTTTCCACCCATATATGTGTATGTACACACACTTATACATCGTCGAACCATTCACCCGCCATCCGCATCCCCTCCGGCCGCGCAACCGCGCGGCCGGGCACCCGCCGAAAGGAACATCATCATGAGCTGGCTCTATCTGGGCGTCGCGATCGTCTTCGAGGTCGCCGTCGGCATCTCCGCCGGGAAGGCGAACGGCTTCAAGCACCTCTGGTGGACGGTCGCCACCCTCGTCTCCGGGGCGATCGCGACCTTCTTCCTCAGCCTGGCGCTGCTGACCTTCGACGTCGGCGTCGGCTACGCGCTCTGGACCTCGCTGGCCGGGGTCGGGATCGTCATCATCGGCGCGCTCTTCCTCTCCCAGAAGCTCACCTGGAAGAAGCTCCTCGGCATCCTCGTCGTGATCGGCGGCGTCGTCGGCCTCAACCTCGCCGGCACCGCCTGACCCCGCCCGCGCATTCTCGAAAGGAAAACTCGCATGACTACGACAACCGCATCCGCCGCCCCCCGTCCAGGCCGAGAAGAAGGGCGGCGCCTGGATCGCGCTGCTCGTCGCCCGCGCCTTCGAGGTCGGCTACGCCCTCTCCGTGAACGGCAGCGCCGGATTCACCGACCCGCTCTGGTCCGCCATCGCCGTCGTGTTCTTCCTGTTCACCCTGTTCTTCCTCAGCGTCGCGCTCAAGAGGATCGACGTCGGCATCGGCTACGCCGTCTGGGCGGGCATCGGCGCGATCGGCGCGGCCGTGCTCGGGCCGGCGTTCTTCGACGAGACGCTGACCCCGGCCAAGGGGTTCTGGCTGGCGGTCATCATCGCCGGAGTCGTGTGGCTCAAGCTCGCCGACAGCCCGAAGCTCGAGGCCAAGATCCAGGCGCCGGACCGCACCTCGGCATGACTCGGCAGTCGCCGGCCTCCGCCCGCGGTATCGCGACCACGGCGGGCGGGGCCTTCGCCGCGTTCTACAGCTTCTACGCCGCCGCCCCCAGCGCCCTCGCCGACGACGGTCCCGGCTCGGGAGCGCGGGTCGCGATCGTCATGCTCATCGTCGTCGCCGTGCAGCCGTTCGTGCCGCTCCTGAGCAGATGGCCGACCAGCCGGCGGCGCATGGTCTCGGCGGCAGTGGTGTCGATGGGAGCCGGGAGCGCTGTCATGCCGCTCGCGGGGCACTGGCCGGGCATGGTGCTGCTCGGCGCCGGGTTCGGGGGCTTCGTCGTCGCCAGCACCGCCTGGGTCAAGGAGGCCGCCCCGGCGGAGCTGCTGGGGAACGCGCTCGGGCTCTACGGATTCGGATCGGCCATCGGCGGGGCGCTCGGCGCTCCCCTCGGCCTCTGGCTCGCCCAGACGTTCGGCATCCACGGCGTCGCGCTCGCGGGCGCGCTCCTCGCTGCCGCGTCGCTTCTCCCGGCGCGGCGCACCGCGGAGCCCGAGGGCGGCGCCTCGGCCGACGGAGGGGACGCGCGCGGCGGGCCTCCGGACTCGGCCGCGCGTCCCCGGCCTTGGGGATGGGGCGACCTCATGGGGCTCGGAGCGCACCTGCTCGCCGTCACGGTCTACGCCTCCGTGCTCTCCGGCCTCTCGGCAGAGCCGGACGACCGGCGCGCCTGGCTGCCCGTGCTCGCGGCGTTCGCGATCCAAAGCGCGCTCGCGGCCGGGCGGATGATCGGCGGCCGGGCGGCGAACCGCTGGACGTCGTTCAACGTCGGGCTGCTCTCGTTCGCGCTGCTCGCGCTCGGAGCCGTCGGGATCGCGCTCAGCGCCCTCCCGGCGCAGCTGCTCGCGGCCGGCGTCGTCGTCGGATTCGCCTCGGGAGCGTCCCAGATCGTCGCGCTCACCGTCCTCATGAACCGGGCGAACACCGCTGCCGCCGTCAACAGGGCGAGCGCGGCTTGGAACATCTGCTTCGACGTCGGCCTCGGACTCGGAGCGCTCGCGGTCGGCGTGACGATCGCCGCATAGCGCGGGACAACCGCCCTGCTGCTCCAGCTCGATGAGCGCCGCCGGGAGCACGGGATGCAGCCCATGAGGCAGCAACCCCTTGACCACGTGCAGTGGGCTATGGCGTGCTCGATCCATATGCGTGCCACTTGCATGCGTGCATGAAGCACGCATAGGATGGAGGTATGAGCAATTCAGGTGAGCAGGTCGCCGACGCGCTCGGCGCCCTGCTGCAGCGCGACATTCGACAGCGAATCTACGCCCGATTGACCGAAGGACTCGGCGACGCAGTGAACGAGTCGACGTATCCAGTGCTCAGCGGCCTCGACCGCTGCGGACCGTCGACCGCGAAGGAACTGGCCGATGCTGTCGGCCTGGATCGTTCGGTGGTCTCCCGCCACGCGTCAACACTGGAGATGGCAGGCCTCGTAGCTCGTGGCGCCGATCCTCGCGATGCACGCTGGACACAGTTATCGCTGACCCCGGACGGGCAGCAGACCGTGGCGGTGATGCGTTCTCGTCTCACCGTGCTGCTGGACGACTTCCTGAGCGGTTGGCCGTCCGACGCGCGAGAGCAGTTCGCAGCGATGTTGACCGCGCTCACGCAGACCGGCCCGTTCTCCGCCTAGACCGCGAACGCGCTCCCACCGCCCGCTGACGCCCGAGTACCAGCGGGTGATTCCGGCATGCCCGTTCACCGCCTAAATCACCCACACATTCTCACCGCCCTCTGATGCCTGAGCGTCGCCGGGCTATCTCGCCATGCCCGCATATCCCTCGCGCGTGCAGGGCGGTATTCGAAAGGAGCCACCCTGATGAGGCAGGATGATCGTCTCAGCCCCGAGACACGGCGAATCGTGCTCGCGCTGGTCTTCGGCGCGGTGCTGCCGCTTCTCGATACCAGCATCGTCAATGTCGCCGTCCATTCCCTCGGCACGGTGTTCGACTCGCCGGTCGCGCTGACCCAGCGGGTCATCACCGGGTACGGGTTGGCTTCAGCGGTCGCGATTCCGCTCAGCGGGTGGGCGACCCGCCGCTTCGGTGCTGCCCGCGTGTGGACCGTGGCGCTGGCCGTGTTCACGATCGCATCGATCCTGTGCGCGAGCGCCTGGAGCATCGAATCGCTCATCGGCTTCCGCCTCGCCCAGGGGTTGGCGGCAGGGTTCTCGATCCCGATCATGCAAACACTGATGGTCACGAGCGCAGGCAAGGCGCAGGCTACGCGTGCGATGACCGCTGTCGGTCTACCCGCCGTGATCGCCCCGACGATCGCGCTGTTGATCGGCGGGGTGCTGCTCGACGGGATCGGGTGGCGATCGATCTTCCTGATCAATGTGCCCATCGGCATCGTGGCGATCCTGCTCGCGATCCGCCTCCTCCACCGAGTACCCGCCGACCGTACAGTGCGGCTCGACGCCACCGGCTGCCTGCTGCTCACTCCGGGCCTGCTCGCCGCCGTCTACGGCCTGACCACCACCGGCAGCACCGCCGCCTGGGTCAGTATCGTGCTGTTCGCCGGTGGGGTGCTGCTCATCGGCGGCTACGCATTGCACGCGCACCGCTCGTCCTCGCCATTGATCGACGTGCACCTATTCGCCCGTGGCTCGTTCACCTCGTCCTGGTCGACGCTGGTGATCGCGAGCATCGTGTTCTACGGCGGCCTGTTCCTCATCCCGCTGCACTACCAGCAGAACCTCGCTTACACCGCTCTCGCCGCTGGGCTGCTGTTGGCGATCCAGAGCGTCGGAGCGTACTGCAGTCGGATGCTCTCCAATCGACTCGTCGTCCTATGGGGTACCCGCACGACCGCGTACCTCTTCATCATCTGCACCATCACGGGCACCCTGGTGTTCGCGATCCCGGTAGAGCAGACGACCGGTTGGCTCATCGTCCAGGGCATCGAACTGCTGGTACGCGGAGGCGGCATCGGAGCGCTGACCGTGCTGACCATGTCCGCGACCTACCACCAGCTCACCCCCGACGAGGTCGTCCACGCCAGCACCGCAGGCCGTCTGGCCACGCAACTCGGCAGCGCCCTGGGCGTCTCGGTCTGCACCATCCTCATCGCCCTCACCATGACCGTTCGACCCGAGACGTTCGCGTACCTCACCGTGTTCACCGCGCTCATGGCCATCACTGCGGCACGCCTGCCGCGAGGACAAGTAGTCAGGAAGTGATGACGCGGCCGGACACACGCGGCAGCCTCCGACGAGCGCTGACGCCAGCAGTAGACTGAAAACCGCAGATCAGGCCCAAACTACTGTTTCGCCCCTACGAGTCCACCACTCCGGACAGCGCTGTCTGGTCGCCAGGCGTTTCATCTGTGTGCCTGATGCTCCCAGGCCTGGGCGAGCAGGTCTCGGACGAGTTCCGCGTCAGTGCCGGCGAGGTCGATCTCGACGCAGGCCAGGCGTTTGCCCCAGTAGTACTCCGTGCAGGCTTCGGGGTGTTCGGAGGCCGCGGTGCGGATCTCGGGTTCGTCGAGCATCGCTCGCAGCCGGTCGGGCTGAGGCAGTGTCGCGAAGATCCTGCCGTTGACCCGGAAGGACGGGAAGCCGTGGTGGTCTTGCTCGATGGCCCCCGGTAGTGCTAGCGCCAGCTCGCGGGCGGTGTCCTCGGTGATCACAGCCATCAGTCTAGGGACCGCAGTACGGACGCGCCTCGGCGGGCTCACTCGTCCAGATGGAGAACCTAGGCTTCTGCCTATGCGGTGGCCCGTCTCGGTGAAAGGAGTCGTTCTCGACGAGGACGACGGCGTGCTGCTGGGCATGAACGACCGGGACGAATGGGAGCTCCTCGGCGGCCGGCTTGAGCCGGGACGAGTTCGCGGCTCGCAGGAGCATTCCCACGTGCGATTCCACAGCCAAGCCGGCCTGAGCGCTCTGGCACTGCCTGCCGGGTATCGGCTAGACATCGATCTCTGGCGGAGGCAGCGAGAGGCCTCTTAGCGCCGTCGTAAGCATGCTCGCTGCAGTCCCGTGCCTGGAATTGCGGATCAGGTCGTTGCTCCGAGCAGTTTCGCGCTGGGGAAGCGGCCGATGGTGCTCGGCCTGCCTCAGGCCACGATGAGCCGCTGGAGGTGCTCGATGGTGCCGCGCTGTTCGTCGAGCTCTTCGATCCGCTTCCGAACGGTGTCCATGTGCTCGCTCAGGTAGTCGGCGACGCAGGCGTGGAATCGAGGCCGCAGATTCAAACCAGCGGGGCGTCAGTAGCGTTGCTTCCCTGAGCGCTCGCCCCTTGCATCGACCTCTACCCCGTCACCCGAGCGCGCAGCGCGGCGAGCCCCGCGGTCAGGATGGCTTCGGGATCGACCGCATGCTCGGCGTGCCGCCGCGCGTAGATCGGTGCGATCTCAGGGTCGACCGGCGCGGCGCGCTCGTCGTCGGCCATCGGCGCCGTGGTGGCGCTGCCGATCACGAAGTTCGACAGGGCGTACGCAGCGCTCAGGGGATCCGCCGCACCGTCCTCGGCCAGCAGCACGACCATGCGCTCGGAGAGCCGCAGGTAGTTCGGGCCCCGGGGCGCGCGCATGCCGATCACCTGGCACGCCCACCGATGACTCGAGAGGTGACGGAAATAGGCGAGCATCAGCTCGGCGATGCCCGCATCGACCAGTGCTGCCCGGATGGCCGGATCATCGCCGAGCGCCGCATCGAGGGCGAGGTCGAACAGGTCGTCGACCGATTCCAGGCGCGAGTACAGGCTCGCCGGTGCCACATCGAGCCGCGCCGCCACCGCTCGCACGGTGAGCGCACGCAGCCCGCCCTCGTCCAGCAGAGCGGTCGCGGCACGGGCGGCCTCGCCCACATCGACCGCGCGCGCCCGTTGCACGGGCTTGCGGTGCTCCCAGTAACTCACGCCGCCAGGCTATCCGAACGATGTTTGTATTGATATCCGTACTATGTTAGTTTTGCCGACGTGAACGGTCTTCGATCCTCGCTGCTCCCCCTCGCCACCGACCGTCTTCGCCTGCGCGCGCACGAGTCGAGTGATGCGGAGTGGCTGCAGGGCGTCTACTCGCAGCCCGAGGTGGCGCGGTATCTGCTGGACGAGCCGTGGACACCGGAGGATGCGGCGAAGCGGACCGAGGAGCGGCTGGTCAAGACCGACCTCGACAGCGACGCCGCCGCGCTCGCACTGGTGATCGAGCGCGACTGCACCCCGATCGGGGATGTGCTGCTGTGGCTCACCGATGTCGAGCGCCGCATCGCGGAGGTCGGCTGGGTGCTCGACCCCGCCCACGGCGGCCGGGGCTTCGCCCGAGAAGCGGTCGCCGAGGTGCTGCGCGTCGCGTTCGAGCACTACCGCCTGCACCGCGTGACGGCGCAGATGGATGCCCGCAATGTCGCGTCGGCCAAACTCGCGTCGGCGCTTGGGATGCGACAAGAGGCGCACATGCGGCAGGACTGGTGGAACAAGGGCGAGTGGACGGACACCCTCGTCTTCGCGATGCTCGCCGGCGACCGCTGACCCGCGCACTCCGCCGCAGCTCGACGGCGCCGCCCTCGCGGGCATCGGCTCGCAATCGCCGAGCTCTTCGCGGTCCCCCGCGATCGCCCACGCCTCAGCCAGTGCTGGCGGCGATCTTCTCCCGGGCCTCGCGGGCTCGCCGCCGCGCTTGCAGCGCGATATCCCATCCCCAGAGCAGCAGCGCGAGGGCCGCGATTCCCGCGCCGACCGCCGGTATGGCCGGATAGCCGTATCCGCCGGAGAGCACGAGTCCCCCGATCCACGGGCCGAGGGTGATGCCGACGTTGAAGGCCGAGATATTGCCCGACACCGACAGGGTGGGCGCCTCGGGCGCGATGGCGAGGAAGCGGGAGTTCAGCGCCGGGTTGGTGCTGAAGCCGAGCAGCCCGACCGCGACCACGAGCGTCGCGGTCGCAACGGCATGGTGCGCGAGCAGCGAGAGCAGCAGCGACGCCACGAGCAGGCCGGCGAAACCGATTCCCAGCACCGCCCGCGGGAACCGGTCGGCGGCCTTGCCCCCGATGGCGATGCCGATGAGCGCGCCGAGCCCGTACCCGAAGAGCACGGCGGGCACCCAGGCCGAGTCGAAACCGGTGACCTCGACCAGCATCGCGGCGAGGTAGGAGAACGTACCGAGCAGCGCCGTGGTCGCGACCGCGGTCATCCCGTAGGAGAGCCAGAGGCGCGGCGGCCTCAGCCCGCGCAGCTCCTCGCGCACGCTTGGCGGGTTCTCGGAGCGCAGCTTCGGCACCGAGGCGAGCAGTACGAGCGCCGCGAAGGCCGAGAGGATCGCCACGGCCCAGAATGCCCCGCGCCAGCCGAAGAGCTGGCCGATCCAGGTGCCGGCGGGAAGACCGATCACGGTGGCGACGGTGAGCCCTCCGGCGACGATGCTCATCGCCCGGCCGCGACGCTCGGGGCCGACCATCGACATCGCGGTGCTGCCGCCGACCGCCCAGAACCCCGCGTAGGCGAATGCCCCGAGGAACCGCATCGCGAACAGCAGCCCGTAGCTCTCGGAGAGGGCGCCGACGACGTGGCTGATGACGAAGACGCCGAGGAACACGAGCAGCGCGAGTCTGCGCGGCCAGCGCAGGGTGAGCACCGCGAGAACCGGTGCGCCGACGAGCATGCCGAGCGCGAATGCGCTGATGAGCCAGCCCGCCTGCGGGATCGTCACCCCCAGGTCGCCGGCCATCTCCGGCAGGAGCCCGGCGAGCATGAGCTCGCTGGTGCCCTGCGCGAAGATGCCGAAGCCGATGCCCCAGATCGCCAGCGGCAGGCCGCCGCGCCGCGTCGCCGGCCCGGCTGCTCGAACGGCAGTCGCGGGTCCGGGCATCACAGCAGCGCCCCGCCGGTCGCGTCGACCCACTGACCGGTCACCCATCGGGCATCGTCGGAGGCGAGGAGCGCGACGACGTCGGCGATGTCCTCCGGCGCCGCGACGCGGTTCAGCGGAGACCGGGACGCTATCGCCTCCCTGCCTTCCGCGGTGGCGAGGCGCGCGGCGTTCATATCGGTGGCGGTCGCTCCGGGACCGACCGCGTTGACCGTGATGCCGCGGGACCCCAGCTGCTTTGCCAGCGCGCCGGTGAAGGCGTCGATCGCGGCCTTCGACATGGAGTAGGCCAGCAGGTCGGGATTGCGCGAGCCGTGCGTGAGGGAGGACGAGAGGTTGATGATCCTCCCTCCTTCGCGCAGCCGGCTCAGCGCCTCTTGCACGATGAAGAACGGCGCCCTGGTGTTCACCGCGAACACCTCGTCGAAGTCCGACTCGTCGACCTCGGGGTAGGCCGTTCTGCCGCCGAGGATGCCCGCGTTGTTGACGATGATGTCCACCCCGTCCGCGTGCCGGTCGAACTCCGACCACAGCCGCTTCACGTCTCCCGGAACGCCCAGGCGCGATCGCACCGCGAACGCCTCCCCGCCCCGCGCCCGGATGCGCTCGACCACGCGTCCCGCGGCCTCGTCGCTCGAGCCGTAGTGGACGGCCACTCGCGCCCCGTCCCCCGCCAATCGCAGGGCGATGGCGCGGCCGATGCCCCGCGTCGCCCCCGTGACGAGCGCCGTCTTCCCGTCGAGTCCTGCCATCCCATCCTCCTTTATGTAGCGAACGCTAGAGATATGCACCGTAACACCTTTTGTAGTGGATGCTCTAAAATGGGGGCATGAGCACCAGGACAGCGCAGGGACGGCCGCGGAGCTTCGACCGCGACGCCGCGCTCGACCGCGCGATCCGCCTGTTCTGGCGCAAGGGCTACGAGGCCACCTCGGTCCGCGATCTCAGCGAGGAGCTCGGGATCGGGCAGCCGAGCCTGTACAACGCGTTCGGCAGCAAGCGCGCGCTGTTCGACGAGGCGATCCGCGTCTACGACCAGGCGTACGGGGACTTCATGAACGCGGCGATCCGGGAGGAGGCCACCGCCGTCGGTGCGATGCGCCGCATCCTCACCGAGGCCCCGGGCCGGTACACGCGTCGCGGACTGCCGCGCGGCTGCCTCCTGGGAAGCGGCGACGCCGGGACGGATGACGAGGAGGTGCGGGCGTCGCTCTCGCACCTGCGCGGGGAGAAGGACCGCGCGCTTCGCGAGAGGGTCGACGCCGATATCGCCGCGGGCAGACTCTCCCCCGAGGTGGATCCGGTCGGCCTGGTCGGCTACGTCATGTCGATGATCGGAGGGCTGGTGCAGCGGGCTCGCGACGGCGCCTCGCGACGCGAGCTCGACGCCATCGTGCAGGTCGCACTCGCAGCGCTGCCCGACTGATCGCGACCGCTCCGGCAGTTGTCATGGACGCGCCCGCCCGGCACGCCGGGCCGCCACGCCCGCTGAGGACCGGCGATTGCGTCAGCCCTCGCCCTCGCGCCCGATCAGGTCGAGCAGGCCCGGAAACCGCTCGTCGACGTCGCGCCTGCGCAGCGTGACCTCGCTCCGGTTGCCCCGGTCGACCTGGTGCACGAGGCCGGCCTCGCGGAGCACCTTGAAGTGGTGGCTGCGGGTGGACTTCGACAGGTCGAGGCCGAAGCTCGTGCAGGAGCGCTCGCTGCCGTCGGCATCGTTCACGAGATCGTGAACGACCTTCCGACGGTGCGGGTCGGCGAGCGCCGAGAGCACCGCGCCCAATTCGATCTCCTCCGGCTCAGCACCGGCAGTCGGGTTCGCCATGCTCGCCGCCCTCCATATCCCAGTCGTGCAGCACGTTCGATTTGCATCGTACCTTACCGTCATGACAGCCTAGGTTCGTTATTAATCGAACCTTAGCCCTTTATCGAACCAAAGGAGTGCGTATGCCCCGCCCCAGACTGCTGCTGGCCGTGATCCTGCTGGCCCAGTTCGTCATCCCGCTGTCCATCTCCGGCACCGCCGTCGCGCTCCCGGCGATCGCCGCCGACCTCGGATCGAGCCCGACCCCGCTGCAGTGGGTGGTCAACGGCTTCAACGTCTCCTTCGCGGTCTGCACGATCGCCTGGGGCGCCTTCTCCGACCGGATCGGGTACACGCGCTCGTTCCGCATCGGCATCGTCATCGCGGTCATCGGCGGCGTCGTCAGCGCGCTGGCCCCGAGCATCATCGCCTTGGACGCGGGTCGGATCGTCGCGGGCATCGGCTCCGCGGCCGTGCTCACCGGGGCGGCGCCGATCCTGAGCCACCTGTTCGAGGGCAAGGCGAAAGCCCAGGCGTTCGCGCTGTTCGGCACGGTCAACGGCCTCGGGCTCGCTGCCGGACCCGCCCTCTCCGGGCTGCTGCTGTCGGCCTGGGGCTGGACGGGCATCTTCGCCGCGCACACCATCGTGCTGCTCATCGCCCTCATCGGCGCGACGCGGCTGCCGCAGCTCGGCCGCGGCGCGACCTCGCTGCGGGAGATGCTGGACTTCTCGGCATTGCGCGCCCCGAGGTTCCTCGCCATGACGCTCGTCCCCGTCGCCGGGGCGATCGGCTTCGTCACGTTCCTCACCTACCTGCCCGGCGCGCTCGGCGCGATCCACGACCTCGCCCCGGGCGTCATCGGCGCGCTGATGCTCGTGATGACCATCCCGGTGCTCATCGCCCCGGTCGCCGTGCACCGGATCATGGAGCGCACCCGAGTGACGCCGGCCGCGATCATCGCGGCCTCGTTCGCGTGCCTCGTCGTCGGCGGCGCGGGCGTGCTCCTCCTGCTGCGCCCCGATCTGCCGGTCGTGCTCGGGGTCGCGCCGATGCTCCTGCTCGGCCTGGGCTTCGGCCTGCCCCTCGGGTTCGTGGACGCCGAAGCGCTCGCCGCCGTGCCCGCCGAACGGGCGGGCGCCGCATCCGGCGTCATCAATCTCTTCCGCATCGGCGCCGAGGCGGTGTTCGTCGCCGCCTACGCCGCGATCCTCGCCGCGGTCATCACCGCCGCACTCCCCGGCGCCCCCGGCGAGCTGGTCGCCTCCGGCGGGCCGGGCGAGCCGTGGATCTACCGCGGCGGGCTCATGATCGCGGCGGGGACCATGATCGCGCTCGTCGCACTCGCGGGCATCGCCTTCGCCGCGCTCACCCGCGCCGGCAGACGCCGACCCGCCGAGGGGGTCGAGGCGGCCCGCTGAGGCGGGGCCGGGGTGCGGCCCGAGGACCGCACCCCACCCGCGCCCCTCGGGATCGCATCGGCGAGGGATGCGGGGCTCACCGGGTCTTGCGCCGGTAGATGGTCGTCGCGACGAGGTAGGCGATGGCGAGGATGCCGAGGCACCAGGCCAGCGCGATCCAGATCTCGGCGCCGACGGGCCGCCCGGCGAGCAGAGCGCGGATCGTGTCGACGATGGCGGTCACCGGCTGGTTCTCCGCGAACCAGCGCACCGGGCCGGGCATCGACTCCGTGGGCACAAATGCGGAGCTGAGGAAGGGCAGGAAGATCAGCGGATAGGAGAAGGCGCTCGCGCCGTCGACGGACTTCGCGGTCAGACCGGGGATCACGGCGATCCAGGTCAGCGCCAGCGTGAACAGGATGAGGATCCCCGCGACGGCGAGCCACTCCGGGGGGCTCGCGCTCGAGCGGAAGCCCATGAGCAGGGCGACGCCGACGACGACCACGAGCGACGCGAGGATCGCGACGAGCGAGGTGAGCACATGCGCCCACAGCACGCTCGACCGGGCGATGGGCATCGATCGGAACCGTTCGACGATGCCCCCGGTCATGTCCGTGAAGAGGCGGAACGCGGTATAGGCGATGCCCGAGGCGACCGTGATGAGCAGGATGCCGGGCAGCAGGTAGTCCACATACGCGCCGTCCGCCGCTCCGGGGCCGGTGTCGATCGCGCCGCCGAACACGTAGACGAACAGCAGCATCATCGCGATCGGCATGAGCGCCGTGGTGATGATGGTGTCGGGGCTGCGCAGGATGTGTGCCAGCGAGCGGCCGGTGAGAATGGCGGTGTCGCCGAGAGCACGCACGGTCATCGTCCGGCCCCTTCCGCGTCGTCGCCGATGATCGCGAGGAACACCTCTTCGAGCGTCGGCTGCTTCTCGACGTACTCGGTCTTCGCCGGGGGCAGCAGCCGCTTCAGCTCGTCGAGCGTGCCGTCGGCGATGATGCGGCCCCGGTGCAGGATCGCGATGCGGTCGGCGAGCTGCTCGGCCTCCTCGAGGTACTGGGTCGTGAGCAGCACCGTGGTCCCGCTCTCCGCCAGCCCCCTCACCGCCTGCCACACCTCGATGCGCGCCTGCGGGTCCAGCCCGGTCGTCGGCTCGTCGAGGAAGACGATCGCCGGATCGCCGATCAGGCTCATGGCGATGTCCAGGCGCCGCCGCATCCCTCCGGAATACGTGGCGACCCGGCGCCCTCCCGCCTCGCCCAGCGAGAAGCGGGCGAGCAGCGCATCGGCGGTCGCACCGGGATCGGACTGGCGGCGGAGCCTCGCGATCAGCACGAGGTTCTCGCGACCCGTGAGGACCTCGTCCACCGCGGCGAACTGTCCGGTGAGGCTGATCGACTTCCGCACCTCGGCGGCCTGCGCCGCCACGTCGAATCCGCCGATGGCGCACGTTCCCGCGTCGGCCCTGAGCAGCGTGGACATGATCCTGACGAGCGTGGTCTTGCCGGCCCCGTTGGACCCGAGCAGGGCGAAGATGCCGCCCCGCGCCACCTCGAAGTCCACGCCGCGCAGCACGGGAAGCGCCTTGAAGGACTTCTCGAGTCCGCGCACCCGGATCGCCGCCGATCCCTCCCCTCCGCCTCGTCGATCGCCTCGACCGGGCGCGCGCTCCCGGTCGTCCCGTTTCGCGGTCATGATCATCGTTCCCCTTCGCTCGGCTGTTCCGGTCATCCTGCGGAGAGGACTCCGCCGCTTCCGGAACTCGTTCGGGCAGTCGCGACCCGAACTACTCGGTGACACTGACTACCGCTACAAAGTAACACTGGGTACTTATGCTTAGCATCACTGAGTACCGGGGCGGAATCGAGTCGTGGGGGCACGGGTCGCGGAGGGCTCGCCGCGACCCTGGGCCTCGGCCCGCGCGATGCTCCGCCGTCCGCAGCAGCTGCCGGGCCGGTCTGGAGCATGCCGGTCGATGCGAGGTCGTCCGCGTCCGGCGAAGAGGCGCTCAGCCCGCGCCGATGCGATACAAGTCCGCCTTGCTAAGCTCACGCCAGCACTGATGAGAGGACGGGGCATGTCCGGAAAGTCCCCACGAAGACGCCGCAGAGGCAGGGTGCTCGGCGCGCTCGGCGCAGTGCTGTTCGTCTCGGGCGCCGCGCTCGGGACGGCGACGCTGCTCGCCCCCGACGAGGTCGCGTATCACTACGGCAACGTTCGAACCTCGCTCATCGACACCGCCGCCGACATCCGGGAGCAGGCCACCGGCGAGCTCCCGACCGTCCGGCTCGGCGTCAGCGGGCACATCCCCGAACTCGACAGATGCGATGGCACCTTCACCCATATGGCCTCGTACGAGCATCCGGAGGTGCCGCCGATCTGGGCCGCGCATAACAACTGCCAGGGCGATGTGATCCTGACCTGGGAGATCGGCCAGCACGTGCAGGTCGAAGGCGACGAGACCGTGTACGAGGTCGTCGACATCCGGCACACCCCGAAGGTCTGGGCCACCACCGACGACCTCGCCGGCCTCGGCGGCGACTTCGCCCTGCAGACATGCTTCTACGGACAGGACCGGATGCAGTTCGTGGGCCTCGCGCCCGTCGCCCAGCCCGGATAGCCCATCCGGTCAGCCCCCTCGGGCCGGGGAGCGGTCATGGTGCGCAGACGGGGCGCCTGCCGGCCGGCGGAGTCGTCTCGCGTTCCATCGATGCCGCGCCATCCCCTGCCGGAGCTCCGTGCTCGAGGAGCCGCGCGAGGGCGACGAGCTGCGGACTGGTGCGGTCGGCGCGCCAGACGAGCCCGAGCCGGCTGGTGGCCTCGAGGCCACGGACGGGGATGAAGCGCAGATCGGTGCGGGTGTGGTGCTCGGCCAATGGCCGGCACGCGAGCAGCGCGTGGCGCCCGGAGGCCGCGAGCGCCATCCCCTGCTGGATCGTCGTGATGCCCGTCGTGGAGAGGATCGGCGCGCCGGCCGGGGTCGCCGGCGGGGTTCGGGCGGCCTTCCAGTAGTGCGGTGCGTCGCCGACGCGGTGCAGCAGGTCGAGCCCCGCCAGCTCCTCGACATCGATCGAGTCCCGCCCGGCGAGGGGGTGGGCGCTGGCGATGGCCACGAGCTGATCCTGCGGCGGGAATCGATACCCGACGGTCAGCTCGGGCTCGTGAACGGGCAGCTCGGCGATCGCCGCGTCCACCTCGCCCTCGAGCACGGCGACGAACGGCGAGCCGAGCGGCAGGTCGTGGGTGTGCACGGCGATGCCGCGCTCCTCGTCGAGGGCGCGGAAGGCCGTGGTGATCTCCTCGTAGACCATGCCGGTGAACCCGATCCGCAGCTCCTCCACGGCTCCTCGCAGGGCGCGTTCGCGGGCGCGGGCGAAGGTGCGCGTCAGGGCCCGGTAGGCGGGCCGGACCTCGGCGACGAACTGCGCGCCGATGCGGGTGAGGGCGACGCGGCGGCTCGTGCGCTCCACGAGGCGCGCGCCGACGCGCGTCTCGAGCTCGGCGATGAGCTGGCTGACGCGGGACTGCGAGTAGCCCAGGCGCTCGGCGGTGCGGCCGAAGTGGAGCTCTTCGCCGAGCGCGATCAGGCACTCGATCTGCTGGATGTTCGCCTGATGCATGGTCGGGTACTCGGCGCTCATGCCCGTCAGCCTATCCCCCGATCGATCAGTGCTGCTCATCGATCGATGAGGAGTTCGCCGTTGTTCCCGAGGCCTCGAGGCGGTGGGCTTGCAGCTATGAACGCTTCCGTATCGTCACCCGCCCGAGAGGATCGCACGTCGGCGCGCCGGTGGAGCGCCGTGGGCGTGCTCACCCTGGCGACGTTCCTCGTGGTCACCTCCGAGATGCTGCCGGTCGGGGTGCTCACCCCGATGGCCGACGGCCTCGGCATCTCCCCCGGCGCCGCCGGCACGAGCCTCACCGTCACGGGCCTCGTCTCCGCCGTCGCCGCCCCGGTCGTGCCGCGTCTCCTCGGCGACCTCGACCGCCGCAAGGTCCTCGCCGCCGCGATGGTCGTCCTCGCCCTCGGCAACGCCCTGACCGCGGTCGCGGGCGGTTTCGGACTGCTGCTGGTGTCGCGGATCATCCTCGGCATCGGGATGGGCGTGGTGTGGGGCATGGCCTCCGCCGTCGCAACCCGGCTCGTGGCCCCGCGCGACGTCGCCCTCGCCGTCTCGTTCGCCGTCAGCGGCGTCGCCTCGGCTTCGGTGCTCGGCGTGCCGCTGGGCACCCTCATCGGGAACGCCTTCGGATGGCGGGCCGCGTTCGGCGCCCTGGCGGCGCTGGCGCTCGTGATCGCCCTCGCCCTGGTCTTCGCGCTGCCGACGCTGCGCCGGCCCGCGGCGGATGCGACGACCGGCGACGCCGCGCCTCGGAGGTCGCTGCTGCGCCCGGGCGTCGTCACCGGGCTGATCGTCGTGGTGCTGCTGGTGACGGCGCATTTCGCCGCCTACACCTACGTGCGCCCAGTGCTCGAGAACCAGACCGGCCTCTCCGCCAACTCCATCGCCCTGCTCCTGCTGCTCTACGGGGCGTTCGGTCTGGTGGGGAACTTCGTCGCCGGAGCCGCGGCCGGCCGCAAGCCCCGCCTCACCGTGCTGCTGCTGGCGGCAGGGATCGCGATCGCGATCGCGGTCCTCGCCGGGTTCGGCACGAGCGCGCTTGCCGCCGGGATCGCCATCGCCCTCTGGGGCGTCGCCTACGGCGGCCTCTCGGTCGGCGCGCAGTTGTGGATGACGACCGCGGCGCCGGATCGGGTCGAGCACATCACCGGCCTGTACGTCGGGATCTTCACCGGCTCCATCGCCCTCGGCGCAGCCGCCGGTGGCCTCGTGGTCGAGAGCGCGGGCATCGTGCCGATGCTCTGGGCCACCGCCGCCCTCGCCCTGGCCTCCCTGCTCGTCGGCCTGCTCGGGCCAGGCCCGAAGCGCAGCCCGGCCGGGCGGACCGGCGCGGGCCCGCGCTGAATCCGTCCCGGCCCGGCTCCCATGAGGAGCGCCGGGCGGAGATGTCCGACGCCCTACGCGCTCCGCTCCGCCGCGCAGCGCCCCACCTCGCCGAGGTACTCGTCGATGGCGTCCCGATTCCTCGCGAGGCACCGGATGCGCTCGTCCATCCGGTCCCGATGGTGCCGCAGGAGCGCGAGCATCTCCGGGGTGGCGTCCTTGAAGTAGATCGTGCGCGGCTTGTCCAGGCAGGGCAGGATCTGCTTGATGATCCGCACCGGCAGCCCGGCGTCGAGCAGGCCGCGTATCTGCAGCACGCGGTCGACGTCGGCCTCCTCGTACCAGCGGTACCCGTTCTCGGTGCGCTGCGCCAGGATCAGGCCCTGCGCCTCGTAGTAGCGCAGCTGCCGCGCCGATGTCCCGGTTCTCCCGGCCAGCTCGCCGATCCGCATCCGCACTCCCCCGTCGCTGCACGATCCGACTTGACCTTGACACTACCGTCAAGGTTCGACCATGTTCTCATGACGACCTCGAACACGACGACAACGACGCATCCGCCCACTTCCCGCCTGCCGCTGGCGCCTCTGCTGGCGCTGACCACGGCGGTCTTCATCACCTCGCTGACCGAGACGCTGCCCGCCGGCGTGCTGCCGGGCATGAGCACGAGCCTGGGCGTGAGCGAGTCCGCCGCCGGGCAGACCGTGACCGTCTACGCGATCGCGACGGCGCTGACGACGATCCCCCTGGCGATCCTGACGGCCAGATGGCGGCGCAAGCCCCTGCTGCTGGCGACCATGGCACTGTTCGCCGTCTCGAACACCGTCACGGTGCTCTCCTCCGACTTCGCACTGACGATGATCGCCCGCTTCGCCGCCGGCGTCGCCGCCGGTCTGGCGTGGGCGATGATCGCGGGCTACGCGCGCCGCATGGTCGCCCCCGAGCTGCAGGGCAAGGCCATCGCCCTGGTCATGACGGGCATCCCCGTCGCACTCGGGCTCGGCGTGCCCGCCGGCGCGTTCGTCGCGAACCTCACGAGCTGGCGGGGCGCATTCCTGGCCATGACGATCATCACCGTGCTGCTGCTGGCATGGGTGCTGCTGCTCGTGCCCGACCAGCCCGGCCTGCCGCGGGACAGGAGCACCGGCGTCAGGGCCACCCTCGCGACGCCGGGCGTCATCGCCGTCCTCGCGGTCGTGCTGCTGTTCATCCTCGCGCACACCATCGGCTACACCTACATCGCCGCCTACCTCGAGAGCATCGGCCTCGGCGACCGCGTCGATCTCGTGCTGCTCGCCTTCGGCCTCGCCTCGCTGGTCTCCATCTGGATCACGGGCGCGCTCATCCAGACCCGCCTGCGCGCCCTCATCCTCGCGGCGACCGTCCTGGTCGCGATCGCCGCGGCGGCCCTCGCGGTCGTGCACTCGATCCACGCGCTCGTCTACGTCGCGGTGATCCTCTGGGGCCTGGGCTGGGGCGGCGTACCGACGCTGACGCAGACGGCGATCGCGGATGCGGGCGGCAAGGCGGCGGATACCGCGCAGTCGATGCTGGTCACCCTCTGGAACGTCGGCATGGCCCTCGGCGGCGTCGTCGGCGGCGTGCTGCTCGCGAAAGCGGGCGTGCTCGCGCTGCCCTGGGCGCTCGTGGCCCTCCTGGTGCCGACGCTGGCCGTCATCCTCGCCTCGCGCGCAGGCTTCCCCGGCGGCCGGGCGGCCGCGTCGGACGGGAGCGCCGACGAATGATCGAGCACCCCACAGCAGCCCTTCGGAGGGCGATCCGGCTTGGCAGCAGATCTATTGTTCGCGTACTCTAGCCCTATTATTCGATAGAACTAGAAGGGACGAACTATGAGTCGGACGGACGGGGCCGCGGCGCAGCGCGCGGCGCGGGGAACGGGATGGACCCTGGCACTGCTGGCGACGGCGCAGCTGATCATCTCGCTGGACATCAACATCGTGTTCGTGGCGCTGCCCGAGATCGGCTCGGGCCTGGGCTTCGGCGGGCAGACGCTCCAGTGGGTCGTCTCGGCCTACGTGGTGTTCATGGGCGGCTTCATGCTGCTCGGCGGACGCGCCGCCGACATGCTCGGCCAGCGGCGCGTGTTCATCGCCGCCCTGTGGGTGTACGCGGTCTCGTCGCTGCTGGGCGGCCTGGCGTGGTCGCCCGAGGTCCTCATCGCCGCCCGAGTGCTGCAGGGCATCGGCGGGGCCATGCTCTTCCCCTCCACGCTGTCGCTCGTGAACCGGCTCTACGCCGAGGGCGCCGCGAGGAACCGGGCGCTGGCCGTCTGGGGCGGCGCCGGCGCATCGGGACTGACGATCGGGTCGCTCGCCGGCGGCGTGCTCACCGACGCGTTCGGCTGGCCCGCCGTGTTCTACGTCAACGTGCCCCTCGCGGGACTCGTCGCGCTGGCGGCGTGGAAGTCGATCCCGCACGACCCGCCCGCCGCGGTCAGGCGCCGCTTCGACCTGCCCGGCGGCCTGGCCATCACGGCGGCGGCGACGCTGCTCGTGTTCGCGCTCGTGCAGGGCCCCGAGGTCGGCTGGGGCGATACGCCGGTCGTGATCACCGCGATCCTCGCGGTCGTGCTCCTCATCGCGTTCCTGCTCATCGAGCGCAGGGCATCGGATCCCCTGATCCCGTTCCGGCTCTTCCGCAACAGGTTCACCGTCGGCGGCTCGGCCGCGACGTTCCTCTACATGGGATCGTTCGGCGCACTGCCCTACTTCCTCACCGTGCTCCTGCAGGACGTGCACGCCTTCACCCCCTTGCAGACCGGGCTGGCCTTCCTCATCCCGTCGGCGTCGATCTTCATCGGCACCCAGGCGGGCGGCAGGCTCACCACGACGCTCGGCGCGCGATTCGCGCTCGCCCTCGGCGCGGCGCTCGGGATCGCCGGCACCGCCTGGTGGGCGCTCGAGGCCACCGCCGCCGGCTCGCTCCTGACCATGACGCCCGGCATCGTGATCTCCGGCCTCGGCCAGGGCATCGTCTGGACGGCGATGTGGGCCGCCGTCGGCACCGGCGTGGCCGATCACGAGCAGGGCATCGCCTCGGGCATCGGCTCGACCGCGCAGAACACGGGCAACGCGATCGGGCTGGCGATCTGCGTCGCGATCAGCACCGGCGTCGCGAGCGGCACGAGCGCCGACCGGGTCGCCGCGGGCGCGCAGGCCGCGATCATCGCCGCGACGGTCGGGATTGCCGTGATCGCGATCGTGGCGCTCGTCCTCGTCCCGCGCCGAGCCGACGCGAAGGCGCCCCACGACGGTTCGTCAGCACTAGTGGAGCCGTAGAGTAGTAGCATCGAGCTCATGGCAGTGACGATCCGAACCGAGGACATGCGCCTCCCCGAGGTGCTCACCGCGCTCGGCCATCCGGTGCGGCTCCAGATCGTGCGCGTCCTCGCCGACCACGAGGAGCACCGCTGCGGCGGCATCGTGGAGGGGATCTCCAAGTCCACGCTCACGCACCATTGGAAGGCGCTGCGCGACGCCGGGGTCATCGACCAGCGCCCCTCGGGCAGGGAGAACCTGCTCTCCCTCCGCCGAGGCGACCTCGACGAGCGCTTCCCCGGGCTGCTTGACAGCATCCTCGCCTCCGAGGAGTAGCGCGACGCCGAGAGGTCGGCCCCTGCCGGCGATCGCGACCGAGCGCGAAGCACCGCCCGTCTTCGACGGTAATGGTTTATTTGCCTGATGCCATTGCCTCAGGCTGGGTTCCGTGGGAATCGAAACGCTCGGCGGAGCCGACCTCGCCGTCCTGCTGGTCGCGGTACTGCTCGCGGGCGCGCTCGACGCATCGGTCGGATCGGGCGGCGCGGTGCTGCTGCCCGCGCTCATCGGCGCCTCCCCGCCCGGCGTCGCCGCGAGCGTGCCGTTGGCGGTGAACAAGGCCGTCGCGGTGGCGGGGAACCTCGTCGCCGCCCGCCGATACCGCTCCCCCGGCGCCGGACCGCTCGATCGCGGACTGCTCGCGGCGACGCTCGGATGCGCCCTTGCCGGGGTGCTGCTCGGGGCGTGGCTCGCGACCCGCATCGATGTCGCGCTGCTGTCCTGGATGGCGGCCGCCGCCCTCGCGGCGCTCGTCGCCGGGCTGCTCCTCCGCGCCCACCGCCGGCGCCGGGCGGCGGAGGCTCGCCGGGCGCCTCCGCATCCGCGCGCGGTTCCGGCAGTCATCGGCGGCATCGCGATCTACGACGGGATGATCGGGCCGGCCACGGGCAGCCTGCTCCAGCTCGCGCTCCAACGCCTCCTCGCCCGCCCCGTGCACGAATGCCTCGCCGCGGCACGGCTCATGCAGGCGCTGCTGAACCTCGCGGCGGGCATCGCGCTCTGGATGGTCACCGCGCCCGATCCACGCCTGGTCGTCCTGCTCGCCGCGCTGCACGCGCTCGGCGGCTGGGCGGGCGCAGCCATCGCCCGTCGCATCCCCGAGTCCGTCCTGCACCGGCTCCTCATCGCCTGCATCGCACTGTCCGTCCTCAGAATGGTCCTCGTCCGATGACGGCCGCGAACCGGCGGGGCCCGGGTGCTGTAATGGATCCATGCGCCTGAACGATGACGGCAAGGAGGCCATGCAGCTCGCGGTCTCGCTCGCCAACGATCCGCCGAGCACCGCGGAGGAACTGGCACGGATGCTGGCAGCCGCCGACCTCGCGCTGCCCCGAGCGGTCGCCGACGACGACCTCGTCGAGATCCGGGCGTTCATGCGCCGCTGGCTCGCCGTGGTCGACGCGGGAGCGGAGCCGGAGCGCGCCGAACGGCTCAACTCGCTGCTGGCCGACTACGCCGCCCACCCGCGCCTGACCGATCATCGCGGCACCGGCTGGCACCTGCATTTCCGCGAGGACGACTGCCCCGCGGGCCGGCTCGTGGCCGTCATCATCGCCATCGGCACCGCGCTCCACCTGGTCGAGCGAGGCATGGGCAGACTCGGCCGCTGCGCCGTGTCCGGCTGCGATCGCGTCTGGGCCGATTGCTCCCGCCCGGGAACGCAGCGCTACTGCAGCCCGCACTGCGCCAACACCGACGCGGTCAGGAGGCACCGCGAGAAGGCGAGGCGGACGGGCCGTTAGCGCTCCCCGCACGGTGCGCCGCCGGGGCGCGGCGGTTCGGCGAGCCAGGCGGCGATCGACTCGAGCTCGAGGACGCGGAGGTCGCGTCGACCGCTGCGCCGCGCGACCCAGCCGAGGTCGAGCATCCGGGTCATGATCGCGGCACCCAGCGCCCCCGCGAGGTGGTGGCGCTGCTCCGACCAGTCCATGCACACGCGGATCAGCGGACGCCTCGCCCCGAGCAGGGCGTCGAGGTCGACACCGATCCGGCCGAGCACCGCCTCCGCACCCGGCCCCGGGGCATAGGGCGCGTTCCGCACCCGCGCGCTCAACGCGTCGGTCGGTGCCGGAGCGGTGCCGTCGATCCCGTCGGTGCGCACGAGCGCGCCGCGCTCGAGGAGGCCTGCGAGGAGGTCGACGCCGAGCGAGCCCGCGAGATGGTCGTAGCACGACCGCGCGACCCGCAGCCGACGCCACGACTCGACGGCGGTCAGCCCGACCGGCGGCTCGGTGCTCGCGAGCGGGAGGAGCGCTTCGATCGCGGCGACGACGCGCGGATCGGCGATGCGATACCGCCGGGTCCGCCCCGAGACCTCGACCGCCACGAAGCCCGCGGCCTCGAGGCGGGCCAGGTGCGAGCTGGCTGTCGACGCCGCGACCCCGGCGATGCGCGCGAGATGCCCGGCGGGGCGTGCTGCGCCGTCGACGAGCTCGATGAGCATCCGGGCGCGGGTCCGGTCCGCGAACAGTGCCGCCGCCGCGGCGAGATCGGGCTGCGCTTCCATGCCCACCAGTATCCTGCCGCCATCGTTCGGCCGGCGTCGAAGGGTTCCGGTTCCACGATGGACGCATGAGCCGACCATCACGTTTCCTCGACGCGCGACCGAGCGGCGGGAGCCCGCTGCTGCTGACAGTCCTGTGCGTGCCCATGTTCCTCGTCCTGCTCGATGTGCTGTCGATGAACGTGGCCCAGCCGAGCCTCGGGCGCGCCTTCGGCATCCCGCGGGAGGCCTGGCCGCTCCTCGTCGACGCGTACACCGTGCCCCTGGCGGCCGGGCTGCTGCCGGCCGGATGGCTCGTCGACCGCGCCGGACCGCGCCGCGTCCTGCTCTGGGGGCTGGCGGTCTTCGCCGCCGCTTCGGGCCTCGGCGCCGCCGGATGGGCGTGGGAGGCCGTGATCGCCGCCCGCGCCGTCCAGGGGCTCGCGGCTGCGGCGATGCTCCCGGCCGGGCTCGCCGCGCTGACGGCCACCTGGCGGGAGCCGGCGCCCCGGGCGCGGGCGCTGGGCGTCTGGTCGGGAGTGAGCGCCCTGGCCACGGCCATCGGCCCCGGGGCGGGAGGCCTGCTCGTCGCCGTCCTGGACTGGCGGGCCGTGTTCTGGATCAACGTGCCGTTCGCCCTCGCCGCATTCGCCGGCACCTCCCGGCTCCTGACGGCGGACGGCCCGACCGTAGAGCGGGGGAAGCCGGAAGGCGTGCGCGCGCTGGTCGCCTCCGTCATCGCCGCAGCGGTCATGACCAGCGGCGCCAACGGCACGCTGCAGGTCCTGACCGTGCATCTCCAGGACGACCTGCGGCTCGCCTCCGGGCCCGCCGGGGCGATCCTGCTGCTCGCCACCCTGCCCTTCGTCGTGCTCGGCCCGGTCGCCGGCAGGCTGGTCATCCGCTGCGGACGACGGGCCGTCGCGGCGCTCGGGCTGATTCTCGGCGGCCTCGGCCTCCTCACGCTCGGACGGCTGTCGGGCATCGCCGGGCTGGTTCCTGGGCTGCTCGGCGTCGGCGTCGGATTGGGGCTGATGACCTCGGCCATCGTCGGGGAGACGATGGCGGCCTGGCCGGCGCGCCCGGGCATGGCGGGCGGCCTCAACAACGCGCTCCGTCAGCTCGGCACGAGCGCGGGCGTCGCCGTCGGCGGCCTCTCCACGAGTCACGCCGCGGGCGCCCCGCTGCTGGAGCGGACCGGACTCGTCGCAGGGATCTGGTGGATCGGCGGCGCCGTCCTCGTCCTCGCCGGATTCGAACGCGCGCGCCGTCGGTGAGCCCGGCCGCAGCGTGCTTCCCCTGCCCTGGTCATATGCGGGTGATTGCTCGAAGATGGTCGCCGCGCTCCGCCCTTTGCAGAGGAGAAATACGAAATACTGTCCACATGCGAAGAGCGATTGAGGCGACGACCATCGGAGCGGTGGCGGCGCATCACGGTATCGAGAGCGCAGCCGGGCTGGGCTTGCCCGGCGAACCGTATCTGGGCCGCAGGAAGGCCGTACTCGTCTGGGCAGGGCTGTTCACGGCGAATCTGCTGCTGTTGACCAGACGAGGCGTAGGCCGCGATGCTGCCGCGGGGTTCGCGAATGGAACCTATCAGGCGCTCGCGCTGCAGCATTACGTCGACTGGCCGTGGCGATTCCGGAACGGCGTCCCCGTGTTGACCGAGGCGGAGGGACTTCCGAAACGAGTGCTTCCGGCTTACAACGTCGCACTTCTCATGACGATCGCGGGTTCGACGGCAGCCTTGATCGCATCGCGACGTCGTGCTGCTGCAGTGATCGGGCACCTTGCGGGCCTGGCGACACTGCCCCTTCAGCTGGCATCGGCCCGGCACCATATCGGCTGGTGGCGTTCACGCCCTCGCCGCGGTCGCTGAAGTGCTCCGGATGATACCCTCGCCGCCCGGAGCGCACCCCGATCTCATCGTGTACGACTTGGACGGCGTGATCACGACTCGGGACTCGTTCAGCGCGCTGATCCTCGCGCGGTTGCGCCGCGCTCCCCTGCGGCTGCTGCGGGCGCTGCCGGCAACCGCGGTCATGCTCCTCGGCGCCCAGGAGAGACGTAGACGAGTCGCGGCCGCGCGAGTCGCCGAGATCGCGCTCGCAGGCATGCGCGACGAGGATTACGCCGAGCTCGCGAGCGCCTTCGGCGACCGGATCGGCGAGGACCCGGCGTGGATGCGCGTCGGGACCGTCGAGCGCATCCGCCGTCAGCACTCCCGGGGTGTGAGGATCGTCATCGCCACCGCGACCGAGGAGCGCCTCGCGCAGGCGCTGCTCGCCCGGGCCGGAGTGCCGTACGATCTGCTCTCCGCCTCGACGCTGACCGAGACGGGATCGGGGATGCGCGTCGCCGACCATCGCGTCGGCGCGAGAAAGGTCGAAGCGCTTCGCGAGCAGAGAGTCGCCGTCGAAACCGCCGAGTTCGTGACCGACTCCTTCACCGACCTCCCGACCGCTCGCGCCGCGGGCCGTGTGGTCCTCATCGGAGCCTCCGAGAAGACCCGGAGACGCTACTCGCGAGCCGGGTTCGTGATCGCAGACGAGGCCGTGTAGGCTCGCGGCTCCTCGCCTAGCGGCGGAGGGCGCGCGACGGGCGATGGCTCGCGCTCCGGGTCACATCCGGCGCTCAGCAGTACGGGTACGCCCGCTCCGACCACGGCTCGTACCCGGGCAGGGCGAAGATCGCCTGCACGAGGCGGTCGATCTCGTACCCGCAGCGCGCGGTGGACAGCGCCCGGGAACCGCCGTGCTCCCAGGCGTAGAGCAGCGTGCCGATGTTCCGCGCGTAATGCGGCGCATAGTCGCCCTTCGGCACGGAGAACTCGAATTCCTCGGCGCGCTCCTCCTCACTGAGATAGAGGTACCACTCGACGAGGTGGCTCACCTCGTTGACCGGTTCGGACGCGCCCCGGTTGGTCGCGCCGAGGCGCCGTAGCGTTGGCGCGCGGCTTCGCCGCTGGTTCCGATCGCCTCGCCGACCTCTCGCCAGGACAGCCGCTGCTCACGCGCCGCCTGTACCGCATCGGCCAGTTCCCGCTCGGCGGCGTCGCGTCGCCAGGCCGCGAGCTTGACCGCCATCACAGGCGGGAGGGGTGCGTCCTGATCGCCGGGCTTCGGATCGTAGTTCTCGAAGGCGTCGGCGAACGCGTCAGCACGAGCTTTGATGTCTTCTATTGAGCGTCGAGTCATGGTCGTTCACCTCAGATACTTGGTTCGGGGCCGGGCGCATGGCGTGAGCGATGGCGACGACGCCGTGCCACTCGATCACACCGACCTCCACGAGGGTGCCGGTTTCATCGGGGCCGATGAACATCGTCATCGAGTCGTCTTGCACGAAATGGCGGACAGGGAAACGGAGCGCATGGAGCATCGCGGCATCCGAGACGCCGCGCCGGTAGGCACTGTCGAGAATGATGGGCTCCAACTCTATTCCACAAGTTTACTTGCCACAAGGAAACTTGCCAAGCTCTTTCCTCGGTTGATTCCGACTGACTCGGAACCGCGGCAACCACAAACAACGCCATCTCCACCATGGCGCCCCGTAGTCGCACTACCGAGCACGCTGAACGTCGGGCCGGCATGCTCCCGGAATTCCTCATCAGCGGACTCGGCCACGGGCTGGTCTTCACCTCCGCATTCGTGCTCGGCAACACCGGCGTCCCGAGCCAGCTCAGCGGCGCCGCCGGGGCCGTCCTCACCTCGGCCCAGTAC
Source organism: Gulosibacter sp. 10 (assembly GCF_900163695.1). Classification (GTDB taxonomy): domain Bacteria; phylum Actinomycetota; class Actinomycetes; order Actinomycetales; family Microbacteriaceae; genus Gulosibacter. The sequence goes on from NZ_FUIC01000037.1 coordinate 33,988, forward strand.
GTCTCGAACGGCGTCGGGATCGCGATCCTGACGATCTTCGTGGCTCGCATCGCCGGGACCGCGGGCTTCGCCTGGGCCTTCGGATTCAACACCGCCGTCGCCTTCCTGGGCATCGCGCTCGCCCTCGTCTCGAGCCGCGGCGCACGTCGGCCGGCGAACGCCGATGAGCCGCCGGAAGCGCGCGGCGCCGGAGCGGAAACCTGAGCCGGTACCACGGTGTTCGCACGGGACCATCGCTTCCGCCGACTGATCGCATGCCCGCCGAACGGAGACGCTCTCGTCACCGGAACAGCCGCGAGCCCCTCGTCCGGCTCCGCACCGCACTTGCGGGCACGCGGAAGGACGCACTAGTTTAAGAAACTGTATCGTTTCGTATTGATATCGAGGATGGAGCGGCCATGGCCCCCGATGAAGCGCCGAGCACAGGGGCACGAGGCCGCCCCATCGATGCGGCCCTCACTCCGTCGATCGTGGAAGCGGTTCTGTCGCTGCTCGCGGACGAGGGCTACGCCCGCCTGACCACTGCCGCGGTCGCGAAGCGAGCCGGCGTCTCGACGGCGACCCTGTACCGGCGCTGGCCCTCGAAGCGCGATCTGCTGCTCGCCGCGGCCGGGAGCATCGCCGAATCCGAGACCGCCGACATCGATACCGGTGCGCTGGAGAGCGACCTGCGAACGCTGTTCGCCCAGAAGCGACGAGCGCTCTCCGGCAGGATCGGGGCGACGCTGGTGACGCTGGTCGGCGAAGCCGCCCACGACGCCGAACTCGCGGCCATCATCCGCACGAGCGTCTTCACCCCGACGCGCGACCACCTGGCGGCGATCCTGCATCGCGCCGAGGCCCGGGGCGAGCACATCGGCGCCGACGCCGATGCCGCCGCCCACGTGCTGGTCGGCGCGATCCTCGCACGCATCGCCCTCGCCGGCGCCGAAGACGGCGCAGCGGTGCTGCCGGAAGACGACGTCTCGCTGCTCGTTCGCGCCATCGCCGGCCCCGCGGAGCGCCGGAATCCACACGACGAGAAGGGCCGATGATGGGCGCGGAGCGGACGATCGTCATCACCGGCGCGAGCGACGGCATCGGCGCGGCGGCCGCCAGGCAGCTCGCAGGCGCCGGCGTCCGGCTGGTCCTCGTCGGGCGCTCGCCGCAGAAGACGAAGGCGGTCGCCGAGGAGACCGGCGCGGAGTATCACCTCGCCGATTTCACGAGGCTCGACGAGGTGCGCCTCCTCGCGGAGGCGATCGGCAGCAGCTGCGAGCGGATCGACGTGCTGGCCAATAACGCGGGCGGCATGTTCTCCGGCCCGACCGCCACCCCCGACGGCTTCGAGAAGACCTTCCAGGTCAACCACCTCGCGCCCTTCCTGCTGACGCATCTGCTGCTCGGCACGCTGCTCGAGAGTCGCGCGTCCGTCGTGAACACGTCCAGCATCGGCGCCCGCCTGTTCGGCGGCATCGACCTCGAGGACCTCGAGGACTGGCGGAGCTTCACGCCGTCCAAGGCGTACGGCGACGCGAAACTGGCGAACATCCTGTTCGCCAAGGGCCTGCACGACCGCTTCCACGAACGCGGCCTGTCCTCCGTGGCGTTCCATCCCGGCACTGTCGCGACCAACTTCGCCTCGGACACCGACGGCTATTTCCGACGCATCTACCACGGCGCGCTGAAGCGGTTCCTCATCTCTCCGGAACGGGGAGGCCGGCGGCTCCGATACTTCATCGAGGGCGCACCCGGAGAGGCCTGGGCCTCGGGCGAGTACCGCGTCTCGCCGAGACGCCGCGGGCGGACCCATCGCCAGGCCTACGATCCGGTCGTCGTGCGCGAGCACTGGCGGCGCAGCGAGGAGATGCTCGGCATCCGCTGGTGATGCCCGCGCACGGCAGCCTGTCCGCAGCCGAGGCTATCGGCTCCTGTTCCGCGTGGCAGGCGAGGATTCCCAGTGGACCTCCCCGTCCACGACTTCCTCGGTCGGGTGGAGCCCCAGCGTGCGCGCGACTCGTTCGGAGGCGAGATTCGCGGGCGCGATGAAGGCGATGCACCGGTCGATCCCTCGGCCCCGCAACCAGGCGCGCATCGCTGCAGCGGCCTCCGACGCGAATCCGCGCCCCTGGTGCCGCGCGGCGACCACCCAGGCGATATCGGCGACGACGGAGCTTCCTTCGCCGTGCAGCGTCGCCTGCGTGAAACCAATGGCGTCACCGCTGTCGCGACGACGGATGATCCAGTTCAGCCACCCCTGCTCGCCATCGGCCGATCGACCGGCGGCCTGTCGCGAGTAGCGGTCCGTCAGCTCCCGGAGCGATGGGGGCGCTCCGCCGATGTATCGATACAGGCCGGGGTCCGCGAGCGCTTCCCGCATCTCCGGGGCGTGGCTGACGGCCAGGGGCTCCATCGACACCCTGGGCGTTTCGATCGGCAGCGCCGCGGGCCAGTCGTGCACGAGCACGAGTATCGCAGACGCCACGACGCGCGAGCGCTCATCGGCGGCGCATGGCGCGGATCGAGATCACCGCCAGGGCGAGCGCGACGACTCCCCCGCCGAGCGCGATCGCGGCGAAGGCCGGCGCCGGGCTCCCCCCCCCCGCCGAGCGCGGGGATGAACACCGCGCCGAACAGCGAGACCGCGACCGCCTCCGTCCCCACGCGCATGGTGTTGATCCATCCCGCCGCCATGCCCGCGTCCTCATCCGGCGCGGCGGCGAGCCCCTCGTTATCGACCAGGCCCGCGTGGAGGCCAAACCCGGCGCCCAGCATCACCATCGCCGGCACGAGCAGCCACGCGGACACGACCGCGCCCGCGGCGAAGGTGAAGCTCGCCACCGCGACCACGAGCGTCACCCCGAGGAACCGCGGCTGCCGGATCAGGGCGAGATCGAGCAGCGGATGCTCGGCCCGGCGCTCGCGCCGGAGCAGGGCCGCGAACGCGAACGCCGCGATCAGCGCGAGCCCGAGCGTCGGCGCCGACGCCCATCCCGCCTCGGAGCCGGTCACGAGCGCGGCGACGAGCGATGCGATGGCGGCGAAGAACAGGATCGCGGCCGGCCAGTCGAACGGCGCGGTCGAGCGGGGCTCGTCGCGGAGCAGGGGCCGCGCCGCCTGCATCAGCGCGAACGACACGACGAGCAGCCCGCCCTGCACCCCGAAGATCGCCCGCCAGGTCCACGTCTGGGCGATGATCCCGCACAGCGTCGGCCCGAATGCCAGGGCGAGGCCGGCCATCGCCCCGAGCAGCGAGAACACGCGAGCGCGGCCCTCGCCCGCGTAGACCACCGAGAGCAGGGCGGAGCCGACCGAGAACACCGCGCCGGCGCCGAGCCCGGCCAGGATGCGCGCCGCGTCGAGGACGACGTAGCTCTCGGCCAGGACGCTCAGGACCGATCCCGCGATGAACAGGATCGCCCCCGCCTGGAAGGACGGCCGACGGCCGACGCGGTCCGCGAGCGATCCCCACGCCAGCGTCGAAGCCGCGAACGTGATGTTGAACCCGTTGAGCGCCCACTGCTGCCCCGCCGCCGACTCCCCGAGCGAGGCGGCGATATCCGCGAGGGCCACCGCCGTGCCCGACACCGACAGCGGCACCGCGAACACCGCGGCCAGGACCGCGACCAGCAGCGCTCCCCTCCTCGCTCCCCCGCCGATCGGCCGACTGACGTTCTCGCGCATCCGCTCCCCGCTTCCCTCGTTCCGAGCGACCACCATATCGTTAACTGGAACATTAATGTTCCACTTATTGCACTCGAGAGGTGCGAGCCCGCGTAGGATCGGGGCATGGATGCGGTCGACCGGGAATTCGCGGAGCGGGTCTTCGGCACGCGCCTGCGCGCCGACGCCGCGGCCAAGGCGTTCGAGATCCTGCGAGCCGCGGACCGGCTGCTGCGAGCGGATCCGGCCGCCACGCTTGAGGAGATCGCGAGCGCGGCCGGGGCAGCGAGGACCACGGTCTACCGCCGGTTCCCCACGCGGAACGATCTGCTCGTGGCGCTCTCGCGCTGGGCGGTCGGACGCATCGCGTCGGCGCTCGAGGACGCGCAGATCGGCGCCGTCGCACCCGAGGAGGCGCTGCACCGGGCGACGCGCAACGCGATCGAGGCGAAGACCGGCCTCGCGTACGCGCGCACGCTGCCGCCGGCCGACGATCCGCTGGTGGCGGAGTCGCAGGCGCGCATCCGCGAGCTCGCCGGCCGGCTCGTCGCCGAGTGCGCGGATGCGGGAGTGATCGATGCCGATGCGGACCCCGAGTGGGTGCTGGCGGTGTTCTACGCCCTCGTGCACGAAGCCTCGGTCGGCCCGACGGCCGACGACGCGGATGCCGACGCGCTCTCCAGACGGGTCGTCGACACCCTGCTCCGCGGAGTGGGGCCGACCGCGCGCTAGCATCGAGTACTCGACGGGAAGGGAGGCGGCGCGTGGATGAGGGCGAGCCTGCCCCGGACGAGCACGAGCGGGTGCTGCGCCGTCGCGGAGCCCATCGACTGGTCGCGGAGATGCGACAGCGGTCGCGCCGGTTCGCCCGGACCCACGCCGCCGATCTCGCCGCCGTCGACGAGCAGCACCGCTCGACGCGCATGCGGACGGTGCACCTGCTGGCGGTCCTCGTCTGGACGGGCACCGCGGTCATGATCGCCTCGGAGCTCGGCCGGTACACGGCCGGAGGGCAGTGGGCCCGAGTCGGAGTCGGAGGGGCGTGCTGGTCGGCGGCCCTCGGCGCGGCCGCCGTCATCGTGTCGGGAAGGCATCCCGTCTCCCGCATCCGGGGCGCCGCCGTGCTGTGCTCCGCGATCGTGGCGCTCGTGTGCGCGGTCGCGGCCGCGCGCGGCGTCTCGGCCGGCTGGGCGCCGCTGCTCTACGCGGGGGCGGGCCTGGTGATGCTGCTCTGTTGGGTCGTTCTCGCCGTCGTGCGCTCGCGCGATCGGGAACGGGCCGCGATCATCGATCGGAACCTGGCGCAGGTCAACAGGAGCCTCCGAGACGAGCTGCGTGCGGAGCTCGAGCAGATGCCCGGACGGACCGACGACGGCGCCGACCTGGACCCCGAGGCCGAACGGGCGCGGGCCGCGCTGGCGACGGCCCTGGCCGAGCGGACCGTGCCGGCGGTGCCGGGCGAGGAGTGGCAGGCCGAGTCCTGATCGGGCGCCGCGGGGCGAGGACGACGCCGGCTCGTCGCGATGGTCCGCGGCCCTCTCCTGTCGGGCGGGCACCGCGGAGGGCAAAACTGTGCATCCGGTATGGTGTTGAAGCACTGCGCCCACGCCGCGCCCGACAGCCCCGCAGAACGGAGGCCGCACCATGCCCGTCCTGGCGATCGTGCCGCGAACGCACTGGCTCAACGGCTGGTTCCTCAGGCTCTTCACCCGACCGGTCATCCGCGTCGACGGAGCCGAAGCCTCCGCGGCGTGGGGGCGGCCCACCGAGATCGAGGTCGAGGCCGGCATCCGAACCGTCGCCGTGGGCGCCCGATACCGGGGCACGAGCGCGGTGCTCGGCGCCCAGGAGACGACGGTCGATGCGGACGACGGCCAACGCGTTCGACTCGAAGCGCGGAACGGCTTCTTCAATCATCAGCCCTTCACGGTGACCCGCCCTGCGCCGAGCCGCGACGGGAGCACCGACACGCCGAGCTGAGCATCCGGGCCCGCCGTGGCGGTCATGCGGTCGAGGCGACGGACCGGTGCCGTGCAACCGCTGCCGCACCGAACGGTGCGGGCGCCGCGGGGCGCCGATCATGCCGGCGCCGGCGCCCGACGCCTCACCCCGGCACCCCGGCCGTCGCGGCGAGGAGCGCCCCGGCCGCCCCGGCGATATGCGCGAGGTCCTCGTAGTCGGCGCCGTCGTGCGCCTGCACGGACATGCCCTGGATGAGCGCGCCGAGGGCTCGGGCGAGCCCCTCGGCATCGACGCCCGCCGGGAGCTCGCCCCGCTCGACGGCATCCGCGATCCGGCCGCGCAGCCCCGCCAGCGCGTGCTCGCGCTCGGCCCGGACCACCGCTGCCGCCGCCTCGCCGTCGCGACCGGTGACGAGCAGGCCCGTCGAGACGAGGCAGCCCCGCCCCGGCTCGGCGCTGAACTCCCTCGCGGCGCGGTCGAAGTACTCGTCGACGGCCTCGGCGAGCGGGAGATCCGAGCGGATGGCGAAGCCGTACTCGTTCTGATAGAGCCGCACCGCGCGCTCGAACAGTCGCTCCTTGGACTCGAACGCGCGGTAGAGCTGCGGGGCCGTGAGCCCGGTGGCCTCCTGCAGTCGCGCCATGCTCGCGCCTTCATAGCCGTGCTCCCAGAAGACCAGGAGCGCGCTGTGCAGCGCCGCGTCCGGATCGAAGGAGCGGGGTCGTCCCGCCCTGCGCAACTTTTCCATAGTGACTGCTACGGTATCTCACGAACCTATTTCGTAACGATCACTACGGAGAAATCATGCCCCGTTCCACCGCCCTCATCACCGGAGCCTCCCGAGGCATCGGCGCCGCCGTCGCCTCCGCGCTCGCCCGCGACGGCGTCTCGCTCATCGGCATCCACTACGGCCGCGACCGCGCAGCCGCAGAGCGGACCGCCGAGCGGGTGCGCTCGCTCGGCGCCACTCCGCGGCTGATCCGGGCGGACCTGTCGACGGGAGAGGCCGCCGCCTCCGCGATCGCGCGGGAATGGCGGCGGGCCCTGGCCGAGGAGGGCTTCGAGGGCACCGACGTGCTCGTGAGCAACGCCGGCATCAACGGCGCGCAGACGCTCGGCGAGCTCGATGCCGAGACGTACGCCCGCGTGCAGGCGGTGAACCTCACCGCGCCGCTGTTCCTCCTCCACCACCTCGCGGACTCGCTCAACGACGACGGCCGCGTCGTCGCGGTCTCGACCGGGTACACCACCGTCGCCGCGCCGACCCACCTCGCCTACACGGCCTCGAAGGCCGGGCTCGAAGGCGTGCTGCACGCCGTCTCGCCCGAGCTCGCGAAGCGCGGCATCACGGTGAACGCGGTCGCGCCAGGCATCATCGACACCGATCTCAACGCCGACTGGATCGACGAGCCCGGAGCCCGCGACGGCGCCGCGCAGGTCTCCGCATTCGGCAGGATCGGCCGGCCCGAGGACGTCGCCGACGTCATCGCCTTCCTCGCGAGCGACCGCGGCCGCTGGGTCACCGGCCAGACCATCGACGCGACCGGCGGATCGAGCCTCTGATCCCCCGGCCGACCGAATCCGAACGCGCGCGCATGTCCCCGACCCCGCCATCCGCTCCCGCCCGCCCGGCCGTCGTCCTGGGCGGCTTCGTCCTCCTCGTGTTCGCGACCGCGAGCGCCGAGTACCTCGTCGCGGGAGTCCTCCCGCAGCTCGCCGCCGATATCGGCGTCTCCGTCGCCGCGGCGGGCCAGACCGTCACCGCCTACGCGCTCGGCGTGGCCGTGGGCGGGCCCGTCGTGACCGTCCTGACCGCGCGGCTCCCCCGCAAGGGCCTCGCGCTCGGGCTCGGCGCCCTCTTCGTCGTCGGCACCGCGGTCACCGTGGCCGCGCCCTCCTTCGGGTGGATCATCGTCGGCCGGGTGCTGTCCGCCTGCAGCCAGGCGACGCTCTTCGCGATCAGCCTCGCCACCGCGACCACGGCGATGGGGCCGCAGCGGCAGGGCCGCGCGGTCGCGATCGTCACCTCGGGGCTCACGGTCGCCACCGTGCTCGGCGTGCCCCTCGGCGCGCTCCTGGGCGGCGGCACGAACTGGCGGCTGCCGTTCGCGATCATCGCGGCGGCCGCGATCGTCGGCACGAGCCTGCTGGCGTGGGCGATGCCGCGCACCCCCGCGCCGAGCACCGGCATGCGCGACGAGATCCGGGCCCTGCTGCGCGGGCCGGTGCTCCTCGCGGTCGCGACCACGGTGATCGGCTTCGCCGGCGTCGGCATCGTCTTCACCTACCTCGTGCCCCTGCTCACGGGCGTGACCGGCATCCCCGCCCCGGTCGTCCCCGCGCTGCTGCTCGCCTACGGCATCGGCGGGTTCGCCGGGAACCTCATCGCCGGGCGCCTGACCGACCTCTCCCTCGGCAGGACCCTGGTCGGCATCTTCGCGGCGCTCATCGCGGTACTGGCCGCCTTCCCGCTCCTCGCCGGATACCGGGTGCCGATGATCGGGCTCGTGGTCGTCCTGGGCCTGCTCTCCACCGCGACGATCGCGCCGCTGCAATCGCTCGTGCTGCGCCATGCCGGCGCCGCGCCGACGCTGTCGCTGGCGGTGAACGTGGGGGCGTTCAACCTGGCCAACGCGATCGGCTCCGCCATCGGCGGCCTCGGCGTCGCGGCGGGGCTGCTGCGCTGGGGCGGCTTCGGCGGGGCGGCCTTCGCGGTACTCGGCCTCGCCCTCGCCGCGCTTGCGCTCCGCGCCGGCGCATCGCGGACGCGGGGAGCGGGATGACCCGACCCGGGCGGGCGGCTCGCACCGGATGCCGGCCGCCCGGGTATCCCTCCGAGTGCTAGGCAGCCGGGGGTTCTGGTTGGCCGCCCGAGGCCCGAGCAGGGTGGATGCATGACCGTGAAACCCGTGCATCCCGACCGAGCAGGTTCTTCGAAGCGCCCCAGCCCGGCCCCGACCGCGCCGCAGTCCGATCCGGTCGGCGGGCGCCCGCCCGCCGTGCCGGGGAGGAGGGCCGCGTTCGCGCTCTTCGCGCTGAGCGTCGGCGGCTTCGGGATCGGGTTGACCGAGTTCGTCATCGCCGGCCTGCTCACCGAGGTGGCCGCCGACCTCGGCGTGACCATCAGCCAGACCGGGCACCTCGTCGGCGCGTACGCGCTGGCGGTCGTGCCCGGCGCGCTCGTCATCACCCCGTTCCTCATGCGACGGCCCCCGAAGTACGCACTTGTGTTGCTGCTGGGCTTCTTCATCGCCGGCAACCTGCTCTCCGCGTGGGCGCCGAACTACGAGGTCATGTTCGCCGGGCGGATCGTCGCCGCCCTCGCGCACGGCGGCTACTTCGGCATCGGCGCCGTGCTCGCCGGGTCGCTGGTGCCGAAGGACAAGCAGGCCAGCGCCGTCGCCGCGCTGTTCGCCGGGCTGACGATCGCGAACGTGCTCGGCGTGCCCGCCGGCGCGCTGGTGGGCCAGCAGTTCGGGTGGCGGATGGTGTTCTGGATCATCAGCGCCCTCGGCGCGCTCGCCCTCGCAGGGCTCATCGCCCTGGTGCCGCGGACGCAGCCGGAGCAGGATCAGCTCCCCGTCGCGCAGCAGTTCCGGGCGCTCGCCCGCCCGCAGGTGCTCGCCTCGCTGCTGACGACAGCTTTGGTGTTCGGCGGCATGTTCGGCGTCTTCACCTACATCGAGCCGCTGCTGCGCGAAGTGACCGGCTACTCCGCATCGGCGATCCCGTGGCTGCTGGTGATCTTCGGAGCCGGGCTGTTCGCGGGCAACATCCTCGGCGGCAGAGCCGCCGACCGGAACGCCGACAACGCCGTGCTGATCCTCTCGATCCTGCTCCCGGTCGTGATCCTCACCCTGGGGGCGGTCGCCGGGATGCCGGTTCCCGTTGCGATCCTGCTGTTCCTCCTCGGGCTGGTGGGCTTCGCCACGGTGCCCGGCTTGCAGGCGCGAGTGATGCGGCACGCGCAGGGCGCAGCGACCCTCGCGTCGGCGACGAACATCGCCGCGTTCAACCTCGGCAACACCATCGGCGTCGGCCTCGCCGGAGCGGCCATCGCCGCGGGCTACGGGCTCGTCAGCCCCGCCTTCGTCGGCGCCGCACTCACCGTGATCGGCCTGGCGCTCATCGTCGCCGCGCGCATCGCCGCACGGCGCAAGACCGCCCACGCTCACTCCGCTTCGGCTCTCTGAAGGAAGGCTCTCTCATGCAACTCCACCTCGACGGCAACGTCATCATCGTCACCGGCGGCACCAGCGGCATCGGCCTCGCCACCGTCCACGAACTCACCCGCGAAGGCGCGCAGGTCGTCGCCGTCGCCCGCAACGCTCCCGTTGCCGGGGTGCTGCCGGAGGCGGCCGGCTTCATCGCCGCCGACCTCGCCGACCCCGACGCGGCAGAGCGACTGATCATCGACGTACTGGAACGCTGCGGCCGCATCGACGGCCTGGTGAACAACGCGGCCCTGTTCGACACCCGCGACTCGTTCGTCGAATTCGACGACGACCTGTGGCGGACGACGTTCGAGGTGAACCTGTTCGCACCCGCTCGGCTCGTCCGCGCCGTGATCCCCGCCATGTCCGAAAGGGGCGGGAGCATCGTGCATCTGGGCAGCGAAGCAGCGCGGATGCCTGATCCGACGATGGCCCCGTATGCGGCGTCGAAGGCGGCGATCCTGTCGCTGTCGAAGTCGCTCGCGGCGGAGTTCGGCCCGATCGGTATCCGCTCGAACGTCGTCTCGCCCGGCCCCACCAGAACCGCGCTGTTCGATGCGCCGGGCGGGTTCGCCGAGCAACTGGCCGCGCGGTTCGGCACCGACCCCGATACGGCGGTCGACCGCTTCATCCGTGACGAGCGCCACCTGCCCACTGGCAGGATCGGCCGGCCCGAGGACGTGGCCGGGGTGATCACGTATCTGCTCTCGCCCAGGGCGGCGCAGGTGACCGGGGCGGAGTGGCCGGTCGACGGCGGCGCGCTGCGTCGACTGTGAGCAGGGCCAACGCTGAACGAGGCACGCATGACCATGATCACCACTCCGGCAACGACCCCCGCTGAAACGATCGCGAGCGATGGCTCGCGGGTGCCGCTCCTCGTGCACCGGCCCCGGGAGCCGCGAGGCTGGCTCGTCTGGGCGCACGGCGGCTCCTGGCAGTTCGGCTCCGCCGCGCAGTGGGCGCCGATCACGGCCGCGCTCGCGGCCCGAAGCGGGTGGGCGGTCGCATCGGTCGAGTATCGGCTCGCGCCGACGCACCGATTCCCAGCGGCAGTGCTCGACGTACTCGCCGCGCTGGAGTGGGCCGATGCCCGGGCGAACAGCTTGCCCGTCGTCGGCGGCGACAGCGCGGGCGGCACCATCGCGAGCCTGGCCGCGCTCACCCGACGCGACGCCGGCCAGCCGGTGCCGCCGCAGGTGCTGGCGTATCCGCCATTCGATCCCGACTGCGCGAGCCCGTCGTATTCGGCGATACCGGGTGCGTTCCCGAGTGCTGCGGATCTGCGGGCGGCGTGGCGGCAGTGGCTCGGCCGCGATCCCGATGCCGGCCTGGGCCTGCCGGCGACTCCGCTGCGAGCGGCGACGCTGGCCGGGCTCACTCCCGTCACGCTCGTGGTCGGCGAGCACGACCCGGTGCGCGATGACGTGAGGGCCTATGCCTGTCGGCTCCGCTCCGACCGCGTGCGCACGAGCATCGCGACCGTCGCCGACGCCGGCCACGCCGATCTGCTGCGCCCCGGCAGCCCGGTCCTGACCGCCGTCATGGCGGCGTTGGCCGAACCCGCGCTCGCGGCACCCACCGGCGCCGGCCCGACTCCGCCGCCCAAGCCGCCACCCGGCCCCGCCGCCCGACCCACGTAGACCATCCGATCAGTACCCGCATCCACCAGGAAGGACACCATCATGACCACCACCACGATCCCGGCTCCCCTCGAGGCGCTGACCCGGCACTTCATCGACCTGCGCGACGGCAACCACTTCGGCCACGTCACCCGCTCCGGCAAGGAGTCCGCGTTCGCCGAAGCCGTGCACCTGCTCGACGCCCCTGCCCGAAGAGTGCTGGCGGAGTTCGACGACCATCTGCTCGTCGGCATCGGGAAGATCGACGCGACCGGCCTGCATCGCGACGCGACCGGCGGGCTCCTCGCGTCCTGGCTGCTCACCTGGCCGGAGCAGCGGGCCGCGAAGCTCGCCCCGATCAGCATCATCGCCACCTACGGCGCCGGGTTCCACCACCCGCACCTGCGCGGCGCGACCATCCGCGAGTGGCCGCTCAACGTCGCCACCGCCGAGCAGGCCGAAGAGCTGGTGCCGGTGCTCCGCACGATCGCCGGAGCCGACATCCACAACCTCGTGTTCCAGGTCGGCGGCGACTGGCGCATCATCCCCGCACTCCACCCGGCCGTCGCCGAAAGGCGGCCGGCGTGAGGCTGTCGATCCTCGACCAGGTGCCGCTCACGGAGCACGCCCCCACTCCGGCGGAGGCCGTCGCCGACGGCCTCCGCCTGGCCCAGGACGCCGAGGCGCTCGGCTTCCACCGGATCTGGTACGCCGAGCACCACCGCTCCCGGTCCTTCGCCAGCGCCGCACCGGAGATGATGGCCGCGCTCGCGTTGGAGCGCACCAGCCGTATCCGCGTGGGCACCGGGGGCATCCTGCTCCCGCTCTACCCGGCGAGCAAGGTCGTCGAGGTCATGGGCCTGCTCGGGCAGGTGCACGGCGATCGCGTCGATACCGGGGTGGGGCGCGCCGCGCTGGACGATCCCGTCTACGGGGAGAAGATCGCCGCTCTCGTGCGCGAACTCGGCGGCCTGCATGCACCCGTCGAGGGCGAGCCGCCGGGCCGGGTGTGGGTGCTCGGCGCAGGGGGTTCGACCGCGCCGCTCGCCGGCGGCCTGGGGAGCGGATACGTGCACGGGCACTTCTTCGCGCCCCGAGGCGGGGAGGCCGCCACCGCCGCCTACCGGTCCGCTTCGGCGGAGCACGGGCACGGTGCGCGCACGATGCTGGCGGTGCGCGCGGTCGCCGCCGAGGACCCGGAGCGGGCGCGGGCGCTGGCGGAGGCGATGCTGCTGTGGCGGGCGCGCAAGGACCTTGGCCACGACGGGCCGATCCCCTCCGCCGAGACCGCCGCCCGATGGGAGTGGAGCGAGCAGGAGCGCACGCGCGCGAACGCCCGCGCCAAGACGATCATCGCGGGCACCCCCGACCGGGTCGCGGGCGAACTGACGGCCCTGGCCGAGGCGCACGGCGCCGATGAGGTCATGGTGAACACGCTCGCCGGCGACCCCGGGGACAGGCTGGCCTCCTACCAGCTCCTGGCCGACAGATTCTCCGCCGATGTCGCTTGCTCGTCGTAGAATGACCCCATGAACTGGAGCCTGGCCGAAGTGCTCGAAGCAGCGCGCGCGCTGCCGCGCTCCGAGCGAGCCGAGATCGCCCAGGAGCTCATCGCTTCGCTCGAAACCACCGACGAATATGACGAAGCTCGTTACGCCGAACTTCGTGCCGCAGTCGACCAAGGCGTAGCCGGTCTTGATGCAGGCAGAAGCACCCGGCTTTCCGTTGAAGAGCTCGGCGGCTACCTGAGCGAACTCGGCCGCCAGGCGACCGAGCGGGCAACCGCCAAGAGCGCGTGACTTACCTGATCGTCCTCGGCGGTGATGCCGAGGACGACATTGTCGGTATTCTCGAATGGTCGGTGAACCACTTCGGGTCATCTGTGCGAGACGGCTATCTCGCTCTCATCGAAGCCGTTTTGGCGCGCATTGCCGATGACCCGGAGCTGCCCGGCTCGCGCGACCGCGACGACCTCGGGCTCGGCTTGCGCACGGTGCATTTGAGAACGGGCCGCGACGAGGTCAGCCCAGCAGTACGGCGCATCGCCAACCCCCGTCACTTCGTCGTGTATCGGCAGGTTGACGAAGTCATCGAGGTGGTTCGCCTGCTGCACGACGCGATGCATATCCCCGCTCGACGCATCCTCGAGTAGGCCCAGCCGGAATCACCCCGAGATCACGCCGAGGACCATTACGTCGCCGAGGTCAGCAGCCGCAGGGCGGCGAACGACGCGCTGCCGGGCTCGGCGGTGTGGGTGAGGATGCGCTGCCCGTTGCCCTCGGGCAGGTGCAGCACCTCGTAGTTCAGGTCCAGCTCGCCGACCTCGGGATGGCGGAAGCGCTTGCCGCCGCTCGTGCACAGCCGCACGTCGTGCCCGGCCCAGAGTCTCGCGAACTCGGGGCTGTTCATGCTCAGCTCCCCCACGAGCTCCGCGAGGCGGCGATCCCCGGCGAACTGCGCTGCGACGTACCGGAGCGAGGCGACCGCGAGCGCGGCCTCGTCCTCCCAGTCGACGTAGAGATCCCGGACGTGCTCGTCGAGGAACAGCAGCTTCAGCTGGTTCGGACGGTCCTCGGGCCGCGAGGGCGCCTCGCAGTCGAGATGGCCGGCGAGGAGGAGGTGCCCCGCCCGGTTCCAGGCGAGGATGTCGTTGAAGCGGCCCAGCAGCACGGCGGGCACGTCGCCCATCGAGTGCAGCAGCCGCTCGGCGCCCGGCTTCGCGATCTCGGGCCCGGCCTGGACGGCGGGCCGCTTCTCCGGGGCGGGATGCGCGAGGGCGTACAGGTGCGCGCGCTCGTCGGCGTCGAGCCGCAGCGCCCGGGCGAGGGCGTCGATGATCGCATCCGAGGCGTTCTGCGACTGGCCCTGCTCGAGCCGGGTCAGGTACGTCACCGACACCCCCGCGAGCTGCGCGAGCTCCTCGCGGCGCAGGCCGGGCACCCGGCGGCGCCCGTAGCTGCTGATCCCGGCCTCCTCCGGGGTGATGCGGTCGCGGCGCGAGCGCAGGAACTCGCCCAGCTCGGTGACCGGGCCGTCGATGTCGAGGGGCTGTGATGCTGCTGCCATGCCCCCATTGTCCCGCTCCCGCCCCGGACGAGCCTGTCCCTGCGAGTGCCAGGCTGGCCGAGACTCGTCATACCGGGGTGCTGGCTGCGCCGTTCCCGCAGGCGGAGCCTGGATGCCATGAGCAAGACACCCATAGCATCACCGGATACCGCATCGACCCCCGCGGCGGCGGAGCGCTTCACCGCAGCGCAGAAGATCGCGATGGCGGTCCTGTTGACCGCCAACTTCACCCTCGCGGTCGACTTCTCCATCCTCAACGTCGCCCTCCCCCACATCGGCGCGGAGCTCGGCTTCCCGACCTCCGCGCTGCAGTGGATCGTGACCTCCTTCGCCCTCTGCGCGGCGGGATTCACCCTGTTCTTCGGCCGCGTCGCCGACCTGTTCGGCCGCAAGCGCCTGTTCCTCATCGGCATCGTCCTCCTCGGCGTCTCCTCCCTCGCGGGCGGCCTCGCGCAGGAGCCGATGCTGCTCATCGCGGCCCGCATCGGCCAGGGCATAGCCACCGCGATGGTCACCCCCGCCGCGCTGTCGCTCATGACGACGATGTTCCCCCGAGGGCCCCGCGCGCTCCCGGGCGCTCGGACTCAACGGCGCGCTCATGGCCGCCGGCTTCACCGCGGGCGCCGTGCTCGGCGGGCTCCTCACCGGCGCGGTCTCGTGGCGGTGGGCGTTCTTCATCAACGTCGTCGTCGCGGTCGCCGTCATCGCGATCGCGCCGTTCGTGCTCCGCGAACCGGCTGCGGGCAAGCGCCCCAAGCTCGACGTGCCGGGCGCGATCACGATCACCGTCGCGCTCGTCGCCCTGGTGTTCGGCATCGACACGGCGGGGCACAACGGCTGGGCGCACCCCGGCACGTGGGGGCCGATCCTCGCCGCCCTCATCCTCTTCGCCGTGTTCCTGAAGATCGAGGGTCGCGTCAAGGAGCCGCTGGTCGCGCCGTCGCTGCTGAAGCGCTCGAACATCGGCTGGGGCAACACCGCAGGCCTGCTCGCCTTCGGCACCTTCACCTCGCTCGTGTTCCTCCTCACCCTGTACCTGCAGGAGGTCCTCGGCTACACGGCCATCACCGCAGGGCTGATCCTCGGCGTGCTCGGCATCGGCACCGTCATCGGCGGCCTCGTCGCCCCGAGGATCATCGGCAGGACGAATCCGAAGGCCGCGATCGTCATCGGCCTCGTCGTCCAGGCCGTCGCGACCGCGCCGCTCGCCTTCGCCGGGGAGAGCCGCGCCTGGCTCGTGCCGCTGCTGATCCTCACCTTCGTCGGCGGCATCGCCAACCTCGTCGCGATCGTCGGCTACACCGTCACCTCGACGGCGGGCGTGCCCTCGGACAAGCAGGGCCTCGCCACCGGCCTCGTCACGATGAGCCAGCAGGTCGGCATCGCCCTCGGCACCCCGGTCATGTCCGCCATCGCCACCGGCATGGTCGCGGCCACGCTGCTGCCCGGACTGCAGCTCGCGATCGGCGTGAACGCCGCCGTCGCCCTCGGCGCGGCGATCCTCCTCGCGATCTTCCTCCGCCTGCCCGGGCCGGCCGCCGCTGCAGAGGCTCCCGCGGAGCGGAGCGGGACGGCGGCCTGATCCCCGCGCTCCCAGGGCGCCCTGCGAGAGGAACCCGGTTCGCCGGGAACTCGCGGGGCGCTCGTGCGCGTGCGGCGCCGCTCCGAGTGCCCGAACCCGTTGCCCTTCATTTACATACGGGATAACCTGTATCTATGAGACGGACTGCAGAGGACGCGGAGCGGACGCGTCTGGCGCTGCTCGAGGCGGCGCTCATGGCCTTCGAGGAGAAGGGGTGGCGGGGGGCGACGTTCGAGCATGTCGCGGAGCGGGCAGGCGTCACCCGAGGCGCCCTGCACCACCACTTCCGCTCCAAGGCCGCACTGCTGGAGGCCGCCCTCTCCCGGGGCTGGTCCGACTACGGCGACCGGCTGTTCGGCGATGCCGAGGCGGACCCCGCGACGCTGCTGACGGAATTCGTGCGCCTCCTGCGCGACGACCGCCGCTTCCGCGCGCTCGCGGCCTGCACGGTGCTCGTCGCCCCGCAGGCGCTCAGCGACATCTCGCAGAAGAACGCCGCGCTCGACGCCTGGCGCGATCGCATCGCCGCCGGCATCGCCGCCGATACTTCCGCCGCCGATGCCGCCGCCGGCCCCGGGGCCGCACCGCAGACGGTCGCGAACCTCGCGCTGGCGCTCCTCCAGGGCCTCACCGTGACCGCGGTGACGCGCCCCGATGATCTTCCGCAGCCCGACGAGCTGGGCGCCGCCCTGACGGCGCTGGCAAGGGGGTTGCCGCACGCATAGAAAGGAGTCGTCACCTCATGACGACGCACACCTCCTCCGCACCGGGCGGAGGCACCACCCCGGGCCGCGCCCTCATCGTCGGCGCGGCCGCGCTGTTCACCGACATGCTCGTGCACGGACTGGCCGTGCCCGTGCTCCCCCTGCTCCCCGCGGTGGTCGAGCAGGGCCCGGCCGCGACGGGCATCCTCTTCTCCTCCTACGCGATCGCCATGATCGCCGCCACGCTCTTCGCCGGCCGCATCGTCGACCGCCACGGGCCGAAGACGCCGCTGCTCATCGGCCTCGCGGGCCTGGCCGCGGCCACGCTGCTGTTCGCCACGGGCGGCCCGTACTGGCTGCTGCTCATCGCCCGCTCGGCGCAGGGCGTCGCGGGCGGGATGTCGTGGGTCGCCGCGCTCTCGCTCATCGCGGCGACCACGAGCTTCGAGAAGCGCGGCCAGGCGATGGGGGTCGCGATGTCCACCATCACGCTCGGCGTACTGGTCGGCCCGCCGCTCGCCGGGTTCATGGTCGAACACCTCGGCACCGCTTCCCCGTTCCTGCTGGCCGCGGGCGTCGCCCTCGCCGACGGCGTGCTGCGCATCGTCCTCGTGAGCGGCTCGCCGCGGGTGGTCGACGACACCGCGGGGCCGCTCGCGGTGCTGCGGGTGCCGGGCTCGCTCTCGATCGTGATCGCCATCGCGATCGGCGCGGGCGCGCTCTCGGGCATCGAGCCGGTGCTCCCGGCGCATCTCGGCGCCGGCCCGCTCGTCATCGGCCTGCTCTTCGGAGCCGCCTCCCTCGCCGCGATCATCGCCAATCCCGTCGTCGGCAGATACGTCGCCACGGCCCCGCCGAGGGCGCTGGTTGGATCCGGCGCGGTGGCCGCGGCCGGAGCGCTGCTGGCGCTCGGCTGGGCCGGCGAGCTGTGGCAGACCTGCCTCGGCATGGCGCTGCTCGGCGTCGCCTCGGCGCTGCTGCTCGCCCCGGCGACCACGCTCATCAGCGAGCAGGGATTCCGCTCGGACCCGCCCACGCTCGGCGGCTCGTTCGCGCTCTACAACCTCGCCTACGCGGCCGGCCTCGCGCTCGGCCCGCTCCTGGCCGGATTCGGCGTGCAGCGACTCGGCTTCGCCGCCGCGATGACCGTCGGCGCCGCGCTCCTGCTCGCCCTCGGCGGAGCGGGACTCGTGCGCCTGCCCGCGCGCCGGGAGACGCCGGCCGCGGCGGACTGAGGGGCCGGCCGGGCGGCGCGCCGCGACCCGGGCGTCCGGGGGCGCGCCTCCCGGCCCGGCATCCGGATGGGATCGCTGCGGCGCGGCGACGGCGCTATTCGGCGTCGCCGACGTGCCGCTCGACCCAGTCGCGCAGCTGCTCGAGCGGCGCGGCGGCGCTCCGCCCGAGCCCGGTGAGCTCGTACTCCACGCGGGCCGGCACCTCGGGATAGACGGCGCGGGTGAGCAGTCCGTGCGCCTCGAGGCGCTTGAGCGTCTGCGAGAGCACCTTGGGGCTGATGCCCTCGAGCCGTCGCTTGAGCTCCCCGTTGCGCCGCGGGCCGTCCTCGAGCGCGCCGATCACCAGCGCGCTCCACTTGTTCGCGAGCAGGTCCAGCATCTCTCGGCACGGGCACATCGCCGCGTACACGTCGTTCCGCCCGCACCCGTCCTCGTCGCGTCTCATGCACCCATGGTATCCGAAAGGTACCAGAGGCCCTTGACGGTAACCGGTGGTCCTGGGGAAGCATGGCAGCCATGAAGACGACTGCGATCGGATACTCCGAGAACCTGCCCGCCGCCCATCCCGAGGCGCTGCTCTCCCGCGAGGTGCCCGTGCCGGAGCCGGGGCCCCGCGACCTCCTCGTCGAGGTCGAAGCCGTGTCGGTGAACCCGGTCGACGTGAAGCTGCGCGCGGGCGCCCCCGCGGACGGGTTCCGGGTGCTGGGCTTCGACGCGGCCGGCACGGTGCGCGCGGTCGGCGCCGAGGCGACCCTGTTCGCCCCGGGCGACGAGGTGTTCTACGCCGGCAGCATCGGCCGCCCCGGCACGAATCAGCGCCTCCACCTCGTGGACGAGCGGATCGTGGGCCGCAAGCCGACGGCGCTGTCCTTCGCCGACGCCGCCGCGCTGCCGCTCACGGCCATCACCGCGTGGGAGGCGCTGTTCGACCGGCTCCGCCTCGAGGAGGACTCCGCCGGCACCCTGCTCGTGATCGGCGCGACCGGCGGCGTCGGCTCCGTCATGCTCCAGCTCGCCGAGGCCCTGCTTCCCGACGTCGCCGTGATCGCGACCGCCTCGGACGACGCGCGGGCCGCGCGGATGCGCGAGCTCGGCGCCGAGCATGTGGTGAACCATCGGGAGGATCTCGTCGCGCAGGTGCTCGAGATCGCACCCGAGGGGGTCGACCGGCTGTTCACCGCGCACTCGGAGGGGCAGATCGAGCGGTACGCGGAGATCGTGCGCCCGTTCGGCCACGTGGTCGCGATCGACGACGGCCCGCGCGACGTCTCGCCGCTCAAGGGCAGGAGCATCTCGTGGCACTGGGAGCTCATGTTCACGCGGCCGCTCCTGGAGACCCCCGACATGATCGAGCAGCACCGGCTGCTGGACGCGGTCGCCGACCTCGTGGACCGGGGGCGCATCCGGTCGACGGCCGCGACTGTGCTCGGGCCGATCTCCCCCGCCGCCCTCCGCGAGGCGCACGAGCTGGTCGAGCGCGGGCGCACCGTCGGCAAGGTGGTCGTCCACGGATGGGAGGAGGCGATCGACTCGGCTCGAGAATCCACCGATATCTATTAGTACAAATAGATACTTGTGCTATGGTGCCCTCAGCCGAGGAGGGAGACACCGGATGAGCATCGAGGCCGCGGCAGATCTGGACCTGGCGCTGCGCGCGCTCGCCGACGGGAATCGGCGGGCGATCCTGCGGGTCATCCGATCCGCACCGCAGCCGGTCGGCGCGATCGCCGAGGAGCTCGGCCTCTCGCAGCAGACGGCCTCCCATCATCTCGGGGTGCTGCGCAAGGCCGGCCTGGCGGTCGCCACCCGCGAGGGCACGCGCCATCTGTACGCGGTGGAGACGGACGGCCTCGCGGCGGTGCGCTCCTACCTGGACGACTTCTGGCCGAGCAGGCTCGCCGACCTCAAGTCCGCGATCGAGGCGCGGGAGGCGCGGGATCATGGCTGAGTTCCGCGACTCCATCGAGATCGCCGCCTCTCCCGAGACGGTCTTCGAATACCTCACCACGAACGAGGGCATGACGGCATGGATGGGCCGCTACGCGGATCTCGACCCGACGCCCGGCGGGAGGTTCGCGGTGGACATCGCGGGCCATCCGGTGCGCGGCGAATACCTCCACGTCGATCGTCCGAGCCGCGTCGTCGTCTCCTGGGGGTTCGCCGGAAGCGAGGACCTCCCCGCCGGCGCCTCGAGGGTCGAGTTCCGGCTGACGCCGATCGAGGGCGGAACGCGGGTCGACCTCCGCCATTCCGACCTGCCCGACGCCGAGGTGCGCGGCCACGCGGACGGCTGGGCGAATTTCCTGCCCCGGCTCGCGCTCGTCGGCGCGGGCGCCGACGCCGGGCCGGACCGATGGCGACCGCTTCCCGATTGAACCTACCCGACGCCGCGCCCGCGGCACGACACAGGAGCAGCACCATGACCGAGCACACCCCCTTCGAGATCGTTCAGCAGTACCACCGCGCCTGGACCGGCGGGGACGTCGAGGGAGCCATGCGCCTCGTCGCGGACGACATCGTCTGCCGCGCCCCCGGCGCGGACCTCGCGGGCAAGGACGCCTACCGCGAGTTCATCGGCGGATTCGCCCCGATGCTCACCGGCATCGGCGATATCGCCGGGTTCGCGGACGGGGATCGCGTGGCGCTCTTCTACTACCCGCAGACGGCGGCGACCGCCACGACGCCGGCCGCCGAGCTCTTCACCGTCGAGGAGGGCAGGATCGCCCGGAGCGTGCTGATCTTCGACCGGCTCTCCTACGGCCCGCCCCAGGACTGAGGCGGGGCTCCGATGACTCCCGGGCAGACCGGACTCGTCGAGCGGCTCCGCGGCGTGCTCGCCGATGAGCCGGTGCGGCGCGAGGTGTCCATGTTCGGCGGCAGGTCGTTCATGATCCGCGAGAAGATGCTCGTCAGCGCGCTCAAAGACGGCGGCCTGCTGGTGCGCGTCGACGCCGCCCGGCACGACGAGCTCCTCCGCCGGCCGGGCGCCCGCCAGGCGGAGATGGGCCCCGGCCGCGACATGGGGCCGGGCTGGATCGAGGTCGAGGCCGCCGCGATCGACGGGGATGCGGAACTCGCCTCGTGGGTGGGGATCGCGATGGAGTTCAACCGCGCCGCGACCGCACAGGACAGGTAGCGCCCCACCCCGAAGCGCTCCTTCTCCCACCGGCACGTGCTCGAACCGGGAGAAGGCGAGCAGCATCCACGAAGAGCGGTGCTCAGTAGTGGTACCGAGCCTGAAGAATAATGAGATCCTCTCCGTCGACGAGATAGACGAGGCGATGCTCGTCGGTGATACGTCGCGACCAGGCCCCCTGGGCCCCGTACTTCAGCTGCTCGGGTTTCCCGATGCCTTCGAATGGTTGGCGCAGACAGCCGTCGATGAGTGCGTTGATTCGCTTCAGGACGCGCCGGTCGGCAGTCTGCCAGTGCCGGTAATCGTCCCAGCCGGCTTTGTCCCAGGCGGGACGCATCATCACTCGCCTCGGTCGAGCTCATGCTCCTCGGCCTTGCCTGCTCGTGCCCGCTCATAGGCGTCGAGCAGTCTGCGTGCATTCGCAGGGGACCGGAACAGGTAGGCGGTCTCCTGCCATGCCGCATACTCGTCGGCAGGCATCAAGACGGCGTTGCCCTTGCGGGAGACGATCTCCACCGCGTCCCGATCGGCGTTGATTCGCTCGATCAAGGGGAAGAGGGTTTTACGAGCCTCGCTTGCAGAGATGGACATGGCTGAGGCCTCCGCTCATTCTCATGTGTCGTACCACATTGTCGTACCACTCCGGATGTCCAGAAGCCGTGCGGGGAATCACTCGCGATGCAACGCTGGATCACAGGGAGCTCCACCGCCTGGCGATGTCGCGACCGACGAGGGCCGGTAGCGCCCCGCCGCTCCCCGAAGCGCTTCCCTCGGCGCGGCTGCGCGCGCCTCAGCCCGCGCGCCCCTCCTCCGCAGAACCGCCAGAACCGCCGATCGCGGCCGATGCGCGCCGGCGGAGGTCGGCCGCCAGCGCGAGGATCGAGGCGTCCGCGGCATCCCATCGGCCGGTGGCGAGGGCGAAGCCGAGCGCGCCGCGATAGCCGATCAGCAGTGCGTCCGCGATGGCGCGGGCCTCCTCCGCCGCCGCTCCGCAGCCGAGGAGGTGGGCCGAGATCGCCTCGCCCCATTCCCGGTCGACCTCGAGCAGCAGCGGCCGGTACCGCTCGGGGTCGCGGATGGCCGAGGAGGCGAGCTCGAAGTAGAGCGCCAGGAAGGGACGGGCCTCCTCGCCCTTCGCCTCGCGCCACAGCGCCGCCACCGCCTCGACCAGGCGCTGCACGGGATCGCCGGCTCCGCGGGCGGGGTCGTCGAGCAGCTCCGCGATGGTCGGCTGCCGACGCCGAAGCGCGCGGACGACCTCCACGAGCAGCCCCTCCTTGCTGCCGAAGTGGTACAGCAGCGTGCGCGGCGCGACCCCCAGCTCCGCCGCCAGCGGCCGCAGCGTGGTGCCCGCGATCCCGGTCCGCTGCACCGAGTCCGCGGCGGCGGCGAGCAGGTCGGCGGTGCGCTGGGGATCCCTGGGGCGAGCCATGTCCTATTCTTACCACAGTCGTTTCACTAATACTGGGAGCATGTCCGACACCGCATCCTCCACCTCGCCCCGGCACGACCTCCTCGTCGCGATCGGCTACGGCGCGGCGATCTGGGTCGTCGCCACGGCGCTGATCCTCACCCTCGGCCCCGCGCTCGTCCCCGAGGAGGGCTCCCGCGCCGGCGTCCTCGTGATCCTCGTCTTCGCGGCGCTCGCCTTCGGCCTCGCGGTCCTCGCCTCCCTGCTGTACCGGCGCACCCGGATCGACTCGATCGAGTCGCGCCTCCGGTTCGGCACAGGGATCGCGGCGACCGGGCTCCTGCTCGACGCCGTCGTCTACGGCGTCGCCACCGGCCGGTACCCGCTCCTCGCCGACTCCCAGCAGGGCCCGATCGCCTTCTTCCTCGTGCTCGCCTACGGCGCGCTGCTCGTGGCGCCGCACGCCGCGGGCCGCGCACGCGGATAGCCGCCGGACTCGTCCCCGTCCTTCGCCTCCGACCCCTCCGCCGACGGGCGCCCCTTCGAGCGCGCCAGCGCGATCCAGGCGGCGAGCACCAGGGCGAGCCCTGCGGGGATGAGCGCCCACGCCGCGAGGTCGGCCGCCTCGGCACCGGCGCCGAGCAGGCCGCTGCCGAGCGCGGAGCCGGCCGCCGAGCCGAGGTACATGGCGGCCATCTGGAAGGCGATGATCGGCATCGCCTGCGCCGGCCGATCCCCGGTCAGCGCCTGCTGCAGCGTCGGCACGCTCGCCCAGCCCGCGGCGCCCCACACCGCCGCGGCGATCAGCCACGCCGCCGGCGCGGCGACGAGCTGCACGAGCACGAAGCTCAGGCCGAGCAGCGCGGGCAGCGCCAGCAGCAGCGGCCTCGGCCCGTACCGGTCGAGCGGCCGCCCCACGAGCGCGGAGCCCGAGACTCCCCCGATCCCCCAGGCCCAGACGAGCGCGAGCCCCCAGTCGCCGAGCCCCGCGGACTCGGCCATCGGCAGCAGATAGGTGTAGAGCCCGAGGCTCGCGACGCCGAGCAGGAACGCCGCGAGCACCCCGACGGCGGTCCGGCCGGTGCGCAGCACCCGGATGGCGGGGCCGCCCGCCTCCGCGTCGAGCCGCGGAAGGGTGCGGGCGCGGAGCGCGAGCGCGGCCATGCTGAGCACGCCGATGACCACCACCAGGCCCATCGTCCACCGCCAGCCGAGGGACTGCCCGAGGAGCATGCCGACCGGGACGCCCGCGACGGTGCCGGTGGAGAGCCCGAAGGTCACCATCGCCATCGCCCGCCCGCGCTCGCGCTCGGCCGCAATCGCGGCGGCGGTCGCGGTCGCGACGGCGGTGAGGATGCCCGCCCCGGCGCCGGCGATGACGCGGGAGACGAGGAACACCTCGATGCCGGGCGCCAGGGTCGTGACGAGGTTGCCGAGGTTGAACACGCCGAGCGCGATCAGCAGCGCGCGCGCCGTGCTGCCCCGCGTCAGGCGCCCGGAGAGCAGCGGGCCGGCGACCGCGTAGGCCGCGGTGAACGCCGTCACGCCGAGGCCGATCATCGCGACCGTGGTGGCGAGGGAGTCGGCGATCCGCGGGAGCACCCCCGCCAGCACGTAGGCGTCGATGCCCAGCGCGATCGCGGCGACCACGAGCGGCCAGATCCTCCGCATCATGCGTCGCCCTCCCGCTCGTCCGCGTCCTGCGCGTAGCCGGAGAGCACGGTGCCCAGGAGCCCGGGGAATCGGCGTTCGAGGTCGTCGGCGCGGAGTGCGATCATGCACTTTCGCCCCTCGCCGCGCACGAAGACCACGCCGGATTCGCGCAGCAGGCTCGTGTGGTGCGTGAGCGTCGAGCGCGGCAGATCGGGCCCGAGCTCGATGCTGTCGACCTCGCCCCGCTCGGCGAGCATCCGCACCATGTTCAGCCGCAGCGGCTCGCTCAGCGCGAAGAGCACGCGCGGGATCGCGATCTCCTCGGTCTCGGGATGCTCGTAGCTGCGTGGGGACATCGCGCACTCCAATCGTTCGAAAATAGTCGCACGGTAACTGTGCGAGAATTCTCGCACGATTGGCGACCGCGGCACAACCCGTCGGAACCCGGGCGGCCGCCCAGGCGCTGGCGGCGAGGTTCGGACGCCGGTTATTGACTTCATCATCAAAAACGAGATAGCGTCTCCGGCATGGGCAGACCGAGGAAATTCGACGAGGCCGCCGTGCTCGACGCCGCGGCGGCGGAGTTCCGCGTGCACGGCTTCGCCGACACGTCCACCGAGCGGCTCTGCGAGGCCGCGGGGGTGCGGCGAGGCAGCCTCTACAACGCCTTCACCTCCAAGGACGAGCTGTTCGTCCGCGCCCTGGAGCGCTACGCGACGACCTATCGGGAGCGGCAGGCGGAGGTGCTCGAGAACACCGCGCTCACCGGCGCCGAGCGCCTGCGCGTGATCATGGGCCGGGTGATCGACGAGGAGCGCACGGCGCGCCGGGCCGGGCACGGCGCCGGATGCATGGTCGTGCATTCGCTCATGACGCCGGGCCTGCGGGAGCGGGACGAGCGCATCGCCCGCATCCTCGATCGCGACCTGCGCGAGCGACTGGAGCTGCTCGAGGGCGCCATCCGGGCGGGGCGGCTGGACGGCTCGGTACCGCAGGACGCGGACCCCGCCGAGGGCGCGGCCCTCTTCGTGACCGTCGTGAACGGCATCCGCATCATGGGCCAGGCCGGCACGCCCGCGGACGTCCTGGAGCGCACCGCCCTGGCCGGCATCGCCACGCTGCTGGCCTGAACCGCCGCCTCCGCCGGGGGCGGCATACTCTCGACCAAGTTTTTGACTTTGAAATACAGAAAGGTGCACCCGTGACACGCATCCCCCTGTCGGCCTACCTCATGGCGCTCGGCGTATTCGTGATGGTCAGCAGCGAGCTCATCGTGAGCGGCCTCATGCCGCAGATGGCCCGGGACCTCGGGGCCACGATCCCCCGCATCGGCTATCTCGTGACGGCGTACGCGCTGGCGATGGCGCTGGGCGGCCCGGTGCTCACCGTCGCCGTGATGCGGCTGCGGACGGACCGCGCGCTCCTCGCCCTGTTCGTCGTGTTCTTCATCGGCAACGCGATCGCGGCGCTCTCGGACTCCTACGGCGCGATGCTCCTCGGCCGGCTGGTGACGGGAGCCGCCTCCGGGGCCTTCTTCGGCGTCTCGCTCTCCGCCGTCGCGCAGGTCACCGCCCCCGAGCTGCGCGGACGGGCGTCCGGCGTGGTGATGCAGGGCCTCATGCTCGGCACCGCGCTCGGCCTGCCGCTCTCCACGCTCATCGGCGGCGCGTTCGGCTGGCGCGCGGCGTTCTACGCCATCGCGGCGCTGACGATCGTCATCGCCGCGGTGACGATGCTGGCGCTCCCCCGCCTGGAGCCGGACGGGGCCGGCGGCCTGAGGGCCGAGCTGCGGGCGTTCCGGAGTCCGCGGCTGTGGGGCATCATGGCCACCTCGACCCTGATCATCGGCGCCACGTTCGCCGCCTTCTCCTACTTCGCGCCGATCCTCACCGAGGTCTCCGGCTTCTCCGAGTCCGTCGTGCCGCTGCTCCTGCTCGGCTACGGCGCCGCGACGGTCCTCGGCAACATCGTCGTCGCCCGGCTCGCCCAGTCGCGCACCATCGCGGTGATCGTGGCCGGCCTGCTGCTCAACGTCGCGTTCCTCGTCGGCTTCGGCCTGTTCGCGCACCTGCCGATCCCCGCGGTGATCGCGATGGCCGGCGTCGGGCTGGTCGGGATCACGCTCAACCCGGCGATGATCATGCGCGTGCAGGGCGCGGGCGGCACGGGCTCGCTCGTGCAGACCGCGCACTCCTCGTTCATCACGCTCGGCGTCGTCATCGGCTCCGCGATCGGCGGGCTCGCCATCGACGTCGCGGGCCTGCGGGCGCCGCTCTGGGTCGGCGCCGCGCTGGCCGCGGCCGCCCTCCTCACCATGCTCCCCGCGATCGCCGCCACGGCCCGTCGCGGCCGCGCCTCGGCGCGCGAATCCGCATCCGACCTCGAGGCCCCCGCCCGGGCGGAGCCGTGAACGGCTCTCTCCCGCGCGGCGCCGAGCGCGATCCCCGCCCCTCCCCAACCTCATCCCACCACCCCGATTCCCGAGCAAGGAGCACCATGCACACCACCGAGCAGCGATCGACCGAGCCGGCCGCCCGCGGCGCCATGCGCGCGATCATCCACGACGGCACGGCCTTCCGGTTCGCCGAGGCCCCCGTGCCGCGGCGCGAGCAGCCGGACGAGGTGCTCGTCCGGGTCGCGACGATCTCCGAGAACCGCGGCGAGCACGGATTCGCCTGGGAGCCGGGCCGGGTCGTCGGCTGGGACGCGGCGGGCACGGTCGTCGAGACCAGCGCGGACGGCCTCGGCCCCGCCGTCGGCACCAGGGTCGCGACCTGGGGCTTCTCCGGCGCATGGGCCGAATACCGCTCGGTGCGCCGAGGCTGCCTCGCCGCCGTGCCCGAGGGCGTCGGCGATGCGGTCGCGGCCTCCATCCCGGTGGCGGGCATGACCGCGCTGCAGGCCATCCGCATGGCGGGCATCCGCCCCGGCACCGGCGTCGCGATCACCGGCGCCACCGGCGGCGTCGGGCACCTCGCGGTCCAGCTCGCCGCCGAGGCCGGAGCCGCGGTGACGGCGCCCGTCCGGAGCCCCGGAGCGGCGGTGTGGCTGCTCGAGCGACCCGGCGGGGACGCGATCCGGCTCCTCGACGCGGCGGAGGCTAGATCGCTCGGCGCCGTGGACGCGGTGATCGACGCCGTGGGCGGTCCGCTGCTCGCCGAGCTGCTCGATCACGTCCGCCCGGGCGGGCGCGCCGTCTTGGTCGGATCGGCCTCGGGTCGGCGCGCCGCCGTCGACACGGGCTCGCTCGCGGGCCGCCGGATCGACCTGCTGAGCGTGCGCATCCCCGAGGCGGTGGACGAGGCGCTCGGGCACCTGCTCGCGCTCGTGGACGACGGCCGCCTCGAGATCAGCGTCGAGGTCGAGGGCGGCTGGGAGCGGCTGCTCGCCGCCGAGCCGGGTGACGGTGTCCGCGGCAAGCGGGTCTACCGCGTGCGCTGATGCCGCGCCGGGGCGTCAGGGCTCGAGCAGGATCTTCCCCCGCGCCCTCCCGGTGCGGCTGAGCCGCAGCGCGTCGACCGCCCGCGCGAGGGGGAAGACCTCGCCGACGCGCACCTCGAGCGCGCCCCGCTCGGCGAGGGCGACCGTGCGCTCGAGCTCGTCCTCGGCGTGCCGCACCCAGGGGATGCCCGCCGCCTGCGAGTGCTCGTCGCCCCAGGCCGTGACCGCCCTGCCGCCGGGGGCGAGCGCCGACCGGGTGGCCGCCACCGACTCCGCGCCGCCGACCGCATCCGCGCTCGCCGTGACGGGGCCGAGCCGCCGCAGCGCGTCGACGAGCCCCGCGCCGTACGCCACGGGCACGGCCCCGAGCGAGCGGAGGTAGTCGTGGTTGGCGGGCGACGCGGTGCCGACGACCCGGGCGCCGCGGTCGACCGCGATCTGCACGGCCGCCGCGCCGACGGCGCCCGCGGCGCCGTGCACGAGCAGGGTGTCGGCCTCGGCCACGCCGAGGTGGTCGACCAGCGAGTAGCCCGCCACCGCCGAGGACGGCAGCCCCGCGGCCTGCGCGAGGTCCAGGCTCCGGGGCCGGCGCACGACCAGCGCGGCGTCCACGACGAGCCGCTCGCGGTACGCGCCGCCCCGCGCGCCGACGATCACCGGGTCGCCGATGCCGAGGCCCGCGACCTCGCCGCCGACGGCCTCGACGATTCCGGTGGCCGCCCAGCCCGGGACGTGCGGGAAGGGCGCGCGATCGGTCCGCCGGAAGAAGCCCGCGACCATCTTCCAGTCGACGGGGTTCACCCCGATCATCTCCGCGCGGACCAGCACCTGCCCGGCGCCGGGCGCCTCCGGGTGCTCGTCCTCGACGCGGAGGACCTCGGGGCCGCCGTACTCGTGATACGCGATTCGTCTGCTCATGCGACCGAGGCTAGGGCCTCACATCGGTGTCAGGGTCAAGCCCGCCCGTCTCCCCGGGCGGGTTCGGGGCTCGCGGCGATGACGGCCTCGAGCGCGTCGACCGAGCCGCGCAGCGTCGCGATGCGCCCGAGCAGCTCGTCCCGCTCGGCGACCAGCTCGTCGTAGAGGTCGGGGCACGCGAGCCCCAGCCCGTCCTCGTGCTCCGCGAGGCAGGGCAGGATGGGGCGGATCGTGCGCGTGCCGAGCCCCGCCGCCAGCAGCGCCCGGATGCGCCGCACCAGAACCACGTCCCCCTCGTCGTACATCCGATAGCCGCCCGGCGAGCGCGTCGGATGCAGCAGCCGCTGCTCCTCGTAGTAGCGCAGGGAGCGGATGCTCGCGCCCGCCCGCCGCGACAGCTCGCCGATCCTCATGCGGGCCCCTTCCCTCTCCGACGCGGACCGCGCCGCGATACGGACATTCTCGCCCGCCTCCGCCCGGTGCGCATCCCCGCCGCGGGCCGCGCCGCATCCGGCCGGCACGGATAGGATCGGCAGATGACCGAGACACGACCCGACGGCGTCCCCCGGCCGTGCCCGCCCAGGCGGGGCGAGGAGGCCTTCGCGCAGGATGCGGATGCGCGGCTCGGGAACTTCGTGAAGCAGGCGGAGCAGGCGCTCATCGCCGCGAAGTCCGAGGCGCTGCGCCCCTTCGACCTGACGGTGGCGCAGTACGCGGCGATGATGGCGCTGTACTACGCGCCCGGCCAGTCCTCGGCCCAGCTGGCCAGGGTGGCGGCCGTGACCCCGCAGACGATGGCGACCATCCTCGCGAAGCTCGAGCGCAAGGGGCTCATCGAGCGGACCCCTGCGAAGGCGCATCGCAAGGTGCTCGTGACCGAGCTCACCGCAGAGGGAGAATCGCTGCTGCTGCGCGCGGACGAGCGCGCCCGCGCCGTCGAGGAGCGGCTGGCCGACGCGTTCACCGCGCAGGAGCACGCCGCCGCCCGCGATCTGCTGCGGAGGATCGCGGCGGCGCTGCGGGGCGGGGCACATGAGGCCGAGGCGGACGAGGCCGGGGCGCCCGGGCGTCCCGGGGCATCCGGGTAGCGCCGCCGTTCAATAGCGCGAGCCGTACGGCGCCGGGAGCGCGTCGAGCTCGCCCAGCTCCGCACCGCTCAGCTCGAGGTCCGCGGCAGCGAGGTTCTCGGCCAGGTGCGCGCCGCTGCGCGTGCCCGGGATCGGGATGATGCGCTCGGAGCGGGCGAGCAGCCAGGCCAACGACACCTGCGCCGGAGTCGCCCCGTGCGCCGCGGCGATCCGCGAGACCGCGTCGACGATGGCGCGGTTCCGGGCGAAGGCCTCCGGGGTGAAGCGCGGATTGGCGGCCCGGAAGTCGTCGTCCTCGAACTCCCCCGGCGCGAGCGTGCCCGTCAGGTAGCCCCGCCCGAGCGGGGCGAAGGGGACGAACGACACGTCGTGCTCCCGCGTCCATCCGAGGAGGTCGCCGCCGGGCTCGGTGCCGCCGCCGGCCCCGCCTGCGGCGCCGGCCCCTCCCGCGGCGCGGGTCTCTCCCGCCGCGCCGGTCCCTCTCCCGGCGCCGGTCTCTCCCGCGCCGCCGAGCGGATCCCGCGTCCACAGCGACAGCTCGGACTGGATCGCCGTGACCGGATGGACGGCGTGCGCGGCATCGGCCTGGGCGACGGAGACCTCGGAGAGCCCGAGCCATCGCACCTTGCCCGCCTCGACCGCCGTCGCGAGCGCGCCCCAGCTCTCCGCCACCGGCACGCGCTCGTCGACGCGGTGCAGATAGAACAGGTCGATCCGCTCCACGCCGAGACGGGACAGGCTCTCGTCCACCTGCCGCAGGAGGGTCTCGGGGCGGCCGTCCCGATGCATGCGGCGGCTCGCGAGGTCGTCGACCACGAGGCCGCCCTTGGTCGCGATCACCGCGTCCTCGCGGCGCCCTCGGATCGCCCGGCCCACGAGCTCCTCGTTGCGGCCGTCGCCGTAGACGCCCGCCGTATCGATGAGCTCCACGCCGGCGTCCAGCGCCGCGCGGATGACCGCGGCGGAGCGCGCGTCGTCCCGGCCGCGCTCCGCGTAGCCCCAGCTCATCCCCATGCACCCGAGACCGAGCGGCGCGATCTCTCGGCCGGTCCCTCCCAATCGACGCCGCATCCGTTCCGCCTTCCCTCGAGTCGCAGCAGTCTGCTACGTTCCTATATCAGCTTACTGATACTGTACAGCAATCTGATATAACGACGAGGAGCACGCGCATGAAGGCCATGCAGATCACCGGCTACGACGGCCCCGAGGGGCTGCGCTACGACGAGATCCCGGCGCCCGAACCGGGGCCGGGCCAGGTCGCGATCGACGTCGGATTCGCGGGCGCGAACTACGTCGAGGCGCTCTTCGCGGGCGGACTGGTGGACAATCCCCTGCCCTGGGTGCCGGGCATCGAGGCGGCCGGGCGGGTCCGGGCCCTCGGCGAGGGCGTGGACGGCGTCGCCCCCGGCGAGCCCGTCGCGGCGCTCACGATCAACACCGGCGGCGCCTACGGGCGGGTCGCCGTCACGCACGCCGACCTGGTCGCCCCGATCCCGCCGGGCATGGATCCGGCGATCGCGGCGGTCGTGCCCTCGAACACGACCACCGCGCTGCTCGCGCTGGAGCGCGTCGCGCGCCTCCGGCCGGGCGAGCGGGTGCTCGTGCACGCCGCCGCGGGCGGTCTGGGATCGCAGTTCGGCCAGGTGGCCCGCGCCCTCGGCGCCGGCCGCGTGGTCGGCGTCGTCGGGAGCGAGTCGAAGCGACGGGCCGCCCTCGACCTCGGCTACGACGAGGTCTGGCTGCGCGCCGACCTCGAGGGCGCCGAGCCCGGGCGGTTCGACGTGATCGCGGACCCGGTCTCGGGGCCCGGCCGGGCGACGAGCCTCGGCCTGCTCCGCCTCGGCGGCCGGCTGCTCGCCGTCGGCGATGCGGCGCAGGCGGGCGATCAGCGCATCAGCAGCAACACGCTCTGGTTCAACGGCATCGGCGTGCTGGGATTCAACCTCGGCGCGCTGTCCGCCGCGGATCCGCGCACCGTCGGCGCCTACCTCCGCCGCGCCCTCGCCCTGGTCGCCTCCGGCGAGGTCCTCGTGCACGTCGCGGAGCGCGCGCCGATCCGGGAGGCGCCGCGGGTGCTCGCGGCGCTCCGCGACGGGAGCACCGTCGGCAAGACCGTGCTCGTCCACGAGGCGGGCTGAGCGGCCGGCCGCCCCGGAGCGACGGCGGATGCGCGGCCCTCAGCCGGCGCCGGGCTCCGCGAGGCGCCGGGCGGCGGCGACCACGGACGCCCTGCGCCGGGCGTGCTCGGCCTCGCTCTCTGCACCCGTGATCATCCGGGCGACCTGCGGCACCGCCGTCCACCATCCCGCGAGCGCGAGCACCAGGAACATCAGGTGGTCGGCGTCGAGGCCGGCGTCGACCGCGCCCTCCCGCTGCCCCGCCTCCATCGCGGCGGTCTTGCGGGCGTAGTATCCGCGCCGGGCCGCCTCGTCGGGCACCTCCTCGTCGTAGGCGAGCCCCTCCCAGCGCATCAGCCGGCCGAGCTCCGGATGCTCCCGGTGGTAGTCGTAGACGCGGCCCGCGTAGTCGCCGACGTCCTCCCGGGCGAAGGACTCGACGGGCACGTCCCGCGCGACCTTCGCGAGCTCCTCGCGGAGCACCGACGCGAACAGCTCGCGCTTGCCGCCGAAGTAGTTGTAGACCCGCTCCTTGTTCACGCCCGCGGCGCGGGCGATCCGCTCGACGGTGGTGCCGTCCGGGCCGTGCGCGGCGAACTCGAGCACGGCGGCGTCAAGGATCCTGCGCTTGGTGCCCTCGGTGTCCCACGCCATGCCATCGCCCTCCGCCAATCTCCAACGCTCGCGTTGCTTATCCGCCCCGAGCGTACTACGGTCGATTCCAACGTACACGTTGGAAAGGGGCGCGATGTCCGCACGCATCGACGATTCGAGCACCACGAGCCGATCCGGCCGGGAGCATCCCGCGACCGGGGCGACGATCGCGCTGCTCGTCGCGACCGCCTTCTTCGTGCTCACCCAGCTCTATTCGGCCATCCCGCTCATCTCCCCGGTGGGCGAGGATCTGGACGCCGACGTCACGTTCGCGCTCTCGACGGTCTTCAGCCTGTGCTACGCGGCGGGGTTCGTCGTGTGGGGCCCGCTGGCCGACCAGTACGGCCGGAAGCGGATCATGGCGATCGGCCTGATCGCGCTCGCCGTCGCGACGATCGGCAGCGGCTTCGCGAGCTCGGTGCCGATGCTCGCGGTGCTCCGCGGCGCGCAGGGCGCGGTGGCCTCGAGCTTCGCGCCCGTCGCGCTGGCCTACCTCTCGGAGGCCGTGCCGCCGAACCGGCGGGCCACGGCGATCGGGGCGATGTCGACGGCATTCCTGGTGGCGGGCATCGGCGGACAGGCAGCGGCCTCGGCCATCGCGCTCTCCCTGGGCTGGCGGTGGCTCTTCTTCGGCTCGGGCGCGGTCCTCGCGCTGTGCCTGCTGGGGATCGCCGCGCTCGTCGTCGAGCCGCGCCGCGCCGTCGGCGACTCGGGGCTCGCCGGCCGCTTCGCGGCGGTCGGCAGGGTGGCGATCCGCCCCTCGGTGCTGCTGCTCAGCGCGGCGCACCTCACCCTGCTGCTCTCCTTCGTGGCGATGTACACCGCGCTCGGCCCGCACGTCGCGGAGCTCGGACTGCAGCCCTCGCAGGTGATCTGGATGCGCCTCGTCGGACTGCCCGGCATGTTCGCCTCGCTGCTCGCCGGCCCGCTCTCGCGCCGCCTCGGCGTGGCCAGCGTCGCCCGGCTCGGCTTCGGGCTCGCGGCGGCGGGCCTGCTGCTCGAGGCAGCGCTGATGGGCTCGCTGCTCGGGACGGCGCTCACGAGCCTCGTGTTCGTCACGGGCGTGGCGCTCGCGGTGCCCGCGATGATCACGCTCTTCGGCGAGGCCGCGGCGCCGAACCGTGCGGGCGGGATGGCGCTGAACGGCTTCGTCCTCTTCCTCGGGGCGAGCATCGGCCCGATGATCGCGCAGCTGCCGCTCGGCTTCCCGCTCCTGCTGCTCGGCCTGGCCGCGCTCATGCTGATCGCGGTGCTCTGCCTGACCGGGTTCGCCCGGCTCGCGACTGGCCGCCGGTCGGGGACTTCCGCGTGACCCGCGGCGCGCGGGGACGCGAGCCGCTCAGCCGGCGACGTGGACGTGCCGGCGGCCCAGGTCGTCCCGCTCCGCGATGTCGAGCAGCGCGCTCGCCATGTCGGGGGCGGTGATGGACCAGCCGCGGGCGAGCGGCCCGGCCGGGTCGAGGCGGTAGCGGCCCTTCGCGCCCGCGGACCGGATCCGCGGGGCCCGGATCGCCGTCCACTGCGCCGCGGACTCCCACAGGACGACGTCCATGCGGCGCATGTCGTCGTAGGTCGCGCCGAGGAATCGCTGCAGCAGGGGCAGCACCACCCAGAGCTTGAAGAGCCCCTGGTGCGCCCAGTGCTCGGCGACTTCGGAGGAGATGACGACGATCCGCTCGACCCCGTGCCGCGCCATCCCCGCGAGCAGGTTGCGCGTGCCCTCCGAGTACAGGACGGTCGGCCGCCTCGACGTGCCGATGCCCACGGTGCTCACCACCGCGTCGATCCCCTCGAGCAGCGGCTCGACCGAGTCGGGATCGAGGATGTCCGCCGCCGCCGTCCCGAGCCGCGGATGCTCGACGGCGATCCCGGACGGGTCCCTGGCGAGCGCCACGACCTCGTGCCCTCGTCGAAGGGCCTGCTCGACCACGTGCCCGCCGACCATGCCGGTCGCGCCAGCCACCAGGATCCTCATATCGCGCTCCGCTCCCCCGCCGCTCGACTACACTGACGGAATATTCCCGAATCGAGTTATTCCCGTTTCGGGAAGAGTGTAGCAAGGAGGATGAGGATGGGCGAGGATCCCGCCGCGCGGGTGCGCGCGGCGCTGCAGCGCCAGGTGGTGCACGCCGTGCTGGGGAACGAGCGGATCGCGAGGGAGCACGGGCTGCGGGTGACCGATCTGCAGACGCTGCATCTGCTGGTGCTCCGCGAGGATGTCCGCACGCCCCGGCGGATCAGCGATACGACGGGCATGCCCACGAGCACCGTCACGAAGCTGCTCGACCGGCTCGAGCAGGCCGGGTTTCTCCGCCGCGCGCCCGATCCGGAAGACCGCCGCCGGACCCGCATCGAGCTCGAGGAGGACGCCATCGCGCCGCTGCGGAACGTGTACGGGCGCACCGACGAGGAGTTCGCCGCGCTGAGCGGGGAGTTCGCGCCGTCGGAGCTCGAGGTGGTCGCGCGCTTCCTCGACGCCGTGAGCGACTTCTACGCCGCGAGGCCCGACGAGTCGCGGTAGCCCCGGCGGGCCGCAGCGCCCCGGCGGACCCCGACCCGCTCTACACGAGCGCCCGCATCGCCAGCGCTACGCGACCGCACGCATCGCCGGCACTACGCGAGCGCCCGCATCGCCGACCCGAGGAGCATCCCCGCCCCGAAGAGGAGCAGGAAGACGCCCGCGCCCCTGCCGAGCCAGGGCAGCGCGCGCCGCATCCGCCCGAGTGCCCGCCGGGAGCCGAGCATGACGGCGACGAGCACGTCCCAGGCCAGCACGATCCCGAACATCCAGGCGCCGTAGAGCGCGAGCGTGAGCGGCGGCTCCCCCGGCACCGCCGCGGCGAGGCTCACGTAGAACAGCGCGTTCTTGGGGTTGAGCAGCCCCGAGGCGAGGCCGAGGCCGAGGTTGCGCAGCCACGTGCCCCGGGCCGCGCTCGGCCCGTGCTCGAGGTCGATCCTCGCGGGCGAGCGCAGGAACGCGATGCCCATGAAGACGAGGAATCCGCCGCCCACGGCCTGGATCGCGTCGAGCAGCGGCGGCCGGGTGATGAGCGCGATGCCGGAGAACGCCGCCGCGATGAAGGCGCCGTTCGCGAGCGCGATGCCCAGGCAGGCGCCGGTGGCGTTGCGCCAGCCGCCGGCCAGTGCGACGCGGGCGATGAGGAAGAAGTCGACGCCCGGGATGAGCAGCGAGACGAAGTGCGCGATCGCGACGGCGAGAAACTGCTCCATGCGCTCCCCCACGGTGGTCTTGACGGTGGACTCGCCAAGTATCGGGAGCGGGCGCGGCCGGGGTCTTGTACGTTCTTGCGCTCAGCCGCGGTAGGCGCCGGGCGAGGCCGCGACGTGCGCGCGGAAGACGCGGTGGAAGTGGCTCTGGTCGGCGAACCGGAGGTCGTGCGCGATGTCGGCGATGGGGCGCCCTTCGCGGAGCAGCCGCCGGGCGCGGATGATGCGGGCGTTCTGCCGCCAGGCCAGCGGCGAGAGCCCGGTGGCCGCCCGCATCGAGCGCACGAGCCGGTACTTCGTCATGCCGACCAGCTCGGCGAGCTCCGCGAGCGGCGGATTGGCCTCGTCCTCGCGCAGCCGCCGCATGGCCGGGGCGAGGCGCTGCAGGAGCTCGGCGTCGGCGCGGCCGGCGATCCGGTGCGCGGGCGAGGCGGAGGCGAGTTCGCGCAGCAGCGCCGCGAACGCCGCCTCGACGCGGTCGCGAGGGGCGTCCTCGAAGACCGCCTCGGCGGTCTCGCGCACGAGGCCCGGCAGGTCGTCGCGGCGCAGCACGCTGATGCCCGAGAAGAGCGCGTGCGCGTCGCGGGGCGCGAGGTCCGCGGCCCAGCGCTGGTCGAGGTGGGTCATCTGGTAGCGCCAGGCTCCGAGGTCGGGATTGCAGGCGTGGACCTGCCCGGCGGGGATGAGCGCGATGTCGCCGGGCTCGAGGCGGATGGCGCCCTCGAGCGGGCCGGCGAGCACGGAGTCGCCCGCCTCGATCAGCCCGATCGAGAACCCGTCGTGGGCGTGCGCCCGATAGCAGCGGTTCTGCCGGCACGAGCGCCGCGACTCCAGGTGCGGCACCGCCGTGCTGCGCGCGAACTCCGCCATCTCGCCCTCGCCTCCGCTCTGCACCCGGTCAGCCTAGCCCGATGATGCAGTAGCCGGGAGGAGCCCGGTGCACCCCCGCATTCAACGGGTGGATCGCGAAAGCGGGTCGCCGTCTGCGGCGAACCTGCCGAAGGAGTCTCGACGTCGGACTCGGGATGCCGAGCCGAGGGGCAGCCCTCCCGCGAGACGCCCAGCGGTGTTAAACTGCGCCCCCTCGAACACAGGGGCGAAGAGCCGCATCTCGCGCTCGGTCGCGCCGAGCGCACGGGCGCGCGCCGGTATCGTGCCGGCGGCATCGGCGACCTGGGCCAGCGCCGCTCGCGCGCATTCGAGTGTCATCCGATAGCCGTCCCTCCCCTCGAGGAGCCTTCGCAGGTCTCGTTCTTCGGGATCGTCCTGGGCGTCGATCGGCGTCGCCTCGGTGATGTCCGGGAACGGGTTGACGTCGAAGACGGGGGACAGATCCCATCCGTCGGGCCCTCTGAGAAATCCATGGTTCCGTGCATGATCGTCGACGTTGTTGACGAGGACGCTGAACGCGATCCGACGGAACAGCTGCTCGCCCAGACGGTCCATATCGGCGGTCCCGGCCATCGCCTCCGCAGCGAGCTCCTCGTAGGTGTATGCATCTGCCCGTGCGAGCCCGAGCACCGCGGCCCCGCTCAGATACCCGATTCGCTCGCCCCCATCCGTGCGGTCGAATCGCCGGAGAAGCGTCACCCCGTATCCTTCGCCGTCCGCCGCCATGTAGCGGATTCGCGGAGTCTCGATCCCGGCATCGGCGGCAGCCTGCGCGGTCGCCGCCTCCCAGAGCGCGACGTTCCATCGGTCCTCACGGCTGGGCAGCTTGGCGAGCATGAGCGCACCGTCGCCGGTCGATACGTTGAACTTCGGCCTTGCGCCGCCCGCGCCCGTGCCCGTCGGAAGCATGCTCAAGGCCTCTTCGGAGAGTTCCTCATCGGCTTCGATGCGGCTGGCGATCCGCGCGAGCGTCGGTATGAATTCGGTCGAGGCGAGCACCTGGCGAGTTTCGTCATCGCCATCCGTGTCCGGGCTGCCGAAGCGGAGCGCCCCCTGCCTCGTCCGGTCGGCCAGACGCATCAGGACGTCCAGCTCGGTGAGCTTGCGGAACCGCTCGCCAGCGCTTCGGGCCTTGCGGCGCTCGATCGACTCGATGAGTCGACGGCCCCACCGGTCCGGCTGCACGTCTCGAAAGGCGAGGAACACGTCCGTATGCACCGGCGGCGTGTGCAATCCGCCGGTCAGGGGCAGATCCGGCGACAAGGGGTAGGCCGACGGATCCGCGAGGTATTCATCGCTGTAGATGAAGGTCATGACCGGTGATCGACGCGGCGGAACCCGCTGCTCCGAGATGACGCCGACCGCTACCTCGCGAAGGTCGGGGAGCTGCAGTGTGACCGTGATCGGGTAGTCGGCCGGGCTCATCAGCGGCTCTTCCGCATGTACGCGGCGAGGCGAGCCCGCCCCTGCTCGGAATTGAGCGGATCAGCGCCTTCGACGACCTGCTCGAGCAGTCCTACCGCACGGAGGATCTCCAGCGCGGAGGCGAGTTCCACATTCTCGCCGCGTTCGAACTTGCGCAACGTCATCAGGC
This sequence comes from Gulosibacter sp. 10, assembly GCF_900163695.1. Taxonomy (GTDB): domain Bacteria; phylum Actinomycetota; class Actinomycetes; order Actinomycetales; family Microbacteriaceae; genus Gulosibacter. Next base: position 72,143 of record NZ_FUIC01000037.1, read on the forward strand.
TCACGCCGGCTCGGGCGGCCGTGGTCTTCGCCGTCATGTGCGTGATCCGGCGCATGAACGCGGTCTGCTCCCCGAGCGCGGACATGGCGCGCTTGACCGGAGCAGTGCGCTTGTCCATCGATACCTCCAAAACTGCCATGATTCTAGCAGTATTACCAATAGAATGAATGGTTTATGGCGGAATCCAGGGAATGCCCCGTCATTCGAGAGTGCGCTTCTCACTCGGTCGGGCCGACAGCACCGATGACCGCTCCTTCGGCGGCCTTCCCTCGGTCGCCCTGGCCCTGCGGTTCCGCGAGGCCGACCTTGGGCTTCGCCCAGGAGCGGCCTCGGGTGTCCTTGAGGATGTCGTACTCGACGTCGACGTGCGGCTCGATCGCGCTGTACTTGTCGTTCGGGGCGCCGATGATGAGCTGGAACCCGAGCCCGCGCCAGGCGCCGATCGCGCGCTTGGTGAAGTGCGCGTCCGCCTTGATGAGGGCCTCATCGAGGAAGACGGGCGCGTACCGCGGCCGCTCGGCGTCGGCGTCCCCGAGCTGGTAGCGCAGCGCGGCGCCCACGATGAAGGCGATGAGCTCCTGCGATTCGCCGCCCGACTTCTCCCCGATGTGGTCGTAGAGCGCGGCGTGCGCACCGGTCTCGGCGTGGATCTTCTCGGCGCTCACGCGCACGTGGTTGCGCACGTCGACGAGGTCGGCGAAGTCGGGGGCGGTGCGGCGGATGCGGTTGATCAGCCGCGCCATGCGCTCGTACGCCTGCTCCCGCCCGGCGTCGGACTCGGCGCGGTCGATGAGCGCGCGGACCTCCCGCAGGTCCTTCCGGAACCGCCGTCGCACCTCGGACTGGTTCTCGCGCGGCGCGATCTGCAGCCGGTGCTCGTCGTCGTAGAACGGCAGGTCCTGCATGATCCGGTTCACCGGCTCGATGCGCTCGCGGATCTCGCGGAGCGAGCGGCCGAGCGTCGAGTCGAGGTTGGTGAGGTCGTTGCCCGACAGCGTGAGCAGGCTGTTCCGCCACTCCGCCTCGAGCTCGTGCAGGCCGCTCGTCTCGAGCTCCTCGAGGATGCGCTCGAAGTCCTTGAGCGAGTGCTCCGGGTCCGCCCGCAGGTTCGGGTTGGGCCACGTGTCGAGGAACGTCTCGAGCGTGCGCCGGAGGCTCCCGCGCTGCTCCTCGAGCGTGTCCTGCGCGGCGCGCCGGTCCTCTTCGAGCCGTTTGGAGGCGTGCTCGAGCGCCGCGTCGAAGCGGGTCAGGCGGTCGGCGCGCCCCTCCTGCGCCGCGTGCTCGGCCGGGGCGAAGCGCTCGTGCAGATAGGCGGCCTGCGCCTCGGTGAGCTCGCGCCCCGCCGCCTCGGCCTCCTCGAGCGCGATCTGGGCCTCGTCGACCGCGTCGGTGATGGCGGCCCACTGCTCGGCGACGCGCTCCTGCTCGCCCTTGGCCCGGCCGGTGGCCTCCTGCAGCCGCGTCGTCTTCGCCTTGAGCTCGGCGATCTGCCGCTGCAGCGCCGCGATCTCGGGGCTGCCGGCCGTGATCTCGTCGATGATGCCCCGCCAGCGGCCCCGCTCGCGCTCGACCGAGGCGACGTCGACCTCCTCCCACGTGAGGGAGGCGACGAGCCGGTGGGCGGTCTGCCGCGCGTCCTGCGCATCGAGCTCGGCCACGGCCTCCGCCTCGGCGCGCTCCGCGGTCGCGACCTCTGCCTCGACGCCGCGGATCTCGGCGTCGAGCTCGGCCTGCCTGCGCCGGCTCGAGAATCCGAGCACGTTGCGCCCGCCGTGCCCGCCGTGGGCGCCGCGGCCGCCCTGCGAGACCTGCCCGGTGATCGTGAGCGCCTTCTGATGCCGCGGGAGGTGCTCGGAGGCGTCGACGCAGACGAATCCGAACTGCTGCTCGAGGCGCTCCTGCAGCCAGCCGGTGAACTCGCCCTCGCGGTAGTCGAGGCGCCCCGGCAGCCGGAGCGGATCGAGGTCCCGCCGACCGGCGAGATCGGTGCGGGCGCCCTCGTAGCGCAGCCGCACGGGCGTGCGCACCGCCTCGATGGCGCGGCGGAAGTCGTCGAGCCGCGCGGCGTCGATGAGCAGCGTGGTCGCGAATCCGCCGAGCGCCAGGTTGAAGGCCTCCCGCCAGGGCTCGAACTCCGTGCGCACCTCGATGAGCTCGCCGACGAACGGCAGCGACTCCGCCGGGATGCCCGCCGCGCGGGCCAGCTCCTCTCGGGCCTCGTGCAGGCGGCCCGGGATGTTGTCCTCCCGCCGCTCCGCGAGCCGGCGCTCGCCCTCGAGCTCCTCGCGGCGCTGCCGGAGCCGCCGCGCGGTGCCGCGCGCCTCCGAGTACGCCTCGAGCAGCGCGGTCTTCGCGTCGCGGTCGGCGAGCGCGGCGCGCGCCCGGTCCGCGAGCGCCGCGAACTCCCGGGCGGAGCCGATCTCCTCGTCGAGGCACGCGATGCCCTCGTCGAGGCGGGCGCGCTGCTCGCGCGTCTCGGCGAGGCGGCGCTCGACCTGGGCGAGCTCGCGCTCGGCGGTGTCGAGGCGGTCGCCGCCGGAGTTCCGGAGCACCTCGACGCGCCCTTCGCGCTCGGATTCCGCGGCGTTCGCCGCCGCGAGGCGCGCCCGCACCTCGGCGTCGGCGGCGCGCTTGCGCTCCGCGAGTTCGGCCTCCGCGGCGCGCAGCAGTTCGAGCCGCCGCCCGGACCGCCACAGCGCGGCGAGCGAGCCGGGGTCCGAGAAGCGGCCGATCTCGTCGAGCAGCCGCAGCCGTTCGCCGGCCTCCTCGATCCTCGCGCGCATCTCGCGGATGGGCAGCAGGGTCCGCACCTGCCGCTGCGCGGCGACCATGCGCGTCCGCGTGCCCTCGAGCTCGTCGAAGTGCGCGACCACGGCGTCCGCCGTGGCCATCGTCTCGGGCTCCTCGAGCACCATCCGCTTGTAGAGCTCGTCCACGGTGGTGATCTGCTGGCCGGCCTGGATCCTGGCGAGCAGGCTCATCGCCTTGGCGCCGGCGCCCGCGGCGCCGATGCCGAGCACCGAGTGGATGCGCGCGAGGAACTCGCGGTCGGTGGGCATCGTCTCGAGCCCGGCGGCGCGCACCGCGGCGTCCGAGAGCCGCTGCCCGGCGGCGCGTTCGAGCGCGCCGAGGTCGAAGTCGCCGTGCACGACGCCGCGCACCTTGACCGCGTCCTCGAGCACCCGCGCGGCGGCGGGGAGGTACCAGGCGCGCACGGCGGTGAAGCGCGAGCCGTCGTGGTCGATCCAGGTCATGGCCACGGCGGTCCACGTGTCCTCGCCGTCGCCGCGCAGCACCCGCACCTGCGTGCCGTCGTCGGTGCGCGACTCGTCGAGCTTGCCGCGGCCGTAGGAGAGGATGTTGCGCTGCTCCTCGCCGCGCGGGCGGCCCGTGACGCCGCCGTTCGAGGCGCCGTTGAAGGGCGTGGTGTGCGGCATCATCAGCGCGATGTACGCGTCCATGAGCGTGGACTTGCCCGAGCCGGAGCCGCCGCACAGCAGCGTCGCGGTCGGCGAGAAGCGCACGCGGTGGGCGCCGTCGTAGCCGCCCCAGTTGACGAGCTGCAGCTCGTCGGCGAGCCACTGCTGCCCGCGGGATTCGGCGGGGATGAGCCCGAAGAGTGTGTCGAGCATGGTCATCGGGCGGCACCTCCGCGGGCGTGGTGAGTCGCGGCGGGGGCCGCTCGGGGGTCGTCGTCGGGGTCGTCGGGCGCGGCGTCGAGGCCGTCGGAGGCGGCGCCGGGATCGTCGGGTGCCGCCCCGGGGTCTTCGGCCGGCGTTCCGGCGGCCTCCGACCCGTCCGCGGGAGCCGCCGGCAGCGCGCCGCCGGTGCGGGCCTGCTCGCGCAGCCACTCGTCGAGCGCTCGGAGCCGGTCGGCGCTCAGCACGATCTCCACGAGCGGGCTGATGCGGTAGCGGCCCTCGGACTCCTCGTCCACGATGCCCTCCTGGCGCAGCCGCGCGAGCGCGCCGCGGATCATCCGCTGGCGGCGGGCAAGGTCGCCGTCGGCGCCCGTGAAGTAGGTGAGCACGGTCTGCTCGACCTCCTCGACGTCGACGCGCGCGGCGGGCTCCCCCGCCGTGGATTCGCGCTGGTACACCGTGCGCAGGTAGACGAGCACGAGCGTCTCGGCGCGGGAGTAGGCCTCGTCGCGGAGCAGGATGGGCACGTCGAGCTCGTCGGAGCGCACCTGCTGCTTGTAGGCGACGCCGCGCTCGGAGTCGACCACGAGCCGGACGAACAGGTCGTGCAGCCGGGACTCGATCACCTGCTGGTGCTCCATGAGCACGGTCCAGTCGTCCCGGTTGCGGTCGGCGAGCAGGAAGCGGCGCTGCAGCAGGCGCACGAGCACGCGGCGCACCTCGGGGTCGAGCACGCCGCGGTCGCCCGCGAAGCACTCGGCGGGGTCGTGCTCCATCGCGACGGCCTCGATGAAGGGATCGTGCTCGGCCGGCTCGGGGCGGTCGATCTGGTCGTTCATGCGGTCGGCTCTTCCGGGGTGTCGGTGTGCGGGGATGCGGTGCGGGCGCTCACGGCGCCGAAGGCGAAGCGGCGCACGGTGCCGTCGGGGCGGCGCGCCTCCACGACCGAGATGCCCTCGTCCTCGGCCATGCCGTTGCGGTGGGCGATCTCGAGCAGGCCGAGCAGGTCCACGGGGCGGCGCGCATCCTCCGCCACGCCCTCGAAGGCCGAGGCGAGGTCGAAGCGCTCGCCGCCGAGGCCGGCGACGTACTCCTCGAGCTCCCGATAATAGGGCCCGCCCCAGGCGCGGGTGTCGGCGTCGAGGAACTCGGCCTCCTCGTCCCGGCGCAGCGGCGCGGGCGCGCTGGGCGGCCGCGGGTCGCTGAGCGACTGCCGCAGGTGCCCCACGTTCGCGGTCGGGAGGCTGCGGAGCGGCTCGACGGCGGCGTTGCCCCTCGCATCCTGCATCCACGTCTGCAGGCCGGACATGACGTTGCGCAGCAGGTCGTCGACCTCGCGGTCGCGGGCGGGGTCGTGGGTGCGCACCTGCGCGGTGATGACGTGGGAGGCGCGGCGCTGCGCGGTGAGCACCTCCTGCACGCCCTGCTCGACGCGCTTCGCGATGGCCTCGAGCTCGCGGCGCTGCTCGACGCGCAGGTGGCGGGCGAAGGGCAGGGCGAGGAGCGTGCCGAGCTGGTCCGTGAGGCGGTCGATGTGCTCGGGGTCACCGATGAGCTTTAGGGCGCCGGCGAAGGCGCGGCCCTCCGGGGTGGCCTCCATGACGTGCTGCCCGCGGTGGAGGTACTCGCGGAGCACCTCGCCGGCTGGGCGCACGTCGCGGCGCAGCTCCGAGACCACGTCGCGCTGCATCGCGTTGATGGATTCGGCGACGCGGGCGAAGTCGGCGGGCAGCTCGCGCGAGAGGTGCAGCACGTTCTCGGCCTCCTCGAGCAGCCGGTCGTCCTCGAGGGGCTCGACCTCTCCCCTGCCGAGGCGCTCGATCTCGGCGTCGATGGCGTCGCGCTCGGCCCGCAGCCGCGCGATCCGCCGCTCGGGGTCGGTCTCGGCGTGCTGCGAGAGCTGCTCCACGGATTCGAGGAGGGTGCGCACGCGCGAGCGCGACACCTTCGCGCGGCCGGCGCCCGAGCGGCCGACGATCTCGAGGGCGCCGACGGCCTGCGCCGAGAGGCGGTAGACCTCGACGCCGTCGTCGATCTGCGGCACGAGCCAGCCCACGCGCACCCAGTAGCGGCAGATCTCGCGGCCGGTGCCGGCGGGGAGCCCGCGGTCGTCCTCGTCGTAGCCCGCGGCACGGAGCTCTTCGGCGACGTCGCCGACCTCGACGTGCGCGTCCGAGATCGCCACCGTGGGCCGCTCCGGGGTGAAGATGAGCGAGAGCGCGGCGACGACGAACGGCGCGTACCGGCCGTGCAGCAGGTCGAGCGTCGGATTCTTGAACGCCGCCGCTGCACGCTGATAGGCGGCCTCCGCACGCGAGGTGGTCATCCCTCAAGGCTATCCCGCGCATCCGACGCGGCGCGCGCGGCGGTTGACAGGGATGTTCCGGTGGAGATCCGGCGCAGTGCAGGAGTTCTCCGAACCGGAGACGTCGGCGCCTGCCCCGGCCGTCGCGGCGGCTATGCGCCTGCGCCCTGTTCGCGCAGCCACGCGCGGATTCGGCGGCGGGCGTTGGCGTAGGGCGAGGAGGTGTTGAGCTGGATCATCCGCCCCGCTGTGTACTTGCCGTACCAGGGAGCTCCGTAGAGCTCATCGTCGTCGAGCCCCGCGACGAGGACGACGACGCCCCTCTCGGCCCGTGCGAAGCGCTCGAGCAGCTCCCGCCAGGTCAGATCGGCGTACTCGCGGTAGAAGTGCTGGGCGAGGTCGCCGAGCTCGTTCCAGCCGAACCCGGGCGCCGGAAATTCGGGCTCGACGCCGCGACGGCGCTGCTCGTGCCAGGAGAGCACGAGTTCGTTCCAGCCGATCAGGTAGGACACCAGGTCGGCAGGACTCATTTCGGTGCCGGCCTTGTGACCGGGCAGCGCCGCCTCGCGCGCTCGCTCCTCGGGGACGCGGGCGAGGTCCCCCGCGAGCTTCTCGTATCCGTCCTCGATCGCGTGCAGCAGCTCGCTCTTGGTCCGCGGAACGGCCATGGGGTCTCCTCACGACGCGCACAGCCCATGTCCCGGGTTCGGGAGTCCCGGCGATGGTATTCGCCACGGGATCAGCCGCTGTCCGCCGTCTCGTGGAGCATCGTATTGCACCGGTGCGGGAGCGGCGCCCGGACGCATGACCGCTCCCGGGCGTCGGCGTTCCCGAAGCCGTGGACTCGCCGAGATCCGCATCGTGAAGCCGAATCGGATGAGTGCGGTCCGGACGATCCGATCGCCGCGCCAAGGCCCGCTTCGAGCATCCTTGCGCTCGTGGCGGCCTCGGGCGAGACTGCACTCAGATCGGCCCGATGTCCGCATCGGTCGGCCCTGATTCGTGGAGGGGCGTTTCTCGGCGCCTCGCCGCGAGAACAGCCTGTTGGAGGAAATGGATATGACGGATCTCGATACGAGCTCGGTCACGATGCTGGACGGTCGGCAGACGACGTTCGGCGAACTGGCGGATGGGCGGGTCGTCCTCGTGGTGAATGTGGCCTCCCGGTGCGGGCTCGCGCCGCAATACGAGCAGCTGGAGGAGTTGCAGCGGCGCTACGCCGAACGAGGATTCACGGTGATCGGCTTTCCCAGCAACCAGTTCCTGCAGGAGCTGCGCTCCTCCGAGGCGATCGCCGACTACTGCTCGACCACGTGGGGAGTGACCTTCCCGATGACCGAGAAGGTGCGGGTCAATGGGAAGAACGCGCACCCGGTGTATCGACAGCTGACCGCGCATCCCGATGCGGAGGGCAAGGCGGGCAGGGTCGCATGGAACTTCGAGAAATTCCTCGTGCATCCCGACGGGCGGGTGAGGCGATTCCGGCCGCGCACGGCTCCCGATGCCCCGGAGATCATCCGCGCCATCGAGGAGTGGACTGCGGTTCCTTCCTGAACGCCGCCGCTGCACGACGGCGGGCGGCCCCGCACGCGAGGCGGTCGATCTTCGCGGGCGCCCCGGCGGCGCGCGCGGCGGTTGACCGGGCCCTGCCGGGACGGGAGCATGAGGGCATGGATCGACCACCGCAACTTCCCCGCACAGTGGACTGGGCACGCGAGGCCCCTCGGGACGAGCTCGATCCGCTGCTGTGCGAGGCGCACGCGGCCAACGAGGTGGCGGACGACCTGCACCGACGCGCCGAGCTCGCGCAGGGGAACGCGGTGCGCACACTCTTCACGGCGCTCGGCGCCGGTATCGCTCCGGGCAGGGTCGGCGACGGCGGGCATCGGGCCGAGGAGCCCGCGTCCTCGCGGCGGCCGGGCGGCTGCGCGGCGGTGCTGATCGGCATCCTCGTGCTCGTCTCCCCGATCCTCGGCATCGCCGGCTTCCTCAGCGGCATCGACGTGCGCCTCGACGGCGGGACGGGGTTCTCAACGGAGGAGCTCGATCTCGACACCCAGATCGCGCTCTCGATCGTCGGGTTCTGGGTCGCCGTCCTCATCCCGCTCGGCGCGCTCGTGCTGTGGCTCCGGGACGGGCGCGCGCGGGAGCGCATCCTGTTCGGCCTGCAGGCCTATGTGATCGTCTTCGCGGCCGTGGCGCTCGTCGCCCTGCACTCCCGCGGCCTCGCCGTGCTCGATCTCGGCGAGCCGGCGGTGCTGCCGGTGTGGATCGCCGCGGGGCTGGCCGCCGCCGTGCTGCCGGTGCTCGCGCTCGGCTCGCGGGCGCCGGTCGAGGAGGAGCCGGCGCAGCGCATCGTCCTGAAGCGCGCGCCCGACCTGCACCGGGTCGATCGCTCGTTCGCGCAGCTGCCCGAGCCCGTACGGCGGCAGCTCGTGGACGCGCGGAACTCCGGCGTGCGCGTGCTTGCCGAGCGCGGACTCGTCACGGAGGCGTCGGCGGCCGCCGCCGCGGAGCTGCCGTTCGGCTCCCTGCGCTGGGAGGAGCCGCGGCCATGATGACCGCGATGCGCGAGGGCGGGAGGCCGCCCGCGAAGCCCTGACGCTCCGCGGCTCGACGAGACGCATCCCCGCGCCCTCATCCGCGGCGCGGGCGAGGCCCGGCGGCCGCTCAGTCCTGGACTCGGCGGAGCCCCGCGCGCCGCAGCCACCCGGGGAGGATCTGCACGAGCGGGATCGCGATGATGGCCGAGATCACCATGTACGGGAGGCTCAGGGCGGGGAAGACGATGCTCCAGGTCGCGTACGGCTCGACGACGATGATCCCGGCGACGGAGAGCATGCTGAGGATCGCGACCCACATGAGGGCGAGGGCGATGAACGGGCCGCGCCGGTAGACGGCGCCGCTCGCCTCGCCCGGGCGCATGAGCGCGGCGACGAGGGCGATGCTGGAGCCGATGAGCGCGAGCATGAGCACCGCGAGGGGCGGGCCGAAGAAGAACCGGTCGCCGAAGAAGCCCTCGGGATCCAGACCGGCGAGCAGGCGGTGCGCGGTGAAGCCGCCGAGGAGGGTGGCGATGGAGGCCGCGCACAGCGCGAGCAGTCCGGTCACGCGCTTCGGCTGCGGCGATGCGCCCGCGTCGCTCGTCATGGCTCCCCTGTCCTGAGGTTCGAGGCCGGCCGCGGTCGTGCGCGCCGGTTCGGCTCGGTCTGCCGTGGTTGCGATCGTAGTGGATGGGGCGGTCGCGGCTCCTCCGCTCGGGTCGCCCGCAGTGCCGTATTGCTATCAATATCAATATTGATAACATTAGGGCATGGCTACTTCTTCGGCGCTTCTGCATCCCGTAAGGCTCCGCATCGTCCAGATGCTGCTCGGCGAAGGCGAGCTCACGACGCATCAGCTCCACGAACGGCTCGCGGACGTGCCGATCGCGACCCTCTACCGCCACGTCTCGCACCTGGCCGAGCACGACCTGATCGAGGTGGCCGAGGAGCAGCAGGTGCGCGGCGCGAGCGAGAAGACCTATCGGCTCGCCCCCGGCTTCGCGAACCCCTCCCCGGAGGAGCTGAGCTCGCTGAGCGGCGAGGAACTGCTCACGGCTTTCACGGTCTTCACCTCGGGCCTCATCCGCGATTTCGGCGATTACCTCGACTCCGGCGAGCCGGATCTGCACGCCGACCGCGTGAGCTTCGCGCAGGCCGCGTTCTGGGCCGATGATGAGGAGATGGACCGGCTCGGCCGCGCGATCATGGCCGCGCTCGAGCCGCTGCTCGGCAACTCCCCCGCCCCGGGCAGGCGCCGGCGCGCGCTCAGCACGATCCTCATGCCGAGAGCGTACGCATCCGCCGAGCCCCCGCACGCGGCTCCCGAGGCCGCGGAGGGCGAATGATGACCGCGGACACGTCGAGCGCCGCGGGGCTGGTCGTCGGCTACGCGGAGACGGAGGTGCTGGGGCCGGTGGACTTCTCGCTGCGGCCGGGGATCACTGCGCTGCTGGGCCGGAACGGCGCCGGCAAGACCACGCTCATGCGCACGCTCTGCGGCATCATTCCGCCCCTCGGCGGCACCTGCGCGGTGCTCGGCGAGCCCGTCTCCGACGGCGCGGCGGTGCGCTCCAGGGTCGGCTATCTCGGGCACGAATCCGCGCTGGCCTCGAGCCTCACGGTGCGGCAGAATCTCGAGTTCTGGTCGACGGTGACCCGCACCTACCCGGATGCCGTCTCGGTCTCGGTGGATCGGCTCGTCCGGGAGTTCGACCTCACGGCGCTGCTCGAGCGGAAGGCGAGCGCGCTGAGTCGCGGCCAGCGGCAGCGGGTCGACCTCGCGCGGCTGGCGATGACGGAGCCGCGGTTCGTCGTGCTCGACGAGCCCCTGACGGGCCTCGACCCGGTCTACGCCGCGCGGACCCGCGCGCTGCTGAGCGCCTGGGGTGAGCGGCGCACGGTGCTCTACTCCACCCACAGCGTTCCAGAGGCGCTGGCCCTGGCGCGGCGCTTCCTCGTCCTCGGAGCTCGAGGGCTCGTGGAGCTCGATTCCGAGCGCGAGCCCGTGTCCGAGGCGCGGATCCTGCGGCTTCTGGAGGCCGACTCATGACCGCTTCGCTCGCACCGCGGTATCGCGTATCGGCGTTCACCCGGCGGTCCTGGATTCAGCAGGGCGCCGCGACGGTGCTGCTGGCCGCCCTCGTGGGCGCGGGGTTCGGCGTGCTGGTGCTGCTCGGCGCCGAAGGGGCGAACACGCTCGCGAACACCCCGGGCCTCGTCCCGAGCGCTCCAGACGGGCTCATCGCCGCGCGAGACGGCCGCGGCGAGTTCCTGCCGATGACCTCGTATCTGCTGACGATGGTGCCGGCCATCCTCGGCGCGCTGATCGCGATCGTCGCCACGCTCGTCCTGCCGGGCGTGGTCGCGGACGACATCACCGGCGGCGGCATCGAGGTGCTGCTCGCCGGCCCGATCCCGCGTCGCCGCCTGTTCTCGGCCTATCTCGGGGCCGCGCTCGTCCTGACCTTCGCGGCGTGGGGCGTGGCGCTGGCCGCCTTCCTCCTCGCCGCGGGCATCACCGCGGCGAGCACCGGCGCGTCGGTGTCGCCCTCGCTCGGCTATGCGGCAGCGGTCGTCGTCGTGCCCTTCTCGATGGGGCTCTGGTCGGCGACGGCGACGCTCTTCGGCGCGCTGCTGTATCCGAGCAGCCTGGAGACCAGGGCCGGCCTCAACGGCGGTCCGATCCGGCTCGTGGCGCTGCTGCCCGCGCTCGTCGCCGTGCCCTCCGTGCTCTTCCTGCAGGACTGGGTGCTGCCCGCGCTCGGCCTCATCCTCGTGGCGACGCTGGCGGCGAGCGCCGTGCTCATCCGGGTCGCCGCGCGCCGTTTCCGCAGCACGCGGGTGCTGAGTCGGTGAGTTCGTGAGTCATGCTTTGGCGGGCGCCCCTCTTCGGGCTGTCGGCGCCGGCTTTCCACGTCCGACCCCTCGACGCCGAGCGACTGGGGGTCGCCGTGGCGTGCGCTATCCGCGCAGCCATTCGGCGAATCGGGGCCCGTGGGTCTCGAAGTCGCGTCGCGGCAGGAAGGCGCCCTGGTGGAAGGCGCGGCCGTAGCGCGTGGGGATGCGCAGCGGCACGGGTTTGGGGCTCCCCTCGGTCGGCAGCTGCCGGGTCATCTCCCAGAGCGTCATCCGGTCGGGGCCGACGATGTTGTGCAGGTCGCCTTCGCGCCGTCCGAGCGCGCAGTCGGCGAGGACGGCGGCCACGGCGTCGAGCGCAACGGGCTGCAGCAGCATGGCGGGCACGAGGGCGATGGGGCCGAATCGCATCCGTTCGAGGTTCTGCTCGGCGAATTCGAACCACTGGCTCGATCGGACGATGGTCAGTCGCTCGCTCTCCCGGCGGGCGACGCGCTCCTGCGCGGCCTTGCCGGCGAGGTAGCCGTATCCCTGGAGCGATGGCGCATCGCAGTTCACGATCGAGAGCAGCACGTGCGGCACGCCGAGCCGGTTGGCGGCCGAGGCGACCATGCGGGTGGATGCGGTGAAGAAGCTGGTGGCCTCGCTTCGGCTGATGGTGAAGCGGCCGGCGGCTTCGATGATGGCGTCGGCGTCGGGGACTCGGCCGGCGAGGTCGTCGTGGAGGACGTCGAACCCGGTGGTGCGGGAGAGCATCGTGACTCGCGCGCCGCGCTCTTCCAGGGCTTGTTGGATGGCGGGGCCGGAGCGCCCTCCCCCGACGACGGCGATATGCGACATGGTTCCTCCCGATCTGCTTCGATCCTCTATGATCACAGAGGCTACTACGATCGTAGAGTTGCTGGCCAGAGCGAGGGAGAAGCATGTCGAGGCGCGAGCTCATCGCCGATACGGGGATTCGTCTGATCGCGCGGCAGGGAATGCGGAGGCTCACGCATCTGGTGATCGATGCCGAGGCGGGTCTGCCGAAGGGGTCGACGTCGTATTACGCGCGCACGCGGAGGGATCTGCTCGAGCTGGTGGTGCGGCGTCTGTCGGACGGGTCTGCGGCTGATGTCGAGGGGCTGGAGATTCCCTCGCGACTGACTCCCTCGGCTGCGGCGCGCATCACGGTGGAGGTGCTGGAGCGGATGGCCGCGCGGGAGGATGCGCAGGCGGCACGGTTCGCGCTCATGTTCGAGCTCCGCAACGATGAGGAGCTCCGGCGGCTGCTGACGGAGGATGCGCCGGTGCGGCAGCTGCTGCACGATGCGGCGGCGCGGATTCTGCGTGCGGTCGGCTTGAAGGATGCGGAGCGCGAGGCGCCGAATCTGGTGGCGCTGGTGGATGCGCTGCTGATGTACCGGGCGGCGCGGGCGGCTGAGGTGGATGCGGAGGGGGTTCTGGGGGCGTATTTCAGGGGTGTGTCAGCTGATAGCTGATGGTCGACCCGGCCGATCTCACGCAGGAAGGACGCCTGCCGTTTCACCGTGAGGGCAAGCCTAGGCGTCAACGCCCCGACGAGATTTGAACCGGCGACCCCTTGAAGGATCCGGTCGATTTCCGGCCTCCGCCGATCGTCTCGGGAACTCGCGGATTCCCTTGTGTTTACAGGGAACCGGGCGGTTCGCTTAGTCCGAGTGTAGCCGGTTGGTGGCGAGTCTTGGCGGGTGGCTGAGATGGGTATTCGGTGACGCATCACCACTTCCTCCAGCACGGTCCCAGCAGAGCAGCCGCCGCTACTGTCGGGGGCTCGCTCCGCCGCGTCATAGGTCACGTGTGGGAGCCTCCGGCCGGCGGGCGGGGCTTCATGGCGTTGCGCCAGTAGGTCTTGGCGGGGTCGATGCTGTTGGTCGCGATGATCTCGCCCATGGGCAGGTGCACGACGGTGGCGGCGGTGTCGACGGCGATCAGGATGCAGTGCTTGCCGCGGTGGTCGGCGCCGACGCCTAGGTGGTGCATGCGTCCGGCGCGGCGGAAGCTGATCTTTCCGTTGCTGCCGACGTGGTCGTAGCGGACGGTATCGGGCCGGGCCAGCCAGTCGCGTGACGAGCTTCCCTAGCTCTTCGTCGATTCTCATGTTCAGCATGGCAACCGGATCATCCGCGTTGTCGACTTCACGAATTAGACGCTCGAGTCGGTTCTCGAGCGTTCGTCGCTCAAGTGTGGGCTTATGCGCCGGAGCGCCCTTCGGCGTGGGTCTCCGCAGCCGTCGCTTCCGAGGCATGCGCACGCTGAACCACATGGCTCAGACCTCTGCCGTCACTCACGCCCCATCCATGCCCAGCCGGCCGAGATCACGACACGACCAGAGTGATCGGATCGTGGATCAACGGCCCCGTCGTAAGGTTGGCCTGCCAAACCAGTCGTTCATGGATCGCGCCGCTACCGAGATGCAACTATCAACGTCGGCAAAGAACTGATCAGCTTGATTCTCATCCAGCGTCGCCGCGATGAGTGACCGTATGAACGCGCTGGTATCGACGGCGGAGGGGTCAAGCCGGGAATCGAGCCCGTAGTGCATCAACGTATTCCGCAGCGGTCGCACGTCATCTCGAAGGATGCTGATCGAGGCGGGATGCTGGAGGATCGTGTCAATCACCGCCCGCGAGTCAGGTCGAAGCGTCTCGGCTTGTACATCGCGGAGGATGGAGAGGCTCCGAACCACCTGGTAGATCGTAAGGAATCGAATCTTGAACGTCGTGTAGCTCTGTGGCGCTTCTGACCCCTCAGGAGCGACGACATAGGTGATGAAGTTCAGATGCCCGAGCAGCAGCACCAGTGCCGCGTTGAGGTCTGGCGTGCTGTCACCGTTGAACGTGTCCGGATAGAACTTCGCGCTGCGCAGATCCTCGACTTTTTGCGAGAACGCAATCGGATCCAGTGTGTCTGGGAAAGACGTCTGATGCGTGTCGATGCGGGCACCAAGCCGACCGAAGTACTGCCCGTACTCCTCTGAGAACTGCCGCACTTGTGCTCCAGCATCGTCCTGTGAGATCGTGCGAGCTTCCAGCCCGAGAGCGAAGGTAGCGGAGTGCGTTGTAGAGATGACTCGATCGTCGTATCGGTATATGCCGATATCCTTGGCAAAGGGCTCCAGCCATTTGAACCGCAAGAGGCCGACAAAGTAGTCACGGTGGGCCGGAATGATCTCCTCGCCAAAAGCACTCCGCACCCCGTCCAAGCCACGCTTTGTGTCCTCGAAGAACTTCAGGCTGTGCCGCGACCTCACGATCATCTGTTCTGCTCCCGACGAAAGCTCTTGCGCGAGCGTCTCATCGATCGAGCGGAGCTTGCGAAGCCCTTCGTAGATGAAGAGAGCAAGGTAGCTCCCCATGCAGAATGAGAGTTGCGGCGCGAACGACCGGTTCGCTGATCGCCGCAGTGCGCTCAGGTAGCGGCCGACGAACGTCGCATCCTCGCGAATGCCATGCATGGTTAGCTCTGCGCCTACCGAACTCACCCGTTCCTCCTGTCTCCACGTTTTACCGAACCTTGGGGCGAAGATCCACAACCCAGGCTAGGACCGCTTCGTTACCCTTCGTCCACGAGACATAGGAGCGCAACTACATGCATGAGCGCAACTACAGCGTTGACCGTGCTGTATTGATTCACGGAAACGCCATGAGCCGATGCGTGCCTGGTGAAGCGCGTTGGGATGCCATCGAGATCATCAGGAAGGTATGTGGCATACGCGCCCCATATTCCCTGCGTGGCGAGGACAGCTTTGACGTTGACCTCGTCGACTGCGCGGATACTAGGCACCGGAGCGCCCTGGCCACCAGGCCTGAGCTTCCGGCTCGTCACGCCCTGAACGCTTCGTAACATGAACCGCCGAACCAACGTCTCCAACGCATTCGCCGCCAGAGCCTGCCCCGACGACCAATAGCCCGCGAGCATCGAGTCTGCGGCCTCCTTCGCGAATGGACGCCATTCCGCGGTCTCGCTCGATTCTAGCCGCTCAAGTTCGCTGAGACATGCACTCACAAGCTCGTTGGCGTTGACCTCCAGTAGCTTACGTCGCTCATCCGCCGATGAGGCGCGCAGCAACGTCTCAAGGATGGCCGCCGGTGGAACCCAGGCGAGAGGCAGCCCTTCGTCAAGAAGAACAGCCTCGACCAACTCCGTCTCCGGAAACTCAACTTGCGAGTTGTTCCAGTTGGGAGGAAGCGCTCGTTGGAAGGTTTCGTCAGCCGCTTCGGCCAACGCGCGCCAGCGCTCAAACCGGCGACGTTCCTCTTCACGCCAGCTATCGAGAACAGCGCGTGATGTTTCGTTGAGCTCGTGTTTCCGTTGCTCCAGCGCTTTCAAGGTCATGCGCGGCAGCCAGGCGTTCCGATCCTCCAGATCAAGTTGGGCAAGATCACTTGCCAACAGTTCGGTGGTCGCTTTCTCCGCGCGTCGCCTCAGATCCTCGAAGATGCTCGAGCCCATTTCACCGCCGGATGAGGCTTCCGTCTCGGACATCGCAATCAGCCGTTCCAACGGTACTGGCTCGGTGACAGGAAGGTGCTGATGTCCGAGCTTGGCATGTGCGGCCCAAGGAGTCGCTTTGCCAATTCCTCTTCGCTCACGCGCTCCGTATCGGGTGCGGAGTGGTTCTCATCTATCCACTCGCATCGCCAGCAACGTCCGGCGAGCACGAGATATGAGGAGCAAACAGGGCATCGTATCGGCTCGCCGCGGGTGAACCGCAACATGGCGGCGGTGTACATCGCCACAAGGTGGCTTGTCGCAACGACGGCGATCTCGCCGTCTTCCCGTTGCGCACAAGCCGCATGCGTGAGCCAGTTGACGTACTGTCAGGTCTCCTTTGCCAACGACTTGAGATACAAACGCAGGCGCGCATTCGACGGACCCGAGGCGATCTTTCCGGCCGTCAGTTGAAGCCATTCGGGGTTCGAAGCTTGAGGTGCTTGGCTCTCCTCAGGCACCAGACTCTCGTGCGCGCTGGCCTTCATGAAGGCGATGATCGTCTCGCGCAGCTGCATGCCGACTGCTTGAAAATCCTCGGCCTCGATCGCATCACGCATCTTGGTCTCGGCGTCTGCCCATTTACGCCACACGTCAGGGAACATGCTTTCGCCTTCAGCGGCGAGAGGAGCCTCCTGCCTTGAGAGGATCCTCGCTGTGAGTCCGACGTGGAAGGTAAGCACCACATCAGCGCTCTTGAAGTCATCCTGCGTGTACATATTGCTTGACGGCGTGACCACCCACCATCGGCCGGCCGTTGTGACGCAGTCCCACACCTCGTACGTTGTGCCCACAACGCTCTCGGACTTGACCTGTTCAACGTGCTGAACAGTGATGCCTTCTTCGTCCGCGCCCTGATTGAGCTGCCAGGCCAAGTATCTGGCCACTTCATCGTGGGCTTCGCGTGGTCTCCCTATCTGGCAAAGATACCGGGCGACGTCAAGGTCTACAGGATCTATCGTCTTCACCAGGCAAGCACCATGCTAGGCGTCGGGCCACCCCCATTTGGCGGGAAGCATGGGGTCGATGTCACTTTCGAGGAGTACGCTCACGTTCGCGAGAGAATCCGCACTGAGGAACGGCTCGTCGGGAAGGTGACCTGCGTCAATCCCATATATACCGTGTGCCACGACGAGCGTGTCATGTGCACGGATGAGTCCCCGTCGGACGGCAATCAAGACATCCTCAGTTTCGCTGAGTTCCTTGATATAGTATCGACGCCATACGCCATACTGCTCGCCAATAGCCGAGTGCTCGGGGTCCAGAAAGAGCTGACCAGCATCGCTCGACGTCCACTTCTCAAGCAGTATCCTGCTGTGAATATCGCCGCGCACGTTGGCACCTATTGAAAGCTTGTGCCGCCGCCCACGGTACAGCCCGATCTCAACTCGGCTGCCATCGAAAATCGCCTTCTGATGAAGCGTGGTATTTCGAGCACGCTTGATGGCATTCAACCATCGATCGTTTTTGAACGGCTCGCTGAGCCTGTTCCAGTCGCTCACCTTCCCACTCTTCTCGACTTCCTTCTGGAGGATTTCGCGTACTGAACTGATAGTGGTAACGAGCGCATTGAGGTTGAACCGAAACTTCTGCGGGTCGTGATAGTCGTCCTCAAACCGCGCAGCGACGTGGAAGCACTCCATCAGTCGGTCCTCGGACGCAGGGAGAGGGCAAGAGAGCTCTTCATCGACAAGCTGGCACGCAACCACACCACATCGTATCGCTCTACTCTGCTGGCACGTGGACAGTGGGCTTGATGAAGTGACTCGGCTCCGGAACGCTCCTCATAAGCGCCCCCAGAGCCGGGCAGTTGCTGCGCAGTATCAGGCCTTGGTGGCCAAACTGAAGCGCTCTGGATTTGATAGAGACTCGCGCTATTTGATTTCCACCAACTGATCGGCGGTGGTTTGGCCAGCATAGAACGCGTTCTCGAACTCGGCGGGTGGGACGTCACCGAGATAACCGTGGAGGCGCTGGGTATTATGCCAGTGGACCCACCCGAGGGTAGCAAGTTCGAGGTCCTCGACTGTCTTCCACGGCCCCGATCGGGCAAGCCCGCGGACGAGTTCGGTCTTGTAGTAGCCGTTTAGGGTCTTGGCAAGGGCGTTATCATATGAGTCGCCGACGGTCCCGATTGACGGGGTCGCGCCGATCTCCGCGAGGCGTTCGCCGTAGCGTATCGACGTGAATTGAGACCCCGCGTCGCTGTGACATCGCAAATGCTCGTGTGATGGCCTCTCGACCAGCGTGCCATTTCGATCGCGTCGAGGACCATCTCGGTACGCATGTGTGACGCGCACCGCCAGCCGACGATCATCCTGCTGAACGCGTCGATGATGAAGCAGACGTACGCGACACCCGCCCAGGTCGGCACGAACGTCAAGTCGGTCACCCAGAGCCGGTTCGGCGCGGTCGCGGCGAACTCACTTTTCACGAGGTCCGGGTGCCGCGCCGAGGCCGGATCGGGTCTGGCCGTCTTCACCCGCTTCGACCGGGTCGCGCCTTCGATACCCGCCGCCCGCATGAGCCGGCCCGTCTGATCACGGCCGATCATGATCCCCGCCCGCCGGGCCGTCTTCCAGAGCTTGCGGACCCCGTAGACGCAATAGTTGGCGTTCCATAGCGTCACCAGCTCCGGCGTCAGCGCTGCGTCGCTGACCGCCCGCGCCGACGGGGCACGGTCCCTCGCTGCGTAGTACGTGCTCGGAGCTACCTGCAACAGCTTGCAGATGGGCTCGACTCCGGGGGCTCGGCCTCCGACGACGTCGTTCTTGTTCGCTTCGATGAACGTGACTACTTCCGGTGTTGGCGGTCGAGCTCCGCCCCGAAGAAAGACTCGGCTCTCTTCAGAATCTCGTTGGCCCGACGAAGCTCACGGACCTCATGGCAGGGCAACTCGTCGCGATCGCCGCGTCGTACGAGTCCGGGCACAAGTCCGACCGCGTCAGGCAGCCTTCCGGGGCCTGCTCGCGCAGTGTCCGTGGCCCGGGGGATGATTGGCCCATGACCAGCCCAACAGAACTTGAGCGACGCATCCGGTTTGGGCTGAGCACGCTCACTGAGACCAACTCACACCACGACTTCGAAACCATCAGCTTAGGACTCGCTCGCAAGCGCATCGCCACCAACCTCATGCCAGCAACCGGGCCCGTTGCGGCCGGCGGTGACCAAGGACGTGACGCGGAAAGCTACTGGACCAACCTCACCAATGAGGAGGGGCCGACGTCGCTCTTCATTGTCGGCGCCACAGACGAGAACGTCGTCCTCGCATGCACGACTCAGCAAGCTGACGTCACGACCAAGATCCGGTCCGACATACAGTCGATTTGCGGCCGCGGTGAGACCGTCAATCGCGTCGTCTACTTCACTCTGGCGCCGGTCGCCGTCGGGAAGCGCCACGAACTTCAGGAGCAAGCACGCGCTGATCACGACATCGTGCTAGATATCTGGGACGCCCTCGCGATGTCTAAAGAGCTCGCCGAACACGACCTGTACCACCTCGCCGTCGACTATCTCCACCTGCCAGCGGAGCTTGCCCCGGAACGGCCAGCATCCTCTACCCCGCGACCCGAATGGTACGAGAAGGATTTCGCCCGGTGGCTGGCCCGGACACTCCCCGCATCCAGCCTCGGAGACCTCATCGATCTGCGTGACGGACTCCGATCTGCAAGCACAGACCCGGCGCTCGTGCCTGATCTGCCCGAGTGGATCGCTTTCGCAGAAACACTTCTTGAGCATGCCGACAGTGACGAAGTAGCTATCCGCGCGCAGTTCGAGATCGCGTGGGCAACGATGCGGGGCACCAAGACGCTGCGCCCGGCAGACAGACACGTACGAGCATTCTTCTCGCTTGTCCCCGAGACACTCGATGATCCCGGAATTCTTCGCGACGCGACAATGCTGCTGGATCTCGGCTACGGAGCCATGCTCCGAGGCGTCACGGATATCTCACGCTCCGAGCTAGAGGCCTGGCACCAGACCCTTGTCAAGAGCATCGATGATCAACTCGCCGCGGACCCCTACCCGAACATGCGGGCGCTCCTACTGTCGCAGGAGGCATACCTAGCGCTGCACCAGAAGTATCCAGCTGACCTGCGTCATGAGGATGGTGAGGTGATTCCGTTCTCCGGAACCAAGGCTGCGCTTCTTGACCGAATCCGATCGGCAGACATGTCCAGCGTCGAACTGATCGACATTGACAAAGGCATGGCCGCGCTGCGCGCTCTCGTCGACATCCTCGAAGACACGCCGCTGTTCCCGGTCAAGGACACCGCGGAGATCTTCGGCCTATACACAACAAAGCTGGCGAAGCACCCCCATTACGAGCACGTGCGTGACGGTCTCGACGCGGCTATAGAACGGGTAGAGGGCGAAGGAGCGCGTGGCGACCGGGCTCTTGATCGCGCCTTCCAATTCCACGGTGAGGGACAACTCCTCGACGCGCTCCACGAAATTCACGCAGCAAAGATCAACTGGTGGCACGGCGACACCATCGAGGGTGGAATCAACATGCTGCTGCTCGCAGCGAGGATCTACTACCAACTGAACCTCCCACACGCCGCCAAGCAACACGCGCTCGCCGCCGCTGTCGCAGCCCGTGGCGCGACCGACGCTTCGCTGAACCGGTACACGGCAGACGGGCTACTCGTAGCTGCCACCTGCGACCACCACGCTGGCCAGTCTCTGACAGCCACACACACGTTTTATCTAGGTGTGCTCGCCCAGCACGCTTACCTCGAAGATCCAATGAGCCTCAGCAGTCATCCAGCGCTAATGAACATGCTGCAAGACCAGTGTCATATTCTCCGCGCTGCCCATACGGTTCGCCCAACCCTCGTGCCGCTGCTCGAGTCAATCCTCGAGCCCTCCGGGCTGATGCCAGCGATCACAGACATGCTTGACGCTGTCAGCGAACTCCCTACGTCTACGGAGAAGGAAATCGCTGAGATCACCGACAGATCCGGGATGGGCCGGCTCTTCAGCGATGTTGGTCCGGAGCGCAAGTATCACTGGAGCGCGCTCGGATTGACCTGGTCGGTTCGATGCCCGAACGCTCGCGAGGCGGTCCTGGTCACTGAACGTTTCATCGCCGCAGCTCAAGTTGTCCTTGCGGACTTCGCTCGGCACGATCCGCACTTCTTCCGCGGGAACTTGGACATCGAGATCGACGCCGACGCGATCAACGGTCAGGGCGGTGCCGACTCTATCGAACAAGCATCAGATGGAGCATGGAGGCTGCACCTCACCCCCGCTGCTGATTGCGACCTCGAAGCCATGCACCTCGAGACTGTCGGCGCCGTCATGCACTTCCTCGTCAGCCAATCCCTGCTCTCGCAACAAGACTTCTCATCCCTCATGGAGACCGTTTTCGCTAGCGGCCTTATGCACAAGTCCGCAATCGTCCGCCCCTACGACGAGCTAGCCGACTTCCTCACCGCCGAACAGATCCAAGTCATGTCCGATCGCCCCGAGCTTCCCATCGGCTGGAGCGCCCCAGTCGACCTCGTCAATCCCAGCCCCGCAACGCAATGGCCGAAGAATCTCGCTTCCACTTACGAGAAGAACAGCGAGAAGATCCTTGAGAACATCGCCTATCGCTACAAGACGCTCCCGGCGGTGATCGGCCCAACACTCGCTTCCTTGCTCGCCAACGCAGAGTTCACCCGCACCGCAAGACGCCTCCAGTCGGAAGGGTGGCTCGACTGGCACCTGCTGACCGCCATAGCAAACGTCGTCATCAACCACCGCGCGGCATCGCGAGGAATGACGTTAAGTCGGCAGATGACGGACGCTCAACGAGAAGCGTTCATCGCCCTGGCATATGCACCCGCACTCGCCACGGATCCATTGCTTTCACCGGAGAACTTCGATGAAGAAACACTCCGACTCCACCTCGCGTCAGCCGCTGCAGCTGGCATGGCAACCCTTGGCCTAACTATCCATGTGGGCCCAATACCGGCTCTTCTCGAACGAGGGTGTAGTCCGTTGAGCGCGTCGCTGTCCGTGTAGG
>NZ_FUIC01000020.1 GCF_900163695.1 Gulosibacter sp. 10
CCTCCGAACACCCGCCGCCCCATTGCCCCATCGCCACCCCTGTGGTTAACTCTGACGAACATTCAGTATTCATATAGGCAACCCTAAGTTGCACTGTCCGCAGTCATGGAGGAGCCGCATGACCACCCGATCCGATGCGCAGAAGCGCGATGCCGGCAAGGCCGCGCTCGCCGAGCTCCTCAAACCCGTCCGGGGCCGCCTGCTGCTCGGCCGAGCCCTCGGGCTCTGCTCCGGTCTCCTCGCCATCGCCCCCTACATCGCGCTGGTGCGCCTCGGCGAGGTACTCGTCGAGGCGGAGCAGTCCGGCGTCCCCGCCGATCCGGAGCAGATCCGCGACATCACGACCGTCCTGGTCTCCGCCTTCATCGGCCAGCTGTTCTTCCTCGCCATCGGCCTGGCCGTGACGCACTTCGCCGACCTCAAGCTCTCCGGCATCCTCCGCGACCGCATCATCGACCGCATCTCCCGGGCACCCCTGAGCTGGTTCTCGGACACCACCTCGGGCCGCGTGCGCAAGGCGGTGCAGGACGACACGAAGACGCTGCACACCCTCGTCGCCCACGCGCCGGTGGAGATCACGGTGGCCATCGTCACTCCCCTGGCACTCCTCATCTACGCCTTCGTCATCGACTGGCGGCTCGGCCTGCTCGCGATCGGCACCCTCCCCGTCTACTTCGGCATCCAGGCCATCGGCTACCGGGGCATGGGCGAGAAGACCGCGGAGATGGATACGAAGCTCGGCGAGGTCTCCGCCACCGCGGTGGAGTTCGCGGAGGGCATCGGGGTCGTGAAGGCCTTCGGCCAGGTCGGCCGGGCCCACGCCCGCTACGAGCGAGCCGCCCGCGCGTTCTCCGAGTTCTATCTCGCGTGGGTCGGACCCCTGCTCAAGATCTCGTCGATCTCCGAGGCGATCGTCTCGGTCCCAGTCCTGCTGCTCGTCAACATCCTCGGCGGCACGCTGCTCGTGCAGGGCGGATACGTGGGCGTCGCGGACGTGCTGGCCACCTCGCTCATCGCGCTCGTGATCCCCATGACCATGCAGGTGATCGGCCGCAACGCGATGGCCTATCAGCTCGCCGGCAACGCCTCGCTGCGGCTCACGGAGATCCTCGACACCCCCGAGCTGCCGATGCCCGAGGGCGCGGAGTCCTCCGCCGCAGACCGCGACCGCTCGGTGCTCGTCGAGTTCGACGGCGTGAGCTTCTCCTACGGCGCCACCCGCGCCCTGAGCGGGATCGACCTCCGGCTCGAGCCCGGCTCCATCACCGCGCTCATCGGCGCCTCGGGATCGGGCAAGTCGACGCTGGCCGGCCTGCTCGGGCGATTCCACGACCCCGACGAGGGCGCCGTGCGCTGCAACGGCACCGATATCCGCACCCTGTCGGGTCCGGAGCTGTACTCGACCGTCTCGTTCGTGCTCCAGGACCCGCAGCTGCTGCGCATCTCGCTGCGCGACAACATCCGCCTCGCGCGCCCCGACGCCTCGGAGGCGGAGGTCCGCGACGCCGCGGCCGCGGCCCACGTGCTCGACGAGCTCGAGCGCATCCCCGGCGGACTCGACGCGGTGGTCGGCGAGGATGCGAAGCTCTCGGGCGGGCAGGCGCAGCGGGTCGCGATCGCCCGCGCCCTGCTCGCGGATGCGCCGGTGCTGCTGCTCGACGAGGCGACCGCGGCCACCGACCCCGACGCCGAGGCGGAGATCCAGGCCGCCCTGAACCGGCTGGTCGCCGGCCGCACCGTGCTCGTCATCGCGCATCGGCCGGAATCGGTCCTCGGCGTCGACCAGCTCGTCCATCTCGAGGACGGGCGCATCACGACGAGGCTCGCGGGCGACTCGGTCACCGCCGAGGCGATCCGCTCGCTCATGCGCCGCACCCCCGCCGCCGCGGCGACCGCAGCAGCCACCGCAACCGCCGCAACCGAAACCGCAGCAGAGGAGTCCTCCCGTGCCCACTCCTGAACAGCACCCCGCCCCCGCGGTGCGGAAGCCCCAGGGGCCCCGCACGACGCAGGATGCGCGCCGCGGCGCGCCCCGGTTCGACCCGCTCATGCTCGCGCGGTTCCGCCCGCTCCTCTCGCCGGAGGGATGGCTTCGCCTGCGCATGTCGATCGGCATGAACATCGCCATGGGCGTCGTCGAAGGGCTCGCGATGCTGTCGCTGCTGCCGATCGCGACCGCGCTGACCGCCGAGGTGACCGCGAGCGCCGTGCCCGAGGAGCGCGCCCCGTTCGGCGTGTCCCTCGTCGGCTGGCTCTGGATCCTCGCCGCGCTCGCCGTGCTGGGCGGCGTCGTCCGCTACGTCGACTCGCTCGTCGGCTATCTCGCGGCCACCGACTTCATCCGCCGCGGCCACCTCGCGGTGGGCGAGCAGCTCTCCGTGCTCCCCCTGGGCTGGTTCGACCGCAAGCGCACGGGCGAGATCTCGCATCTCGTCTCCTCCGGATTCATGTCGGCGGGGCAGACGCTCGCGCACACCATGAGCCTCGTCGTCGGCAACGCGGCCACCCTCGCGACCCTCTGCATCGGGTCGTGGTGCTGGGACTGGCGCCTCGGCCTCACCCTGACCTGCAGCTTCCCGGCGGCCTTCGCCCTCATGCTCGTGGCCCGCCGCATCCGCGCCGCCGCCAACCGTCCGCTCGCGCCCGCCGACGCCGAGATGGCTTCGCGAGTGGTCGAGTACGCCGCCTGCCAGCCGGCGCTGCGCGCCGCCGGACGGTCCTCCGACTTCGCGCCCCTCGAGGCCGCCCGCGCCGCGAACGACCGCGCCCGATTCCGCGAGCTGTGGCTCTCCACCGCCGGGGTGCTGCTCAACGGCGTCTCCGTGCAGGCCGTGGTCGTCGCGATCATCGCCGTGGTCGGAGGGCTCGCCGCCTCGGGGCAGATGACCGCGGCCGCCGTGGTCGCCTTCGTGGGCCTGCTCCTGCGCTTCGCGAAGAACATCGGCACACTCGGCGAGAGCCAGCTCGGCGTCGAGGAGGCCAGGATCCCGCTCGAGAGGGCCGAGGAGATCCTCGACGCGGAGCCGCTGCCCGAGCCCGACGCCCCGGTCGCGCCGGGCGAGCCCGGCGGGGTCGAGATCCGCGACGTCCGCTTCGGCTATGCCCCGGACCGGCCGGTGCTGGACGGCGTCTCGATGACGCTGCGGCCGGGCACCGTCACCGCCGTGGTCGGCCCCTCCGGATCGGGCAAGACGACGTTGGCGCGCCTGATCGCGCGGTTCTGGGATGTCGACTCCGGCTCGATCTCCGTCGGCGGCGTGGACATCCGCGAGATGCCGGTCGAGCAGCTCATGGCGCAGCTGTCGATGGTGTTCCAGGACGTCTACCTCTTCGACGACACCCTCGAGGCGAACGTGCGGGTGGGCCGGCCCGATGCCACGCGCGAGGAGATGCTCGAGGCCGCCGACCGCGCGGGCGTGAGCGCCATCGCCGCCCGGCTGCCCGACGGCTGGGAGACGCGCGTTGGCGAGGGCGGCCGCTCGCTCTCGGGCGGAGAGCGCCAGCGGGTGTCGATCGCCCGCGCACTCCTCAAACGGGCGCCGATCGTCCTCTTCGACGAGGCCACCTCGGCACTCGACGCCGGGAACGAGGCGAACGTCCTCGCGAGCGTGGACGAGCTCCGCGCGGGATCGACGTTCCTGGTGATCGCCCACAAGCTCGACACGATCCGCTCGGCCGACCATATCGTCGTGCTCGACGAGCGCGGCGGCATCGCCGAGGAGGGCGACCACGAGCGCCTCCATGCCGCCGGCGGCCCCTACCGCCGCTACTGGGATCGCCGGGCGGCGGCCGCGGGATGGACCCTCGCGAGTCGGGGCTGAACCCTCCCGCGAAGCCGCGCTCGATACGATGAGGCCATGATCTACCTCGAGGGCGGCGGCGACGGCGCCCCCGCGCGCCTCGTGCCGGCCGGGTCCGACCCCGCGGATCCCGGGCGCACGAATCGCGAGCGCACGGGCCAGGGCCGCTCGGGCCAGGGCCGCACGACCCCGGCGCGCGTGGGCAAGAAGACCGGGCCGAAGCCGCGCTTCACGGTCGAGGAGGTGGTCGACGCCGCCCTCGACATCGGCATCGGCTCCTTCACGCTCGCCGACGTCGCGCGGCGCCTCGGCGTGGCGACCTCCGCCCTCTACCGCGTCGTGGACGGCCGGGATGCGCTCGTCGACCTCTGCCTGCGCCGCTGGATCGAGCGGGTGCCCATGCCGGATCCCTCGCTGGGCTGGCAGGATCAGCTGCGGGCGTTCGCGGACGCGCTCTGGGAGGCGCACGCCGGGAATCCGGGCATGGTCGCGGCCATGATCGACCGGCCGCAGACCGTGCAGCACGTATACGGCCCGCTCGCCGAGTTCTGCCGCGCACTGGACGCGGCCGGGCTCGAGGGCGGCCCCGGCCGGATCGCCTTCGCCGTGGACTTCGTCGCCGACACCGTGCACATGGCCTATCTGGGCTCGCAGCGGTACGGCGGGGCCGGCCGGGGCACGGACGGGCAGGGCACGGAAGGGCAGGATGCAGAAGGGCAGGACGCGGACGGCCGGGGCGCAGACGCGCAGCGCGACGGCGATGCGGAGGCCGGCGGCGAGGAGGTGCTGCGAGAGTACGTGGAGGGCGTCGGCGCGCAGGACGAGCCCGATTGGAGCTATCGCACGTGGCTGCGCCGCAAGGTCGAGTTCATCGTCGCCGGGCTCGAGGCGGGGCTCTGACCCCGGAACCCGCTCTGACCCCGGCGCCCGCTCCGGCTACTCGACCGTCGCCTGCAGCTCGAGCAGCGCCTCCCTGAGCTGCTTGCGGGCCCGGTTGAGGCGCGAGCGCACCGTCTGCACCGGCACCTGCTGATACTCCGCGATCTGCTCGTACGTGTAGTCGCCGTACTCCCGCAGCACGAGGGCGACGCGGAAGTCCTCGCTCAGCGCGGCGAGCGCCTGCTGCACCGTGTCGCGCACCTCGTGGTCGTGCGCGAAATCGTCCGCGGGATGCTCGGGCTCGAAGACCGACCGGGACTGCTCGTCGTCGGCCACGGTCACCTCGCGTCGCCGGCGGATGACCGCGAGCGCCGCGTTCGTGGCGATGCGGAACGCCCACGTGCCGATCGAGGATTCGCCGCGGAACTTCGGGAGGTTCTGCCAGATGGCGATGAGCGCGTCCTGCAGGGCGTCCTCGGCGTCGGCGCGATGCTCGGTCGTGCGCAGGCACGTGGCCCATAAGCGGTCGCGGTAGGGCTCCAGCAGCGCCTCGAATGCGCGTCGATCGCCCTGCTTCGCGTTCGCGAGCAGCACTGCTTCATCGGCGTGCCGTGCCAAGGGACCTCCAGTCGGGTGTCGCGGGGGTGCCTGGATGGTATCGCCTCCCCGTGAAGAAACGGCTCGGGGTCCTCCTGAGAGCCGCATGAATACGGCTAGAGGATGATCTCGATCGGGCGGGAACTTTCCCGCCGCCCCGCGCATCCAACCCTCGACAGCACAATCGTCTGCCCGAAAGGATCTGAAGATCATGACCTCGCACGACTCGAACTTCTCGGACCTGCCCTCGCCCATCACGACGACCGATGCCGAGGCGTCCGACCAGAAGGTCGACACCTCGGCCGAGTCGGTGGCCGCGGAGTCGACCGACGCGCCCCAGGGCCAGGCCTACGACCTCGACGAGGACGGCATCATCGACGTCGTCGAGTACGACACCGACGGCGACGGCGTGGCCGACGAGTTCCACCTCGACACCGACGGCGACGGCCAGGTCGACAACGTCTACACGGACCTCGACGGCGACGGCTACCTCGACGCCCGCTTCATCGACACGGACGGCGACGGCTCGCTGGACTACGCGGATGTCGACACCGACGGCGACGGCATCATCGACACCACGATGTACGACACCGACGGCGACGGCCACCTCGACACGGCCAACGTGGACCTCGACGGCGACTCCTACGCCGACGACAGCTACTCGCTGAACGAGGGCGACTACGCCCCGAAGGTCGACCCGACCGGCGCCTCCGCGGAGGACGTGTCGCAGACCGAGCCGGTGCCCGAATCCGGCGACGACTCCGGGAGCACGCCCGTCGGCACCGACGGCGAGGAGGGCGGCACCGCCGAGACGAAGAACGACGACTCCGCGCAGGGCGAGGGCTCCGAGGGAGACGGCGCCGAGGGCGAGGACATCGACCCGGGCTCGGTGGACGAGGTGGACTACGACCCCGCCGACTCCGACCCCGAGATGGTCGAGGGCGAGGCGACGGTCGACACGGACGGCGACGGCGTGGCCGACTCCGCCGAGATCGACCTCGACGGCGACGGCGTGAACGACTCGCTGCTCACCGACCTCGACGGCGACGGCCTCGCCGAGTCCATCTCGATCGACTCGGACGGCGACGGCGTCTACGACGTGTTCGGCACCGACACGGACGGCGACGGGATCATCGACGACTTCACCGCGGACACCGACGGCGACGGCATCGGCGACACCCCGGTCGAGCTCTGACCGAGGAATCTCCGCAGGCGGGAACTTTCCGCACTGTCCCCGCATCCAATACCCGACGACAGATCGAGACAGTTCTTCCTCCTGAAAGGAACCCAGGACCATGAGCACGAACAACCCCTTCCAGCCGTACACCGCCGACGGCGTCCCGCAGGAAGACATCGCCGAGGACCCCTCGCAGACCGACCAGGGCGCGGAACAGGCCCCCGTCGAGGAGGAGCAGGCCTCGGACATCAACTACATCGACACCGACGGCGACGGCACGCCGAACATCGCGCAGGTCGACACCGACGGCGACGGCTACGCCGACACCACGGTCGTGGACGAGGACGGCGACGGCGTCTACGACGCCACCTACGGCGACTCGAACGGCGACGGCTTCGCGGACGACGCGCAGTTCTACGCGGAGGACGGCTCGACCGAGACGATCGAGGAATCCGAGACCGAGACGATCGAGGAGTCCGAGCCGGCGCCCGAGTCCGAGGCCGCGCCCGACGCCTCCGGCGAGGGCTTCGGCACCGTCTACGCCGAGGACCTCCTGCCGCCGGAGTACGACTCCTCCGTGAGCCACGACACCGACGGCGACGGCCAGGCCGACCGCATCGACTACGACACGGACGGCGACGGCTACACCGACCAGACCTTCATCGACCAGGACGGCGACGGCCGGTTCGACGAGGTGCTCGTGGACATCGACGGGGACGGCAGCACCGACATCCGCGCGCTGGACACCGACCTCGACGGCACGATCGACTACATCGAGGCCGACACCGACGGCGACGGCGTCATCGACACGAAGCTGACGGACACCGACGGCGACGGCGAGATCGACACGGCGATGTACGACACGGACGGCGACGGCGTCATGGACGAGACCGAGACGATCGGCGGCGAGGAGCAGATCGCGGCGCCCTCGACGGGCAACCAGTTCGACCTCGACGGCGACGGCGTCAACGAATCCACCTACGTGGACCTCGACGGCGACGGCCAGCTCGACGCGCTCGGCAGCGACTACGACGGCGACGGCGTGGCCGAGGTCGTGTACCAGGACACCGACGGCGACGGCCAGTACGACACCGTCTACATGGACACCGACGGCGACGGCACCCTCGACACCGTGTCGGAGGACACGGACGGCGACGGCGTGCTGGACACCGACTACTCGATGTAGCCCGAGCCGATCGCGCGGGGCGGGAACTTTCCACCCGTCCCGCGCATCCAATCACCGAATCACCCGCACGAAGCGTTAGGACCGATCATGACCACCAACCAGCCGACCTCCGACAGCAGCTACGCGCCGAACGAAGAAGCCGACCTCGACCAGAACGGCGTCAACGAGACCATCTCCGTGGACGCCGACGGAGACGGCGCGATCGACACCCAGCTCGTGGACAACAACAGCGACGGCCTGACCGACTACGCCACGCTCGACACCGACGGCGACGGCTACGCGGAGACCACCATGCTCGACACCGACGGGGACGGCGAGCTCGACACCGTGCTGGTCGACGGCGACGGCGACGGCTACGCCGACGAGGCCTACACCATGGACCAGGACGGCAACGTCACGGACGTGACCGACAACCCCGCCGACCCGAACGGCGGCGCCGACCAGGTCGACTACGACTCGGGCGCGCCGGACACGGGCGCCCCCGACGCCACCGACTCCCCCTCGAGCAACGCCGAGGGCTACGACGCGGACGGCGACGGCTACGAGGAGACCACGCTCGTCGACAACGACGGCGACGGCTACCCCGAGGAGATCCACGTCGACAGCGACGGCGACGGCCAGACCGACCTCATCGACTACGACTACGACCAGGACGGCACGACCGACGAGGTGATCGTCGACACCGACGACGACGGCTCCTTCGACACGACCTATGTGCCGGACGAGCAGGGCAACCTCGTCGAGGCGGACGGCGGATCGGGCGCGGGCGCGCCGGACTCGAGCGCGCCGGACGCGGACGCCGACACCACCAACGTCAGCGACCCCGGCACGGGCGGCGAGTCGCAGTACTCGGAGTCGGAGCTCACGGAGGACCACGACGGCGACGGCGTCAACGACGCCGGCTACTTCGACCTCGACGGCGACGGCACCGACGACACCTACGGCGTGGACAACGACGGCGACGGCCTCATCGACGAGGCCGTGATCGACACGGACGGCGACGGCGTGTACGACACCTACGCGGTGGACACCGACGGCGACGGCGTGCTCGACTCCTCGGAGCCGGTCGACGGCGGCGCCGCGGACGGCGCGAGCGCGGACCCGGTGAGCAACGACACCGGCTACTCCGACGACGCGGGCTCCACCGGCGGGGTCGAGAACCCCTACGGCGGCACCGAGTACGACACGGACGGCGACGGCATCGCCGACACCGTGGGCTACGACACCGACGGCGACGGCATCGAGGACTCGTTCATCACCGACTCGGACGGCGACGGCATGCCCGACGCGGTGCACGTGGACGTCGACGGCGACGGCGTCATGGACGCGTCCGCCTACGACACCGACGGCGACGGGGTACTCGACTCCTACGACACCGACGGCGACGGCGCGGTCGACGCCTACGACATGGACGGCGACGGCGTCATCGACTGACCGCCACGACCGATTCGGTCCCGCCGCGTGCGCGGCCGGATGACTCTCGGCAGTCGTCCGGCCGCGCACGCGGCACCAGCAGCCACACGCACACTCTTCCGCAGAAGGAGCCACGACCATGGTCAGCACCAACCCCGACGCCGGCACGAACGCCGAGGAACCGATCCTCGGCGCTCCCCCCGCGCTCTCGGACGCGCAGTGGGACGGCATGCTGACCACGGCCTTCGAGGCGCCCCCGGGATTCGCCGACGGCATCGTCGACCTGTTCGAGGGCACCGAGAGCGCCGGCACGGAGAACTCCGACGCCGAGGCGATCGATGCCGAGAGCATCGCGCCGGATTTTACGGAGCTGGGCGGCGGCGTCGGCCAGGAGTCGACCGCGGACGCCGGGATCGACGTGTCCGGCACGGACGGGGCCGAGGACGAGCAGCTCATCGACCTCAACGAGGAGGACGGCGGGGCGGCCCCGGCCGAGGAGGCCGGTGACGACGCCGACGCGATCTCGCCGGTCGGGCTCGACGAGGTGAACGAGGGCATGGCCTCCGAGGAGGCCTCGGACGAGGAGATCGACCACTCCGCGCTCGAGGACGACGCGCCCGAGGAGAGCGGCGACGAGGGCGCCTTCGGCTTCGAGGACGCCGCGTTCGACGACTCCGTCATGACCGACGACGCGGATGCGCTCGCGGACGACGCCGGGATCGACGGCGAGGAGCTGGACGGCTCGGGCTTCGACGACGCGGTGGTCGAGGACGGCGCGGACGGCGGATTCGACGCCGGCGGCGCCGAGGGCATCGAGCTCTAGCCCGCCCGGGACCAGCCCGCCTGGGACACCGCGCGGCGCTCGAGCTCGATCAGCTCGCGCTTGAGCTCGACGCCGCCCCCGCCCGACACGCCCCGGCCGTACAGGCCGGGGCTTCCGTCTGCGCGGATGATGCGATGGCACGGGGTGAGCAGCGGCAGCGGATTCTTCGCGCAGGCGCTGCCCACCGCGCGGGCCGCCCGCGGCCGCTGCAGGATGTCGGCGAGCTCGCCGTAGCCGCAGGTCTCGCCGTACGGCACGGTGCGCAGGCCGCGCTGCACCTCCCCCGCGAACCCGGGCGAGCGGTGCACGCCGTCGAGCGGCACCTCGAACTCGCGCCGCTCCCCGCGCAGGTACTCCTCGAGCTCCCGCTGAGCCCGGTCGAGCAGCGCGTTCTCGGCCTCCGAGCCCGGCCGGCTCGCGAATCCGAGCGGGAAGTCCCCCGGCAGCCAGACGCGCGCGATGCCGCGCTCGGTGGCCTCGAGCCCGAGCTCCCCGATCTCGCTGTCGAAGCGGCGGTACCCGGTCATTCCGGCAGCACCTCGCGCAGCCGACCCGTCTCGACGTCGGCCACGAAGCCGCGCACCTGCTTGTGCTCGATGAACGGCGACTGCGTGATGCGCCGCATCGATTCGCGCACGCTCGCGTCGACGTCCTTGAAGGACTCGGCCTTCCAGTGGGCGCGGGCGCCGGTCTCGTGCATCAGCAGGTCGTCGAACTCGTCCTCGGAGAACGTGGAGAGGCCGCAGTTCGTGTGGTGGATGAGCACGATCTCGCGCGTGCCCAGCATGCGCTGCGAGATGGTGAGAGACCGGATCATGTCATCGGTGATCACGCCGCCCGCGTTGCGGATGATGTGCGCCTCGCCGAGCTCGAGCCCGAGCAGGCCGAAGATCCGCAGGCGCGAGTCCATGCACGCGACCACGGCCACCCGCTTCGAGGGGCGCAGCGGCATCGGACCGGGGTAGGTGCGGGCGTACTCCGCATTGGCGGCGAGCATTTCGTCGGCGAACGACATGGGCGACCTCGTTTCGTATCGCTCCGAGTCTATGCCCGCGCGGGGCCCGGGCGTCACGGATGCAGCAGGAGCGTCGCGAGCAGGATCACCGGCACCGACAGCACCGTCGTGAGCAGGATGGACTCCTGCGCGAGCGAGACCCCGACCCGGTAGGTCGCCGCGTAGGTGTAGATGTTCTGCGCCGAGGGGAGCGCCGCCGTGACGACCACGACGAACAGCACGGGGCCGCTCATGCCGAAGACGAAGGCGCCGAGCGCCCAGACGAGCACCGGATGCACGAACGCCTTGAGCCCGGTGGCGATGAGCACCTGCGCGCGGTCGTCGCCGCGCAGCGGGACGGCGTTGTCGCGGAGCGACATGCCGAAGGCGAGCAGCACGGCGGGCACCGCCATGGCCCCGACCAGGCCGATGGGCTCGGCCACGAATTCGGGGACCGGCAGCCCGAGGACGTTGCAGAGGAGCCCCGCGAGGGCGCCGACCACCACGGGGTTCGTGAAGGGGCGCACGACGAGCTGCCACCACGGCAGCCGCCTGCCCTGCCGCGCCGCCGAGGAGACGTCGAGGATGCCGAGCATGATCGGGCAGAGGATGAGCTGCTGCACGAGCATCACGGGCGCGATGAGCGAGCCGTCGCCGAGCAGGTACACCGCGATCGGGATGCCGAGGTTGCCGGAGTTCACGTAGCTCGCGGCCATGGCCCCGATCGTGGTCGGGCCGACGCCCCAGCGGCGCAGGCCGCCCACGAGGCCGTAGACGAACGCCATCGCGAGCATCCCGAGCGCCGTCAGCAGGAACTGATCGCTGAACAGCACCGAGAGCTCGGCCTCGTACATGAGCCCGAACAGCAGCGCCGGGGTCGCGACGTGGAAGGCCAGGCCGTTGAGCACCTGCCGCCCGTGCGGCCCGAGCCATCCCGTGCGCTCGATCACGGCGCCGATCGCGATGATGATGCCGATGACGCTGAAGCCCTCGAACACGCCGAGCATGCCCGTCCCCTCCTCTGCCGCCCGGCGGGGCGGCGCCCGCTAGTCCCGGTAGCCCGACTGGAAGGCCCAGATGACGACGTGCACGCGGTCCGGGAGGTCGAGCTTGTCGAGGATCTTGCCGACGTGGGACTTCACCGTGACCTCGGCGAGGAACAGCGCGGCCGCGATCTGCGAGTTCGACTCCCCCTGCACGAGGTGGTCGAGCACCTCGCGCTCGCGCGCGGTGAGCGAGGCGAGCCTGGCGTCGCGCTCCGCGACGAGCCGGGCGCGTTCGGCCGAGCTCCCGCCGGCCGCCTCCGGCCCGGGCGCGGCCGCGTCGGGCGCCGCGAGTCGGCCGATGAGCGTGCGCGTCATCGAGGGGTCGATGATCGCGTTGCCGGCGTGCACCGTGTGGATCGCCCGCACGAGGTCCTCGCCCGGCGCATCCTTGAGCAGGAAGCCCGAGGCGCCCGCCTGCAGCATCTGCAGCGCGAAGTCCTCGGAGTCGTAGGTCGTGAGCGCGATCACCCGGATGTCCTCGGCCTCGGCGGCGTGCTGCAGCAGCTTGCCCGTGGCCTCGATCCCGTCCATCACGGGCATGCGGACGTCCATGAGCACGATGTCGGGCCGAAGCCGCAGCGCGGCCTCGAGGCCGGCCCGGCCGTCCTCGGCCTTGCCGACCACCTCGATCACGGGGTCGGAGCCCGCGATGAGGGCGAGGCCCTCGCGCACGAGCGACTGGTCGTCGACGATGAGGACGCGGATGGGGGTTGATTCGCTCATGACTCTTCACTCTAGAGGGGGTGGGAGCCGCGCGAGGCCGGGAGGCCGTCCGCGCGCGGTCAGGGGTAGGGCCAGGCCGCCTGGATCTGGAACACGTGCCCGGTCCGGGTGACGTCGATGCTGCCGTCGAAGATGGCCATGCGCTCGCGCATCCCCACGAGCCCGCGGCCGGAGCCGGAGCTCGCGGCCGCCTCCGCCTCGGGCGACGCCTCCCGGCCCGGCTCCGGCAGCTCGTTGAGCGTCGTGAGGGTGACCTTCTCCTCATCCCACACGAGGCGCATCTCGCAGCGCGCGCCCGGGGCGTGCTTGAGGATGTTCGTGATGGACTCCTGCGCGACGCGGTAGATCGCGAGCGAGAGCCCGCTCGGCAGCTCGCGCCGCTCGCCGAGCTCGGAGAACTCGATCGGCAGCCCGGCGAGCCGCGTGGTCTCGACGAGTTCGCCGATGTCCCCGGCGCCCTGCGTGGGGCGCTCGTCCTGCGGCGAGTCCACCTGCCTGAGCAGGAGCTTCACGTCCCCGAGCGCCGAGCGCGAGGCCTCCGAGATCTTCGCGAAGAGCCGGTTCGAGAACTCGGAGCCCGGCTGCTTCGTGCCCATCCGGCCGCCCTCGGCGAGCGTGAGGATGGAGGCGAGGGAGTGCGCGATGATGTCGTGCATCTCGCGGGCGATGCGGGCGCGCTCGTCGGTGACCGCGAGCTCCGCGAGCCGGTGGGCGTCGCGCTCGAGCAGGTCGGCCCGCTCGCGCTGCCGCATGACGTCGGTGAACTGGCTGCGGCGGAGCATGCCGAGCGCCCAGGCCGCGAGGAAGGCGACGGCGCAGACGCCGGAGATCATCACGAACTGGATGAACACCTCCGGGCCGACCGTGGGGTCGATGATCCCCCCGAACCAGCTGCCCGCGTTCGGGAACCAGCCGAAGAACAGCTGACCGGCCATGAGCACGAGCGCGAGCAGGAGCGGCACGAAGCCGTAGAAGCGCATCCGAGCCGGCCCGAAGGCCGCCACGCTGTGGACGCCCACGAGCACGACCATGTCGGCCACCATCTGGAACTCGTCGACCAGCGCGTAGGTCGTGCCCGCGAGCACCGTGGAGAGCCACAGCAGGGTGAGCGGCGCGACCCGGCGGAGCACGATCAGCATCAGCGCTATCGAGGACAGCGGCGTGCCCATCGGCGAGGTGAACAGCATCACGAACACGACCGGGAAGGCCGCGAGCGTGCCGAGCGCGTCCATGAGCAGCACCCGGAGGGGGCGCTCGTGGCTCGCGATGAAGCTGTCCTGCATGGCTCCAATCGTAGGAGCCGCGCTCCGGGCGCGCGCACCTCCGAAGGTATGGGGTGCGAGACACCATCGCACCATGTGCGGCGCCCCGCCGCACTCCTAGATTCGGTGACGTCATCCGGAATCGAAGGAGCGAATCATGACCACTGCAGCACCGACCACCGCCACCGGACCCGCGGGCGCGCCGCCCGCGGTCGCCTGCCGAGGCCTCGAGAAGGTCTTCGGCCAGGGGGACGCCTCGGTGCAGGCCGTCGCGGGCCTCGACGCGGCGTTCGCGACCGGCGAGTTCACCGCGATCATGGGGCCTTCGGGCTCGGGCAAGTCCACGCTCATGCACCTCCTCGCCGGGCTCGAGACGCCGAGCGCCGGGGACATCGCGATCGAGGGCCGCTCGATCGTGGGGATGCGCGACCGCGACCTGACGCTGCTGCGCCGGGACCGCCTCGGCTTCATCTTCCAGTCCTTCAACCTCGTGCCGACCCTCACCGCGCGGCAGAACATCGCGCTGCCCATCCGCCTCGCGGGCGGGCGGGTCGACGAGGGCGAGCTCGAGATGCTCGCGTCCCGCCTCGGCATCCTCGACCGCCTCGAGCACCTCCCCCACGAGCTCTCGGGCGGCCAGCAGCAGCGCGTGGCCGTGGCCCGCGCGCTCATCACCCGCCCGGCGGTGGTGTTCGCCGACGAGCCGACCGGCGCGCTCGACCTGCGCACGGGCCGGGAGCTGCTCGGCAGCCTGCAGAACGCGGCGCGCCAGCGGCAGCAGACCATCATCATGGTCACCCACGACCCCGCCGCGGCGGCCTACGCCGACCGCGTGCTCATCCTCGTCGACGGCAGGATCGCGCACGAGCTGCGCGACACCGACTACGAGGCCATCGCGGCGACCATGGCGGAGGTCGGGGCATGAGCGCCGCGCTCGGCCTGGCCGGCACGCAGATCCGCCGCAGCCCTCGCAAGGTGCTCGCGGTGCTGCTCGCGGCGCTCCTCAGCGCGATGGCGATCATGGCCACCGGCACGTTCATCCGCACCATGAACGCGCAGCTCGAGACGGAGCTCGCCGCGCCGGTGACCAACGCCGACGCGGTGGTGCGCGTCCCCGGCGGCGACCTCGCGCCGGTGCTCGAGCAGCTCGAGGCGGTCCCCGAGGTCGCGGCCGCGGATCCGCACGCGCTCGGCTTCGCGGAGGCGCGCGTCGACGGCGTGGAGAAGAGCGTGCAGGTCTACGGCATCCCCGACGCCGAGTCGCTGCGCTGGATGACCCTCGCCTCGGGCGAATGGCCCGGCGCGGACGAGGCGGTGGCCTCGCAGGCCACGCTCGACCGCCTCGGGCTGGCCGTGGGCGACGAGTTCCCGCTGACGGGCCTCTACGACCCCGAGAGCGCCACCACCGCCGTGATCTCCGGCGTCGTGGAGCTGCCCGACGGCGCCGAGGGCTCCACCGGCTACCTCTACGCCGATCAGGCCACCGCCGCGGGCTTCGCGTCGAGCGACGAGATCCTCGTCCAGGCGGCCGACGGGGTGGCCGAGGACGCGCTCGTGGCGGCGCTCGAGGCGGACGGGCTGGAGGCGGTCACCTCCTCGCAGTACATCGCCGAGATGATCGACACCCTCGCCGGCGGCAGCGACGTGCTCGCCACCGTGTTCATGATCTTCGTCGCGATCGCCCTGCTGGCGGCCTCGATGGTGATCCGCAACACCTTCCAGGTGCTGCTCGCGCAGCGGCTGCGGGAGAACGGGCTGCTGCGCCTCATCGGCGCCACCGGCACGCAGATCCAGCGGGTCGTGCTCGCGGAGGCGCTGCTGCTCGGGCTCCTCGGCGGCGTGCTGGGCGTCGCGGTCGGATTCGGCCTCGGCTGGGGCATCGCCGCGATCGCGGGCAGCGCGGGCGCGGGCGTGAGCTTCGGCGCGGGCTGGGCGATCGCCGCGCTCGGCGTGACGGTGGCGGTGACGGTGCTCGCGGCATGGGCTCCCGCGCGCAGCGCGAGCCGGCTCGCGCCCATGGCGGCCCTGCGGGCCTCCTCCACGACCGACCGGGAGTCGAAGGGGCGCCGCCTCGGCTCGTGGATCACGGGGGCCGTCATCACCGCGATCGGCGCGGCGGCGGTCTTCGTCTCGGGCTTCTTCCAGAACATGCTGCTGCTCATCCCCTCGGGGCTGGTGCTCGCCCTCGGCCTGATCATCCTCGTCCCGCTGCTCGTGACCGTGCTCATGCCCCTCATCGCGCGGATGACCTCGGGCGGCGGCACCGTCGCGAAGCTCGCCGGCGAGAACCTCGTGCGCACCTCGCGGCGCACCGGCACCGTCGTGCTCGCCATCGCGCTGGGCGGTTCGCTCGTGATCGCGATGCTCACGGCGCTGCAGTCGGCGTCGGCGAGCCTGCAGGCGAGCCTCGCCTCGCAGGCCCCCGTGGACACCGTGGTCGCCACGCGCGACGACGCGGCGCTGCCGGAGGCGGTGATCGACGAGGTCGAGGCCCTCGAGGTCGTCGACTCCTCGGGCGTGGCGTCCTCGAGCCTGATCGAGACCTCCTCCACGCAGGTGTTCGTGGACTCGGTGATCGCGGCGCCCGCCGACTGGCTCGCGGCGAACGACCTCGAGATCGCCCCCGGCGAGCTGCTCGTGCCCGGCTGGGCGGTCGAGGGCGAGGAGGTGGACGGCACCACCGCCGAGTTCGCGGTGCCCGGCGGGGAGGCCGTCCCGCTCACCGTACGCGTCTCGCCGATCGCCGATACGGTGCAGCCGCAGTCCGCGATGAGCTACGAGGCGGTGGTCTCCCCCGAGACCGCGGCGCAGCTCGGCGGGACCTTCACGCCCGACCAGATCTGGCTCTCGGCGGCCGACGGCAAGGCCTCGGAGCTCATGACCGCCCTCGACGACCTCGAGAGCGAGTTCGCCGAGATCGAGAGCTACGGCTCGCTGCAGACGATCCAGCTCTACGAGCAGGTGTTCCAGGTGGTCGCGGCGTTCGTGCTCGCGATGCTCGCGCTCACCGTGATCATCTCGGCGATCGGGCTCGCGAGCGTGGTGGCCCTCGCCGTCGCGGAGCGCGGCCGCGAGATCGCGCTGCTGCGAGCGCTCGGCCTCACCCGGGGCCGGACCCGGCTCATGGTCGTGGTCGAATCGGTCTCGCTCGCACTCGTCGGCGCGGCATTCTCGCTGGTCATCGGCATTCCGCTCGGAATTGCGGCGACGTTCGCGGCCTTCCCCGAGCAGTATGTCGCGATCTCGCTGCCCTGGCCCGGAATTGCGATGGTGATCGGCGTGGCCCTCGGTCTCGGCATTCTTGCGGGAGTCGGCCCCGCGGGAAGGGCGGCCCGCATCGCCCCCGCCCAGGGATTGGCCGCCGAATAGCCGAAAGCGGGGGCGCGGTTCCTGTGAATCGGATTGGACTGACGATTATTCCTATTGCTATGTTTGCTATTCAGTAATGCATACTGAACACTGTGGGAAGTCGACGTCCGGCCGAATCACTGGAACCGCCGTCCCCGATCGTTCATCATCCGCCTATTCGCACACCGATACAGGAGCTCCCCATGGCGCGCAAAGTTGTCTATCAAATCATCGATGACCTCGACGGCACGGTGCTGCCGGACGGTCAGGGCGAAACCGTGAAATTCGGCCTCGACGGCGTCGACTACGAGCTCGACATCAGCAGCGAGAACGCCGCCAAGATCCGTGAGGAGATCGGGCAGTACGTGCGCCACGCCCGCCGCGTCGGCGGCCGCGCCCAGCGCGGCACGAAGACGAGCCTCCCGAGCACCGGCCCCAAGCGCGATCTCGCCGCGATCCGCAAGTGGGCCGCCGCCAACGGCTACGAGGTGGCCGACCGCGGCCGCATCCCGCACGCCGTGATCGAGGCCTACGACAAGGCGAACGACTAACGCCGGCCTCCCGTTATCGAAAGCGGGGAGGAACTCGTCCGAGTTCCTCCCCGCTTTTTCGGCATGCGGTGCCGAATGAGAGTTGCTGCGGTGCGATCAGGAATTCCGTTCCGCCCGATGGGAGGGCGATTCCGCCGATGCGCGCAGGCGGCGCAGCTGCACTTCCACCAGGCAGGTGCGGATGCTCCTCGGAAGAACCCGGTATAGCGGTATCGCGACGGCCCACCATAACTCGACGAGGAACCGATCCCGCTTCGACCATCCGGGGGCGAACTCCCGGCGCAACCGGCTCGGCAGCAGTTCGAGTGAAACCCTCGTGATCAGGGGCAGCAGCATTCGCAGATACCACGGCGCTCCGGCCGGGCGCTGCAATTCTTCGAATACGGATCGCGCATCATCCCCGACTCGGCGAAGGTCGAGTTCGGCGCGCCACCATTCCTCGAATTCCGGGATACTCGAGGGCCAGCTGTTCTCCGGCACCCGCAATTCGGTTCCGAGGACTTCGAATGCCGCGAGCAGGCTCTCGGCCTCGGCTGGGCTCGCCGGCCCGAACACCCGCTCGTGCACGTCCCGCGCCGCGACGTACAGCGTCGCCGCGACCCAGCGCTGCAGCCCGGGGTCGTTCGCGTCGTACCCCTCGCCGCGGACGAAGCCGTGCGCCCGGTTCACCCGGTCGCGCACGAGCCCCCGGTCGGCGTCGGTGCCGTGCACCGCCGCGGTCACGTAATCGAGCGTGCCGAGCAGCCGGCGGATGGGCGCGCCGGCGAAATCGCTGTGCCTCGCGACCCCGGCGGCGACGGCCGGGTGCGCGAGCTGCAGCAGGATCGCCGCGCCGCCGCCGGCGAGGATGACGCCCTCGGCGCTCATCCGCCGCCCCTGCGTGGTCCGCGATGCGTGCATCCCTCGAGGGTATGCCCGGAACCTCCGCGCGGCGACGCCCCGCTGCCCTGCGCGCGTGTGCGGCATCCCCGAGCCGGGCGACCGAGTACCATTTCCTGGTCGCCGACGACCCGGGGCGCCGCACGAGGCCGTGCGCAGCCCGGGCCGCATCCGATCACACGACCAGCAGGGGGTATGCCCATGCCCGATTCACAGGCGCGACTCGACGAGGCCCTCGTCGCCGCGCTCCGGGACGAGCCCCGGGCGACGGTGCTCGCACTCGCCCGGCGGACCGGCTTCCCCCGCGCCGTGATCGCCGCCCGGCTGAGGCAGCTGCAGGAGTCCGGCGACCTGCACGTGGTCGCGGCCAGGCATCCCGCCTACGACGACCGGCCCGTGATCGCCGCCATCGCGATCACTGCGGACTCCCCGATCGATCCCCTGCTCGAGCGGCTCCGCGCCGTCGAGGAGGCGGTGCTCGTCTCCGCGGTCATCGGCGCGTTCGACATCACCATGGAGGTGCGGCTGCGCACCCACGACGAGCTCGCGCGGCTCACCGCCCGCATCCGGGCGATCCCCGGCGTCGCGAGCCTCTCCACGCTCCTCTACGCCCGCGTGCTGAAGAGCTACGTGCACCACCTGCCCGTGCAGCGGATCGAGCTCGACGAGCGCGACGGCCGCCTCATCCGCGCGCTCGGCCGGGACGGCCGGATGTCCTGGCAGGAGCTCGCGGTCGAAGCGGGCCTGTCGCCCTCCGCCGCGCGCACCCGGGTGCACCGCATCCTCGACGCCGGCGCGGCCCGCATCGTCGTCATGGAGCGCGGGGGCCGCTTCGGGCGCGTGCTCGGGGTGACCGCGGGACTCAACCTCGCGGAGGAGGCCGACGCGGCCCTGCAGGGCATCCGCGAGGCCCCCGAGGTGGAGTTCGTGGTGTCGACGATCGGCCGCTTCGACGCGATCGTCCACCTCAAGGCCCGCGGGGCCGAGGGCGCGCACGCGTGCCTCGAGCGGATCCGCGCGCATCCGCGGATCGCGCGCGCGGAGACCTGGACGCACCTCGTGCCCGTCAAGGAGCAGTTCTCCGAGATCCTCTGAGCCCGGAACGCGGCGCACGTCGCCGGGGACCGCTCAGGCGGCCGTCCCGCGAGGATCCGGCGCGCGCCCCAGCATGTCCTGCACGAGCAGCGTGCTGCCCACCACCGCGGCGGGCATCGTCAGCACCGCGCCGAGCGGCACGAGGAAGCACAGGCTCGTGGCCACGCCGAAGCCGAGCGTGCGGCCGCGGAACCGCCTGCGCAGCCGCGTGCGGTCGCCGGCCTCGAACCCGCGGGCGGTGAACGCGCGCGAGGTGAGCTCGTCGGCGAGCACGAGGCCGCCGAGCACGGTGCCCAGCACGGCCGCCGCGAATCCGCCCAGGACGGGCACGAGTCCGAGCAGCATCGTGAGCAGGGCGATGCCGATGCCCTTGAGCAGCAGCACGAGCGCATCGCCGATCGACGTCCAGGCGCTGTACCGCGCATCGGGCACGGCGCCCAGCCGCTTCGCCTCCACGTCCTTCCAGATGCGCTGGTAGAAGGGCTCCCCCACCATCAGCGTGAGCGCCGTGAACGTGAACACGAGCAGCACCACGCCGCCGCCGAACAGCGCCGCGCCGATCGCGATGCGCACGATGACGGCGGCCCAGGCCGCCCAGTCCTGCGCCCAGGGCGTGAGGTGCTCGACGAGCCCGGGCAGCGAGGCGCCCCAGATCACGAGCGCGGTCGCGCCCAGCAGCGCGACGATCGCGGCGGGCACGAGGCCGAGCGCCATGAGGCCGGGGCTGGCCCGCCACCAGCCGAATCCGCGGAACAGCGTGCGCGCGCCCTGCCAGAACTCGCTCATCCTCAGCTCCGATCGCCCGCCGAGAAGCGGCGGCGGTAGACGTCCCAGAGGTCGCGGAGGGTGCGGCCGTCCGACTCGCGCACCCACACGTCGAGGCCCTGCGCGCTCGCATCCGAGACGCCTGCCACCGCCGCCGAGGGCGAGTCCACGAGCCGGCCGTCGGGCAGCTCGAAGCGGTGGTCCTCGGTGACGGCGATGCGGAAGGTCTCGCCGCGCTTGCGCCGCACCCACACGAACACATCGCCCGGGTCGACGAGCCCGACCTCCATGACGTCGCGCAGGCGGATGCGCCGCGACCGGAAATCGCCGATCCCGCCGGCCGCGCTGAGCAGCCGGCTCTCGCTGAGGCGCGTGAGGTCGACGCCCTCGGAGTCGAAGCGGATGCCCCAGAATTCCGCGAGCGCGACGACCAGCTCGTCCTGCCGCGCCTGCAGCACCCGCGCATCCCAGCGCTGCCCGGGCCGGCGCACCGCCGTGGCGGCGCTCTCGAGGTCGCCGTGCGCGGGGACCAGCCGGGCGGAGAACGCCTCGAACGAGGCGTCGCCGGGGCCTCGGCGCCGGCGCTCCCGGGTGAGGAGCATCGCCCCGAGCCGCGGCCGCCAGAACTCGGCGAGGGCGGGATCCACGCCCCAGCGCCCGAGCCGCTCGGCGCCGACCGGCAGCAGCGACATGATCGCGATCCCGCGGCGGGTGTCGATGAACTGCCCGGTGAGCCGCTCGTGCGCCCGCGTGAGCCAGATGAGCGGCAGCCGCCCCTTCTTCACCTCGCCCTTGAGGTGCTGGATCGCCTTCTTGCGCGTCTGGTCGTCGATGGCCGCGAGGCGCTCGGGGTCGAGGGCGCCGAGCTCCCGCACCGCGGTCTCGGCGGCGCGCAGCAGGGCGATCGCCTGCTGCTCGCGGGCCTGCCTGGAGAGCCCGGCGGTGACGCCCACTCCGGTGATCCGCTCGAGCCCCTCGAGGACGCCCGCGAGCTCGTCCGGCTGCTCCACCGTGCGCAGCGCCCACATCGCGAACGGGCGCCATTCGTCGCCGGGGTACTGCTGCAGCCTGCGGAGGGCGCGATCCACGCGCTCGTGCCCGTGCGCCGCATCGCCGCGCACGAAGCGGTTGACCTGCGCGAAGGGCAGCATGACCTCGTCGATGAACTCCGCGCCGCGCTCGCCCTCGTACCGCCCCTCGAGCACCTGGCTCGGGAAGTCGGCGATGAGCGCCCGCCTGCCGAGGCTCTTGCTCGAGATCACGAGCAGCTCGCGGAAGAACTCGTCCGGGTCGGCGCCCGCGGTCTCGATCGCCGCCTCCCAGCGGGCCGCGTACTCGTCGCGCATCGGCTCGGGCAGCCCGCCGACCACGCGGGACTTGAAGATATCGGCCGCCGTGAGCGGCATGCCGCGGGTGTTCATGACGCCGAAGATGCGGTGGGCGCTCTCGTAGTCGTCGGTCTCGACGAGCACCATGAAGGCGTGGCGGCTCACGTACTTGAAGAACGTCCAGCGGTCGCGGCGCTCGAGCTCGTCGGAGAGCAGGCGCACGAGCGCGCGCACGTTCTCGAGGATGTTCCGCTGCGCGGCCGTCGGCAGCTGCTCGGGCACGAGCTCGAGCAGGCTCGGGAAGTCGTCGCCCTGCACGAAGCGGAACATGAACGGCTGGTCGACGTCGCGCAGCAGGACGCGCGGGCTCTCGACGATGTCGCGCGTGATGCTGCCCTCGGTCTCGAGCAGCTCGGTGATGGCCTTGCGGTACTTGGGCTTCTCGTTGAGGTCGCGGAGCACCGCGAACATGAGCGAGAGCGTCGTGAGCCGCTGCTGCCCGTCGATCACCTGGAAGTGCTCGGCGTCATCGCTGCGCACCACCACGACCGAGCCGAGGAAATAGGATTCGTCCTCGCGCCGCCACGCGTCGAGCAGGTCCTCCGCGAGCTGCAGCGTCTCCTGCGTCGTCCACGAGTACTCTCGCTGGAAGTTCGGGATGCTGTACCGCCGGTATCCGCTCAGCATGTCCAGCAGGCTGTACTCGTGTGCCTTCAGGCCCATCGACCCTCCCTCGTCGTTCCGCCTCGTCATCGCGCCTGCCAACCACTGTAATGAGGGTCCCGACACCCGTCGCGGCGCGGGCGCCGGGGTCGCCGTGCTATCGCTACTGCAGCGCGGAGGTGAGCCGCATCACCGATTCGGTGTAGCGGCGGAGCACCGAGCGGCCCTGCCACGCGTCGATGTCGAGCTCGGCGCTGAGCCGCCGGTACTCGGCGATCACGTCCCGCACCTCCGTCACGATATCGCCGCCGTACGCGAGCAGGCTGATCTCGTAGTTGAGGCCGAACGAGCGCATGTCCATGTTCGAGGAGCCGAGCACCGCGCAGGTCTCGTCCACGAGGAAGCACTTGGTGTGGAGCACCTGGGGCGCCGGGTAGCGGTAGATGCGCACGCCCGCCTCGAGCAGCGCGTAGTAGTAGGAGGACTGCGCGCGGTCGACGACGAACTGGTCGGCCTCCTCGCTCACGTACAGCTCGACGCGCACGCCGC
Source organism: Gulosibacter sp. 10 (assembly GCF_900163695.1). Taxonomy (GTDB): domain Bacteria; phylum Actinomycetota; class Actinomycetes; order Actinomycetales; family Microbacteriaceae; genus Gulosibacter. The sequence goes on from NZ_FUIC01000020.1 coordinate 23,079, forward strand.
GGTAGGCGGCGGTGAGGATCGCGGCCATGAGCGACTCGTCGGGCACGAAGTAGGGGCTCACGATCGCGAGCCGCTCGCGGGCCATGTACATGAGCGAGGTGAAGGCGCGCAGGTTCGGATCGGTGCGGAACCCCGGGCCCGAGGGGATGAGCTGCACCGCGTTCACCGCGGCGCCCACCTGGGGCCGCGGGCCGTGCGGGGCGGGGATGAGGCCGGAGCCGCCCGAGGCGTCCTCGTCCGCGTTCCGGTACGCGTGCATCTCCACGGTCTCGCCCGATTCGCTGTACCAGTCCACCGCGAACACGGCCTCGAGCGAGGAGACGATCTCGCCGGCGAGCTCGATCGAGATGTCGTTCCAGCGGCGGCCGATCTTCGCGTTGCCGGGCTTGCCGTAGGCCGAGTCGATGAGGTTCTGCGACCCCATCACCGCGACCTGGCCGTCGACGACCAGGAGCTTGCGGTGGTTGCGCAGGTCGATCCGCCGCATCCGGCCCTGGAGCGGCAGGAACGGCAGCATGAGGTGCCATTCGATGCCGGCGGCCGTCATGCCCTTGAGGAACTCGTGGAATCCCGGATACTTGCGCGAGCCGAGGTGGTCGAGCAGCACGCGAACCTTCACGCCGCGCCGCACCGCCGCCTCGAGCGCGGCGAAGAAGGGCTCGGTGGTCCCGTCGCGGGCCATGATGTAGATCTCGACGTGCACCGTCTCGGACGCGCCCTCGACGAGCTCGGTCATGCGGCGGATGCTCGCCTCGTAGTCCATGAGCACGCCGTGGTTCGTGCCCGTGACCATGGGCAGCCCGGTGAGCGCCCGCGAGAGGTCCACGATGCCGCGGAGATCGGCGGGCGGGTCGACCGACTCGGGGACGTCGGGCAGGTTGCTCGTGCCCTGCTGGAGCAGGTCGTTCGCCTGGGCCTGGATGCGTGCCCGGCGGGCGTTGATGTACGGGCTGCCGATAATGAGGAACAGCGGCACCCCGACGATCGGGAGGAAGAGGATGAGCAGCAGCCACGCCGTCGAGGACGAGGGCCGGCGGTTCTCGGGCACGATGCCGATCGCGAGGATCTTCACGATGTACTCGATGACGACGTAGATCGTCGTGCCGATGGCGAACCCGCCCATGTCAGCGCCCCTCCTCCGTCCCGTGCCCTTCCAGGATACGGGCGCGGGACCGCCAGGTCCCGGCACCGGGCGCGGTTGAGCCGCCTGCGGCGAAGTGATCTAATGGTCGTTTTGCCCGCTCCGGGGGCCCGCGCCCCGGACACCGAGGAGGATCATGGTGAAGCACGCACGTCCCATCGGCGCCGTCGCCGCGGCGCTCGCCCTCGCGCTCGGCCTGACCGCGTGCGGTGCGGATGCGGCCGAGGCGCCGCAGGACGACGCCGCGCCCGATGCCGCTTCCGACGCCACGGCGCAGGATTCGCCCGCACCGGACGACGCGGCGCAGGATGCCGCCGAGCAGGACGACGGCGCCGCGCCCTCGGAATCCGAGGCGCCCGCGGACGAGCCCGGCGCCGGACCGCTGACCGTGACCGCCGAGGGCGACGGCCCGATCGGCCTGACCACCGGCGACGCGCCGGCCGGGACCGCGCAGTCCTTCGACGGCAGGCTCATCACCGGCCCCGGCGACTGCTTCGCCTACAAGGACCGCGACCGCCCGCAGCTGCTCGTCTTCCCCGCGGACGCCGAGTTCGTCACGAGCGGCGAGCGGCCCTCCGTGACCGCCGAGGCGCTCGGCACCGCGTACGCGGGCGAGCGCATCCAGGTCTCGGCCGTCGAGGTCCCGCAGGACGAGATCGACGGCATCCCGGAGCAGTGCGCGGCCGGCGCCGCCGACTCCGTCCTCGTCGTCGTGCCCTGACCGGGCGCCCGCGCCGGGCCGCCCCGCGCTCGCGGCCGGTCGGGGCGTCGCGCCTCCAGGTCGTCAGGCTGTCAGACGGTCAGGCGGTTAGGCGGTGGCGAGGATCTCGGCGTGCGGCATGAGGAGCCAGCCGTCGGGGTCCTGCGCCCAGCGCCGCCACCCCTCGGAGATCCGCTTGAGCGCGGCCCGGTCCGCGAGCCCGAGGGCCTCGGCCTTGTCCGCGAAGGCGGAGGCGAGCACCCGCTCGGCCCACATGCCGCCCCACCACGCGCGATCCCGCTCGTCCTCGAACAGCCACACGGAGGCGGAGCACTCGACGCGCTCGAAGCCCGCCGCGCTCGCCCAGCCCTTGAGGCGGCGACCGGCGGAGGGCTCCCCGCTCGTGCCGCGGTGCACCCGCACGTACAGCGCGATCCACTCGTCGAGCTCGGGATGCCCGGGCGACCATATGGTCCCCTCGTAGTCCACCTCGCGGACCGCGACCGTGCCGCCGGGCGCCGCGACCCGGCGCATCTCGCGGAGCATCCCCACCGGATCCGCGACGTGCTGCAGCACCTGGTGCGCGTGCACGACGTCGAACGCGCCGTCCGCGAAGCCGAGGGCGTAGGCGTCGCCGGTCTCGAACCGCAGGTTCCCGAGCCCGAGCGGCTCGGCGTCCCGCCGCGCCTCGACCACGATCTCCTCGGAGGCGTCCACGCCCACGACCGGGCCGGGCGCGACCCGCGACGCGAGGTCGGCCGTGATCGTGCCGGGCCCGGAGCCCACGTCGAGCACCCGCATCCCCGGCCGGAGCCGCGGGAGGAGGTACGCCGCGGAGTTCTCCGCCGTGCGCCAGGTGTGCGAGCGCAGCACGCTCGCGTGATGTCCGTGGGTGTACGCGTCTGCCATGGCGCCACAGTACTCCCCCGCCGCCCGCTCCTCTCCGCCGGGACGCGCAGAGACGCGCCGGGGCGCCCCGGCGCGATGCCGGGCGCCCCGCGATCCGCGCTACTGCGGGTCGAACCGCTCGACGCGCAGGACGCACTGCAGCCCGTCGCCGGACAGGTCGGCCTCGGCGCGCCAGGGCGCGGACTCCCCCGCCGGCACGGATTCGACGTCGACCTGCACGAGGCCGCGGGTGTCGCCGTTCTCGGTGAAGGCGACGTAGAGGCGGTAGCTCTGCGCGGCGCCGGTGGGGTTGGTCACCGTGCCCTCGCCGATCCAGCCGCCCTCGGCGGCCTCGCAGCGGTCGGTCTCCGCATCCTCGAGCGCGCCGACGAACTCCTCCACCGAGCCCTGCTGCTCGGTGATGTCCACGACGTCCTGCGCGCCGGTCGCGTCGGGGCCGTCTGCCCCGCCCTCGGCCGCGCAGGCGGCGAGGGCGAGGCAGGCGGCCGGCAGGAGCGCGAGCCCCGCGATCCGGCGTTCCCGGCGGCCCCGCATCAGCGGCGGTTCTTCCGGGCTCGGGCCATGATCGCGAGCGCGCCGCCGATCAGCAGCAGGCCTGCGGCGATGGCCACGATGAGCCAGGGCAGGGTGTCGCCGGTCTTGGCGAGGTCGCCCACGGGCACCTTCGCGTCGTCCCCGTCGGTCACCGGGTCGCCGCCGGCGGGCGGGATGCCGATGACGGTCGCGTGGTTGGTGACCGACTGGGCGCGCACGTCCGCCTCGGTGAGCGTGTACGTCGCGGTCGCCGTCGCCGACTGCCCGGGCGCGAGCACGCCGGGCGTGCCGGGCCAGCGGTACTCGAGCGCCGAGACGCCGGCCATCTCGTCGACGATCTCGACGCCCTCGAGCGTGACGTTGCCGGTGTTCGTCGCGGTGAAGGTGTACTCGATGCGGTCGCCGACGGCGCCGCCGCCCGTGACCTCGCCGGTCTTCTCGAGCTGGATCCCCGGGGAGGGCGGCAGCGGGGTCGTGACGGTGTCGTCATCGCCCACCGGGTCGCCGCCCGGCGGCGTCCCCTCGGCGCGGGCCGAGTTGACGACCTCGCCGCGGTCCACATCCGCCTGCGTGAGCGTGTACGTCGCCGTCGCCATCGCGGATTCGCCCGGCGCCAGCACCCCGGCCTCGCCCGGCCAGTCGTAGGCGAGGTCCGAGAGCCCCTCGAGCTCGTCCGAGATCGAGACGTCCTGCAGCGTCACGTTGCCGATGTTGGTGACGACGAAGGAGAACTCGACGGTCTCCCCGACCTGCGCCTCGCCCTGCGCCTCGCCGGTCTTGACGAGCTGCAGCGCGGGGCCCGGGGGCAGGGGCACGACGTGCGGCGAGTCGTCGCCGACCGGGTCCTGCGGGTCGCCGGGCTCGCCCGTGTCGGGGTCGAGCGGGGTCGGCGGGGTGCCCTCGGCCTCGGCGACGTTGACGACGCCGCCGCCGTCGACGTCCTCCTGCGTGACCGTGTAGGCGGCCGTGGCCCGCACCGATTCGCCCGGGGCGAGCACGCCGGGCTCGTTCGGCCAGGCGTCGTCCGGGATCTCGAGCGCGACTCCCGCCTCGGCGAGCATCGCGTCGACGAGGGTCACGTCGGTGAGGGTCACGGTGCCGCGGTTGGTCACGGTGAAGGTGTAGGTGATGGTCTGGCCCGGCTCGGCGGCGCCGTCGAGCGAGCCGTCCTTCACGACCTCGATCGCGGCGTCCCGATCGATCGGGGTCCGGACCGTATCGTCGTCCCCGACCGGGTCGCCCGAGGGCGGGGTGCCCTCGGCGCTCGCGGCGTTCTCCACGAGCCCGTTGTCGACGTCCTCCTGGGTGAGCGTGTAGGCGGCCGTGGCCTCGACCGACTGGCCGGGCTCGAGTACGCCGGGCTCGCCGGGCCACGCGAACTGCAGCGGGGAGAGCCCCTCGAGCTCGTCCGCGATGTCGACGTCGGTGAGCGTGACGTTGCCGGTGTTGGTGACGAGGAAGGTGTACTCGACCACGTCGCCCGCGACGGCGCCTTCCGCGACCTCGCCGGTCTTCACCAGCTCGATCGCGGGAGCGGCGGGCAGCGGGGTGTCGGTGTCGTCCTCGACCGGCGGCAGCGGCGCGGGCGGCTCGCCGCCCTCGGGCGTCGGCGGCGTGGCCGTGGCCGAGGCCTCGTTGTGCACGTTGCCGGAGTTCACATCCGCCTGGGTGAGCGTGTACGGCACCTCGACCGTCACGGTCTCGCCCGGGGCGAGGCGCCCTTCGGCGCCCGACCACACGGCGTTCGCGAGGTCGAGCTCGCCGCCCAGCAGCGGGTCCTCGATCACGATCTCCGAGAGGGTGGTGTTGCCCGTGTTGACCGCCGTGAAGGTGTACGTCACCGTGTCGCCGACCGCGGCGCCGGCGTCCAGCCGGCTCGTCTTCTCGAACGAGAGGCCCGATTCGACGGCGGGCTCGACCACGGCGTCGTCCTGATCGGAAGGGTCGATGGTGGACCCGGGGTTCTCCGGGTCCTCGACGTCCGAGGTGCTCATCACGACGGCCGTGTTGTCGACGCGCCCGGCGTCGATGTCGGCCTGCGTGAGCGGGTACGCCGCGGTGGCCTCGACGGATTCGCCGGGGCGCAGCACGCCCGGGGCGCCGGGCCAGGCGCCCTCGGGGATCGTGATCTCCACGCCCGCCTCCGCGAGCATCGCGTCGGCGATCGCCACGTTCTCGAGCGTGACGTTTCCGGTATTCCGCACCGTGAAGGTGTAGGCGACCTCGTCGCCCGCCGCGCTGCCCCCGGCGACGTCGAGCTCGGCGGACTTCACGAGCTCGATCGCGGCGCTCTGGACGAGCGGGACGATGTTGCCGTCCTCGTCGCGCACCGGGTCCTGCGGGGTGCCGGGTGCCCCGGGGTCCTCCGGATCCTTGCGGTCCGGCGGGGTGCCCTCGGCGGTGGCGGTGTTCACCACCGATCCGGCGTCGATGTCCGTCTGCTCGAGCACGTAGCCGGGCACGGTCACCTCGACCGATTCGCCGGGCCGCAGCACGCCCTCCTCGGCGGCGCTCCCCCAGTCCCACTCGGCCTGCTCGAGGTCGATGCCCTCGTTCTCGAGCATCGCGTCGCTCAGCCCGATGCCGGTGAGGGTGACGTTGCCGTCGTTGGTGATCGTGAAGGTGAATTCGACGGGGTCGCCCGCCGCGGGCTCCTTGCCCGGGTCGTCGGGGTTGAAGACGCCGGCCTTCTCGAGCTGGATGCTCGGCGCCGGGACGGGGCCGGGCACGGTCACCTCGTCGGGATCGCTCGGGACCGGCTCGCGCGGGTCGTCGGGATCGCCCGGGTCGCCCGGCGGGGTGCCGTGCGAGACCGCCGCGTTGTGCACGAATCCGTCGTCGACGTCCTGCTGCGTGACGGTGTAGATCGCGGTGGCGGTCACCGTCTCGCCCGGGAGCAGCACGCCCTCCTCGCCCGGCCAGGGGCCGAAGACGATCGGGACGCCCGCGTCGGCGAGCATCGCGTCCTCGATCCCCACGTCGGCGAGGGTCGTGTTGCCGGTGTTCGAGACCTCGAAGGTGTAGGTGATGGTGTCGCCGGCCTGGGCGAAGGCCTGGTCCTCCGCCACGGTCTTCTCGACGGCGATGCCCGGCGCGTAGGGCGCGGTGATCGTCCAGTCGTCGTCATCGGTCACGGCGTCGCCGCTCGGCGGCGTGCCCGTGCTCGTGGCGGTGTTCGTCACCCCGCCGGCCTCGACGTCGGCCTGGGTGACGGTGTACGTCGCGGTCGCCTCGACGGATTCGCCGGGGCGGAGGGTGCCCTCGGCCCCGGGCCATTCGCCATAGGTGAGCGCGGAGAGGCCCTCGAGCGGATCGGCGATCGTCACGTCGCGCAGGGTGGTGTCGCCGGTGTTGGTCGCCACGAAGGTGTAGGTGATGGTGTCGCCGGCGGCGATCCCGTCGGTGACGTCGGCGCTCTTGACGAGCTGGATGGCCGAGGCCGCATCGCCGGGGATCGGCAGCCGCGCGTCGTCGGTCACGTCCGGGCCGAACGGCGGGGTGCCCACGACGCTCGCGTCGTTCACGATCTGGCCGGCGTCGACGTGGTCCTGGGTGACCTCGATGGTCGCCTCGGCCTCGACCCATTCGCCGGGCTGCAGGGTGAGCGGGCTCGGCACCTCGTCGTTGGGCGCGCCCGACCAGCGGATGTACCGCAGCTCGGCGAGGCCCGGCAGCTCGTCCGTGATCTCGACGTTCTCGAGCGGGGTGTCGCCGGTGTTCGTGGCCCGGAAGGTGTAGGTGATCGTCTCGCCGGCCACGAGATCGTCCGTGTCGGCGGTCTTCACCAGCTCGATGGCGGGCCGGAGCGCGTCGTTGGTGTAGGTGCAGACGACGTCGGCGCCGGCGAGCTGGTTCGTGGGGAACGTGATGTGCGCCCTGCCGTCGGCCTCGGTGATGGGCACCTCGCTGCCGTCGGCCTCGTCGATGCAGACCAGCGACCGGTCGTAGCGCCCGAGCTCGGTGGTGCCCGCGCCCACCTCCTCCAGTGAGAATTCGTGACCCTGCAGCACGAAGGCCGGGCCGACGAACTGGTTCTGGATGCCGTCCTCGTCGCCCTCGGTCACGTCCGAGAGGCTGCCGTTGTCGCCGAGATAGGAGGGCCCGGACACCGTGAGCTCGAACTGGTCGTCCGCGTCCGCGCGGCCTCCGGGGAGGTCCTTCTGGAGCGAGATCGTGTTCGGGTAGGCGCAGCTGGCGAGATCGCCGAACGCCCCCGAGCCGGTGCCGGGCATGACCCGGGGCGTCGGGTTGTCGACGGTCGGGTCGATCTCGAGGACCTGCGACGCGGTGGAGACGTAGATGAGCCCGTTGTTCGCGAAGGCGATGCCGTTGCCCACGGCACTGCCGAGGGTCGTGAGCGCCTTCACCGGCAGCTGCGGCGCCGGCTCCCCCGGCGCCAGGGGCGCGCTCGGGATGTCGGTCTCCTCGACCGTGTAGACCGTCGACCCGGAGACGAGGATGAGCGAGCCGGAGGCGCTGAACGCCATGTCGCCGTTCGCCGCGCCCGGCAGGCCGGTGATGTCCGCGACGTGGAACGCCTGCCCGGTCGCCGGGTCGTACGCGCCGAGGTAGAGCGGGTTGCTCGCGTAGCCCGTGAAGTAGTAGAGGTCGTTGACGGGGTTCACCGCGCCGCGCACGGCCGAGGCCACGCCCGGGTTGAGCGTGGCGCTGGAGACCGACTCGGTGGCCGCGTCCCAGACGCGGATCTCCTTCGCCCCCGTGCCGGTGGTGTTCTGGATGGTGAACGCCTGCTGGCCGCCGTTGCTGATGCCGAGGCCGTTGTTCTGCAGGCCCGTGATCACGTTCGGCGTGCGCTGCTGCGTCAGCACGTTGTAGGCGTCGACGGAGCCGCCGCGCTGCAGGTAGATCGTGCTGCCGTCGCAGACGAGCGGCTCGGCCGCGTAGGCCGGCTCCGGCGCGGTCGCGCCGCCCGCGAGCACGAGGCCCGAGGCGACCACCGCGGAGGCCGCGAATCCGCCGACGAGTTTCCTGAGCCACCGCTGCAGCCGGCCGCTCCGGCCGCCGTCCCGTGCTCGATTCCAGTTCATGTCCACTCCAGTCCCTACTCCGGTGATGAACGTCGATTCCGCGCACCGGTTCCGCCGGCCCGCAGACGCATCGGCGCGCCCTCGCGCCGCACACCTCACCAGCATAGGGCGAATCGCTTTTCGGCACACAGTCCGAAAAGCGGGGCCTCAGCGGCGGCGCCGCACGCCGTCGGCGCGGAGATGACGAACCGACTCGCAATGCGTCGGCGGATGACGTCCCGCCAGCCCGCCGGTGTCTCCGGCGCCCGCGCCGCCATACCCTCGAGGCATGACTTTCGAGGATTTCGAACGATTGACCGTCGAGGATCTCCGCGCGCGGGGCGGATCGAAGTGGGTCGCGTATCCCGAGGCCATCGGCTCGTTCATCGCCGAGAGCGACTTCGGCACCGCGCCGGCCGTGCAGGCCGCCGTCGAGGCGCGCGTCCGCGACTCCGCCTTCGGGTACTCGACCAAGGGCGAGAAGGACGAGGCCGCCGCCGCGCTCGAGCGCTGGGCGCGCGACCGCTACGGCTGGGAGCTCGAATCGGCGCAGATCGGCATCCTGCCGGAGGTGCTCACCTCGCTCGAGCTCACCCTCGAGCACTTCTCGCGCCCGGGGTCCGCGGTGGTCGTGCCGACGCCCGCGTACATGCCGTTCTTCACCCTCCTGCGCGACCACGGCCGCGAGATCGTCGAGACGCCGCTGCTGCGCGAGGCGGACGGATGGGAGTTCGACTACGCCGCGATCGAGCGGGCCTTCGCGGCCGGCGCGGGGCTGCTCGTCCTCGTGAACCCCGCCAACCCCACCGGCGCCGTGTTCTCGCGCGAGCAGCTGCTGCCGCTCGTGGAGATCGTGGACCGCTACGGCGGGCGCGTGTGGGCCGACGAGATCCACGCGCCCATCGTCTACGACGGCCGCGGGTTCGCGCCCTACGCATCCCTCTCCGAGACCGCCGCCGCGCACACCGTGACCGCGACGTCCGCGTCGAAGGGGTGGAACATCCCGGGGCTCAAGTGCTCGCAGATCGTGCTGACCAATCCGGAGGATGCGAAGGCGTGGCGGCGCGCGGGGCGGTGGCCCTCGCACACGACCGGCTATCTAGGGGTGTTCGCCACCATCGCCGCCTATGACGAGGGGCGCGAGTGGCTCGACGGGCTCGTGGCGCACCTCCAGGGCAGCCGCGATCTGCTCGGAGAGCTCGTGGCCGACCGGCTGCCGCGGGCCGGCTACGTGCCGCCGCAGGGCACGTATCTGGGGCTGCTCGACCTGCGCGAGTACGGGGTGCAGGGCGATCTGCAGCAGTTCTTCCTGCGCGAGGCCGGCGTCGCGGCCACCGACGGGCGCCAGTGCGGGCGGGACTTCCGCGGCTTCCTGCGCCTCAACTTCGCGACGCCCCGCGCCGTCCTCGAGGAGACCGTCGACCGGATCGCCCGCGCCCTCCCCGCCTGAGCCCCGCGCTCCCCCTCCGGCTCCCGGAGACTCCCCTCCGGCTTCCGGAAACTGGCCACGGCCGGTCGCTTTGCTTGCCGAAAGCGACCGGCCGTGGCCAGGATTTCCCGCGCGGGTCAGCCGAAGACGCCCGCCGAGAGGTAGCGCTCGCCGGTGTCGGGGATGATCGCGACGATGGTCTTGCCCGCGTTCTCGGGGCGCTGGGCGAGGCGGAGGGCCACCGTGAGGGTGCCGCCGGCCGAGCTGCCGACGAACAGGCCCTCCTCGCGGAGCACCGCGCGGGCCTTCTCGTAGGCCTCCTCGGCATCCACCTGCTGGATCTCGTCGGCGATCTCGCGGTCGTAGTTCGGCGGCAGCTGCTCGTCGTCGAGCCCCTCGACCTTGTGCACGCCGTCGATCTCCGCCGGGTACGGGTTCTCCTCGGAGGGCAGCGAGACGTCGCCGGGCTCCGAGACGACGATCCGGATGTTCTCGTTCTGCTCCTTGAGGTAGCGGCCGGCGCCCGAGACGGTGCCGCCCGTGCCGACTCCCGCGACGAAGAAGTCGATCCTTCCCTCCGTGTCGCGCCAGATCTCGGGGCCCGTGGTGGCGTAGTGCTCCTGCGGGTTCACGGGGTTGGCGAGCTGGTTCGTGAAATACGCGTCCGGGTTCTCCGTCTCGATCTGCTCGACGAGCTTCGCGAGGCCCTCCGGATCGATGAAGATGCTGTTGGGCACGGAGACGACCTCGGCGCCGAGCGACTCGATGATCTTCTTCTTGTCGGGGCTCGTGTTGTCGCCGAGGTAGAACTTGGCGGGGTAGCCGCGGCTCGCGGCGATGGCCGCGAGCGCGATGCCGGTGTTGCCGCTCGTGATGTCCACGATCGAACGGCCGGGGTAGAGCAGGCCGCGATCCTCGGCGTCCCGGATGATGGCCCACGCGATGCGGTCCTTGACGCTCGACAGCGGGTTGGTGAACTCGACCTTCGCGAGCAGGCGCGCGTGAGCGCCGCGGGACTCGGCGAAGCGGTGCAGCTCGAGCAGCGGGGTCTCGCCGATGAGCTCGGTGATGTCGCGCACGATGGGGCGCGGGGTGCTCGAGGCGCGGACCTCCTGGCCCCGGGTGGATGTGGTGTCGGTCATGCTGGAACTCCTTCGGTCGGCAGGCACGGGACAGCGGTACGGTTCCTGCTTGATCGGACACTGTATGGATGCGCCTCCCGCCATGGCCAGCACGCGCGTAATGAACCCGCACACTCCGTCACAAAGCGTCTTGGAGCCGTGGCGCCGTCGGCCTCCCGCCTCTGAGCGCATCCGCCCGGCGATGCCGGTTCGGCGGGCTCATGCGCCCTTCGACGGCTTCGGCAGCTTCCGGAGCGCATCCGGACCGAGATCGAGGTCGCCGAGCGGCCGCTCGCGCAGCCACAGCGCGAGGGACTCGGGGATGCGGTGGCGCACCGCGGGCACGGAGCCGTGCAGCGCCCGGGGCGAGACGATGAGCCGCGAGTCGGGCACGGAGTTCGCGAGCGCGAGGCTCGTGGCCTGGAAGTACTCGGCGCTGCGCTCCCCCGTCATGAGGCACGTGCGCGTGGGCAGGCCCGCGAAGTCGACGGCCCGCGCCTCCTCCCGGAAGGCCGCGGTGAGCTCGGCGACGCCGGCCGGCATCGCCTGCCGGGTCGTGCCGCGCAGCCCGGTGCGGGTCGACAGCGCGAGGACGCCGGAGACCATCCAGGTGGGGGCGTGCGAGAGCGTGCGCGACATGCCGAGGTGGCGCTCGACGAGCGCCATCGCGCGCCCGATCCGTCCGGCATCCACGTGCGCCTCGAACTGCGGCAGCCACGACGTGTCGATGGAGCCGTCGACGTTGATGGCGGGGTCGTAGACCGTGGTGCTCCGCGGGATGAGTGCGCGCAGCGGCTCCCCCTCGGGCCCGTCGCCGGCGTCGCACAGCCGCCGCACCGCGTGGAGCACGATCGCGCCGCCGAGCGAGTGCCCGATGAGATGCCGGGCGCCCGAGCGGCGGAGCCCCGTGGCGACGTCGTGCAGCTCGGTCTCGAAGGTGTAGTCCTCGTCCACGGGCGAGGACCGCCCCTTGCCGCGCCGGTCGTAGACGTGGACGCCCCAGTCGTCGCCGAGGTGCCGGACGAGCGCGGCGGCGAACGGGGCGTACGCCTTCGCCGGCAGGAAGGCGCCGCACACGATGAGCACGCGCCGCTCGGGCTTCGCGTCGGCCCGCCCGAACACGTAGGACTGCAGGGTCGCGCCGTCGTGCGCCTCCCACCGTCGGGCCGCCGCGGGCGAGGTCCTCGCGCCCGACCTCCTCCTGCGCGCCATGATCGCCCCCGGGCCTGCTAGCGGATCCGCACGGCGGCGGGCTGGATGCTGATCTCGATGCGCGCGGTCTCGTCGAGGTCGTCGCCGTCGACCTCGAAGACGCGCGGCTCCTCGAGCTCGATCGTGAGGCGCGTGAAGCGCCGGTGCGTGGTGCTCTCGCTGCTCTCGGCGCCCTCCTCGTGCTCGTCGTCCCGCTTGAGGAGCCGCTTGAGGCCGTTGTCCCAGACCATGTTGCGGAGCGTGTCGACCCAGCCGCCGATGCCCTCGGCGTTGAGGACGAGCAGGTCGAGCTCGCCGTCGGCGGGGTCCGCGTCGGGCAGGATGGTGATGCCGCCCTGGATGGTGCCGCAGTTGCCGACGATGAGGGTGTGCGCCTGGTCGTCCGCGCCCTCGCGCCCGTCGGCCTCGAGGCGGACGTCGATGATCTCGCTCGCGGAGACGGCGCGGCCGAGGGACTCGACGTAGGCGAGCCAGCCGGCCTTGTCCTTGAGGTCGTCGTCGGTCTCGGTGATCATGTGGGCGTCGATGCCGAAGCCGGCCATGACGGTGAAGGCGTGGCGCTCCGAGCCGCCGTCGACGGCGATCTCGGCCCAGCCGATGTCGATGGTCTTCGGCTCGCCGTCGAGGGCGCGGGCGAATGCGGCGGGGAGGTCGCCGAGCGGCACGTCGAGGTTGCGCGCGAGGAGGTTGCCGGTGCCAAGCGGGATGATGCCGAGGTCGGCGTTCGCCTCGACCTCGGCGAGGTGCTCGGCGACCGCCCGGACGGTGCCGTCGCCGCCGGCGGCGAGGACGAGGTCGGCGCCGGCCTCGAGCGCCCGCCGGGTCGCGGCACGGCCCGGGTCGTCCTCGCTCGTCTCGAACCATGACACCTGCCCCGCGGAGGTCTCGGCGAGCGCCGCCTCCAGGTCTTCCCTGCTCGTCTTCGACGGGTTCCAGACGATTCCGACGTGTGCTGCGGTCATGGCGGTGTTCCTTCCGATGGTGCGGGTCGTCGGCATCGACGACGGCCTGGCGGGGTATCGATATCCTGCCACGCCTTTCCCTCCGCGAACGCCCTCGTTCCGACGCCCGCACCGCCGAGACTGCGCACTCGCATGGCTTTCGCACGTGCGCGCGGCAGAATGTCCGCATGGTCAAGCCGACGAGCACCGCAGCCATCGCCTCCGCCACCGGCCGCCCGTGGGAGGAGTGGGTGGCGCTGCTCGACGAGGCCGGCGCCCGCGGGGCCAAGCACACCGCGATCGCGCGGCTCGCGCTGGAGCGGATGCCGCCGCGGGTCGAGCAGGACGAGTGGTGGGCGCAGGGCGTCGCCGTCGCCTACGAGCAGCACACGGGGCTGCGGGTGCCCGGCCAGACCTGCGACGGCGACTTCCAGCTCTCGACCTCGCGCACCGCGTCCGGCGACAAGGACGAGGTGCTGGCCCGCTGGCTCGGGCTCGTGGACGGGCGGGAGGAGTTCGGCGGCGTGCCGGTGGACGGCGAGCCCTCGACGTCGCAGACCGAGAAGTGGCGCTACTGGCGCGTGCCGCTCGCGGACGGCAGCCGAGTGGCCGCGAACATCAGCGACAAGCCGAAGGGCAGGGCCTCGGTCGGCATCGTGCACACGAAGCTCGACTCCGCCGAGGCCGTGGAGCGGTGGCGGCCGATCTGGAAGGAGCTGCTCGGACGGCTCTGAAGACGGCGGGCGCGCCCGGCCTCAATTCTCGGGCCCGAGTACCTCGCCGCAGCCGCAGGCCTCCTGAATGACGTAGGCCATCTCGTCGTTCGCGCCGGTCGGCGAGATGATCATCTCGCCGGGGACGTGGAAGACTGCGGTGCCCATGAGGAAGTCGGTCATCGCGTCGAAGTTGTCGGCGTAGTTGTCCGCGCCGGTCACGTAGCTGAACCGCGGGATGTCGTTGCAGAGGTAGCGGATGAAGTCCCCGTCGTTGGTCGTGTAGACGTCCATGTCCTCGGTCTCGCCGGTCTCGCAGGACTCCCGGTCGCCTTCCGAGGTCGTCTCGACCCACGCGTCCTTGGCCTGCTCGTAGGTCGGCAGATCTCCCGCGGGCTCCGCGCCCTCGCCGGCCTGGTCCGATTCCGCGCCGCCGGTCTCCGTGCCGTCGCTGCCGGCGGCGTCGCCCCCGGTCTCGGGTGCGGCGTCGACGTTCTCGAAGGATCCGGCGTCCTCCTCGGGCGCCTCGTCCTCGGCCCCGCAGCCGGCGAGGGCGAGGCTCATGGCGGCGAGGGCGGCGACAGCGGCTAGACGACGGCGCATGGTCCGTGCTCCTTCTCCGAAGGGGACGCGTCGGGCCTGCGCCGACGAACCCCGTTGCTCATCCTGGACGGCCGATCGTCCGGGCCCCATCGCCCGGCATCCGGTCCGTGCCTCCGAGTGTGACCGAGGCCGCGGCCCCGGGCAAGCGGTTTGGCTCTCTCGTGCGACGGAGGATACCCGCCGCGACTCATCCCGCCTCATCCGCGAGATACCGCCCCGTGATGCTTGCGGCATTCCGCGCGATGCGCGAGGGCGTGCCGGTGGCGACGATGCGCCCGCCCTCCGCGCCGCCGCCGGGGCCCATGTCGATGAGGTGATCGGCGTTCGCGATCATGTCGAGGTCGTGCTCGATGACGAGCACGGTGCCGCCCTGATCGAGCAGCCGCTGGAAGACCCGTACGAGCACGCGCACGTCGTCGGGGTGCAGGCCGACGGTGGGCTCGTCGAAGACGAACAGCGTGCGCGTCTGCGCCTTGCCGAGCTCGGCGGCGAGCTTGAGGCGCTGCGCCTCGCCGCCGGAGAGCGCGGGCGTGGCCTCGCCGAGCGTGAGGTAGCCGAGCCCGACGTCGCGGAGCGCGTGCAGCCGCGAGCGCACCTTGCGCATGTCGTCCACGTGCGGGATAGCCTCGGCCACGGTGAGGGCGAGCAGGGCGGGCAGCGAGAGCGCGCCCTCCCCCGTCGCCGAGGGGCGGCGGTGCGCATCCGCGTCGGGGCCGTAGCGGCGGCCGCCGCACTCGGTGCAGGGGATGTCCACGTCGGGCAGGAACTGCACGTCGAGCGTGATCTCGCCCGTGCCCTCGCAGCGCGGGCAGCGCAGGGAGCCGGTGTTGTACGAGAAGTCCCCGGCTCCCAGGCCGTCGGCCCGGGCGGAGTCGAGGCGCGCGTAGGCGCGGCGGAGGTCGTCGAGCACGCCGCTGTAGGTGGCGACGGTGGAGCGGACGTTGATGCCGATCGGGGTGGCGTCCACGACGTTGACCCGTTCGATGCCTCCGGGGTCGATGTCGAGCACGTGCGCGGGCCGGGCGCGGTCGTCCTCCGCCCGGAGCGCGGGCACGAGGCTGTCGAGCACGAGCGTGCTCTTGCCCGATCCGGAGACGCCGGTGACGACGGTGAGCCGGCCGCGCGGGACGGCGACGTCGAGGGCGTGCACGGTGTGGACGGGCGCGGTGCGCAGGGCGATCGTGCCGTGCTCGAACATCGCGGCCTCGGGTGCGGCGGTGCGCACCCGCGCCTGCTCGCGGCCGGTGAGGTAGCGGCCGATGCGGGAGTCGGGGTTGCGGTCGAGCTCGGCGACGGTGCCGGTGGCGACGACGGTGCCGCCCTCGCTGCCGGAGCCGGGGCCGATCTCGATGAGGTGCCGGGCCTCGCGGAGCACGAGCGGGTCGTGGTCGACCATGACGACGGAGTTGCCCTCGTCGAGGAGATCGGCGATGACGCCCTGCAGCCCGCGGATGTTGGAGGGGTGGAGACCGATCGAGGGCTCGTCGAGCACATAGAGGACGCCGGTGGTCTCGTTCCGGACCGCGCGGGCGAGCTGCACCCGCTGCCGTTCGCCGGTGGAGAGGGAGGCGCCGGCGCGGTCGAGGGCGAGGTAGCCGAGGCCGAGGTCGAGCAGGCGCCGGGCCATGCCGAGGAGGGTGCCGACGAGGGTGTCGGCCATGGGCCGCATCTCGGCGGGCAGGCTGCCTGGGACCTCGGCGGCCCAGGCGACGAGGTCGTCGAGGGTCTTCGCGGTCGCGTCGGCGAGTCCGAGCTCGCCGATGCGCGGGGCGGCCGCGGCGGGCGAGAGCCGGGTGCCGCGGCATTCGGGGCATTCGCGCTCGATGAGGAAGCGGCTGACGCGGGCGAGGCGCTTCTCGTCGGTGGCGCGCTTGAGCTCCTCGGTGACGGTGAGGCGGGCGTTGCGGAAGGTGAAGTCGAGTTCGTGGAGGCCCTTCTTGGAGGCGACCGCGATGTGCTTCTTCTCCTCGGGGCCGTCGAGGACGATCTCGCGCTCCCAGTCGCGGAGGTCGTGCCAGGGCACGTCGGTGCGCACGCCGAATTCGCGGGCGATCTGGGGCTGCACGTTGAAGCCGAACATCTGCCACGGGATGACGGCGCCGTCGTCGATGGTCATGCCCGGGTCGCGGATGAGGGCGTCGTCGTCGACCTCGCGGACGGTGCCGGTGCCCTCGCAGGCAGGGCAGGCGCCGGCGGAGTTGAAGGCGAGGGCCTCGGCGCCGGGGGCCTCGAAGCTCGCGCCGCAGACGGGGCAGGTGATGGGCTCCTCGGCGGCGACGGCGAGGGTGGGCCGCTGCCGGTGCCCGTTGGGGCAGACGTGGGAGGCGAGGCGGGAGAACATGAGCCGCAGCACGTTGAGGAGCTCGGTGGAGGTGCCGAAGGTGGAGCGCACGCCGGGGATGCCGGGGCGCTGCCGGAGCGCGAGGGCGGCGGGCACGTGGCGGACGCGATCGACGTCGGCGCGCGCGGCCTGCCCCATGCGGCGGCGGGTGTAGGTGGAGAGCGCCTCGATGTAGCGGCGCGAGCCCTCGGCGTAGAGCACGCCCATGGCGAGCGAGGACTTGCCCGAGCCGGACACCCCCGCGATGGCGACGAGGGTGTCGAGCGGCACGTCCACATCGATGTCGCGGAGGTTGTGGACGCGGGCGCCGCGGACCTGGATCGCGCGGGGGCGTTCGTGGTCTGGTCCCGTCATGACGCCATTGTTCCGCGTCCCGGGCCCGAGATTCAACGTCCGTCGTGCGTGTTGAAGACCCGTCGGGCGAGGGAGAGCGATGCGCTGCCCGGCAGCCGCAGCGATCCGACGCCTGACGGGGGCGGCCCGTCGTCCGTGGCGGTTGGTAGTTTTATCGTCATGGATGAGCAACCCGTTCTCGATGCGCTGCGCGAGTTCGTCGCCGAGCGCGATTGGCAGCAGTTCCACACACCCGAGAATCTGGCGAAGAGCATCAGCATCGAAGCGGCTGAGCTTCTCGAATGCTTCCAGTGGGGCGAGGCGGATCTCGCGTCCGCGAAAGACGAGCTCTCGGATGTGCTGACCTACTGCCTGCTGCTCGCCGACCGGCTGGGGCTCGATCCGGACACGATCGTCGCCGAGAAGCTCGTGAAGACGGGAGAGAAGTACCCGGTCGACAAGGCACGAGGCCGGAGCACGAAATATGACCGACTTTAAGCTCGAGCGGTTCCCCTTCGCCGCCGATAAGGTCCGAGCGTGGGGCGCCACCGACTCGAGGCACCGGAACTGGCCGGTCGTGTATGTGATGAACAACGATCGCGAGGTCTACGTCGGCGAGTCCCTCAACGTCGAGAGCCGAATGCGTCAGCACCTCGACTCCGAGGAGAAGAGGCGCCTGAGCTGGGTGCGCGTGGTGCTCGACGACACGTTCAACAAGTCGGCCTGCCTCGATCTCGAGTCGTTCCTCATCCGGATGTTCTCCGGCGACGGACAGCTCCAGGTCCTCAACCACAACGCGGGCATCACCGATGCCGACTACTACGACCGCGAAACCTATAAGAAGACGTTCGACGAGGTCTTCGAGGAGCTCCGGACGCAGGAGCACCTCTTCCAGCGCACCCTGCCGGAGATCATCAACAGCGATCTGTTCAAGCTCTCCCCGTTCAAGGCGCTGAACCGCGACCAGGCCGCCGCCGTCGAGGACATCCTCGAGGGACTGTTCGCCGATATCGAGAAGGGCGAGCCCAGTACGGTCGTCGTGCAGGGAAATCCCGGCACGGGGAAGACCGTCGTCGCGATCTATCTGCTGAAGCTGCTCGAGGACATCAAGCGCCACGACCCCGAAGAACCGCTGGATAGCGACTCGATCTTCAGCGATTTCTTCAGCCCTGGTCATGCCGAGCTTCTCGCGAGGCTGAAGGTCGGCATCGTCGTCCCGCAGCAGTCGTTGCGCGAGTCCATCTCCCGAGTCTTCAAGCTCACACCCGGGCTGCACAAGGACCTCGTGATGACGCCGTTCACGGTGGGAGAAAGCGACGAGCCGTTCGACCTGCTCATCGTGGACGAAGCGCACCGGCTCAATCAGCGTGCGAATCAGGCCTCCGGCAAGCTCAACACGAAATTCGCCGATATCAATAGGAAGCTCTTCGGAGCCGACGACCCGAATCTCACGCAGCTGGACTGGATCAGGAAGCAGAGCGCGCACACGATCCTCATGCTCGATATCGGTCAGAGCGTCCGCCCCGCCGACCTCCCCGCACGGACCACGCGCGCGCTCGTCGCAGAAGCATCCGCGAATGATCGCCTCTATCCCCTGCGCTCTCAGATGCGCATCGCCGCCGAACAGGACTATGTCGGATACATCCGCGCGGTGCTCGGCGATACCCGGCCCGACGAGCGCGAACGCTTCGACGGATACGACCTCCGGTTCTTCACCGACCTCGGCGAGATGCGAAGGGAGATCCTGCATCGCGAACAGGAGCACGGGCTCTCGCGCCTCGTAGCCGGATATGCCTGGCCATGGCGCAGTAAAGCCGATGCGGAAGCCTTCGACATCGAGCTCGACGGAGAGCGTCTGCGCTGGAACTCGACCCAGCGGGACTGGATCAGCTCTCCCGACTCCATCGACGAAGTGGGCTCGATCCATACGGTCCAGGGCTACGACCTGAACTACGCGGGCGTCATCATCGGCCAGGACCTCCGCTACGAGCCGGAAACCGAACGGATCATCTTCGATCGCGCGGAATACCACGATAAGAAAGGCCGCGAGAACAATCCGCGGCTCGGCATCGTCTACTCGGATGAGGACCTGCTGCAATACGTCAAGAACGTCTACACCGTCCTCCTCACCCGCGGAATTCTCGGCACCTACGTCTACGTATGCGATCCGGGGCTCCGCGAATACCTCAGGAAGTTCTTCTAGGCCGGTAATCCGATCTGCCATCCGAGCACAAACCCCGTGCATTCGAGCTGGTCGGGGTCAGCCTGCCGCCCCGATGAATAGGCAGCCTTCGCCCTGCGACAGAGGGCGCCGCGCTCATGCACGAGCTGCCAGACTGGTCGAGGCCTCTCCCTGACGGGGAGCACGCGACCCGGAACAGGAGCTCATCATGCGCATCGCGGTCATCGGGGCGGGCATCAGCGGCTTGACGGCCGCGGCGGGGCTGCAGCGGTCCGGGCACGACGTCGTGATCTTCGAACGGCGCGAGGATCCGAGCCCGGTGGGCGCCGGCCTCACCCTGTTCGACAACGCCTTCGAAGCGCTCGATCTCATCGGGCTCGGCGACGGCGTGCGGGCCGTCTCGAGCGAGGCGCTCCGCGACCTGCGCTCCGGCTTCCGCGATCCCTCCGGCAGGTGGCTGCTCGCCGTGCCCGAGCGGTCGGTGGCCGCCATGCGCAGCGTGCACCGCGTCAACCTCCATCGCGCGCTCGCCGGCCGCCTCGAGCCCGGCACGCTGCGGACCGGCGCGGCCGCGGCGGTACCGCAGGACGGGAGCGCACGCGTCACCGTCGGGGAGCGGACGGAGGAGTTCGACCTCGTCGTCGGCGCCGACGGCATCCGCAGCCGCGCCCGGCAGACGCTCGGCCTCGATACCGGGCTCCGCTACGCCGGCTGCACGGCCTGGCGCGGCGTCACCGCAGAGCCCGTGGACCTCGACGGCGCGGCCGGAGAGACCATCGGCCGCGGCCGGATATTCGGCAGCGTCCCCCTCCCGGACGGCCGCGTGTACTGGTATGCGACGCTGAACGCTCCGGCCGATGCCGTGTTCCGGAACGAGGGCGACACCCTCCGCATCAAGTTCGGCCGCTGGCACGAATCGGTGCGTCGCTGCATCGACGCGACTCCCGCCGACAGCGTGATGCGCCACGACATCTACGACCTCGCGAAGCCGCTGCGCTCATTCGTCCACGGCCGCGTGGTGCTCATGGGCGATGCCGCCCACGCCATGACGCCGAACCTCGGGCAGGGCGCCGGACAGGGCATCGAGGATGCGGCGACGCTGGTGCATCTGCTGCGAGATGCGGCGCCCAGCGGCATCGACGCGGCGCTCGAACGCTACTGCGCCCTCCGGCAGCCGCGCACGAGCGCGGTCATGCGGCGCTCGCGCGCCGCGGGCGCGGCGGTGCAGGCGGCGGGCGCGCTGACCGCCGGACTTCGCACCGCCGCGCTTCGGCTCTTGCCGGGACCGGTCATGGGCCGAATGAGCCGGCGGCTCCTCGTGTGGCCTGAGCCGTAATCGGCACCTGACCGAATGCGAAGATATGCGGCACACGCCGGGGCCCGCTCGTCGCCCATAAGCGGATGGGTCGGGGGGCGTCTTCGCCGACACCGGACCGCCCTGCCATAGACAAGAGCAAACCCCTCGACTTCCGCCGTGCTGAAGTCGAGGGGCCCGCTCGTCGCCCATAAGCGGATGGGTCGGGGGGCGTCTTCGCCGACACCGGACCGCCCTGCCATAGACAAGAGCAAACCCCTCGACTTCCGCCGTGCTGAAGTCGAGGGGCTTCCTCGTTGTGGACCTGAGGGGACTCGAACCCCTGACCCTCTGCATGCCATGCAGATGCGCTACCAGCTGCGCCACAGGCCCGTATTCTGTTCTCGCCTCCCTGCGGAAGCAACTCAACGAATA
This sequence comes from Gulosibacter sp. 10, assembly GCF_900163695.1. Taxonomy (GTDB): domain Bacteria; phylum Actinomycetota; class Actinomycetes; order Actinomycetales; family Microbacteriaceae; genus Gulosibacter. The sequence goes on from NZ_FUIC01000020.1 coordinate 43,994, forward strand.
TACACAGCAATACGGCGCGCGCGCAAATCGGGCCGCGCCCGACTCAGCGCCGCGCCGGGCTCAGCGCCGCGGCCACGCGTCCACGACCATCCGCACGATCACCAGCACCAGGAACACCGCGAAGGCGATGTTCGCGGCGAACGGCGTCAGCGCGCCCGCCAGCCACACCCCCAGCGGCGTCACCACGCCCGCCGAGGCGCCGATCGTCAGCGCCCCCACCGGGTCCACGTTCCGGTGCCGGATGTTCGACACCGTGCCCGAGAGCCCCGTCGCGATGATCATCAGCAGCGACGTGCCCTTCGCCACCAGGTCGCTCGCGCCGAACGCGAGCACCATCACCGGCACCACGATCACTCCCCCGCCGATACCGATCAGCCCCGCCGTCACGCCCGTCACGAGCCCGACCAGCACCAGCAGCGCCCCCGTGAACCAGTCCACGTGCACCACCGAGTCCCGCGAGGGCACCACCAGGAACAGCGACACGATCACGATCACGAGGAACCCGATGAACGCCCACTGCACGGCCCGCTTCGGCAGCCGCGCGAGCAGCCACGAGCCGATCGGCGCCCCGACGATCGACCCGGCCGCCAGCAGCGCCGCCAGCAGCACGTCCACGTTCCCATCGAGCGAGTACGTCACGACCCCGACCAGCGAGGGCACCGTGATCGCGAGCAGCGAGGTGCCCGCCGCCTTCTTCGTCTCGTAGCCGAGCAGGTACACCAGCACCGGCAGGATGATGATCCCGCCGCCGACCCCGAACAGCCCCGACGCGGTGCCCACAGCCAGCCCCAGCAGGATGAGTCCGAGCCAGTTGCGTCGGGAGTCGGTGCTGGGGGTGTGGTTCACGGTGGATCCGTCCTTCGATGCCGGGCGATACAGAGCCCGACGCTACCACCCGGCGAGCCCGCCGCTGCATAAGCAAAACCGATGACCTAATTCGGGGAATTCCGTTTTACTTCTCTCATCGGGGTGAGGACAGTGGTGTTCGGACGTCGGATCGACCGGCGCCGCACCACCGCAGACGAAGGAGTCGCATTGCCCTCAGAGGACCTGAGCCCCCGCGTCATCACGCTCGGAACCGCCGGCGGCCCCCGCTGGTGGTCCTCGCGCACCGGCCGGCACCGCCACGGCATCGCCACCGCCGTGCAGGTGGGCGAGGCCTTCTACCTCGTCGACGCCGGCCTCGGCGTCGGCCGCCAGCTCGAGCGCGCCGGCCTCGCCTTCGACGACATGCGCGCCATGTTCATCACCCACCTCCACTCCGACCACACCGTCGACATCCCGAGCCTGCTGCTCATGGGCCTCTACGAGCGCGACACCCGCGCCGCCGATCCCATCCGCATCATCGGCCCCGGCAACCGCGGCGCGCTCCCGCCCGTCTCCGACCGGGCCGAGACGCCGCCCGCGCCCGTGTGCCCCGAGAACCCCACCCCCGGCACCGCCGAGATGGTGGGCTCCATCGTGCAGGCCTACGCGACCGACTTCAACGACCGCGTGCTCGACGCCCTCCGCCCCTCGCCGCTCGACTGCTTCGCCGCCGAGGACATCCGCATCCCCGAGGGCATCGGCTACCACCCGAACGACAACCCGACCCCCGCCGGCATGGCGCCCTTCGAGATCTACCGCGACGAGCTCGTCGCCGTCACGGCCGTCCTCGTCGAGCACCCGCCCGTCGCACCCGCCTTCGCCTTCCGCTTCGACACCGCGGCCGGATCCGTCACCATCTCGGGCGACACGACCGCCACCGACAACCTCGTCACCCTCGCCTGCGGCACCGACCTCCTCCTCCACGAGGCCATCGACTTCGACTGGGTGCGGGCCCGGTACGGCGACAGCCCCGCCGAGGCCGACCTCGCCTCGATCGACCACCACCGCCGATCGCACACCAGCCCCGAGCAGGCCATCGGGCTCGCCGAGCGCGCCGGCGCGAGCCGCCTCGCCCTGCACCACCTCGTGCCCGGCAACACCCCGGCGCGGCGCTGGGAGGACCTCGGCGACCGCTTCGCGGGCGAGTTCCTCATCCCCGACGACCTCGACTCCATCCCCTTCACCCGCAAGGACGCGGGCATCCACACCTCTCCCATTAAGGTAGGCGCATAGTGAAATCCCCCACCCCGGCAGGCCAGGAGATCAGCACCGAGGCGATCTCCACCTCCCTCAACACCACCATGATGCGGCGCATCCTCGCCTCGAGCTTCCTCGGCTCGATGATCGAGTTCTACGACTTCATCCTGTTCGCGACCGCCTCCTCGATCGTGTTCAGCCAGGTGTTCTTCGTCGACCTCGACCCGAGCCTCGGGCTCTTCCTCTCCTTCACGATCCTCGCGGTCGGCTACGTCGCCCGGCCCCTCGGCGGCGTCGTCTTCGGCCACTTCGGCGACCGCATCGGCCGCAAGGGCGTGCTCGTCATGTCCATGATGATCATGGGCGGCACCACCGTCGCGATCGGCCTGCTCCCGCCCACCGCGGTGATCGGCATCGCCGCGCCAGTCCTGCTCACCGTCTTCCGCGTCGTCCAGGGCATCGCCGTCGGCGGCGAATGGGGCGGCGCGATGCTCATCGCCCTCGAGCACGCCCCGAAGGAGCGCCGCGGATTCGCCGCCAGCTTCGCGAACATGGGCGGCCCCGCCGGCGCGATCCTCGCGACCATCGTCATGTCCGTCTTCACGATGCTGCCGGACGACCAGTTCATCGGCTGGGGCTGGCGCATCCCCTTCCTGCTCAGCGCCGTGCTCGTCCTCATCGGCCTCGTCGTGCGCCTCAAGGTGCACGAGTCGCCGCTCTTCGCGAAGCTCGAGGACAAGGCCGAGGAGCGGAAGATCCCGCTGCTCGAGGTCGTCACCAAGTACCCGAAGAACCTCGCGCTCGGCATCCTCGCCGGCATGAGCTCCTACACCGTGCAGGGCCTCATGACCGTGTGGGCCGTCTCCTACGTCATCGACGACGGCCTCGACTCCACCCACGTGCTGTGGGTCAAGGCCCTCGGCGCCGCGTCCACCGTCATCGTCGTGTGGTTCGCCGCCCGCCTCTCCGACCGCATCGGGCGCCGCCCGATCATGATCGTCGGCATGCTCATCGGCGCCCTCGTCGCCTTCCCCGTGATGCTCCTCCTCGACCTCGGCATGCTGTGGGCGTTCGCGCTGGCCCTCATCCTCACCCAGGGATTCGTGCAGGGCACGATCTTCGGCCCCTTCGGCGCGTTCTGCGCCGAGCTCTTCCCCACCCGCATCCGCTACACCGGCTCCTCGCTCGTGTACCAGACCTCCTCGACGCTCGGCGCCGGGTTCACGCCCATGATCGCCTCGGCGCTCGCCGCCTTCGCCGGCGGCTCGCTCTGGCTCATCGCCGCGGTCTGGATCGCGGTGTACCTCCTCGCGGGGCTCGCGACCCTGCTCGTCAAGGAGGGCCGGGACGCCGACCTCGAGAGCGAGATGCGCTAGTCCGAGGCCCCGGGCGCGCGCTCCGACGGGCTCAGGCCGTCGAGGCGCGCGCCCTCGCGCCGGCAGAGGTCGATGAGCTCCGCGAGCCGGCGGCTGTGCCGCTGCTGCACGAACGCGATGCAGATGTCGCTCGGCGTGAAGTCGAGCAGGCGGATGGTCGTGAGCGGCAGCCCGTCGTAGGACACGTCCACGGGCGGCCGCTGCACGAGCACGCTCCACCCCAGCCCCCGCGCGACGAGGCCGCGCACGGCCTCGAAGCTGGTGGAGCGCCAGCGGATGCGGGGCTCGAGTCCCGCGGCCCGCAGCTTGGGCAGCTGCGCCTCGCGCACCGCCGGGACGTCGAGCAGCACGAAGTCGTCGTCGCCGAACTCCGAGACGTGCACCGCCTCGCGCCCGGCCAGCCGGTGGTCCGGCGCCACGAGCGCGTACCCCTCGCCGCGGCGGATCACCTCGTGCCGCACCCCGTCGACGAGGTGCTCGGTGTGCGTGATCACCGCGTCGAGCTGCCCCTCGAGCATCTGCCGCTGCAGCGCCTTCCCGTCGCCCTCCACGATGCGCACGTCCACCCCCGGATTGGCCACGATGAAGTGCTCCGCGATGAACGGGATCCAGAACGGCGCCACGGCCGTGTAGCAGCCGATGTCGAGCGGGCCGATAAGCCGTTCGGCGCGATCCGACATCTCCTGCTGCACGTCGGCGGCCCGGGCCACGAGCTCCCGGGCGTCGCCGAGGAAGCGCACCCCCGAGGAGGTCAGCCGGATGCCGTGCGAGCGCGTCCGCACCATGAGCTGCTGCCCCACCGCCCGCTCCAGCTCGCTCAGCGACTGCGACATCGCCGCCTGCGAGATGTGCACGCGCTCGGCCGCGCCCGTCACCGTGCCGGCCTCGGAGGCCGCGATGAAATGCTGCAGCTGCCGGAGGGTGAAGCGAAACGGATCCACGGTGCAACGATAGGGCACCCGCGGCGGGAGCGCCGACCGGGCCGATAGGATGCGCAGGACCCGCCCGAACCCGGAGGCCGCTATGCCCGAATCCGCTCCCCTCGCCCGCCTCGAGGCCGCGCTCCCCGGCCGCGTCGCGGCCGATCCCGAGACCCTGGCCGCGTACACCGCGGACCGCTCGGGCCACCGCTCCCCCGGCCTCCCGCTCGCCGTCGCGCTGCCCGAGACCGTCGAGGAGGTGCGCGCGATCTGCCGCATCGCCACCGAGACGCGCACGCCCATCGTCACCCGCGGCGCCGGCACGGGCCTGGCGGGCGGCGCCGTCGCCGGCCCCGGCGAGCTCGTGGTCGATCTCACCCGCATGCGCCGCATCCTCGAGATCTCGGCCGAGAATCGGCTCGCGGTCGTCGAGCCGGGCATCCTCAACGGCGAGCTCAACGCCGCGCTCGCCCCGCACGGCCTCTGGTGGGCGCCCGATCCCGCCAGCAAGGACATCTCCACCGTCGGCGGCAACATCGCGATGAACGCGGGCGGGCTGCTGTGCGCCAAGTACGGCGTGACCCGCGAGGCGGTGCTCGCGCTCAAGGTCGTGCTCGCCGATGGCCGGCTCATCGAGGTCGGCCACCGTACCGTCAAGGGCGTCACCGGCTACGACCTGTGCGCCCTCATGATCGGCTCCGAAGGCACCCTCGGCATCATCGTCGAGTGCACGCTCAAGCTGCAGCCCGCAGTGGCGGGCGAGCCGGTCACCCTCGGCGCCTTCTTCGACCGGCTCGAGGATGCGGCCGCCGCGGCCGCCGCCGTCACCGCCCGCGGGCACGTGCCCGCCATCATGGAGCTCATGGACCGGCGCACCCTCGAGTGCATCGACCGGCGCACCGGCGGCGATCTCGCCTCCGGCTGCGACGCCTACCTGCTCGTGCAGTGCGACGGGGCGGGCGCGTTCGACGCCGCGGACGGCATCCGGGCGCTCCTCGAGGCCGCGGGAGCACGCGTGACGAGCACGACCGATCCCGCCGAGAGCGAGCGGCTCTGGGCGCTGCGGCGCGGGGCGTTCCCCGCGATCGAGGCCCTCGGCACGCTGCTCATCGAGGACATCGCGGTGCCGCGCGACCGGATGGCCGAGGCCTACGCGCGCATCCGCGACATCGAGGCCCGCTACGACGTGCCCATCCCCACCACGTGCCACGCGGGCGACGGCAACCTCCATCCCACCTTCGCGTTCCGGGGCGAGGAGGTGCCGCAGCGCATCTGGGATGCGGCGGCCGAGGTGTTCTCGATGGCCCTCGAGCTGGGCGGCACGCTGAGCGGCGAGCACGGCATCGGCCTGCTCAAGCGCCGCTGGCTCGAGGACGAGCTGGGCCGGGAGCAGTTCGACCTGCAGCGGCGGATCAAGGGCGTCTTCGATCCGCTGAACCTGCTCAACCCCGGCAAGGTCTTCGACCCCGCCGGATAGGGGCTACTCCCCCTCGCCCCGCCGCTCCTCGGAGCCCTGCGCCTCCTCGGCGGTCGGCAGCTCGACGACGGGCGCGTCGGCCCAGATGCGCTCGAGCCCGTAGTACGCGCGATCCTCCTCGTGGAAGACGTGCACGACCAGGTCGCCGAAGTCGAGCAGCACCCAGCGGGCGGCGTCGGTGCCCTCGCGGCGGGCGGCCTTGACGCCGAGGTCCTCGCGGAGGCGATCCTCGATCTCCTCGGCGATCGACAGCACCATGCGCTCGTTGCGAGCCGAGGCGAGCAGGAACGTGTCCGCGAACGGCATGTTCTCGCTCACATCCAGCGCGACGAGGTCGAAGGCGGAGCGGTCGTCGGCCGCGGCTGCGGCCAGACGGGTGAGTTCGAGGGCGCGTTCGCTTGCCGTCATGCGGGGTGGTCTCCTAAGGATTCTGGGTGGCGGCGGACTAGTCGTCTTCGCCGGCCGGGCGGTAGAGGTTGGTCTTGGCGATGTACTGCACGACGCCGTCCGGCACGAGGTACCAGACCTGGTTGCCCTGGCGCACGCGGGTGCGGCAGTCGGTGGACGAGATCGCGAGGGCCGGGATCTCGAGGGTCGAGACGTGCTCGTCCGGCAGCCCCTCGAGCTCGAGGTCGTGGCCGGGGCGCGTGACCGCGACGAAGTGCGCGAGGCGGAACATCTCCGACGCCTGCTTCCACTCGAGGATCTGCGTGATCGCGTCGGCGCCGGTGATGAAGAAGAGGTCCGCGTTCGGCACGCGCTCGTTGATGTCGCGCAGCGTGTCGATCGTGTACGTCGGCCCGGGACGGTCGATGTCCACGCGGCTCGTCTTGAAGCGCGGGTTGGAGGCCGTGGCGATCACCGTCATGAGGTAGCGGTGCTCGGCCGGCGAGACCCCGGACTTCATGTACGGGTTGCCCGTCGGCACGAAGAACACCTCGTCGAGGTCGAAGTGCTGGGCGACTTCGCTGCCCGCGACGAGGTGTCCGTTGTGGATCGGGTCGAACGTTCCGCCCATGATGCCGATCCGACGACGTCGGGTTCGGAGGGCGCCCTGATTGATCGGCGTCACAATGCCAGGGATCGCCCTACTTGGCGTCCTCTTCGGCGGGTTCGATGATCGGGTGGCCGGGGTGGCCGACGGGCTCGTAGACGGTGATGCGCGAGCGCTTGGGGTGCGAGGCCGCCATGTTGCGGAACGAGAAGGTGATGCCCATCACGACGATGAGCAGCACCAGCATCGCGACGCCGAACACGAAGGGCGGGAAAATCATCGGGCCGGGGGTGACAACCATTTCCTCGACGGCCTGGGCTACTGGGGCAAGCGCGAACATGTTCTCCATCCTAGCCGTTCTTCGAGGGCTCTTCGTCCGTCCAGAACCCCGCCTCGCGCTCGGCCTCGAGCTCGGCCCGGGCCGCGGCCTTCGCGTCCATCCACTCGTGGTAGGCGGCCTTGCGCTCCTTGCGCGTGGCGCGGGTGGGCTCGTCGAGGCGCGTGTCGGTGCCGTGCGCGGTCATGACCTCGGCCGCCGAGGCGAGCGTGGGCTCCCAGTCGAACACGATGCCGTCGCCGGGGCCGATCACGACGGTCGAGCCGGCCTGGGCGCCGGCCTTGACCAGCGCATCCTCGATGCCGAGCTTCGCCAGGCGGTCGGCGAGGTAGCCCACCGCCTCGTCGTTCTGGAAGTCGCACTGCCTGACCCAGGTCTCGGGCTTGCGGCCGAGGATGCGGTACACGTTGCCCCAGGTGCCGCCCTCGACGCGGATCTCGAAGGCCTGCTCGCGGGCCGGGCGCGGCCGGATGACCACGCGCGGCTTGATCTCCTCGGCCTCGGCGCGCTCGGCTCGGGCCTGCTCGACGAGCTCGCCGAGCGCGAAGCCGAGCTCGCGCAGCCCGCGGCGGCTCACCGCGGACACGTGCAACACGCGGAAGCCGCGCTCCTCGAGGTCGGCCTGCACGAACGCGGCGAGCTCCTCGCCGTCGGGGATGTCGGTCTTGTTGAGCACGACCAGTGCGGGGCGCTCCGTGAGCGGCGTCTGCCCCGCCGGCACCTCGTAGGCCTCGAGCTCCGCGAGGATCACGTCGAGGTCGCTGAGCGGGTCGCGGCCCGGCTCGAGGGTCGCGCAGTCGAGCACGTGCACGAGCACCGAGCAGCGCTCGACGTGGCGCAGGAACTCGAGCCCGAGCCCCTTGCCCTCGCTCGCGCCCTCGATGAGGCCGGGCACGTCGGCGATCGTGAACCGCGTGTCGCCCGAGTCGACCACCCCGAGGTTGGGGTGCAGCGTCGTGAAGGGGTAGTCGGCGATCTTCGGGCGCGCGGCGCTCATCGCGGCGATGAGCGAGGACTTGCCGGCCGAGGGGTATCCGACCAGCGCGACGTCCGCGACCGTCTTGAGCTCGAGGACGACCTCGGTCTCCTCCCCCGGCGTGCCGAGGAGCGCGAATCCGGGCGCCTTGCGCTTGCTGTTGGCGAGCGCGTTGTTGCCGAGGCCGCCCTGGCCGCCCTCGGCCACGACGAGCCGCATGCCCGCCTCGCCGAGGTCGGCGAGCACCTCGCCGTCGGCGTCGCGGACCACGGTGCCCACCGGCACGGGCAGCTCGAGATCGGCGGCCTTGGTGCCGTTGCGGTAGTCGCCCGAGCCGAAGCCGCCCGACTCACTGCGGCGGTGCGGCGAATGGTGGTAGCTCAGCAGCGTGGTGATGTCCGGGTCCGCGATGAGCACGATGTCGCCGCCGTCGCCGCCGTTCCCGCCGTCCGGCCCCGCGAGGGGCTTGAACTTCTCGCGGCGGATCGACATGCAGCCGTTGCCGCCGTCGCCGGCGCGCAGATACAGCCTCACCTCATCTACGAACGTGGTCATCGATTCCCCCAAGGTTCTCCACACGCGGACAGATCCGTAAAGATACGCGAAGAGGGGCGGAGATGCTCCGCCCCTCTTCAGCAGTGCCGGCCCGGCGGGCTCGGCGCAACACGATCCGGCTTATTCGCCGGTGACGATGTTGACGACCTTGCGGCGCCCCTTGTTCCCGAACTCGACGGTGCCACCGGCGAGTGCGAAGAGGGTGTCGTCGCCGCCGCGGCCCACGTTCGCACCGGGGTGCATGCGGGTGCCGCGCTGGCGGACGAGGATCTCGCCCGCGTTGACTTCCTGGCCTGCGAAACGCTTCACGCCGAGGCGCTTCGCGTTCGAGTCGCGACCGTTCTTGGTCGAGCTCGCGCCCTTCTTAGTTGCCATCCTGAATCGCTCCTCGGGCTACTTGATGTCGGTGATCTTGACGCGGGTGAGCTCCTGGCGGTGGCCCTGGCGCTTCTTGTACCCGGTCTTGTTCTTGTACTTCTGGATGCTGATCTTCGGGCCGCGGAGGTCCTCGATCACTTCTGCGGTCACGGAAACCTTCGCGAGCTTCTCTGCGTCGCTGGTGATCTTGTCACCGTCGACGAGCAGCAGGGCGGGAAGGTTCACGTTGCCCTTGTCGTCGGCAGCGACACGGTTCATCGTGAGAACCGAGCCGACCTCGACCTTTTCTTGCCGGCCACCGGCGCGCACAACTGCGAATACCACTTCAGTTACCTTTTCTCTTTGCTCGAGACCCGGGGGCCCTTCGCGGATTGATCCGACCGGAAGCCGGAGAGAACAGAACACACGTGCAGCACTCGACCGCCGATTGAGACGCTCGCAGCGATAAGCAACGTGCAACAGCGACTAAGCCTAGTCGAGTTTTCGCCGACGCGTCAAGCGCCAACACGCCCTACGCATCGCCGTCGGGGCCCGTCGAGATGGGCCCGGTCGTGATCCGGCGCCGCGCGCCGCGCTTGCGGCGCGAGGACGTCGCGGCGGGCCGCGATTCGGGCGCCTCCTCGGCGGGTTCCCGCCCGGACGCGGGTGCCTCGACAGCCGGCGTCTCGGCGGCCTGCACCTCGGCCGCCGGCGTCTCGGCGGCCTGCACCTCGGCCGCCGGCGTCTCGGATGCCTGCTCCTCGACAGCCTGCACCTCGGTTTCCGGCTCCGCGGACTGCTCCTCGACCTGCTCGGCGTCCTCCTCGCCCGGCTCGACGAGCGCGTCGAGCAACGCGTCGAGCGAGTGCAGCGCCTCCTCGACCTGCTTCGGGTCGCGCTCCTCCGGCGCCGCGGGGGCGGCCTCGCGGGGCTCGGGGAGGTCGATCGTGATGGACTCCTCGCGCTCGGGCGCGGACTGCGCCGCGGATTCCGCTGAGCGCGCGGACTCCCGCGGCTCGGCCTCGGCGGAGCCGCCCGACGTCGAGGTCGTGTCGACCCGCACGCGGCGGTTGCGTCGCGATCGGCGCGATCCCCGCTCGGAGGACTTCGACTCCTGCTCGGCAGGGGCCTGCCGTCCATCGCCTGCCTGCACGGCGCCCGACTGCTCCGTGCCCGACTGCTCGGCGGCCGGCTTCGTCCGCTCCTCCGAGCGCGGCTGCTGCGCGTCCGAGTCGCCGCGCGGCTGCTCGTCGCGGTCCTGGCCGCCACGTTCCTGCCCGGCGCGATCCTGCCCGCCGCGGTTGCGGCGCGAGCGCTTGCCTCGCGAGCCGCGGCCGTTCGAACCCGAATCCTGGGAGCCGGACTCGTCCTTGCCCGACTTGTCCTCCGCACCGACCCTGTCGCCCTTGCCGGACTTCTCCCGGCCCGACGCCTCGGCGGCGGCCACCTGGTCCGCCGCGGCCTGCACCTGCTCGGCCGACTCCTCGGCGCCGTGCGCGACCAGCGAGGCCGCGATCTTCGTCAGGGCGTTGCGCGCATCCTCGGTGATCTCGTGGGTTCCATTGCCGTTGCCGTTCTGCCCCGAGTCGGACTGCCGGTGCTGCTGCTTCTGCTCCTGCTGCCCGTTCTTGCCGCGCGAGCGCGAGCCGCGGCCCTTGCGGCCGCCGGAGCCGCCGCCGTGGTTGTGGCTGACGGGCTCGCCGTGCACGACGACGCCGCGGCCGTCGCACTGCGAGCAGGGCTCGGAGAACGTCTCGAGCAGGCCGAGCCCGATCTTCTTGCGGGTCATCTGCACGAGGCCGAGGCTCGTGACCTCGGCGACCTGGTGCTTGGTGCGGTCGCGCGAGAGGCCCTCGATGAGGCGGCGCTGCACGAGGTCGCGGTTGGACTCGAGCACCATGTCGATGAAGTCGATCACGATGATGCCGCCGATGTCGCGCAGGCGCAGCTGCCGGACGATCTCCTCGGCCGCCTCGAGGTTGTTCTTCGTGACGGTCTCCTCGAGGTTGCCGCCGGTGCCGACGAACTTGCCCGTGTTGACGTCGATGACCGTCATCGCCTCGGTGCGGTCGATCACGAGCGAGCCGCCCGAGGGCAGCCAGACCTTGCGGCCCAACGCCTTGTCGATCATGTCGTCGACGCGGTACTCGGCGAAGATGTCCTGCTCCTGGCCGTCGTACCGGCGCACGCGGTCGAGCAGGTCGGGAGCGACCTGGCCGAGGTAGGACTTGATCGTGTCGAGCTCCGACTGCCCCTGCACGATCAGCTCGTCGAAGTCCTCGTTGAACACGTCGCGCACGATCTTGATGAGCATGTCCGACTCGGAGTGCAGCGTCTGCGGCGCCTTCGTGGTGGCCTTCGCCTTGCGCTGGATGTCCTCCCACTGCTTCGTGAGCCGCTCGACGTCGCGGCGGAGCTGCTCCTCGGTCGCGCCCTCCGCGGCCGTGCGCACGATGACGCCGACGCCCTCGGGAAGCACCTGCTTGAGGATCTTCTTGAGGCGGGAGCGCTCGGTGTCGGGCAGCTTGCGGCTGATGCCGTTCATGGTGTTGCCGGGCACGTACACGAGGTAGCGGCCGGGCAGCGAGACCTGGCTGGTGAGGCGGGCGCCCTTGTGGCCCACCGGGTCCTTCGTGACCTGCACGAGCACGCGGTCGCCCGACTTCAGGGCGTTCTCGATCTTGCGCGGCGCGTTGTGGCCGAGGTTGGCGGCCGACCAGTCGACCTCGCCCGAGTAGAGCACGGCGTTGCGTGCGCCGCCGATGTCGACGAACGCGGCCTCCATGCTGGGCAGCACGTTCTGCACACGGCCGAGGTAGACGTTGCCGATGAGCGAGACGTCCTCGTTGCGGGCGACGTAGTGCTCGACGAGGATGCCGTCCTCGAGCACGCCGAGCTGCACGCGGTTGCTCTTGGCCCGCACGATCATCTTGCGGTCCACCGACTCGCGGCGGGCCTGGAACTCGCTCTCGGTCACGACCGTGCGGCGGCGCCCGGTGTCGCGCCCCTCGCGGCGGCGCTGGCGCTTGGCGGCGAGGCGCGTCGACCCGTGCACCTTCTGCGGCTCGGTGATCGGCTCGGGCCCGTCCTCGTCGTCGCCCTGCTCCTCGGCGTCCCGCTCGTCGCGCCGGTCCTGCTGCCGACGGTCGCGGTCGTCGCGCTGGCCGCGGCCGCCGCTGCGGCCGCCCCGGCGCGAACGCCCGCGGCCGCGACCGCGGCGCGAGTCGTCGTCCTGCTCCTCCGAGTCGTCCTCGGGCTCCTCCCGGGCGGGGCGGGATGCGCCGCGCTCGGTCACGGGCGGCAGATCCGGCGCGAGGAAGAACAGCGTGCGCTTGGTGATCACCTCGGGGATGCGGGGATCGCGCTCGGGCTGCGCCTCCTGCTCGTCCTCGGCGGGCCCCGCATCGGCGGGCTCCGGCGCCTCGGTCGAGTCTTCCGCGGCCTCCCGGGCCTCGTCCTCCCCGGCCTGCGGCTGCGCGGCGCCGTCCGCCTGCGCGGCGCCCGACTCGGGCGACTCCGCGGCGGCTTCGCGCCGCCCGTCCCTGCCCGCCTGCTGCTCCTCGCGGGGCTGCTCGGCCTCGTCAGCGGAATTCTGTGCTGTTGCGTTCTCCGACGTCACTTGGGTGCTCCTGCCCCGGTCAGTCGCATCGCGGTCCTGACCGGTCCTGTCTTATCCGCGGCATGGTGCTCGCGGGAAATCCTGTATCGCCGTGGTCACGGCGTCGCCGCAGGCTGCGGCCAACCTGAGCCGCTCGGGCTCGAAAAGTCTTCATGCGCTTTCGCGCACCGAATCATTATCGCACGCGAAGCGCCGACCGCCTCCGAGAATCCGGAAGGCGCGGCCGCGGCGCGGGCCCGCCCGGAGCCGTTCCGGCCCGGAAACGCGCGGGCGCCCGGGAGAACGGGTCTCCCGGGCGCCGGCGCGAGTACGCCTCAGGCGAACCAGATGCCGAGCTCGCGCTCCGCCGACTCGGGCGAGTCGGATCCGTGCACGATGTTCTCGATGACCTTGCCGCCCCAGTCGCGGCCGAGGTCGCCGCGGATGGTGCCGGGCGCGGCCTTGGTCGGGTCGGTGGCGCCGGCGAGGGAGCGGAAGCCCTCGACCACGCCGTGGCCCTCGATGCGCGCGGCCACGACGGGGCCGGAGGACATGAACTCGACGAGCGGCTCGAAGAACGGCTTGCCGACGTGCTCCTCGTAGTGGCGCTCGAGCAGGGCGCGCTCGGGCGCGACGAGCTGGAGGTCGCGCAGGACGTAGCCCTTGCGCTCGATCCGAGCGAGCACTTCGCCGGTCAGGTTGCGACGGACGCCGTCCGGCTTGACGAGGACGAGGGTCTGTTCGATGGGCGAAGTCATGCTGTGTGCTCCTTGTCGATTGCGTGCCTACAACGTTAGCGGGTGCCGTCGGCCCCGCTCTGCTCCGCGGGCTCGCCCTGCTCGGCCAGCGCCGCCTGCTCGCGCTCGTACTCGGCGATGATCACGGCCCGCGCCGCGTCGATCCGGCCGCCCTGGTACTGGCAGTAGCACCAGATGGCGAGGAAGATGCCGCCCACGAAGAACATCGAGGGGTGGATGAACCCGGCGAGCGTGAGCGCGATCTGCAGCCCGAGCACGTACCAGCGGCCCCAGCTGCGGCGCAGCAGGTAGACACCCGCGACCATGAGCACGAGGAACACCGCCGTGCCGCCCAGGGCGATGCCCGCCGGCAGCACCTTGAGCCCGAAGATCGCGAGGCCGCCGAGCGCGACCGAGATCACCTCGAAGGCGAGCAGGATGGAGCCGAGCTGCTCGGTCATCGTGCGGTAGCGCCGGGCGCGCGGGGCGCGGCTCATGCCTCGTCCTCCCCGAAGTCCTCCTCGAGCGCGTCGAAGTCCACGCCCTCCTCGGCGGCCTCCCGCTCCTCCGGCGTCGGCTTCCAGCCGTCCTCGAGCGCGAGCGCCGCCGCCTCGCCGATGAGCGTCACCGAGCCGGTGATGAGCACGCCGACCGAGTAGGGGCGGTCCTCGCCCTCGGCCTGCGCGGAGAGCCGCTGCGCGGTCTCGCGGGCGGTCTCGAACGCGTCCTGCGCGCGGTCGATCACGGCGAGCCGCTTCTCCTCGGCGGTCTCGGAGCCGATCGCGTCGGCCACCCGCTCCCCCAGCTCGAAGGCGTCGATCGACCGGGGCGAGTCGGACTGCGTGACGATGATGCGGCTCGCGACGTTCGCGATGGGCTTGATCATGCCCTCCACGTTCTTGCCGTGCAGCGCGCCGAGGACGACGATGAGCTCGTCGAACGCGTAGGTCTCGCCCACCGCCTGCGCGAGATGCGCCGCGCCGTGCGGGTTGTGGGCCGCGTCGATGAGCACGGTCGGCTCGGCGCCGATGAGCTCGAGCCGGCCCGGCGAGACGGCGGAGGCGGTGCCCTGCACCACCGTGTCGTAGTCGAGCTCCCGCTCGCCGCCGAAGAACGCCTCCACGGCCGCGATCGCGAGGGCCGCGTTGTGCGCCTGGTACTCGCCCGCGAGCGCCACCGGCAGGTCGTCGTACTGCCCCGCGATGCCGCGCACCGAGACGAGGCGGCCGCCCACCGCGAGCCGGTCGGCGGTCACGGCGAACTTCTCGGGCTCGGCGTGGAGCGTGGCCTCCTGCAGCATGCAGGCGCGGCGGATGGCCTCGAGCGCCTCGGGGCTCTGGGCGGCGGTGACCACCTGCGCGCTGGGCTTGATGATGCCCGACTTCGTGCCGGCGATCTCGCCGACGGTCGAGCCGAGGCGGTCCTGGTGGTCGAGCGAGATTGGGGTGAGCACGGAGACGGCGCCGTCGGCGACGTTCGTCGAGTCCCACTCGCCGCCCATGCCGACCTCGACCACGGCGACGTCGACCGGCGCATCCGTGAAGCACGCGAAGGCCAGCACGGTGAGCGCCTCGAAGAACGTGAGCCGCGGCTCCCCCGCCTCGTCGAGCTCGCCGTCCACGATCCGCAGGAACGGCTCGATGTCGCGCCAGTTGGCGACCAGCCGCTCGTCGGCGATGGGCTCGCCCTCGATGGTGATGCGCTCGTTGAGCCGGATGAGGTGCGGGCTCGTGAGCAGGCCCGTGCGGAGGCCGTGCGCGCGCAGCAGCGACTCCGCGATGCGCGCGGTCGAGGACTTGCCGTTCGTGCCGGTGATGTGGATCATCGGCCACGCGCGGTGGATGTCGCCGAGCAGCTCGCACGCGCGCCGGGTGGGCGCGAGCCGCGGCTCGGGCTGTGCCTCCCCCACGCGCTCCATGAGCTCGTCGTAGACGAGGTCGGCCTCGGCGCGCCAGTCGGTGCGCTCGAGCTCCTCGCGCTGCTCCCGCTCGCGCTCGCTGATCTCCTCGGGGTCGGACTCCGCGTCCTCCGCGGCGAGCTCGTCGAACGGCGAGCCGCCGAAGAGCTTCATGAGGTACTCGTTGGTGAGCTCCTCGTCCGGGTCGAATTCCTCGTCTTCGCGCTTCTCGTTCATGCCTCCGCCTTCTCCAGCTCGATCTCGAGGGCGCCGTAGCTGTGCGGGATCGTCGACCGCTCCGCCTCGGGGGCGAGCCCTCCCCGCACCTCGATCGCGGTCGCAAGGGTCTCGCGCGCGATGAGTCCGGACTGCGCGCGCAGCGCCTCGAGCGTCGCGTCGTCGGTGCGCAGCGCGAGGCCGATGCGGTCGCTCACCTCGAGCCCCGCGGCCTTGCGCGCGTCCTGCACGGCGCGGATCGCGTCGCGCGCCGCGCCCTCCGCGGCGAGCTCGGGCGTCACCTCGGTGTCGAGCACGAGGATGCCGCCGCCGGGCAGGAGCCCGAGCACCTCGTCGCCCCGCGAGTCGCGGATCTCGAGCTCGAGCTCGTACTCGCCCTCCTGCAGCGCGATGCCGCCGGCGATCACCTCGCCGTCGCGCTCCTCCCAGTCGCCCGACTTCGAGGCCTTGATGACCACCTGGGTCTGCTTGCCGAGGCGCGGGCCGACCGCGCGCGAGTTCACGCGCAGCACCCGCGAGACGCCGTACTCCGCGGCCGCCTCCTCGGTGCGCTCGGCCACCGCGACCTCGCGCACGTTGAGCTCGTCGGCGATGATCGAGGCGAAGGGCTCGAGCTCGGCGGCGCCCTCCACGAGCACCGTGAGGGAGCCGAGCGGCAGCCGCACCCGCAGGTGGTGCTGCTTGCGCAGCGCCTGGCCGTTCGAGACGATCTCGCGCACCGCGTCCATCGAGCGCACGAGCGCCTCGTCGACGGGGAACTCGGAGGCCGCCGGGTAGTCGGCGAGGTGCACCGAGCGCTCCCCGGTGAGTCCGCGCCACACGGCCTCGGCGGTGAAGGGCGCGAGCGGCGCCGCGAGCCGGCAGAGGGTCTCGAGCACCGTGTAGAGGGTGTCGAAGGCCTCGCGCCCGGCCTCGGCCCCGCCCGTGCCGACCCAGAAGCGGTCGCGCGAGCGGCGCACGTACCAGTTGGTGAGCACGTCGGCGAAGTCGCGCAGGTGCGCGGTGGCGTTCGAGGCGTCGAGCGCGTCGAGGTCGGCGGTCACCGCGGCGACGGTCTCGTGCAGCTTCGCGAGGATGTACCGGTCGAGCAGGTGCGTGGAGGCCGTGCTGCGCCGCGCCTCGTAGGCGGGCGCGCCGGGGCCGTTCGCGGTGTTCGCGTAGGTGGTGAAGAAGTAGTAGGTCGACCACAGCGGCAGCAGGAACTGGCGCGTGGACTCGCGGATGCCCTCCTCGGTGACGACGAGGTTGCCGCCTCGCAGCACCGAGCTCGAGAGCAGGAACCAGCGCATCGCGTCCGAGCCGTCGCGGTCGAAGACCTCGTTGACGTCGGGGTAGTTGCGCAGCGACTTCGACATCTTGCGGCCGTCGGAGCCGAGCACGATGCCGTGCGAGACGACGCGCTTGTAGGCGGGGCGGCCGAACAGCGCGGTGGAGAGCGCGTGCATCACGTAGAACCAGCCGCGCGTCTGCCCGATGTACTCGACGATGAAGTCGGCGGGCGAGTGCGAGTCGAACCACTCGCGGTTCTCGAAGGGGTAGTGCACCTGGGCGAAGGGCATCGAGCCCGAGTCGAACCACACGTCGAGCACGTCGGGGATGCGGCGCATCGTCGACCGGCCCGTCGGGTCGTCGGGGTTCGGGCGGGTGAGCTCGTCGATGTAGGGGCGGTGCAGGTCGTCGGGGCGCACGCCGAAGTCCCGCTCGATCTCGTCGAGCGAGCCGTAGACGTCCACGCGCGGGTGGAGCGGATCGTCGCTCTTCCACACGGGGATGGGGCTGCCCCAGTAGCGGTTGCGCGAGATCGACCAGTCGCGGGCGCCCTCGAGCCACTTGCCGAACTGGCCGTGCTTGACGTTCTCGGGCACCCACTCGATCTGCTCGTTGAGCGCGATCATGTCGTCGCGGTAGTCGGTGACGCGCACGAACCAGCTCGAGACGGCCTTGTAGATGAGCGGCTGCTTGCAGCGCCAGCAGTGCGGGTACGAGTGCTCGTAGGACTTCTGCTGGAGCAGGCGGCCGCCGGTCTTCAGCAGCTGGATGAGCGTGCGGTTGGCCTCGAAGAGCTGGACGCCCGCGACCGGGCCGACCTCGGGCAGGAAGCGCCCGCCCGCGTCCACCGAGAGGATGGTGGGGATGTCGTTCGCATCGCAGACCGCCTTGTCCTCCTCGCCGTAGGCGGGCGACTGGTGCACGATGCCGGTGCCGTCGCTCGTGGTGACGTAGTCGGCGACGAGGATGCGCCAGGCGTGCTGCGTGCCGAAGCGCTCGGCGTCGGCGTAGAAGTCCCAGAGCGCCTCGTAGTCGATGCCCTCGAGCTCCTCGCCGCGGAAGGTGCGGACCACCGCGTCCCTCGCCTCCTCGGGCGCGGCGTAGCCGAGCTCCTTGGCGTAGGAGGGGATGCGATCCGTCGCGAGGAGGTACCGCGCGGGGCCGTTGCCGTCGGCGGCGCCCAGCGGGCCGGCGGGCACGAGCGAGTACTCGATCCCGGGGCCCACCGCGAGCGCGAAGTTGGTCGGCAGGGTCCACGGCGTCGTCGTCCACGCCAGGGCGCGCGCGCCGACGAGGTCGAGTGCCCGCGCCTTCTCGCCCGCGAGGGGGAAGGTGACGGTGACGGTGTTGTCCTGGCGCATCTGGTAGACGTCGTCGTCCATGCGCAGCTCGTGGTTCGACAGCGGGGTCTCGTCGTTCCAGCAGTACGGGAGCACGCGGAAGCCCTCGTAGGCGAGGCCCTTGTCGTAGAGCTGCTTGAAGGCCCAGATCACCGACTCCATGTAGGTGATGTCGAGGGTCTTGTAGCCGTGCTCGAAGTCGACCCAGCGGCCCTGGCGCTCCACGTAGTCGCGCCATTCGTCGGTGTAGCGGAGCACCGAGTCCTTCGCGGCGGCGTTGAAGGCGCCGACGCCCATGGCCTCGATCTCCTCCTTGGTGTTGATGCCGAGCTGCTTCATGGCCTCGAGCTCGGCGGGGAGCCCGTGGGTGTCCCAGCCGAACACGCGGTTGACCTGCTTGCCGCGCATCGTGTTGTAGCGCGGGAAGACGTCCTTGGCGTAGCCCGTGAGCAGGTGGCCGTAATGCGGCAGGCCGTTGGCGAACGGCGGGCCGTCGTAGAAGACCCACTCCTCGTCGCCCTCGCGCTGGTCGATCGACGCCTGGAAGGTGTCGTCCTCGCGCCAGAACTCGAGCACCTCGGCCTCCAGCGAGGGGAAGGAGGGGCTCGCCGGAACGGACTCGGCGCCGGGGCCGAAGGCGGACTTCGGGTAGGACATGCGGTGGTCTCCTGCGGTGATGAATGACTCTCAAGGATTCAGGGACGCTCGCGCGCGGTACCACCCCGATTGCGACCGATGCCGGCCGCCGCTTCGTTCGGCTGTGACGGGCCACCCGTTCGGTTCTACTGAGCGGGCGAGCCCCGGGGCCCGACCGCCGTTCTTCCGAAGACTCCCCGTTGATGGCGGATCTTCGTCGTTGGCGACAATGCTACCGCCGTTCAGTCGTGCTCGGAACCGTGTCCGCTCCTGGCGATGCGACGTCGAGCCGCAAGGTTCGCGGACGCCGCCGCGTTCGGCATCGAGGCCGTATTCGCCGCCGCAGCGCCGGAGACTCCGCCCTCCCCGGGAATCGAGACCGGCCCGGGGCCGATCCGCACGCCATGGCGCATCCCGGCCTCCTTCGCGGCGGAGAACGACTCGCGCCTGCTCCGCGCGAATGCGGATTCCGCGGCGAGCGCCGACGGCTGCTCGACCCCGTCCGCCGGCCAGGCCTGCACGAGATACTCCTCTACCGGCTCGTCCACCGCGAGGTCGACGGCGCGGTCGCGGCCACGGGCGGAGACGCGGATTCGAAGCAGCCGTACGGACGCCTCGTGCAGGTCCGCATACTCCTGGTCGATGTCGTCGCCCGGGCCGAAGACCACGGCCCGCTCCCCGTTGCGCACCGCCGCCGTGAACTCGAAGACGTCCTCCCACCCGGGTTCGACCTCGGTCGGGGCCGCATGCAGCGCCTCCGACGCGAGATCGACCGGGCCGAGATGGATGCCGGTGGCGATGACGACGGTATCCCCCGGATAGACCGCGACGAGGCCGCCGCCGTCGCCCAGTGCTTCGGGACTCGCGATGATGCCGCCGATATTGAGCGTCGCGCTCTCCGCGATGAGCCTCGTGACCCTGCGCATGGCTCTCCCGACCCGCTACCCCGACTGCGCCGCGCGGTTGCGGGTGGCGTAGAGGTAGACGGCGATGAGCGCCGCGAAGACCGCCACCGCGCCCCAGATGCCCACGACGGCCCACGACGCGCCGGCGAGCACGAGGAAGGGCGCGAACGTCACCGCCGTGATCTCGATCGGCACGACGGGGATGAACGCGAGCGCGAAGTCCTCGAGCGTGCGCGTGCGCAGCCGCGGGTCGACGATGCGCAGCAGCGCGATGCCGGTGGGCACCGCGCCGGTGGACCAGCCCCACGTGAACAGCTGGCGCTCGAACCAGCCCTGCTGCATGACGCGGGGCGCGATGACGAGGCCGAGGAAGAGGCAGAACGCGAGGCCGAAGAGGAAGAGGATGAGCAGCGAGAGCCACTGGTCGGCCACCACGCCGGGCACGATGGAGGCGATGCCGCAGACCACGAGCAGGTCGGTGGCGGTGCCCGAGATCGAGCGCAGCGACTCCTTGTCCACGAGCCGCATCGCCTTGGTGGCGGTGAGCAGCGGGCGGATGAGCAGGCCGATCACGAAGGCGATCGAGAACAGCGGGAAGCTGATCTCGGGGAAGGCCATCTGCAGCAGCACGTTGATGCCGTAGGCCCCGGCGCAGATGGCCGCGATGAAGCCGACCTGGAAGGCGAGCGTCTCGATGGAGCCGCCCGAGAAGGTGTGGGTGCCGACGCGGGGCCGCTCGGTCTGGGTGTCGAGCACGCCGGTCTGCATGTCCTTGGGCAGCTTCGAGTACCCCTTGTACTCCTGCACCCAGCCGCGCTTCGCACCGATCTTGGCCTGGATGATGCCGCCCACGATGCCGACGAGCAGGCCCACGGTGGCGGAGGTGTAGGCGAGCGAGTTCACGGCGCTGTCGCCGGCCTCGGTGAACACCTGTCCGACCGCGGCGGCGGTGCCGAAGCCGCCCGCCCAGCCGGCGAACAGCAGCAGGCCCGTGCTGTCCGGGGTGCCGAGCAGCGGGCCGAGCACCGCGAGCACGAGCGCCATGCCCAGCGCGACCTGGAGCGCGTACATGAGCATGCCGTAGCTCGCGAAGCCCGCGATGGAGCGGCCGACCTTGAAGATGTTGAACTCGTCGGTGAGCGCGAGGCACGCGAACACCGCGATGATGAGGATGCCGCCGTAGGTGCCGAGCTGGTCCGAGAAGGGCAGCACGCCCAGCACGTTCGGGCCGAGCACGAGCCCGAGCACGCCGGCGATCACGCTCGAGGGGATGAGCATGGTCTGCAGCGGCTTGATCGTGGCGCGCAGCAGGGCGCCGACGACGAGCAGCAGCCCGATCAGGCCGGCGTCGACCAGCAGCGTCCAGGGGGTGTATTCCATGAGTGTTCTCATCTCCTTCTCGGGCTCGGTAGGCGCTGCGGTCTCGTGCAGGGCCGCGATAGCCTATCCGATGCGTCCAACTCGCCCGCAACCCGAGGAGGCCCCATGTCCCGCCCCGTCGCCCTCATCACCGGAGCCTCGAGAGGCATCGGCCGCGCGATCGCCGAGGAGCTCCTCGGCACCCATCGCGTGCTCGCGGGCGCCTCGAGCGCCGAGAGCCTCGAGCCGCTACTCGCGGAGCATCCCGAGGTCGAGCCCTTCGTCGCCGACGTCGCGGACGAGCGACGGCTCGCGGATGCCGTGGCCGCCGCGGGCCTCGAGCGCCTCGACGTGCTCGTGCACTCCGCCGGAGTCGCCGACCAGCGCCGCTTCGAGGAGTTCACCCGCGAGGACTGGCGGCGCTCGTTCGAGGTGAACCTGTTCGGCGTCGCCGACCTCACCGCCCGCCTCCTGCCTGCGCTGCAGGCCGCGCACGGCGACGTGGTGTTCATCAACTCCGGCTCCGGGCACTTCTCGTACCCCACCGGGTCGGTCTACTCGGGCACGAAGTTCGCGCTGCTCACCCTCGCGGACTGCCTGCGCGAGGAGCAGCGCGAGCACGGCGTGCGCGTGACCTCCATCCACCCGGGCTTCGTCGCCACGGATATGGGGTACGCGATCCGCGACGCCGCGAACCGGGCGGGCGGCGCGGACACGTTCGTCACCCCCGGCGACATCGCCGCCGCGGTGCGCACCGCCGTCGACCTTCCCCGCAACGCGCAGGTCGAGACGGTCGTGGTGCGGCCCATGCGCAAGGCGTAGGGCCGCGCGCCGCTACCGCCGCGTCACATCTCCTGCCAGTCGGGCCCGAATACGGCGGTGAGGTAGTCGCCGAGCGGGCCGCGGGAGACGCCGGCCGAGGCCCATTCCATGACCGCGGTGATGGCGCCCGAGGCGATCGCCGAGGCGCGGATGAGCCGCACGGCGTCCTCGAGGTGGGGCTCGAACGTGGCGCCGGCCGGGCTCACCGTCTCGAGCGGCGCGCTCTCCAGCTTCTCGGCGAGATGCTGCACGCGCGTGGACGAGGATTCGATCGCCGCCTCGCGCGCCCGCATGACGTCGCGGTAGGTCAGCGCGGTGGGCGGTCCGGCCACCTCGAGCAGGTGCACGAACTCGGCGAGGGTGTCCGACTGCTTGAGCGACTCGTCGACGCTGCGCCACAGGACGTCCGTCTTGATCGGGAAGTAGTTGAAGAACGAGGAGCGGCTGATGCCCGTCCGCTTCGCGATCGCGTCGGCCGACACGTTCTCCCACCCGACCTCGAAGGCGAGCTCGCAGGCGGCCTCCTCGAGCTCCGCGTGGCTCGACGCGTTCGGGCGACCCGCGCCCGTTCTCGTCGATGTTGCACTCATGAAGTTCCTCCTTCGACCGCGGCGCCGATCGGACCGCCGAGGGTCGCGGCGCGCGGCATGCGTATGAATGAGGGTTCATCTTCGCATGCGCGGATGCCAGTGCCCTGGCATCCGCGCATGCGTCGCGAGCGGTCCGGGGGCTAGCCCACCGGCGCCCCGAACTCGATGTCCCCGATGCCGAGGCTCACCGTGACGCGGGGGCCGTCCTCGCCGCCGCTCAGGTCGTAGCCCGCGTCGAGCGCCGCCGCGATCACGCGCTCGCCGGCGTCCATCCGCAACGGCTCGTCGGGCATCGCGACGCGGATGTCGCCGATCTCGCTTGCGAGCATGGCGTCCGCCGGCAGCGACTCGCGGAGCGTCAGGTCGGCGGCGCCGGTGCTGACGTTCACGCCGAGGTGCTCGTGCACGCGGGCGTCGACGAAGAGGTCGCCGACGTCGGTGCGCGCGTCGAGCCGTCCGTACTCGCCGTAGGCGTGGAGCGAGCCGATGTTCGTGGTCACGTCGGCGGCGGCCCCGCCCCCGTCGAGGTAGATCTCCCCCACGTCGGCGGCGAACACGCCGGAGTCGAAACGGCCCTCGTGGTGGAACCGGCCGAGCTCCACGTCGGCCTCGACGTCGCGCAGGTCGCCCTGCACCTCGAGCTCGCCGGTGCCCACCTCGGCCCGCAGGTCGAGCTCGCCCTCGAGCGAGGCGGGCAGGGTGAGCACCGCGTTGACCCGCACGTCGGGCACGAACCACGGCCACTCGCCGGCGATCTCGAGGCGCAGCTCGCCCGCGGAGCCGTTGCGCAGCACGACCGGCGAGCCGTCCTGCGGCCAGGCGCCCTCGGCCTGGAGGGTGGCCTGCTCCTGCCCCTCGGCGAACTCGACGGTGATGTCGCCGAAGCTCGCGTCCACCACGAGGGTGTCCGAGGACTCGGCCTCGGCGGTCGCGCTGAAGGGCTTGGTGGTGCCGCTGAAGATGCCGTAGTACACGCCGCCGACGAGCAGCGCGACGAGCACGAGCGAGCCGAGGACGGTGAGCAGGATGCCCACCCAGGCGTGCCGCTGCTGCGGCCGGGATGCGGTTTCGGTGGTCATCGCGTGTCTCCTACCTCGTCGACCTCGACCCCGAGGAATGCGAGCACGGCGAGGACTCGCCGGTTGCCGCCCGTCTCCGCGGCGAGGCCGAGCTTCTGGAATACCTGTGAGATGTGCTTCTCGACGGAGCCCTCCGAGATGAAGAGGGCCCCGGCGATGTTGGCGTTGGACTTGCCCTCGGCCATGAGCCCGAGCACGGATCGCTCGCGCTCGGTCAGCGCGTCGAGCCGGTTGTCCCGCTGCCGGCGGCCGAGCAGCTGCCCGATCACCTCGGGGTCGAGCACCGTGCCGCCCCGCTGCACCTGCTCGATGGAGTCGAGGAACTCGGCGACGTCGGCGACGCGGTCCTTGAGCAGGTATCCGAGATACCCCTTGCTCCGCCCGATCAGCTCGGTCGCGTAGCGCTCCTCGACGTACTGCGAGAGCACGAGGATGGGCAGGGACGGGGACTGCTCGCGCAGCGCCATCGCGGCCCGGATCCCCTCGTCCGTGAACGTCGGCGGCAGGCGCACGTCGAGGATCACGAGCTCCGGGTCGGTCTCGGCGACGCGCTCGGCCAGCGCGGCGGCCTCCGGCAGCGCGGCGAGCACCTCGTGGCCCTCGTCGGCGAGGAGCCTGGTCAGGCCTGCGCGCAGCAGGGCGTTGTCTTCACAGATCACGATGCGCATGGCACGGTCACCTCGATCACGGTCGGTCCGCCCTGCGGGCTGGAGAATCGGTAGGTGCCGCCGACTGCGGTCACCCGGTTGATGACGCCGTCGATGCCGCCGCCGGCGTCGCGGTGCGCGCCGCCCCGCCCGTCGTCCTCGATGTAGGCGTAGAGCACGGGCGTGCCGGCGGCGTCCAGCCGCTCGTCGATCCGCACGAAGATGCGGTTCGCGCCCGAGTGCTTCGTCGCGTTCGTGAGGGATTCCGCGACGGCGAAGTACATCGTCGCCTCGGCCCGGTCGGAGTGCCGCCGCGAGAGGCTCACCCGGATGTCGACAGGCGTGTGGCTGCGGCCGATCAGCGCCGAGAGCGCCGCGTCGAGGCCGCGGTCCTGCAGCACCGCCGGCTGGAAGCCGCGCACGAGCTGGCGGAGCTCGGTGACGGCGGTCATCGTGGATTCGCGGGCCTCCTCGATGAGCTCGCCCGCCCGGGCGGGGTCGTTCTCGAGCTTGCGCCGGGCCATGCCGAGCGTCATGCCCACCGCGACGAGCCGGGGCTGGACGCCGTCGTGCAGGTCTCGCTCGATGCGGGTGCGCTCGATGTCGGCGGCCGAGATGGCCTGCTGGCGATGCGTGGACTGCTCGCGGGCCTCGCGCCGGAGCTCGGCCTCGAGGCTCGGCACGAGCAGGGATGCGGAGATCGCCCGGTGCGCGTAGGCGAGGCCGATGAGCGCGGCGGCGCTCACGACGACGAGCAGGATGCCGAGCACGAGGACGAGCCAGCTGCCCAGCTCGACCGTGCCCGGCACGAGCCAGAAGGTCGAGATCGCGAAGGTCTCGCTCACGAAGGGCGCGACGAGCCACGCGATGCCGTGGCCGAGCGCGTACACGCCGAACAGGGCTGCGAAGCCGAGCAGCGAGGTGAGGAAGCCGTGCAGCAGCGAGGTCCAGGTGCGGGAGTCGGCGTACTGCAGCAGCAGCGTGTGCGGGATCCGCCAGCCGTCGACGCGGTCGGAGGTGCGGAGGCGATGCTCCGGCACCTCGAGGTCGAAGGTCCAGCCGGCCCGCGCCTCCTCGATGCGCGCCATGCCGTAGAGCACGAGCCCGAGCACGGCGAGGATGAGGAAGCCGACGAGGAAGAAGAGGCCGACGACCCCGAGCGCCGCGGCGACCGACACCAGCACGATGACGGGGATGCAGAGGAGTCCGTAGAGCACCAGCTGCGGTATCGCCAGGGCGATGTGGAGTGCTTTGGATTTCATGCTCTCAAGCTACGCGGGGCGGGTGCGCCGATCGACGCGGGTGCCCGGAGCGCCCGCGGGGGTTTTCCCCCGCATCCGGGCCGCGAATTATTCTTCGACTAGATGCAACAGTCGGGATATGCTGGGTGGATGCACAAGCGACCCCTCCGGCTGCTCGGCGCACTGATCGGCCTGGCCGTCATCGCGCCCCTCGCCGCCTGCTCCGCCTCCCCCGCCGAGTCCAAGACCACTCTCACCTACGCCTCGGGCGAATCCGAGCCCGACTGCCTCGACCCGCACGTGGGCGGCAACTGGCCGCAGGCCCTCGTGGGCCACCAGTTCGTCGAATCGCTGTTCGCGCGCGACGAGTCCGGCGCCATCGTGCCCTGGCTCGCCGAGTCGGGCGAGGCGAACGAGGACGGCAGCGTGTGGACCATCACGCTCAAGGAGGGCATCGAGTTCTCGGACGGCGAGCCGCTGAACGCCGAGGCCGTGATCGCGAACATGGAGCACCTGCGCGATCCGGACACGAAGTCCTCGACCGGCGTGCTCGCCCTCCAGAAGGTCGACGAGTTCGTCGCCACCGACGAGCACACCGTCGAGTTCCGCATGAACACCCCCGACTCGGCGCTGCTCGAGTCGCTCGCCCAGACCTGGCTCGGCATCATGTCGCCCGCCGGGATCGAGCGCGGCGAGGTCGAGAACTGCGAGGCGCCGATCGGCACCGGCGCGTTCAAGGTCGAGAGCTGGACCAAGCAGGACCGCGTCGTGCTCGTGCGCAACGAGACCCACACCGAGACGATGCCGGGCGAGCAGACCCCGCCCGAGGGCGAGCGCATCGAGCGCATCGAGTGGCGCTTCATCCCCGACGCCGCCGCGCGCGTGGCCGCGCTCCAGGCCGGGCAGGTCGACGTGATCGACCAGGTGCAGCCGGACGCCCTCTCCCAGTTCCAGCAGAACGACGACTTCGAAACCCTGCTCGGCGCCCGCCCCGGCACCTCGGCCCGCATCGAGCTGAACACCACCCGCGCCCCCTTCGACGACCCGCTCGTGCGCGAGGCCTTCGTGAAGTCGGCGAACATCGACGCCGCCGTGGAGTCGCTCTTCTTCGACACGATCGACCGCTCCTACTCGCCGCTCGCCTCCTCGCTGCCCGAAGCCGCCTCCTTCCCGGACGACCTCGTCTTCGACGTCGACGCGGCCAACGAGCTGCTCGACGAGGCCGGCTGGACCGAGCGCAACGACGCCGGCATCCGGATGAAGGACGGCGAGCCGCTGAGCGTCTCGTTCCCGCTCTCCTCGAACCAGTCGATCCCGGCCGAGGTGTCCCTGGTCGAGCAGATCGCGGCGAGCGCGGGCGAGGTCGGGTTCGACGTGGAGATCGAGCTGCTCGACATCAGCTCCTGGTACGCCGCCTCCGGCGAGTGGGAGTTCGACGCGATCATCGCGCCGTACTCCAAGTCCTCCGCCGATGTCCTGCGCATCGTCTACCACTCCGACGGCAACATCCCCGCGCCCTCGGGCTACCACGCGAACAACACGGGCGTGGAGAACGACGAGCTCGACGCGCTGCTCGACGAGGCGGGCGCGAGCTCGGACGAGGCCGAGCGCGCCGAGCTCTACGAGCAGGCGCAGTCGATCATCATCGGCGACCACCTGGTCATCCCCCTCTACGACCAGATGGTGCAGTTCGCCTACACGCCCACGCTCTCGGGCTTCGCGCTCGACCCCTCGCTGAACCTGCCCACGTTCACCAACGCGAGCTTCACCGGCTGATCGGGTGACCGCAGCCGCCGAGCCGACGCCGGCCGCACCGGCCGCCCCGCCGCCCGAGCAGGATCGGGCCGCGCGTGGCGGGGTGCGGCTGCGCCGCGTGCTCGGCCGCACCGCCTCGCGGCTGGCGGCCGCCGTCGTCGTGATCTGGGCGGTCGCGACGATCACCTTCTTCGCGGTGCGGGCGGTGCCGGGCGACCCGGTGCTCGCCATCCTCGGCGGCCCGGGCTCGAACGCCACCGCGGAGGCCGTCTCCAAGGCCAGAGCCGACTTCGGCCTCGATCTGCCGCTGGGCGAGCAGTACCTCCTCTCCCTCGGCAGGCTGCTGCGGGGCGATCTCGGCGAGAGCTACCGCCTGCACAGCGAGGTCGCCACGGTGATCGGCGACCTGCTCCCCGGCACGCTGCAGCTCGCCGGCGCGGCGCTGCTGCTGGGATGGGCGCTCGCGCTCGCGCTCGTGTGGGCCTCGGTCCGCGGCGGCCGGGCCGCGGGGGCGATCACCGACCTCTTCGGCATCGTCGGCTCCGCGCTGCCCCATTTCTGGTTGGGCGCGGTGCTCGTGACCGTCTTCGCCACCGGCCTCGGCCTGCCCGTGGCACTCTCGGGGCCCGGCCTCGTCGGGCTCGTCCTGCCGGCCGCGACCCTCGCGATCCCGCTCGGCGGCTACCTCGCCCAGGTCATGCGCGACTCGACGATCGACACCCTCGACAAGCCCTTCATCACCGCCGCGTTCGCGCGCGGCGACTCGACGGCGGGCGTCTTCGCCAAGCACCTGCTGCGCCGCGCGGCGCTGCCGGCCATCGGCCTCACCGGGTGGGCCTTCGGCTCGCTCGTCTCCGGCGCGGTGGTCGTCGAGAAGCTCTTCGCCAGGCCCGGGCTCGGCCGCGCGCTCGTCGACGCGGTCGTCGCGCGCGACGTGCCGATGGTCATCGGCGTCCTCATCGTCGTGGCGGCCTTCTACGTGCTCATCACACTCCTGACCGACATCGTCGAGCAGCTGCTCTCCCCCAGGCGGGACGCGGGGACCTCCGCGCCGCGGAAGGCGGCGGCCGCATGAGCCGCGCGCTGCGCCGCATCGCGATCGGCCTGTGCCTCGCCGTCGCGGCCTGGTTCGTGCTCGCGGCGCTCTTCCCGCAGTGGCTCGCGCCGGGCGACCCGCTCGCCGTGGACCCCTCGGCCGCCTACAGCGCCCCCGGAGCGGGGCACCCCTTCGGCACCGACGAGTCGGGGCGCGACATCTACACGAGGGTCGTGCACGGCACCGCCCAGTCGCTGACGATCGGGCTCGCCGCCACGACGATCGGGCTCGCGCTCGGCGTGCTGCTCGCGACGCTCTCGGGCCTCGGCGGCCCGGTCGGCGACTGGATCTCGACGCGCATCGTCGAGACGCTCTACGCCTTCCCCGGCATCCTGCTCGCGCTGCTGCTGCTCTCGCTCACCAGCCCGGGCATCGTGCCCACGACCATCGCGGTGGGGCTCTCCACCGCCCCCGGCTACGCGCGCATGCTGCGCACCCAGTTCCTGCGGGTGCGCGCCTCCGCCTACGTCGAGGCCGACCGGGTCATGGGCCGCGGCCCGTGGTTCCGCCTCGTGCGGACCATCCTGCCCAACGCGTTCCAGCCGCTCTTCGCGCTCGCGACCCTCGGCATCGGCCAGGCCGTGGTCTGGGCGTCGGCGCTCAGCTACCTGGGCCTGGGCGATCCGCCGCCGAGCCCCGAGTGGGGTGCGATGCTCAACGCCGGCGCCACCTACCTGCCCTCGGGCGGCTGGTGGATGTCGGTATTCCCCGGCAGCGCGATCGCGGCCGTCGCCGTGACCGGCACGCTGCTCGGGCGGCTGCGCAACGCCGAGGCGAGGGAGGCGCGATGAACGACGAACGGCCGGTCCAGGCCCGACCCGGGGCGGACGAGCCCCTGCTCGACGTGCGGGGGCTGCGCATCGGCTTCGGGGGCTCCGAGATCGTCCGGGGGCTCGACCTGCGCATCGCCCGCGGCGAGTGCCTCGGGCTCATCGGCTCCTCCGGCTCGGGCAAGTCGCTGACCGCCCGCTCGCTCATCGGCCTCGCCGGCCCGGGCGCCCGGGTCGACGCCGAGCGGATGCGGCTGGCCGGGACGGACCTGCTCGGGCTCGGCGAGCGCCGCCTGCGCGAGGTGCGCGGCGGCCGCATCGGCCTCGTGCTCCAGGACGCGCTCGTCTCGCTCGACCCGGCCCGCACGATCGGCGTCGAGCTGGACGCCACCCTCCGCCGCCACACCGGCCTCGGGCGCGAGGAGCGCGCGCGGCGCGCGGTCGAGCTGCTCGAGCTCGTGGGCCTGCCGGATCCCGGGCTGCGGATGCGCCAGCGCGCGGACCAGCTCTCGGGCGGCCAGCGCCAGCGCGCGCTCATCGCGATCGCGCTGGCCGGCGACCCCGAGCTCATCGTCGCCGACGAGCCCACCACCGCTCTCGACGCCGTCGCGCGCCGCGAGCTGCTCGCCCTGCTGCGCCGACTCGCCGACACCGGGATCGGCGTGCTCTTCGTCTCGCACGACCTCGTCTCGGTGCGCGTGCTCTGCGACCGGGTCGCCGTCATCGACGAGGGCCGCATCGTCGAGACGGCCGAGACCGCCGCCCTGCTCGACGCGCCCGCCTCGGCGGCGGGGCGGGCCCTCGTGGCCGCGCTCCCCCGCCCGCCGCGCGAGACCGCGCCCGTCGAGGGCCCGGTCGTGCTGCGGGCAGAGGCGCTCGAGCAGCGCTACCGGCTGCCCGCGGGCGGGGAGTTCACGGCGCTGCGCGGCGCCTCGCTCGAGGTGCGGCGCGGCGAGACCCTGGGCGTCGTCGGCGCCTCGGGCTCCGGCAAGTCGACGCTCGCGCGGATCCTGCTCGCGCTCGACCCGCCCGCCGCGGGCCGGGTGGAGTTCGAGGGCGAGCCCTGGGCGCCGCTCCCCGAGCGGCGGCGCCGGCCGCGGCGCCGCCGGCTCGGCATGGTCGCGCAGGATCCGCTCTCGACGTTCGACCCGCGCCTGCGGGTCGGGCAGATCCTCGCGGATGCCCTGTCGGGCGGCCGCACCCGGCGGCCGCAGCGCCTGCGGGAGCGCATCCGCGCGGCGCTCGACGAGGTCGGCCTGCCGCCGGAGCACATCAGCGCCCTGCCGCTGCGGCTCTCGGGCGGCGAGCGGCAGCGGGTCGCGATCGCGCGCGCCCTCGCCGGGGCTCCGCACGTGCTCGTGTGCGACGAGGCGGTCTCGGCCCTCGACGCCACCGTGCGGCGGCAGATCCTCGACCTCATCGCCCGGGTGCGCGCCGAGCGCGGGCTGGCGTGCGTGTTCATCTCTCACGACCTGGACGTCGTCGGCGAGATCTCGGACCGGGTGGCGGTGGTCGACCGCGGCGAGGTCGTCGAGATCGCGTCGACGCGGACGCTCTTCACGAACCCGCGACATCCCGCGTCGCGGACATTGCTCATCGGTCGTGATACATAGCGAACATGCCCGGATCTTTGTAAGTTCGTGGAATACTGGGGAGAAGTTACAAATTGACCAGGCCCTGGACCGCGTCGTCGAGGGCCTGGGGGTAGCTAGCTCCATCCATACCGAACCACGTGAAAGCAGCTGCGATATGCCCTCAACCTCGTCAGTGAACGCCAGCGAAATCCCCAAGCTCTCGAAGAACCCCGCCGTGAACGAGTGGGTGGTCCGCACCGCCGAGCTCACCCAGCCCTCGAGCGTGGTGTGGTGCGACGGGTCGCAGGAGGAATTCGACAACATCGCTGCCGATCTCGTCGAGTCGGGTACGCTCATCCGCCTCGACGAGGAGCTCCGTCCGAACTCGTACCTCGCGCGCTCCGACGCGAAGGATGTGGCGCGCGTCGAGAGCCGCACGTACATCTGCTCCGAGCGCGAGGAGGACGCCGGCCCCACGAACAACTGGCGCGATCCCGCCGAGATGCGCGCCGAGCTCGAGCCGTACCTGCGCGGCTCGATGCGCGGGCGCACCATGTACGTGGTGCCCTTCGCCATGGGCCCCCTCGGCGGCAAGATCACCCAGTACGGCGTCGAGATCACCGACTCGCCGTACGTGGTGCTGTCGATGGCGCTGATGACCCGCTCGGGTTCGGCCGCGCTGGAGTACATCGCGCCGGACGGCGAATGGGTTCCCGCACTGCACACCGTCGGCGCGCCGCTCATCGACGACGAGGGCAACGAGGTCGAGGACGTCGCGTGGCCGTGCAACGACACGAAGTACATCACCCACTTCCCCGAGACCCGGGAGATCATCTCCTACGGCTCCGGCTACGGCGGCAACGCCCTGCTCGGCAAGAAGTGCTTCGCGCTGCGCATCGCCTCGGTCATGGGCCACGAGGAGGGCTGGCTCGCCGAGCACATGGTGCTCATCCAGGCGACGAACCCCGGGGGCCGCAAGTACACGATCACCGGCGCGTTCCCCTCGGCCACGGGCAAGACCAACCTCGCCATGATGCGGCCCAAGCTGCCGGGCTGGAAGGTCGAGACCATCGGCGACGACATCGTGTGGATGCGCCCCGGCGACGACGGCCGCCTCTACGCGATCAACCCGGAGTTCGGGTTCTTCGGCGTCGCGCCGGGCACCGGCTGGTCGACGAACCCGGTCGCGATGGAGACCATCTCGAAGAACACGATCTTCACGAACGTCGCGCTCACCGATGACGGCGACGTCTGGTGGGAGGGCATGACCGACGAGACGCCCGAGCACCTGATCGACTGGGAGGGCAACGACTGGACCCCCGAGTCGGGGCGTCCGGCCGCGCACCCGAACGCCCGGTTCACCGTGCGCGCCGACCAGTGCCCCACGCTCTCCGCCGACTGGGACGCCGCCGACGGCGTGCCCGTGGACATCATCCTCTTCGGCGGCCGGCGCCGCACCAACGTGCCGCTCATCTACCAGTCGAAGAGCTGGGAGCACGGCTGCTTCCTCGGCTCCACGCTCGGCAGCGAGCAGACCGCGGCGGCCGAGGGCCCCGTGGGCGTGCTGCGCCGCGACCCGTTCGCGATGCAGCCCTTCGCCGGCTACCACATGGCGGACTACTGGAACCACTGGCTGACCTTCGGCGAGCGCCTCGGCGACAAGGCGCCGTCGATCTTCCAGGTGAACTGGTTCCGCCGCGACGCCGACGGCGGCTTCCTCTGGCCCGGATTCGGCGAGAACATCCGCGCGCTCGAATGGGCGACCAGGCGGGTGGAGGGCGCCGTGGGCGCCGTCGAGTCGCCGATCGGCCTGCTGCCGGACACCTCGGATCTCGACACCGAGGGCATCGACGTGGACGAGGAGACGCTGCGGCAGATCTTCGACGTCCCCACCGAGGGCTGGCTGGCCGAGCTCGAGGAGACCGAGCGGTACTACGACGAGATCGGCGAGCGGGTGCCGCAGGCGCTGCGCGAGCAGCTCGCCCAGGTGCGCGCCGCGTTCGAGCGGGCCTAGCGGCTCGCCGCGCCGCGAAGGCGGCCGGATCCCTCCGACGGGAGGGGCCCGGCCGCCTTCGCCGTCTCCGACGGGTCGGCGAGTCCCGCCGTCACCCCTAGGATTGCTCTGTGAGCACACCCAAGACTGCCGAATCCAGGAAACCCTCGAGCGCACCCGATCTGATGGAGCGCCTGTTCCGGCTCGAAGAGCGCAGCACCTCGGTCGGCCGCGAGATCCGCGGCGGCGTGGTGACGTTCATCACCATCTCGTACATCCTCGTCCTCAACCCGCTCATCCTCGGCGGGCAGCCCTCCGCGGATATCGACGGCAACGCGCTGGACGCGGTGCAGGTGGCCTCCTCGACGGCCCTCGCCGCGGGCCTGCTCACGGTGGTCTTCGGCTTCGTCGCGAACCTCCCCTTCGCCCTCGCCGCGGGGCTCGGCATCAACTCGTTCCTCGCGGTCTCGATGGTGCACCAGGTCACCTGGCCCGAGGCGATGGGCCTCGTCCTGCTCAACGGCGTGGTCATCGTGATCCTCGGGGCCACGGGCGCCCGCACCGCGATCTTCCACGCGGTGCCGGCGGCGCTCAAGTCGGCGATCACCGTGGGCATCGGCATGTTCATCGCCTTCGTCGGCCTCGTGAACTCCGGATTCGTGACCCGCACCGAGGGCGGTCCGCCCGTGCAGCTGGGCCTCTCGGGCTCGATCACGACCATCCCCACGGTCATCTTCGTCATCGCGCTCCTGCTCATGGGCATCCTGCTCGTGCGCAAGGTGCCCGGCGCGATCCTCATCGGCATCGTCGTGGGCACCGTGCTCGCGCTCATCGCCGAGGGCATCTGGCATCTCGGCGCCTCGGCCGACGGCAACGCGGGCGGCTGGAACCTCACCGTGCCGGCGATGCCCGAGCAGGTCGTGGCGCTGCCCGACTTCGGCCTCGTCGGCGAGATCGACCCGCTCGGCGCCTTCGCGCGGCTCGGCCCCGTGGCGGCCCTCATGCTGCTGCTCACGCTCGTGTTCATGAACTTCTTCGACGCGATCGGCGCCATGACCGGCCTGGCCCGCAACGCGGGGCTCGCGAAGGAGGACGGCACCTTCCCGCGCATCCGCTCGGCCTTCGTCGTCGAGGGCCTCGGCGCCGTCGTCGGCGGCGCCACCTCGAGCTCCTCGAACACGATCTTCGTCGACTCGGCCTCCGGCATCGGCGAGGGCGCCCGCACCGGGCTCTCCGCGGTGGTCACGGGCGCGCTCTTCCTGCTCGCGCTCTTCTTCACGCCGCTCGCGGTGGTCGTGCCGATGGAGGTGGGCTCGGCCGCGCTCGTCGTGGTGGGCGCCATGATGATGGCCCAGGTCTCGGACATCGACTGGAAGGACTTCGCCGTCGCGCTGCCCGCCTTCCTCACGATCATCTCGATGCCGCTCACCTACTCGATCGCGAACGGCATCGGCGTCGGCTTCATCTCCTGGGTCGTCGTGCACCTCTGCACCGGCCGCGCCCGCAAGGTGCACTGGCTGCTCTGGGTGGTGGCCGCCGGCTTCGTCGTGTACTTCGCCCGCACGCCCATCGAGGCGCTGCTCGCCTAGCGGCGGCGCACGTCCACGGAGGTTCCCGCCATCACCGATCCGAGAGCGCTGCGCACCCGGCGCGCCCTGCAGACCGCCGCCGTCGAGCTGTCGATGCGCGACGAGCCCGGGCCGCTCACCGTCGCGGCCCTGACGCAGACCGCGGGGGTCAACCGCGCCACCTTCTACGACCACTTCGAGTCGCCGCAGGACGTGCTGCTCGGGGTGCTGGCCGAGGACCTCGACGCGCTCCGCGAGTCCGACGACGCCCTCCGAAAGGACCCCGGGCTGTCGCGAACGGCGATCCTCCGCACCGCCCTCCTCGGGGTGGTCGAGCACGTCCGCCGGTTCGAGCCGATCTACCGGCGGTCGCTCTCGAACCCGGCCGACGGCGTGACCCATCACGCGCTCTCGAGCCACTTCGCCGAGTCGGTGCGCCGCATCCTCGACCGGCAGGATCCTCCGCCGCCCGGCCTCCATCTGCCGATCGCGGCCGAGTTCATCGCCCACGCCCTCGTGGGCGCGCTCGAGGTGTGGCTGGCCGCGCCGGATCTCTCCGAGGAGGAGCTCGTGGACGGCATCCTCGGCTGCATGCCGGACTGGTGGGCCTCGCTCCGATAGCCCGCGCACTCGAAAACTCTCCGACAGGCATCGCTTATACGACACCTGTCGGATAGTCTGGACGGACCGTCATCCGGCGCGCGAGCGGCAAGGACGCCGCCCGCCGAGCGCCGGTCTTCGAGCGCAAAGGAGCACTCATGAAAGCTGCAGTACTCAACGCCGTCGGCCAGGACTTCCGCATCCAGGACGTCGAGCTGGCCGAGCCCATCGGCCGCGAGGTCGTCATCGAGGTGAAGGCCTGCGGCCTCTGCCACAGCGACTCGCACATCCAGGAGAACGACTTCGGCTTCCCGATGCCCACCGTCCTCGGCCACGAGATCTCGGGCGTCGTCACCGCGGTGGGGCCGGAGGCCGCCGACCTCGAGGTCGGCGACCACGTGGTGGGCTGCCTCATCAGCAACTGCGGCCACTGCACGCGCTGCACCACGGGCCGCCCCTGGCAGTGCGAGCGCCGCGAGGAGGTGCAGCGCACGGCGGACCAGCCGCCCCGCATCAGCCGGGACGGCGAGGCCGTCACCCAGTTCTCGGAGCTCTCGGGCTTCGCGGAGTACGTGCTCACGCACGAGAACAACGCCGTCAAGGTGAATGAGGAGATCCCCTTCGAGAAGGCCTGCCTGCTCGGCTGCGGCGTCGTGACCGGCGCGGGCGCGGTGATCAACACCGCCGGCTGCCGCGTGGGCGACACCGTCGCGGTCATCGGCTGCGGAGGCGTGGGGCTCAACGCGGTGCAGGGCGCGAGGATCGCCGGTGCCCGCCGCATCATCGCCATCGACCTCCAGCCCGAGAAGCTCGAGATCGCGAAGCAGTTCGGCGCCACCGACGTGATCAACCCCGCCGAGACCGAGGACGTCGTGGCCCGCGTGCGCGAGATCACCGGCACCGACGGCGTCGACCACGCCTTCGAGGTGATCGGGCTCAAGCCCACCGCCGAGCAGGCCGTGAGCATCCTCGGCACCGGCGGCGGGGCCTACCTCATCGGCATGATCAAGCCGGGCACCCGGCTCGACGTCGACCCCTTCACCGACATCCTCCTGATGCAGCGCAAGATCCAGGGCGTCTACATGGGCTCGACCAACTCGCACCGCGACATCCCCCTCTACGCGGACCTCTACCAGCAGGGCCGCCTGAACCTCGACGACCTCGTCTCCAAGACGATCGCGCTCGAGGAGATCAACGAGGGGTACGAGGACCTCAAGAGCGGCAAGATCGCGCGCAGCGTGATCGTCTTCGACTAGCCGACCGCGAGGCCGGGGCCGGGGATGCGCTCCTCGGCCCCCGCTCCCGTTCCGGGGTACGATGTCCGGGTCGCACAGCAGGCACCCCAGACTCGGTGCCGCCCATATCGAAACGGAGTATGCATGACGGCCACGCCCGCGAACATCCCCGACAAGCCGGCCCTCGAGGGGCTCGAAGCCAAATGGGAAGAGGTGTGGAACGCCCGGGGCACCTACCGCTTCGACCGCGAGGGCACCACCCGCGAGCAGGTCTACTCGATCGACACGCCCCCGCCCACCGCCTCGGGCTCGCTGCACATCGGCCACGTGTTCTCGTACACCCACACCGACGTCATCGCGCGCTACCAGCGCATGATCGGCAAGAAGGTCTTCTACCCGATGGGCTGGGACGACAACGGCCTGCCCACCGAGCGCCGCGTGCAGAACTACTACGGAGTGCGCTGCGACCCCTCGCTCCCCTACGTCGAGGGATTCGAGCCCCCGCACCGCGGCGGCGACGGCAAGTCGATCAAGGCGGCCGACCAGCAGCCGATCTCGCGCCAGAACTTCATCGAGCTCTGCCTCGAGCTCACGCAGGAGGACGAGCAGGCCTACGAGCAGCTGTGGCGCAAGCTCGGCCTCTCGATCGACTGGCGGCAGTCGTACCGCACCATCGACGACAACTCGCGGCGCACCTCGCAGCTCGCCTTCCTCCGCAACATCGAGCGCGGCGAGGCCTACCAGGACATGGCCCCCACGCTGTGGGACGTGACCTTCCGCACCGCCGTGGCGCAGGCCGAGCTCGAGGACCGCGATCAGCCCGGCGCCTACCACCGCCTCGCCTTCCACGGCGACGGGGGCGACGTCTTCATCGAGACCACCCGCCCCGAGCTGCTGCCCGCCTGCGTCGCCCTCGTCGCGCATCCGGACGACGAGCGCTACCAGCCGCTCTTCGGCACGAC
The DNA here is from genome assembly GCF_900163695.1 of Gulosibacter sp. 10. GTDB lineage: Bacteria > Actinomycetota > Actinomycetes > Actinomycetales > Microbacteriaceae > Gulosibacter. Next base: position 80,960 of record NZ_FUIC01000020.1, read on the forward strand.
CGTGCGCACCCCGGTCTTCGACGTCGAGGTGCCGGTGCTCGCGCACCCCCTGGCCCAGCGCGACAAGGGCTCGGGCATCGCGATGATCTGCACCTTCGGCGACGTGACCGACGTCGTGTGGTGGCGCGAGCTACGCCTGCCGAACCGCTCGATCCTCGGCCAGGACGGCCGCATCATCGCCGAGGCCCCCGAGGCGATCACGAGCGAGGCCGGCCGCCGCGTGTACGGCGAGATGGCCGGCAAGACCGTGTTCTCGGCGAAGAAGATCGTGGTCGAGGCCCTCGCCGAGTCCGGCGAGCTCATCGGCGAGCCGAAGAAGATCACCCACCCCGTCAAGTTCTTCGAGAAGGGCGACAAGCCGCTCGAGATCGTGTCGACCCGCCAGTGGTACGTGAAGAACGGCGCCGACGACGAGGCGCTGCGCGCGAAGCTGCTGGAGCGCGGCAAGGAGCTCGCCTTCTGGCCCGACTTCATGCGCGTGCGCTACGAGAACTGGGTCGAGGGACTCTCGGGCGACTGGCTCATCTCGCGCCAGCGCTTCTTCGGCGTGGCCATCCCCGTGTGGTACCCGATCGACGAGGAGGGCGTCGTGCAGTACGGCTCGCCGCTCCTGCCCGCCGAGGAGCAGCTGCCGATCGACCCCTCGACCGACGTGCCCTCGGGCTACGAGGAGTCGCAGCGCGGGCGGGCCGGCGGCTTCGTCGGCGAGCTCGACGTGATGGACACCTGGATGACCTCCTCGCTGACCCCGCAGCTCGCGGGCGGCTGGGAGCGCGACCCCGAGCTCTTCGAGATGGTCCACCCCTTCGACGTGCGCCCGCAGGGGCAGGACATCATCCGCACCTGGCTGTTCTCGACGCTGCTGCGCAGCCAGCTCGAGGCCGATGAGCTGCCATGGCGCAACGCCACCATCTCGGGCTTCATCGTGGACCCCGACCGCAAGAAGATGTCGAAGTCGAAGGGCAACGTGGTCACCCCCGCCGGCCTGCTCGACCAGCACGGCTCGGATGCGGTGCGCTACTGGGCGGCCTCCAGCCGCCTCGGCACCGACGCCGCCTTCGACCCGCAGCGCCCCACGCAGATGAAGATCGGCCGCCGGCTCGCGATCAAGGTGCTCAACGCCGCCAAGCTCGCCCTGGGCTTCGACGCCGAGGGCGCAGCGCCCGAGGCCGTGACGAACCCGCTCGACCTCGCGATGCTCGCGGAGCTGCGCCGGGTCGTCGAGACCGCCACCGCGGCGCTCGAGGAGTTCAACCAGGCCAAGGCGCTCGAGGAGGCGGAGTCGTTCTTCTGGGCGTTCTGCGACGACTACCTCGAGCTCGTCAAGGCCCGCGCCTACGGCGAGACCGAGGCCGGCGACGAGGGCCGCCGCTCCGCGGTGGCCGCGATGCGCCTCGCGCTCTCCACGCTGCTGCGGCTGTTCGCCCCCTACCTGCCCTTCGCGACCGAGGAGGTCTGGTCCTGGTGGCAGGAGGGCTCGGTGCACACCGCTCCCTGGCCCGCCGCCGAGGAACTGCCCGGCGACGGCGAGCCCCGCGTGCTCGAGCTCGCCTCGCGGTCGCTCGTGACGATCCGCGGCGCGAAGACCGCGCAGAAGGTCTCGCAGAAGACGCCGATCCTCACCGCCACGATCGCCGCGCCCGAGCAGGAGCTGGGGCTGCTGCGCGGCGCCGTGGCCGACCTCAAGTCGGTGGGGCGCATCGAGTCGCTCGACCTGGCGGAGGGCGAGGAGCTCGCGATCCGCGACCTCGAGCTCGGCGAGGCGCCCCAGAAGTAGCCGGGCCCGGGATGATGCGGGGCGCCGACTCCCCCGAGTCGGCGCCCCGCCCTGTACCGGCCGATGAGCGGTCCCTCCCCAGGGGCCCGGCGGCACGGGGCGCGGCGGTCGATGCCTGCCGCGCGGAACCACGCTAAACGGAATCCAGCAATCCGGCATCGCCCCGAACGGGCACGATATCTGCAACTATGAATGGATACGCCCTACGCCCCGACGATGAGGTTCCGCTCCGAACCGACCGGTCGGAGCCGGGGGCCGCCTACTAGAATCGACCAATCCGATCTCGACTACGGCTAGGTATGACTGACTCCTCACGCTCCTCCCGCCGCAGCGCACGCGCGGCCGCATCACGCCCCGTCCCCTCGATCCGGCCGCTCCGCTCGAGCGACTTCTTCGCCTGGATCGAGCTCTACGACCAGTACCTGCGGCTCATGGGAGGCGAGTTCACCGACTCCCGCGCGCTGCGGTTCTGGCAGTCGATCGAACGCATGCAGGATGTGGCCTCCTTCGTCGCGGAGCGCTCCGGGCACTTCGCGGGCTTCGCAGTCGCCTCCCCCGTGCTCGACGCCGTCGCCGGCGAGCTGAAGCTCGAGGTGCTGGCCATCTACGTCGAGGAGTTCGAGCGCGACGGGGCGGCCCTCGAGGCGCTGTTCGGGGAGCTGCACTCGCACGCCGCCTCCCTCGGGGCGACCGCGCTCACGTGGCGCGCGCCGATGGGCGACTCCGCCTACACCCGGATGAGCAGCCGGCTCGGCGCGCTCACCGACCTCGGCACCTACGAGATGCCGGTCTACCGCTGATGCGGATCGGCAGCCGGTGGCCCGTGGGCGGCCCCGCCCCGGAGGGCGTGCCGGCCGACTTCGCCGCCGGCGTCCGGGCCGCCGAGGCCGGGCTCGACGGCGGCTCGTGGACGCTCACGTGGCTCGAGGGCCGGCCGATCGCCGAGCACGCCTCCGGGCTGCGGGTCGTGCAGCGCGCCGACGGCCGCATCGAGACGGAGCGGGACGGGGACGACGAGTTCGGGCTCGACGACGAGGACTGGCTGGCCTGAGCCGGCGGCCCCGCCCGCCCCGCAGCGGCTCCCGGACCGCCTGAACGGCCGCCTGCGGCCCCGATCGCCTGAACGGCCCGTGTCGGCGGGAGCGCGTACCCTGACGGCATGAGTGAATCGTCGACCGTGGCAGCGCTGCCAGAGACCAATCCCTTCGCCGCACCGTCTTCGCTCCCCTACGGGCTGCCGCCCTTCGAGCGCATCCGCGAGGAGCACTTCGCGCCCGCCATCGAGGCCGGGTTCGCGGAGCACCTCGCCGAGGTCGAGGCGATCCTCTCGAACCCCGAGACCGCGACCTTCGAGAACACGATCGAGCCGCTCGAGCGCGCGGGCCGGCTCCTCGACCGCGTGCTCGAGGTCTTCTTCGCGCTGACCTCCTCGGACGCCGCCGAGGGCATCGAGCGGCTCGACGAGGAGTTCTCGCCGCGGATCGCCGCGCACTTCGACGCCGTGAACCTCGACTCGCGCCTGTACGAGCGCGTGCACGCGATCTACTCGGCCCTCGACTCGCTCGGCCTCGACCCGGAGCAGCGCCGCCTCGTCGATAAGCTCCACCTCGAGCTCCAGCTCTCGGGCGCCGGCCTCGACGAGGCGGGCAAGGAGCGGCTCAAGGAATTCAACCAGCGCCTCGCCGCGCTCGACTCCGCGTTCGTGCGCAACCTCCAGGGCGACACCAACGCGCTCGCCGTGGTCGTGGACGACCCGGCGGAGCTCGCGGGCCTCCCGGCCTCGGAGATCGACGCGGCGGCGGAATCCGCCCGCGAAGCCGGGCTCGAGGGCAAGTGGCGCATCACGCTGCCGCTCTACACCGGGCATCCCTGGCTCGCGCAGCTCGAGAACCGCACGCTGCGCCAGCGCATCTTCGAGGCCTCCCTCGCCCGCGGCCGGCGCAGCGGCGAGCACGACAACCGCGAGACGGTGCTCGAGTCGGTCCGGCTCCGCGCCCGGCGGGCGCGGCTGCTCGGCTTCGACAGCCACGCCGACCTCGTCGCGGCGGACTCGACCGCGGGATCGGTGCGGGCGATCGACGAGCGACTGCGCTCGCTGGCCATCCCCGCCGCGCGCAACGCCGCGCAGGAGGCCTCGGTGCTGCAGCGGCTCGCCGACGCGCCCCTCGGCCCGTGGGACTGGGCGTTCTACGCCGAGCAGGTGCGGGTGCGGGACTTCGAGGTGGACGAGCAGGCGCTCCGCCCCTATTTCGAGGCCGGGCGGGTGCTGCACGACGGCGTCTTCCACGCCGCCTCGCTCGCCTACGGGCTCCGCTTCGAGGCCAGGGAGGATCTCGCAGCCCACCATCCCGAAGCCCTCGTCTTCGAGGTGTTCGACGAGGACGGCTCGGGGCTCGGGCTCTACATCCTCGACCTCTACGCGCGCGACATCAAGCGCGGCGGCGCCTGGATGTCGACCTACGCGCAGCAGAACGAGCTGCTCGGCGAGCGGACCGTGACCTTCAACATCCTCAACGTGCCGAAGCCGGCCGCGGGCGCCCCGACGCTGCTGACGCTGGACGAGGTCGAGACGCTCTTCCACGAGTTCGGCCACGCGCTCCACGCGCTGCTCGCGCACGTGCGCTATCCGTACTTCGGCGGCACCGACGTGAACCGCGACTTCGTCGAGTTCCCGAGCCAGGTGAACGAGATGTGGATGCTGCGCCCGGAGGTGCTCGGGCGGTACGCCCGCCACCACGAGACCGGCGAGCCGCTGCCCGCCGAGCAGGTGGAGCGGCTCAAGGCGGCCGCCGCGTTCAACCAGGGATTCCAGACCGCCGAGTACCTTGCCGCCTCGGTGCTCGACATGGCCTGGCACAAGCTCTCGCCCGAGCAGGCCGAGGCGGTGACCGACGTCGAGGCCTTCGAGCGCGAGACGCTCGACGCCGCGGGGCTGCTCATCGACACGGTGCCCACCCGCTACTCGTCGACGTACTTCCAGCACATCTTCGGCGGCGGCTACTCGGCGGGCTACTACGGCTACATCTGGAGCGAGGTCTTCGACGCCGCCTCGGTGGAGGTCTTCGAGGCCTCGGAGGACGTGCGAGCCACGGGCGAGCGGTTCCGGCGCGCGGTCCTCGAGCCGGGCGGCTCACGGGACCCGCTCGAGCTCGTGCGCGATTTCCTCGGCGACGAGGCGAGCGTCGAGCCGCTGCTGCGCCGTCGCGGCCTCGTGCAGCCGTAGCGCTGCGCAGCGCCGGTCAGCCGCGCCCGTCCGGTCCGCGCTCGCGCAGGCCGTCCTCGTCGAGCTCGAGCCACGTGCCGATGCCGAGCCGGGCGAGGAAGGCCTCGTCGTGGCTGACGACGAGGAGGCCGCCGTGATACCCCTCGAGCGCGCTCACGAACGCGTCGACGCTCGGCAGGTCGAGGCTGTTCGTGGGCTCGTCGAGCACGAGCAGCTGGTGCGCCGGCCGGGCGAGGAGCAGCCTCGCGAGCGCGACGCGGAACCGCTCGCCGCCGGAGAGGTCGCCGACGCGCTGCCGGATGCGATCGCCGCGGAACAGGAAGCGCGCCAGGTCGGCCCGGATCTCGTGCTCCGAGGCCTCGGGCGCGGCCGCCGCGATCGTGGCGAGGATGCTCTCGCCGTCGTCGAGGTGGTCGAGGCGCTGCGGCAGGAGGCCGATCCGCCCGGTGCGGGGCACCGCCCTGGGCGCGCCCGCCTCCCGGAGCTCCGCGTCGAAGAGGGTGGCGAGCAGCCGGGTCTTGCCGATGCCGTTCGGGCCGGTGAGCGCCACGCGCTCCGGCCCCTGCAGCACGAAGCGGTGCCCGTGCGCGTCCTCGAGCTCGGCGAGGCGGCGCGAGGCGGGCACCGCCGTCTCGGGCAGCTCGATGCGGATGCGCGAATCCCGCCGCAGCCGCGCGGCCTGCTCGTCGACCTCGGCGCGCGCGTCCTCCACCCTGGCGTCGTGACGGCCCCGGAGCTTGCCCGCCGAGACCTGCGCCTCGCCCTTGCGGAGGTTCATGATCATCTTCGGCTTGCGCTTGTTCTCGAAGTCGGTGCGGGCGTAGCGCTGCCGCCGCGCCAGCTTGGTCTGCGCCTCGATGCGCTGGCGCCGCTCGGTCTTCAGGGTCTGCTCGGCGGTGCGCAGCGCCTGCTCGGCCGCCTGCTGCTCGCGCTCCACGTGCTCGCGGTACTCGTCGTACGGGCCGCCGAAGACGGCGATCGCGCCGTCCAGGAGCTCGGCCGTGTCGTCCATCCGGTTGAGCAGCTCGACGTCGTGGCTCACGACGAGGAGCGTGCCGCGCCAGGAGGAGATCAGGTCGTGCAGCAGCCGCCGGGCGCGGCGGTCGAGGTTGTTGGTCGGCTCGTCGAGCAGCAGGACGTCGTGCCCCGCGAGCTGCAGGCCGATGAGCGCGATGAGCACGGTCTCGCCGCCGGAGAGGGCGCCCACGGGCCGATCGAGCGGGATGCCGGCGAGCCCGACGCGGTCCAGGGCGGCCTCGGCGCGGGCCTCGACGTCCCAGTCGTCCGCGAGCGCGTCGAAGCGCTCCGGGCTCGCGTCGCCCGCCTCGATCGCGCGCAGGGCGTCGAGGCGCTCGCGCACGCCGAGCAGCGCGGCCACGGTGTCCTCGGTGCGGAGGGAGAGCTGCTGCGGCAGGTAGCCGACGGAGCCGGAGACGGCGATCGTCCCCGCGGAGGGCTCGAGCTCGCCGAGGATGAGCCTGAGCAGGGTGGTCTTGCCGGTGCCGTTGGCGCCGATGAGCCCCGTCCGGCCGGTGCCGAAGGCCGCGTCGAGGCCGTCGAGCGCGACGGTGCCGTCGGGCCATTCGAGGCCGACGCCGTCGAGGACGATCGCGTGATGCTGCGAGATGGACATGATGCTCCGAGGTGGTCAGTGGCGGTGCTGCACTGACTCCGGAGCCGCGAACGGGCCGTCTTCGAGGTCAGCGCACTGGACGTGCGGTGAAACGCTCGAAGATCTTCACGATGGCAATCCTCACGACGGGTCGGATGAACGCTGCAGACCATATCCCCTCCGCAGCCGGAGCGCAACCGTCCGGCGCCGCGGCCGCTCGCGCCGTTCCCACCTTCCGATGCGCCCGCGCTCCTAGGCTGATGCCACGAGCGACCGGAACGAAGGAATCGAGGGCCCCAATGCCGACCATCGCCCAGACCATCGTGGAGACCATCAAGGACGCCGGCGTGCGGCGGGTCTACGGACTGCCCGGGGACTCCCTCAACGGCTTCACCGACGCGCTGCGGCGCGACGGCACGATCGCGTGGCAGCACGTGCGCCACGAGGAGGCGGCGGCGTTCGCCGCGGCCGCCGAGGCGGCGCTCACGGGCGAGCTCGCGGTCTGCGCCGGCAGCTGCGGACCGGGCAACACCCATCTCATCAACGGCCTGTACGACGCGAACCGTAGCCGGGTACCGGTGCTGGCCATCGCCGCGCAGATCCCCGGCGCCGAGGTGGGCGGCACGTACTTCCAGGAGACGCATCCGCAGGACCTGTTCCGCGAGGCATCCGTCTACACCGAGCTCGTGAGCGTGCCCGAGCAGCTGCCGCACGTGCTGGAGATCGCGATGCGCACCGCGGTCGAGCAGCGCGGCGTGGCCGTGGTGGTGATCCCCGGCGAGGTGTTCCTCAAGGACAGCCCCGGCACGCGGCGCTCGGCGCCGATCGCCTACGCGCCGCGGGTCGTGCGGCCGGCGGATGCGCAGCTGCGGCAGATGGCCGACATGCTCGACGAGGCGAAGAACGTGACGATCCTCGGCGGCGCCGGGGTCGAGGGCGCGCACGACGAGCTCATCGCGCTGGCCGAGCGGCTCAAGGCGCCGGTGGTGCACGCGCTGCGCGGCAAGGAGTTCATCGAGTACGACAACCCCTACGACGTGGGCATGACGGGGCTGCTCGGGTTCTCCTCCGGCTACCGCGCGATCGAGAGCGCCGACGTGCTGCTCATGCTCGGCACCGATTTCCCGTACCGGCAGTTCTACCCGTCCAAGGCGAGGATCATCCAGGTGGACATCCGGGGCGAGCAGCTCGGCCGGCGCACGCCGGTCGATCTCGGTCTCGTGGGCTCCGTGAAGGACACGATCGACGCGCTCCTGCCGCTGCTGCGGGAGCGCACCCGCAGCAGGCACCTCGACTCCTCGAAGCGCCACTACGAGAAGGCCCGGAAGGGGCTCGACGAGCTGGCCGACAACGATCGCAACCGCACGCCCATCCATCCGCAGTACGCCGCCAGGCTCGTCGACGAGCTGGCCTCGGACGACGCCGTGTTCATCCCCGACGTGGGCTCGCCGACGGTGTGGGCGGCGCGCTACCTCACGATGAACGGGCGGCGGCGTCTGATCGGCTCGTTCAGCCACGGCTCGATGGCGAACGCGCTGCCGCACGCGATCGGCGCGCAGTCGGCCTTCCCGGACCGTCAGGTGATCGCGCTGGCCGGCGACGGCGGCCTGGCGATGCTGCTCGGCGAGCTGCTGACGCTCCGGCAGCTCAACCTGCCGGTCAAGCTCGTGGTCTTCAACAACGCCTCGCTGAACTTCGTGGAGGTGGAGATGAAGGCCGCGGGGTTCGTGAACTACGGCACGGAGCTGGACAACCCGAACTTCGCCGATCTCGCGACGGCCGCGGGCATTCACGGCCGCCGGGTGGAGCAGCCGGACGACCTCGAGGCGGCGCTGCGGGAGGCCCTCGAGCACGACGGCCCCGCGCTGGTGGACGTCGTGACCGCCCGGCAGGAGCTCTCCATCCCGCCCACCGTCACGGCGGCGCAGGCGAAGGGGTTCACGCTGTACGCGATGCGCACCATCATGTCCGGCCGCGGCGACGAGCTCGTCGACCTGGCCGAGACGAACGTCTTCCGACGGCTGTTCGATTGAACCGGAGCCTCGGCCGGCGGGGCCTGGCGCTGCTCGCCGCCGCGGCGATGGCGCTGCTCGCGGGCTGCGCTGCGGGGCCCTCTCCCGGTGAGGGCCCCGCGACCGACGGGAGCGCCGGAGCCGAAGAGAACGCCGCGGCCGACGGCGCGTACGCCGCCCCGGCGCCGGGCGCGTTCGACTATCAGCTGGGCGGCGCGTACGAGCCGCCGGCCGGCACCGGGATCGTGGTGCGCGACCGCACCGCCGCGCCGCTGCAGGGCGGCTACTCGGTCTGCTACGTGAACGGGTTCCAGACGCAGCCGGGCGAGGAGGGGCGGTGGCGGGACCTCCTGCTGACGGATGCGGCCGGCGATCCCGTCCGCGACCCGGACTGGCCCGACGAGCTCCTGCTCGACACCTCGACGGGCGAGCGGCGCGAGGCGATCGCCGTGCTGCTCGGCGAGCAACTCGAGGGATGCGCCCTCGACGGCTTCGACGCGGTCGAGTTCGACAACCTCGACTCCTTCCTCCGGTCGGAGGGCCTGCTCGAGCCGGCCGACAACCTCTCCCTCGCCGAGCAGCTCGTGGATGCGGCGCACGGGCTCGGCCTCGCCGCGGCGCAGAAGAACGCCGCGGAGCTGGCCGCGGCGGGCGCCGGGGCGGGCTTCGACTTCGCGATCGTGGAGGAGTGCGGGGAGTACGGGGAGTGCCAGGCGTTCCTCGACGCCTATCCGGTGGTGCTCGACGTCGAGTACGTCGACGGCGATCGCTTCGCGGAGCTGTGCGCTTCGGGGGCGCTACCGCCGAACGCCATCCGCCGCGATCTCGCACTGGAGCCGGCCGGTTCGCCGGGGCACGTCTTCGAGCGCTGCGAGGCGTAGGCCGCGCCGCGCTCCCGGCGTCTACGCCCCGATCCCGCCGAACGCGAGGCGGAGCGCGATCGCGATCATGACCGCCGCGACGATCGAGTCGAGGATCTGCCAGGAGCGCGGCGTGCCGAAGAACCGCGTGAGCGCCCTCGCCCCGTAGCCGAGCACGAAGAACCAGAGGATGCTCGCGAGCGCGCCGCCCGCCACGAACCACCACCGCTCCGGATCGCCCTGCGCGTTGCCGATCGAGCCCATGAGCACCATCGTGTCGATGTAGACGTGCGGGTTGAGGTACGTGATGGCCAGGCAGGCGAGGATGGTACGCTTGCGCGAGGTCTCGCGGCCGTCCCCCGCGATGAGCGCCTGCGGCCGTCGCGCCCGCCGGAACGCGGTCCAGGCGTACCAGAGCAGGAAGGCCGCGCCGCCCCAGCGGGCGATCTCGAGCACGAGCGGCGCGCGCTCGACGACGAGACCGATGCCCGCGACGCCCAGGAGCTCGAGCAACGCATCCGTGAGCCCGCAGATGAGGATGATCGGCAGGATGTGCTCGCGGCGGATGCCCTGGCGCAGGATGAACGCGTTCTGCGCGCCGATCGCGACGATCAGCGAGAGCCCGCTGCCGGCGCCGATGAGAAGAGGAAGAAGCACGGCGACGACGCTACGAGATCGCCACCGCCCGCCGCTACATCAGCGTGCCTCATGATTCTCAGGCATCATAAGCAGAACTTCATCTCCAGCATTCGGATCGGAGCCGCCGTGGACCTGCCCGTCGAGCACCTCACCACCTTCGCCGTCATCGTCGAGGAGGGCAGCTTCGAGAGCGCCGCGAGGCGCCTCCACGTGACGCCCTCGGCGATCAGCCAGCGCGTGCGCGGGATGGAGCAGCGCGTGGGCACGGTGCTGCTGCGCCGCACCCGTCCCGTGGCGCCGACGGAGGCGGGCGAGGCCGTGCTGCGGGCGGCCAGGCAGGTCGAGCGCATCGTCGACGACGTCTCCCTCGAGCTCGACGGCGGGACCTCGGGCCGCTCGCTTGTGCCCATCGCGGTGAACTCGGATTCCCTGGCGACCTGGTTCATGCCGGCGCTCGCGCGCGCCGCGAGGGAGACCGGGGCGCGGTTCGAGCTGCTGCGCTCGGACGAGACCGTCTCGGCCGAGCGGCTCCGCAGCGGGGAGGCCATGGCGGCGCTCACCGCCACGGCCGAGGCCGTGCCGGGCTGCGTCTCCTCCCGCATCGGCGCCGTGCGATATCGCGCCGTGGCCGCGCCGGGGTTCGCGGCCGACCACTTCGCCGAGGGCGTCTCCGCGGACTCGCTGCGCCGCGCCCCGGTGCTCGACTTCGACCGCCACGACCAGTTCCAGAACCGCTTCATCCGCAAGATCACGCGGGCGCAGGTCGAGCCGCCGCGCCACTTCATCCCCTCCTCGGCGGAGTTCACGCTCGCGATCGAGCTCGGGATGGGCTGGGGCATGCTGCCGGAGCGGCAGGCGGAGGAGCTGCTCGCGGCCGGGCGGCTCGTCGAGCTCGCGCACGAATCCACGGTGTCGCTGCCCCTGTACTGGCAGCGGTGGAACCTGCGGTCGCCGGTGCTCGACGGGCTCAGCCGGATCGTCGCGGAGGAGGCCGCGACCGCGCTCGGCCGCGGCGGGCGCCGCTCGGTATAGCCTTGATCCGCCGTACTTCCGCCCCTCAACGAGGAGGACCCATGTCCCTCATCCCCAGCCTGCTCGGCGCGCTCGGCTCCGGCTCGCTCCGCATCGTCGACCTCACCAACACGCTCCAGGCCTCCACCCCCGTGCTGCGCCTGCCCGAGCCCTTCGAGAACCTCATCGACTTCTCGCTCGAGACGGTCAGCGAGTACGACAAGCCCGGCCCGTTCTGGAAGCACGCGAACATCCACACGGGCGAGCACATCGGCACGCACATCGACGCGCCCGTGCACTGGATCAGCGGCCGCGACGGGCACGACGTCGCGAGCATCCCGCCGGCGCGCCTGTTCGGGCCCGCCGCGGTGCTCGACTTCTCGGCCGAGGCCGAGGCGGACAACGACTTCCTGCTCGACGTGCACCACGTCGAGGCGTGGGAGGCCGAGCACGGCGCGTTCGAGCCGGGCACCTGGCTGCTGCTGCGCACCGGCTGGGATCGCTACGCCGACTCGCAGGAGGCGTTCATCAACGCCGACGAGAACGGCTCGCACACCCCCGGGTTCACGGCGGAATGCGCCGAGTGGCTCGCGGGCCGCGAGGAGCTCTCGGGCGTGGGCGTCGAGACGGTGGGCATCGACGCGGGCCGCGGCGCCGAGCTCGACCCGCCGTTCCCGATGCACTACCACCTGCTGGGCGCGGACAAGTACGGCATCACGTCGCTGCAGCACCTCGAGCAGCTACCGCCGAAGGGCGCGGCGATCGTCGTCGCGCCGCTGCCGATCGTCGGCGGCACCGGCAGCCCCGCCCGCGTGTTCGCGCTGCTCGACGCGTAGCGGCGCTCCCGCCTCGCCCCGGCCTCCCGCAGCGCATTGGTCACCGCGAAGTTCCCCGACCCGACCACGCCGAAGCAGTGCTCCGCGCCGAGGCGGGCGAGGGCGCGGCCGACGAGATCGGCGACGGTGGGGGATGCGGGCATGGCGGGCCTTTCGAGGAGCGGAGCGGCGGCGAGGCCGGGCCGGAGCTGCGGACGCTGGCCGAGGCGGGCGGC
>NZ_FUIC01000008.1 GCF_900163695.1 Gulosibacter sp. 10
GCGAGGACTGCGCCGACCTCGACGGTCTCGTCCTCCTGGACGAGGATCTCCTGCACGGTGCCCGCCACGGGGGAGGGGACCTCGGTGTCCACCTTGTCGGTGGAGACCTCGAGCAGCGGCTCGTCGACCTCGATGGTGTCGCCCACGTTCTTCAGCCACCGCGTGACCGTGCCCTCGGTGACACTCTCGCCCAGGGCGGGCAGGAGGACGTCCTCCGAGTCGCCGGACGCGGCTTCGGGGGCGGGCTGCTCGGCCGCGGGAGCGCTCTGCTGCGCAGGCTCCTCCTGGGCCGCGGGGGCCTGCTCCGCGGGAGCCTCCTCGGCGGCCGGCGAGCCGGCGTCGTCCGAGGCCTCGGGCGCGGCGCCGTCGCCGACCCGGGCGAGGACTGCGCCGACCTCGACGGTCTCGTCCTCCTGGACGAGGATCTCCTGCACGGTGCCCGCCACGGGGGAGGGGACCTCGGTGTCCACCTTGTCGGTGGAGACCTCGAGCAGCGGCTCGTCGACCTCGATGGTGTCGCCCACGTTCTTCAGCCACCGCGTGACCGTGCCCTCGGTGACACTCTCGCCGAGTGCCGGGAGCGTTACTTCCTGACTCATTACAAGTTCTCCTAAGTGTTGTTCTACGAGGGCCGGACTACATCGCGTGCAGCGGAGTGCCCGCGAGGGCCAGCATGGCCTCGCCGATCGACTCGCCCTGAGTCGGGTGGGCGTGCACGAGCTGCGCAACGTCCTCGGGGTAGGCGTCCCAGTTCACGATCAGCTGCGCCTCGCCGACGAGCTCGCCCACGCGGCCGCCGATCATATGGATGCCCACGACTGGGCCGTCGTTGACCCGGACGACCTTGACGGACCCGGCGGTGCCGAGGATCGAGCTCTTGCCGTTGCCCGCGAGGTTGTACTCGTAGGACGAGATCGCGTCCTCGCCGTGCTGCTCCTTGGCCTTGGCCTCCGTGAGCCCCACCGAGGCGATCTGCGGCTCGGAGTAGGTGACCTTGGGGATGTTCACGTCCGGCACGAGCACGGGGCTCTGCCCGGCGATCTGCTCGGCGACGAAGATGCCGTGCTGGTAGCTGCGGTGCGCGAGCTGCAGGCCGGGCGTGATGTCGCCGATGGCGTAGACGCCCGGCACCGTGGTCTGCAGCGTGTCGTCGACCTTGACGAAGCCGCGGTCGAGCTCCACGCCGACCTCCTCCAGGCCGATGCCGGAGGTGACGGGGCCGCGGCCGATCGCGACCAGGAGGACGTCCCCGTCGATGGTCTCGCCCTTGTCGGTCTTCACGTGCACGCCGTACTCGTCCTGCGTGACGCCGTCGAACTTCGTGCTGGTCTGGAAGTCGATGCCACGCTTGCGGTACGCCCGCTCGAGCTGCTTCGAGATCGAGGCGTCCTCGGCCGGCGCGAGCGAGGGGAGGCCCTCGACGATGGTCACCTCGGCGCCGAAGGAGCGCCAGAGGCTGGCGAACTCGAGCCCGATCACGCCGCCGCCGAGCACCACGGCCCGCTGCGGGATCCAGTCCATCTGGAGCGCCTGCTCGGAGGTGATGACGTTGCCGGTGATCTCGAGGCCGGGGATCGACTTCGAGTACGAGCCGGTCGCGAGCACGACGTGCTTGCCGGTCAGCGTGTCGTCGCCCACCTGCACGGTGGTCGGGGAGGTGAGGCGGCCTTCTCCGTTGAACACCTCGACCTTCTTGGCCTTGAGCAGCCCCTGAAGCCCCTTGTACTTGCCCGAGACGATGCCGTCGCGGAACGCGGCGACCTTCTCGGCGTCCACGCCGTCCAGCGTGAGGTTCACGCCGACGCGGGCGCCCTCTTCGGCGGCCTCGGCGAGCTCTGCGCTGTGCAGCATCGCCTTCGTCGGAATGCACCCGCGGTGGAGGCACGTGCCGCCGAGCTTGTCCTTCTCGACGACTGCGGCGCTCAGGCCCAGCTGCTTGGCACGGATCGCGGCGGCGTAGCCAGCGCTACCACCGCCGAGGACGACAAGGTCAAAATTGTGATCTGACACCCGGATTGCTCCCCTGGTTGTGTTGGACATTTCGCCTGCAGCGTGGGATTGCCCGCTGCTTCAAAGCGCGGCTATAGCCACGGGCAAGCCTACACCTCGGCACCTTACCCTTCCTCAGGCGGAAAGTTTATTCCGTCAGGCGAGAAAGTTTCGGTGCCGAGGCGGGGCTCTAGCCGTTCAGCGCCGCGATGGTCTCCACGAGCGTGCGGACGGGCACCCCGGTGGCGCCCTGCGGCACGTATCCGTAGGCCGACTTCGTGTCCGCGGGACCCGCGATGTCGAGGTGGATCCACGGGATGGCCCCGTCCCCGTCCTCGCCGATGAAGCGCTCGAGGAACGCGGCCGCGAAGAGCATCCCGCCCGAGCGGTCGCCCGGCTTGGCGTTCACGATGTCCGCGACCGGGGAGGTCAGGCGCTCCTTGATCTCCTCGGGGATCGGCATGGCCCAGGTCGGCTCGCCGGCCCGCTCCGCCGCGGCGAGGACGCGGTCGCGCCACGCCTCCTCGTTGCCCATGAGCCCCGTGGTGCGGTCTCCGAGCGCGACGACCTGGGCGCCGGTGAGGGTGGCGATGTCGACGATCACGTCGGGGGCGGCCTCGGAGGCGAGGGCGAGCGCGTCGCCGAGCACGAGCCGGCCCTCGGCGTCCGTGTTGGTGACCTCGACGGTGGTCTTCGAGCGCATCGTGATGACGTCGTCGGGCTTCAGCGCGTTCGCCGAGGGGAGGTTCTCCGCGAGCGCGCACCACCCCGAGACGCGCACCGGCAGCCCGAGCGCGGCCACGGCCCGGATCACCCCGGCCACCGAGGCGGCGCCCGACATGTCGAACTTCATGCCCACCATCGACGCGGCGGGCTTGAGGGAGAGCCCTCCGGAGTCGAACGTGATGCCCTTCCCCACGAGCCCCACGTGCCGCTCGGCGCCCTCCGGCGCGTACTCGAGGCGCACGAGGCGCGGCGGGTTCGCGGAGCCCTGCCCGACGCCGGCGATCCCGCCGCAGCCCTCCTCGATGAGCTTCGCCTCGTCCCAGACCTCGACCGAGACGGGGCCGTCCCGGAACTCGGCGGCGATGTGGTCCGCGAAGCTCTCGGGCACGAGCTCGTTCGGCGGCGTGTTGATGAGGTCGCGGGTGAAGTGCACGGCATCGGCGAGCACCCGCGCGCGCTCGAGCGCGGCGGCGCGGCCCTCGGCGAGCACCGATACGCGCTGCTGCTCGGGTGCGGCGGACTCCTCGTCCTGCCCCGACTTGAACCGGTCGAACCGGTAGCCGCCGAGCGCGTGGCCCAGCGCGAGCGCCTCGACCTCCTCGGCGCCGGCGTCCGCGAGGTCGTACACGACGGCCTCCTCGGAGCGCAGCGCCCGGGCCGCCGTGCCCGCGGCCCGCCGGAGCGCCTCCGGCGTCCGGTGCTCGCCGATGCCGATCAGCAGCACGGGCGCCTCGGGCGCCGAGCCCGCCGAGGCGAGCAGGCGCTGCGTCGCGCCCGCCTTGCCGCTCACGTCGAGCGCGGCGAGGCGCTCCTCCGTCAGCCCCAGGTCCGTGCCTGCGAGCACTTCGACGGGATCGCCCTGGCGGACGGGGACCACGGTGATGGAGCCTGCTGCGTAGGCCTCGGTCGCGAGTGAAAATTCTGGAATGCTCATGCATCCGAGCCTAGCCACGGGCTGCGGCGCGACGCTCTCAGCGAACCGAACCCGGCGGCGGACCCCCAGCCCGTACCATGAGGGCATGGCAGGCAGCGGCTCGATCTTCCGACCGGGAAACGCGTGGCACAGGGTGCCCGCGGGGCTTCCCCTCGTGGTGCTGCTCACCGGATACCGGGACGCCGGGGCGACGGTGCGGCAGTCCATCGAGGCGATCCTCGAGCACGGCGAGGGCAGCGTGGTCGCTACCTTCTCGCCGGACGAGCTGCTCGACTACCGGGCGCGCCGCCCCGTCGTGAAGATCGACGGCAGCCTGATCACGAGCTACCGGACGCCCCGGCTCGATCTGCAGCTCATGGAGGACTCCCTCGGCAAGCAGTTCCTGCTGCTGAGCGGCTACGAGCCCGATTTCCGCTGGGGCGAGTTCGCCGAGGCGGTCGTGGGGTTCATCCGCCACTTCCGGGTGAGCACGACCACGTGGGCCCACGCCCTGCCGATGCCGGTGCCGCACACCCGCCCGCTGCGACTCGCGGTGACCGGGAACCGGGAGGACCTGGTGGACCAGCTCTCGGTGTGGAAGGCCAAGGTCGAGGCGCCCGCGCACGTGGCGCACCTCCTCGAATACGAGCTCGTGCAGGCGGAGCTGCCGGTGGTCTGCCTCGTGGCGCTCGTGCCGCACTACCTCGCCGACGGCGACGTCCCCGCGGGCGCGCTGCGCATCCTCGAGGCGCTCGGCACCGCGACCGGCCTGCTCATCCCCACGGAGGACCTCCGCGAGCGGGAGCGCTCCTTCCGCGCCGAGGTCGACGAGCAGATCGACTCGAACGAGGAGGTGCGCAAGCTCATCGCGGCGCTCGAGGCCAGGCACGACGGCTTCCTCAAGGGCACCCCGCAGGAGAATCCCTTCGCGGATGCGGCGGGGGAGCTGCCCACCGCCGATGAGATCGCCGCCGAGCTCGAGGGGTACCTCTCCGCGCGCCGCGACCGCGAGGACTGACGGCGGGGCCGTGCCCGGATCGGCGGCTCCGCACCGCGACGGCGGGAAAGTGCCACACTTGAAGCCGTGACCGAAACGCAATCCCTCCCGACGACCCAATCGCTCAGCCTCATCCCCAAGCGTCTGCCGGGCGTCATGTTCGCGCTCACGCTGCTCGCGTACGTGGTGGCGGTCACCCAGCGCAGCTCCCTGGGCGTCGCGGGCATCGACGCGATCGAGCGCTTCGACGCGACGGCCACGGCGCTCTCGACGCTCGCGGTGATGCAGGTCGCCGTGTACGCGATCATGCAGATCCCGGTGGGCATGCTGCTCGACCGCTTCGGGCCGAGCCGGCTGATCGTGAGCGGGGCCCTGCTCATGGCCCTCGGCCAGGTGGTTGTCGCCATCGCCCCTTCGCTCGAGATCGCGGTGCTGGGCCGGGTGCTCGTCGGCATCGGCGATGCGACGACCTTCGTCGCGGGCCTGCGGATCATCGGCGCCTGGTTCAAGCCCAGGCGGGTGCCGATCATGCAGCAGACCTTCGCGACGGTCGGCCAGGCCGGCCAGTTCCTCTCCGCGGTGCCCTTCGCGCTGCTGCTGCATCTCAGCGGCTGGACGGTGGCCTTCCTCACCGCCGCGTCGCTGTCGGCGATCGTGCTCATCGCCTGCCTCGCGGGGCTCCGGGACACCCCCTACCGCCGGTTCGCCGGGCAGTCGGTCTCGCTCCGCGGCGCGTTCGGCAAGCTCGGCGACGCCTTCGCCCGACCGGGCACGCGCCTCGGATTCTGGTCGCACTTCACGACGCAGTTCCCCGCGACCATCTTCGCCCTGCTGTGGGGCTACCCGCTCATGGTCGAGGGGCTCGGCTATCCGCCCGAGCTCGCGTCGGTGATGCTCATGCTGCCGGTCGTCGCGGGCATGTTCCTCGGCCCGCTGCTGGGCATCCTCACGGCGCGCTACCCGCTGCGGCGATCGAATCTGGTCATGCTCAGCGGGCTGCTCACCGCCGCCGTGTGGATCCTCGTCATCACGCTGCCGTTCACACCCCCGCTGTGGCTGTTCATCCTGCTGCTGGTCGTCATGGGCGGGGCGAGCACGGGATCGACCATCGGCTTCGACTTCGCGCGCACCTTCAACCCGACGTCGAGCTACGGCTCGGCCTCCGGCATCGTCAACGTGGGCGGCTTCACGGCGAGCGCGCTGTCCTTCCTGCTGATCGGCATCGGCATCGACTTCGGCAAGCACCAGGGCGTCTCCGACTGGTTCCCCTACCAGATCGCGATGTGGGCCGTGCCGCTCGTGGTCGGACTCGGCCTCATCGGCCTGCTCGTCGAGCGCCGTCGAGCCCGCTCGCGGATGGCGGCCGAGGAGGGCGTCGTCGTCGCGCCGCTGTGGAACGCCGTCATCCGTCGGTGGCGCCGCCGCCGATAGGGCGGCCGTCGCGGCGGGGAGCGGGAGCGCTCGAATCGCCGCGGAGGGGGCCTGGGAATAAACACAGCGCCCCGCGTGTAATACTAGTTGTCTGTCCCAAACAAGACCCGCGGGCATCGCCGCAGGACTTGACTTGGGCCTTCCTTTTGCCCAAATCCACGCGAAGGGGTTCACTCATGGCAACAACGACGAACAATGCTGCAACCGGCCGCTCCAAGGACGAGCTGTCCGCGATGAAGGTTGTGGACCTCCGCGCACTCTCCAAGGAGCTGGGCGTCCGAGGCGTGTCCGGCCTCGCCAAGTCGGCGCTGGTCGACGCCATCCTGGCGCACCAGTCGGGGGACGCGGCGGCACAGAAGCCCGCCCGGAAGACCGCCTCCAAGAAGAAGGCCGCCTCGAAGCAGTCCGAGGGCGGCGCGGAGGGCGAGGACAACGTCGTGATCGACCTCGACGAGGATCACGAGGTCGACGAGTCCGACATCGAGGGCGTCGAGACCGAGGAGCAGCGGGCCGAGTCCGATGAGGACGAGGACCTCGGCAAGCGCGACGAGAAGTCCGAGGACGCCGAGGAGGACGCCATCAAGGCCGAGTCCGCGGTGAAGGCGGCCGGCGCCCTGGTGCTCAAGCACACGGACGACGACGAGACCCCGGTGTACTCCGGGCAGATCACGGGCGCGACCGCCGACCCGGTGAAGGACTACCTCAAGCAGATCGGCAAGGTCCCGCTGCTCAACGCCGCCGAGGAGGTCGACCTCGCGATGCGCATCGAGGCGGGCCTCTACGCCGAGGACAAGCTGCTGCGGTTCCCGGACATCGAGCCGAAGCTCAAGCGCGAGTACAAGTGGATCATGCGCGACGGCCGGCGGGCCAAGAGCCACCTGCTCGGCGCCAACCTGCGCCTCGTCGTCTCGCTGGCCAAGCGCTACACGGGCCGCGGGATGCAGTTCCTCGACCTCATCCAGGAGGGCAACCTCGGCCTCATCCGCGCGGTCGAGAAGTTCGACTACACCAAGGGCTTCAAGTTCTCGACCTACGCGACCTGGTGGATCCGTCAGGCCATCACGCGCGCCATGGCGGACCAGGCCCGCACCATCCGCATCCCCGTGCACATGGTCGAGGTCATCAACAAGCTCGCCCGCGTCCAGCGCCAGATGCTGCAGGACCTCGGTCGCGAGCCCACCCCGGAGGAGCTGGCCCACGAGCTGGACATGACCCCGGAGAAGGTCGTCGAGGTGCAGAAGTACGGCCGCGAGCCGATCTCGCTGCACACCCCGCTCGGCGAGGACGGCGACTCCGAGTTCGGCGACCTCATCGAGGACACCGAGGCGGTCGTCCCGGCCGACGCGGTGAGCTTCACGATGCTCCAGCGGCAGCTCGAGTCGCTGCTCGACTCGCTCTCGGAGCGCGAGGCGGGAGTCATCCGCATGCGCTTCGGCCTCGGGGACGGCATGCCGAAGACGCTCGACCAGATCGGCGAGACCTTCGGCGTCACGCGCGAGCGGATCCGGCAGATCGAGTCGAAGACCATGGCGAAGCTGCGCCACCCGTCGCGTTCACAATCGCTGCGCGACTACCTGGAGTAGGCTCGGGCCATCCCCGCTTCGCCCAGGGCCCGCCCGTCGCGGGCGGGCCCTTCGGCCGATATCCCAACCAGCAACAGTGGCTCGCCCCAGAAAGTGATACGCATGCAGCCGAATGACGGCAAGACGCTCGAATCCCGCGTGGACGGAACGACCTACCAGCGCATCCCGATCAAGACCCACGTCGTGATGCCCGAGGACGATCTCCGCCAGGTCATCCGCCAGTACGCGCTGCCCGAGGTGCAGGACGGCGACGTGCTGTTCGTCACCGAGAAGATCGTCGCGATCACCCAGGGCCGCTCGATGCTGCTGGACGAGATCGAGCCGCGCCCGATGGCGAACCTCCTGGCGAAGTACGTCACGCAGACGCCGCACGGCATCGGCCTCGGCATGCCCGAGACGATGGAGATGGCGCTGCAGGAGTGCGGCACGCCGCGCATCCTCGCCGCGGCGGCCGTGGCGGCCGTCACCAAGAAGCTCGGGCGGAAGGGCGACTTCTACCGCATCGCGGGCGAGAAGGCGCGCTCGATCGACGGCCCGACGTCCGGCACGATCCCGCCGTACAACAGGTCCGTCGTGCTCGGCCCCGCGAATCCGATGCTGGTGGCCCGCGACCTCAAGATCCTCCTCGGCAACAAGGTGGACGTGCTCGTCGTCGACATCAACGACATCGGCGGCAACATCCTCGGCACCACGCTCGACCCCAAGCTCAACGACGTCTGGGTGCGCGTGCTCCAGGACAACCCGCTCGGCCAGGGACACCAGTCGACGCCCCTCGGCATCCTCCGCAAGACCGACGCCAACTAGCGGCTGACCCCACCAGCAAGAAAGGAGTGGCCGTGGATCTTTCCGTCTTCGCCACCATGGAATCCGAAGTGCGCAGCTACGTCCGCGCATTCCCGACGGTGTTCGACACCGCGCAGGGCTCGATCCTCACCGACGTCGAGGGCAACGAGTACATCGACTTCTTCTGCGGGGCCGGCACCCTCAACTACGGGCACAACCACCCCGCGCTGCAGAAGGACATCATCGAGTACCTGAGCGGCAACAAGATCCAGCACGCGCTGGACATGGCGACCGACGTCAAGAAGCGCTTCCTCGAGCGGTTCCGCGACGTGATCCTCGAGCCGCGCGGGCTCGAGTACAAGCTCCAGTTCTCGGGCCCCACGGGCGCCAACGCGATCGAGTCGGCGTTCAAGGCCGCCCGCATGGCGACCGGGCGCAGCACCATCGTGGCGTTCACCCACGGCTACCACGGCCTCTCGATCGGCGCCCTGGCCGCGACGGCGAACAGCTGGTACCGCCAGGCCGCCGGCGTCGGGCTCGACGACGTCGTCTTCCACCCCTACGACGGCTACTACGGCGAGGACATCGACACGGTCGCGCTGCTGCGCAAGCACCTCGAGGACCCCTCGAGCGGGCTCGACCTGCCGGCGGCCGTCGTGGTCGAGACGGTCCAGGGCGAGGGCGGCGTCAACGTCGCGAGCGCCGAGTGGCTGCGCTCGCTGCGCGAGCTGTGCACCGAGAAGGGCATCGTCCTCATCGTCGACGAGATCCAGATCGGCATCGGCCGCTCGGGCAAGTTCTTCAGCTTCGAGGAGTCGGGCATCGTGCCCGATATCGTCACGCTCTCCAAGTCGATCTCGGGCTACGGCTTCCCGATGTCGCTCGTGCTGCTCCGCCCCGAGTTCGACGTCTGGAAGCCCGGGATGCACACCGGCACCTTCCGCGGCAACTCGATCGCCTTCGTCGGCGCCGTGCGCTCGATCGAGGAGTTCTGGGCGAACCCCGAGTTCGAGGCGCAGATCGCCGCCCGCTCGGAGATCGTCGTGCAGCGCCTCGAGGAGATCGCCGCGCGCCACCCCGGCGTGTTCTCGGTGCGGGGGCGCGGCCTGCTGCAGGGCCTCGTGAGCGAGCAGGATCCGGAGCTCGGCGGCGCGATCGCCCGCGCGGCGTTCCAGGAAGGCCTCGTGATCGAGACCTCCGGCGCTCACGACGAGGTCGTCAAGGTCATGCCTGCGCTGGTCGGCGACGAGGAGACCCTGCGCGAGGGGCTCGACCGCCTCGGGCGCGCGGTGGACGCGGCCCTCGCCGCGGCGTAGCCCCGCCGAGTCGAAGAAGGCGGGCCCTCCCGATCGGGAGGGCCCGCCTTTTCCGCGCCGCGGTCCGGCCGCGGAGGGGATCAGATGTCGATGTACTCGCGGATGCGGGGGAGCGAGCCGGTCCAGATGCCGGTGGCGCTGGGCTTGTTCTCGTAGGCGCCCGGGGTGCGGTTGCCCTCGACGATGATCGGGCCCTCGGGAGTCACGACCACGTCCCAGGCGATGTAGGGGATCTCGGGGATGGTCAGTGCCAGCTCGGCGCAGAGCCGGAGCACGGCGGGGGTCTCGGGCAGCTGGAAATCGGGGATCGAGGCCCCCGTCTCGGGGTGCACCCCGTAGATGTGCTGGTGCGAGCCGTAGCCGGGGCTGATGGCGCGGCCGTTCTCATCGAGGAGGACGAAGAAGCCGCCGAACGCCTGCTGATCGCTCGCGCCCGAGCCCACGCCGAACTTCTGGGCGAACGAGACCACCTCGACCTCGCCGTCGTGGAGGAAGGTGGTCACGCGCGTGGTGTTCACGGTGCCGGGCGCGACCGCCATGAGGTCCTCATGCTGCACGATGTACTCCTCGAGCAGCGTCTGATCGCGCTTGACGAGGAACTCCCGGAACCCCTCCCAGTCGTCGACCTCCTCGGCGCGGTAGAGATCGACCCCGTAGCCGGAGTTGCTGACGGGCACCTTCGCGATGACCTTGCCCTGGCGGGTGACGAACTCGCGCAGCTCCTCGGCCGAGTGATCGGTCACCACGAACCATTCGCGGTGGAGGAACTCGCCGAAGCGCTCGTTGAACTTGATCTTGTTCTCGAGCTGGTCGAAGTACTCGGGGTCGTTGTACTTGGCGACGATGTGCGCGCTGATCGCGTTGGTCAGGTAGGTGCGGCGCTCGGCCTTCTTCAGGATCGCGAAGTCCCAGTCGAGGTAGTCCTGGAAGTTCGTCCCGTGGATGAAGGATTCGAGGAGCATGTCGCCGAGCACGACCGGCCAGCAGCGCGAGTGCTGCCGTGCCGTCTGCTTGGCGCGCTCGACGACGCTCGCGAGATCGAGCACGCGGGCGCGCTCCACGAGATAGCCCACGCGGGAGGAGAGGTTGATGCCCAATGGTCTGCTTTCTTGGTTGACGGTCAGGGGTGGATCCGCGGTCGCGCTAGCGGATGCGGCGCGTGACCCGGGCGGTGACGCCCGTGACGATCTCGTCGGGCACGGTGCGGAAGGCTTCCGCCCATCGCTCCGCGGTGGCCTCGCCGTGTTCGCCGTCGCCGAAGCAATACGCTAGCGAACCCGGCCCGATGTCGATACCCGGCACCCGGTCGACGATCGTCCGGTCGACCTCGACCCGGCGGATCGGATGAGGCGCGCCGTCGATGCTCAGCCACATCTCGCCGTCCGGAGCGCTCTGCAGCCCGTCGCCGAATCCGACGCCCACCGCGGCCTCGGACTCGGCGACGCTCAGCACGGGCGCGGTGAGCTCGAGCGCCAGCCGGAGGCCGAGATCCCGGCCGTCGCGATCCTCGAACGGCGAGATGCCGTAGGCGCCGAGGCCGAGCCGGACGAAGTCGAGCCGCGATTCGGGGAAGTCGATGCCCGCGCCCGAGGCCGCCGCGTGCAGCACCTCGAACTCGGCGCCGCGCCCGCGGGCCCGGTCGACGGCGGCGGTGAACTGCGCGAAGGAGCGCTCGTCGTCCTCCGGGCTCGTGTCGGAGAAGTGCGTCCAGGCGCCGCGGACGCGCAGCCGACCCTCGCGCTGGAGCGCGAGCGCGGCGTCGACCAGCGCATCCCATTCCGCGGGATCGGCGCCGCCCCGATGCAGGCCGGTGTCCAGCTTGAGGTGCACCGCGAGCCGCCCCTCGGCGGCGTCGAGCGTTGCGATGCGCTCGAGCTGCCACCGGCTCTGGACGCCGAGCTCGAGCCCCGCGCGCTGGGCGAGGGCGAAGTCGCTCGACGGCCCGATCCGCCACACGAACAGCGTGCCGGCCGCCCCGAGGGACCGGAGCTCGGCGCCCGTCTCGATGTCGAGGGCCGCGAAGTCCTCGACGCCCTCGGCGAGGGCGGTCTCGTAGACGGGGCGGAGCCCGTGCCCGTAGGCGTCGGCCTTGACCACGAGCATGATGCGCGACGGGGCGAAGGCCGTGCGCAGCGAGCGCAGGTTCCAGGCGATGGCCTCGCGGTCGGTGGTCAGCACGGCGCCGGGCGCGCCGTCGGCGGTCTCGGTCATCGGCGGACCTCGATTCGGGGGACGGAGGACTGGATGCGGCTCGTGAGCGCGAGCGCGGGGATGCCGGTGGCCGCGGACCACCCGGCGACCGGGCTGCCCGGCCCGAAGAGCTCGACGCGATCGCCGACCTGCGCATCGAGATCGCGGATGTCGACGCTCAGCAGGTCCATCGAGATGGCGCCGGCGATGCGGCAGCGCTCGCCCGCGGCGACCGCGTCGCAGCGGTTGGAGGCGCGGCGGGCGACGCCCTGCGAGTAGCCGATCGCGACGAGCGCCAGGACGGTGTCGCGCTCGGGCCGGTAGGTGAAGCCGTAGGAGACGCCCTCGCCGGCGCCGATGGGCTTGCGCATGATGATCTCGGCCCGCAGGGACATGACGGGGGCGGCCGCGCCGTCGGTGCCGAGCACCGCGCCGGGCGCGACGGCTTCCGCCGCCGCCTCCTCCGCCGAGGCCGTCCGGAGGCCGCGCAGAAGGTCCGCGGGCAGGCCCCCCGGTCCCTCGGGGCTGAGGATCACGCGCTCAGGCACTCGGCCGATGTCGGCGGCGGTGCGCAGCACGCGCTCGAGCCCGTGCCCGTAGGCGTCCGCGCGGAGGTCGAGGATCTCGGGCTCGACCGCCCGAAGGTTGTCGGCGAGGGCGCCGAGATCGATCTCGGCCGCCCGCGGTGGTGCGCTTGCGCTCATGCTGTTCCTTCCGAAGCGCCGAGTCTATCGCGGAGCGGCTCCGTTCGGCCCGAGCGCGGTGTGGTGCCGAGCCGTGTCCGGGGTATGCCATACCCTGTGTGCTGGAGAAGAAGGAGCACCGTGACGGAAGCGTATTCGGCGGCACAGCTGCAGGTCCTCGAGGGGCTCGAGGCGGTTCGGAAGCGGCCCGGCATGTACATCGGGTCCACCGACTCGCGCGGCCTCATGCACTGCCTGTGGGAGATCATCGACAACTCGGTCGACGAGGCGCTGGCCGGCCACGGCCGCCGCATCGAGGTGATCCTGCACGAGGACGGCTCCGTCTCGGTCCACGACGAGGGCCGCGGCATCCCGACCGACGTCGAGCCCCGCACGGGCTGGACGGGCGTGCAGGTGGTCTTCACGAAGCTGCACGCCGGCGGCAAGTTCGGATCGGCGAACTACGGCGCCGCGGGCGGCCTCCACGGCGTCGGCGCCTCGGTGGTCAACGCGCTCTCGGCGCGGCTCGACGTCGAGGTGGACCGCGGCGGCAAGACCCTGGGGATGAGCTTCCAGCGTGGGCACGCCGGCGTGTTCGAGGACGGGGGAGCGCCCTCGCCGGACGCGGCCTTCACGGAGACCCCGGGCAAGGCGGATCTGCGCGTGGTCGGCAAGACGAAGAAGGGCGTGACCGGGACCCGCGTGCGCTACTGGGCGGATCCGCAGGTGTTCGTGCGGGACGCGCAGTTCCAGGTCGAGCAGCTCCGCGATCGCGCCCGGCAGACCGCCTTCCTGGTGCCCGGCCTCGAGATCGTGCTCGAGGACCGCCGCGATCCGGAGGCGCCCACCACCGAGCGCTTCCAGTACGAGGGCGGCATCTCCGAGTACGTCGAGTACCTCGCCTCCGACGGCGCGCTCACGGACGTGTGGCGCATCGAGGGGGAGGGCGGCTACACCGAGACCGTGCCGGTGCTCGACGAGAGCGGGCACATGGTCTCCCGCGAGGTCGAGCGCACGATGCAGGTCGATCTCGCCCTGCGCTGGGGCGTCGGCTACGAGACGGTCGAGCGCAGCTACGTGAACATCATCGCGACGCCCAAGGGCGGCACCCATCTGTCCGGCTTCGAGAACGGCCTCCTCCGCACGGTCCGCGAGGAGGTGCAGAAGAACGCCCGCCGGCTCAAGGTGGGCAACGACAAGATCGAGAAGGACGACGTCCTCGCGGGGCTCACGGCCGTCGTGACGGTGCGCATCCCCGAGCCGCAGTTCGAGGGGCAGACCAAGGAGGTGCTCGGCACCCCGCAGGCCCGCACGATCGTGCAGAAGACGATCAGCGAGGGGCTGAAGCAGCGGTTCTCCTCGACGAAGCGGCAGGACAAGACCGAGGTCTCGATGCTGCTCGAGAAGATCGTCACCGAGATGAAGAGCCGCATCGCGGCTCGCGCGCACAAGGAGACCCAGCGGCGCAAGAACGCCCTCGAGAACTCTTCTCTGCCGAGCAAGCTCGTCGACTGCCGGGTCAACGAGGTGGAGCGCTCGGAGCTGTTCATCGTCGAGGGCGATTCGGCGCTCGGCACGGCGAAGCCCGCGAGGAACTCGGAGTTCCAGGCGCTGTTCCCCATCCGCGGCAAGATCCTCAACGTGCAGAAGGCCTCGCTCGCCGACATGCTCAAGAACGCGGAGTGCGCGAACATCATCCAGGTGCTCGGCGCGGGATCGGGGCGCACCTTCGACCTCTCGCAGATCCGCTACGGCAAGGTGATCATCATGTCGGATGCGGACGTCGACGGCGCACACATCCGCACGCTGCTGCTCACGCTCTTCTTCCGCTACATGCGCCCGATGCTCGAGGACGGCCGCGTGTTCGCGGCCGTGCCGCCGCTGCACCGGGTGGTCGTGATGCACCCCGGCAAGAAGCCGAACGAGACGATCTACACGTACTCGGAGCAGGAGCTGCAGCGACTGCTCGCGAAGCTCGAGCGCACGGGGAAGAAGTACCAGGAGCCCATCCAGCGCTACAAGGGCCTCGGCGAGATGGACGAGGACCAGCTCTGGGAGACCACGATGAACCCGGAGCACCGCCTGCTCCGACGCATGACCATGTCGGATGCGGCCGAGGCCGAGGAGGTCTTCGAGATCCTCATGGGCAGCGAAGTGGCTCCGCGCAAGGAGTTCCTCGTCGAGGGCGCGCAGGAGATCGACGCCCAGCTCATCGACACCTAGGCCGCCGCGAGGGGCCGATCGGCGCCCCGTCAGAGTGCTCGGCCCCGTCAGTGCTCGGGGTGGAGCAGCCGCTGCAGGTCGATGAGCGAGCCGATGGCCTGCACGCCCTCGGGCAGCGGGCTGCCGGGCGTGTGCAGCTGCACCGCGCGCAGGCCGGCCGCGGTCGCGGCGAGCGTGTCGAGATCCCGGTCGCCCACGCCGAGGCACTCCCGGGGATCGAGCCCATGGCGCCGCAGCAGCTCGAGGTGCATGGAGGGGTCCGGCTTGCGCGGCATGGTCTCGGACGCGCAGACGACGTCGTCCACCCGCAGACCCGTCACGCGGATGAGCATCGTGGCGCTCGCCTCGTCGCGATTCGTCACGACCAGGTTCATCCCGCGCAGCCGACGCACCTCGTTCATCGCGCGCATCGCGCCCGGCATGATCGGCGCGGGCGTCTGCGCCCATTCCCGCTTGAGCCGCTCGTAGGCGTCGTGGAACTCCTGCGGCTCGATCCCGTAGCGGGCGGCGAGCACGTCGATGGTCGAGCCGATCGAGGCGTTCAGGAGGCGCTGCAGCTCCGGCTCGGTGAGCAGCGCCCGGTGCGCTTCCAGCACCCCCAGGAAGGCTCGTCGGATCGACGGGTAGGAGTCCACGAGCGTGCCGCCGAGGTCCCAGAACACGTGCCGAATTCGCATGCCGCCATTCTCGCGGATCCGGCTCCGCGCGAGATGCGAGGGAACCCGATCAGTCGCCGAGGTCGTCCGAGACGCCCATCGTGACGTCGATCTGCTGCTCCTCGCCGTCGCGGACGACCGTGAAGGTCGCGACCTCGTCGGCGTTCAGGGTGCGGACGGTGCCGACGAGGTGCTCGGACCCGGTGATCGGCTTGTCGTTCACGGCCACGATGAGGTCGCCCTCCTCGATGCCCGCGGATTCCGCGGGGCTGTCGGCGACGACCTCGCGCACCTCGGCCCCGACGATCGCGCTGCCCTCGAGCTCGGCCGTGCCGTTCGTCGTCTTGGTGCCGAGGAAGGCGTGCTGCACCTCGCCGGTCTCGATGAGCTGCTCGGCGATGTTGGCGGCCAGCTGGATGGGGATGGCGAAGCCGATCCCGATGCTGCCGGAGGACTGCCCGCCCTGGCCGAGCGTCGCGATGGCGGAGTTGATGCCGATGAGCTGCCCGGCCGCGTCGACCAGCGCGCCGCCGGAGTTGCCGGGGTTGAGCGGGGCCGAGGTCTGGATGGCGTTCGTGACCACGAGGCTGTCCGAGGACTGGCCGGTGGAGACCGGGCGGTCCAGCGCCGAGACGATCCCCGTGGTGACGGAGCCGGAGAGGCCGAGGGGGCTGCCCACCGCCATGACGTCGTCGCCGACCGTGATCGCTTCGGAGTCGCCGCGGGCGATGGCCGTGAGCCCCTCGGGGATCTCGTCGAGGCGCACGACCGCGAGATCGGTGGCGGCATCGGAGCCCACGAGCGTGGCGGGATACGCACGGTTGCCCACGAGCACGGTGATGTCGCCCTCCTCGGCGGCGGTTGCGATGACGTGGTGGTTCGTGAGGATGTGGCCCTGGTCGTCCCAGACGACGCCGGATCCCTGGCTGGTGCCGTCGGCTCCGGAGACCTGGAGCGAGACGACCGATTCGGAGACGGCCTCCGCCACGGCGGTCCAGTCGGTGCCGCCGCCCTCGCCCTGTACGACCGTGGGGGAGGAGCCCCCGATCGCGGGCGCCGCGAGATGCATGCCGTAGGCGCCTCCGGCGCCGCCGACGAGGCCCGCGAGGAGCGCGCCGATGAGCAGTACGGAGGCCCGCGGCGCGCGACGCGGCTGCTGCGCGCGCACGGCTCCGGCGGCAGGACTGTCCGGGCCGCCGGCCGGGGGAGCGCCGAGCGGGGCCGTCTCCGGGCCGCCCGCGGGGGGATCGGCGGGCGCCGGAGCGCCGGATGCCGGCGCCTCGGGCGTCGGACCGCCCGCCGCGGCCGCATCCGAGGAAGGGCCGGCCGGCCCCGCGGCTCCCGCCGCCGACGATGCGGACGTCGGCGGGACGCCGTACTGCGAGGGGAGGGGCGGCAGCGGAGGCATGTCGTCGCCAGG
Source organism: Gulosibacter sp. 10 (assembly GCF_900163695.1). Taxonomy (GTDB): domain Bacteria; phylum Actinomycetota; class Actinomycetes; order Actinomycetales; family Microbacteriaceae; genus Gulosibacter. The sequence goes on from NZ_FUIC01000008.1 coordinate 16,911, forward strand.
GCGGGATTCCGGTCCGGTCATTGAAGAGCGTGCTTTCTGCGATGGTTCGGGGGAGGAGCGTCGAACCGCTCCGGGCTCCCGAAGGGGCCCACTGCATCCTGCTCGCCGACGCCTGGATTTTCTATGACAGCCCGCTTCGGGAAAGCCGGTCGATCTCGAGCGCGAGGTTGCGCCGGGCCCGCTGCTCCCAGAGGGCGCGGGCCTCGTCGGTGCGGTAGATCCTCGGCCGATCCAGGTAGCGGAGCAGGATGCGGGCGCGCCCCCGGCGGAAATCGGCGTCGTCCACGTGCGCGTACTCCTCGCGCACGGCGTCGGCGTAGTCGCGATACCGGCGCTCACCGGCGGCGAAGACCGACAGATCGGCGTCGAGCAGCGGGGCGAGGGGGAGCGGGGCCTCGGAGACCTCGGCGGCCGGATCCGTGGCGAGGACGTAGTCGCGCACGGCGGTCGCCTCCGCGTCGCGGCCGAGCACCGCGGCGATGCGCTCGTGGGCCAGGGCGGCCGAGGCGCGCTCGTCGTCCTCCCGGCCCCGGTAGACGGCGTCGTGGAACCACGCCGCCAGCAGCGCGGTCGGCTCGACGACGGCACCTGCGAGCCGCAGCTGGTCCAGTGCGAGGAGGACGTCCTCGAGATGCCGCTCGTCGTGATAGCGGCGGTGCGGCTCGTTCCAGCGGCGCACGAGCTCGTCGCCGAGGCCGTCCCACGCGTCCCGCCGGGGTCCGGGATCGTCCTCGATGCCGAGCATGCCGCCGAGGGCCGCCCACTCCTGCAGCAGGTACAGGCGGCGCGCGTCGGCTCTGGCGCCGTCGCGATCCCGCGCGCGGATGCGGAGGCCGGAGACGATGAGCCTGCGGACCAGCTCGCCGCCGGACACGGCCCGCGCCCCGGCGGATACCGCGGCCTCGTAGGACGACTCGGCCACGTCGTAGTGGTCGAGGTCGAAGCTGCGCCGGGGGAGCCGCAGGCGCCGCGCGAACCCGTGCAGCTCCGCGACGCTCGTATCGGAGATCAGGTGGCTCCAGCGCGTGCCGTGCGCCGGCCAGCTGGGCGGATCGATGAAGACGGCCATCGGCCAAGCCTAGCGAGCGTGCGGGGGAGCGGTGGCGCCGTTCGGCCGGGGGCGCTAGCGTCGTCCATCGTGAACGCATCCGAGACCCCCTGGTACGAGCACCTCTGGGAGCGCGTGGCGCCCGCGGGGGAGCCCGTCGAGCTGCCGCAGGCCGCGGTGCTCGTCGTGCTCGCGGTCGCTGCGGCCGTGGTGCTCGTCCCGGTGCTCTGGCTGCGGCTGCGGCTCGTCGTCACGCTCGTGCACGAGCTCGGCCACGCGATGATCGGCCTGCTCGCGGGCAGGCGGTTCAACGGCTTCGTGCTCAACGGCGACATGTCCGGACACGCCGTGACGACGGGGCCGACTCGCGGCTTCGGGCGCGTGGCGACGACCTGGGCGGGCTATCCGGCGCCGGCCGTGGTCGGCGCCGTGCTCGTGTGGCTCTCGGTCCGGGGGTGGGCGGCCCCCGCGCTGACGATCGCGCTCGTGCTGCTGCTCGTGTCCTTCGTGCGGGTGCGCTCGTGGCTCACGGCGCTCATCATGATCATCGCGCTCGGCGCGACCGGGGCGCTCTGGTGGTTCCGCGACGACGAGCTCCAGGCGCCGATCCTGCTGGCCGTGGGCATCGTGCTCGTCGTCGGCGCCTGGCGGCACCTGGCGGCCGTCTTCGCCGGCGGCGGCCCCTCGAGCGATCCCGGCGTGCTCGCGCAGCTCACGCGCGTGCCGGTGTGGCTCTGGAACGCGTCCTTCGCGCTGGTGTGCGCCGGCGCGACGCTCGTCGTCGTCCTCGTGCTCCGGGAGCTGCTGCCCGGCTAGCGGGAGCTCATGCCGGCCCGGTCGATCGTCGTGGCGGGGAGGGGAGCCGTCGTCCGCGAGGCGGAGCGGACCGGATGGGGCGGCTCTCCCGGGTGCACGAGTTGGATTGTCATAATGTGCATTATCGGATATCGCCCGTAGGCATGCGGGGTGCCGCGCCGCCCGCCGTGCGCGTGGCATCCCTGGAATCGCGTAGTATGAGTGCATTCATTCGCGCCCGCCGCGAAGAGTTCGTACTTCTCGTCACGTTTGGAGATTCTCTGTGAGCGCCCTCATCGCCATTGGTTGCATGATCGTCTTCGCCGCTGGCATCGCATGCTACCCGCTGGCCTTCCACATGGATTCCGATCTGCTCTCGCTGCTCGTGTTCTCCGCCGGCGTCCTGCTCAACGCGCTCGCATTCTTCATCCCCTGGCAGCTCGTCGGCCACAGCCGCAAGTAGCTCGAGGCACTCCTTCGATGCGCCGCTGGTTCATTCCGGTGGCGCATCGCTTCGTCTCGGCCGAACCGGCCCCCGGAAACGCGATCGGACTGACGCATGCCCTTCACGCCATCGCTCGACATCTCCATCCGCTTCCGCGCCGATGCGGAGATCGTCTGGGCGGCGCTCGTCGACAAGAAGCTCCGTCGCGACTGGTGGCCGCACGTGCGGATCCGCACGCCGGAGACGAGCTCCAAAGTCACCGGAAAAGGTGATTTTTCCCTGGTCAACCCGGAAAAAGAGCGCTCCTGGTCCCGTGCCGAGGCCAGCGGGAGCATCACGAAGATCAAGGCGCCGCGCAAGATCCGCGCCGATCTGGTCTCGCAGCCCGGCGGGTTCGAGACCGCGCTGCGCATCGATCTCACCCAGCTCGAGCGGAAGACCAAGCTGCAGCTCGTAGAGCAGGGCTTCCCCGAGGGCAGGCACTGCGAGCGCATCGTCGCCGAATGCCGCGACTGGTGGCGCGCGATGCTCGAGGCGCTCGACGACTACCTCGCCGAGCCGGAGAACGTCGAGCGGATCGAGCGCCGCATCCGCGCGGGATAGCGTCCCGGCCCGCCCGTCGAGGCGGAGGACGGGCGGGCCGAATGCGAAGCGGCGCGCGGAGGGCTACTCGGCGGTGAAGCTCGAGAGGTCGCCGATCAGCCGCAGGTGATCCGCGGGCACGGGCTCCACCGCGGCCTTCGCGACCTCCGCCGCGAACTCGGCGACGTTGAGGAGCTTGCCGGCCTGCGCACGGCGCTCGTCGATGGCCCCGGGGTTGAGCCGGTTGAGGAGCGTCGCGGTGATGGTGCCCTCGATCATGTCGGCGGAGACGACGACGAACGAGATGCCCTCGGCCTCGAGCTCGGGCACGAGGGCGAGCAGGGCCTGCTCCCCCGCCTTCTTCGACCGAGCGACGGGCTCGTACTCCGGCATGGTCGGGGTGGTCTCGATGAAGTGCGCCTGGTGGCTCGTGACGAACACGACGCGAGCGTCCTCGGCGAGGACGCGACGGGCCGCCTGGAGCATGCCGACCTGCGCGTCGCGGTTGAGGCGCAGCGCGTAGTCCTCCCCCAGGTTCGACTCCATGCCGCCGGAGGCGTTGAGCACGAGGATGTCGAGCCCGCCGAACTCGCGCTCGACGGTGTCGATCATCGTCTGCACCGACGCCTCGTCGGTGAGGTCGGCGCCGATGGCGATGGCGGTGCCGCCCGCGGCGTTGATCGCGTCGACGAGCTTCTTCGCCCGCGCCTCCTTGTTGCGGTAGTTGATGACGACGCTCGCGCCGGCCTCCGCGAAGAAGCGGGCGGTGTCGGCGCCGACGCCGCGCGAGGAGCCGGTCACGAGGACGCGCTTGCCGGTCAGCGAGCCGGGCGCGAGGGGGGATTCGATTGCTTCAGCCATGCGAGCGAGTGTACTGTGCCGAGCGCGTCGCAGCGGCGCTTCAGGTGGCGCGGTGCAGACTTGGGCCATGAGGTATTTCGAGCCGACGCCGCCTCGGATCCTGGCCCATCGGGGACTGGCACTCGAGGCGCCCGAGAACACGCTCGCCGCGTTCCGCGCCGCGTTCGATATCGGCGTCACGCACATGGAGACCGACGCGCACGTCACCAAGGACGGCGTGGCCGTGCTCTGGCACGATCCGACGCTCGAGCGATGGGACGGCTCGAAGACCAGGATCGCCTCGCTCACGCTCGGAGAGCTGCATCAGCGCACCCGGGACGGCCATCAGATGGTCACCGTGTCGGAGGCGCTCGAGGCGCTGCCGGACGCGTTCTTCAACATCGACGTCAAGGATCCAGCCGCCACCGACGCGGTCTGCGACGGCGTGCAGTGGGTGGAGGCGGAGGAGCGGGTGCTCCTCACCTCCTTCAGCGAGGCCACCTGCCGCCGGCTGCGCGCCCGGCTCCCCCTCGCCGCGCACGGCGCGTCCGCACGCCGCGTCGCCGCCGCCGTCTGGGCGATCCTGCGGGGCAACGAGCGCAAGCTCGACCTCGCGCTCGGCGACTGCGACGTCGTGCAGGTCCCGCCGCGGATGGCGCGGGTCGACCTCGTGACGCGCAAGCGCCTGGCCGCCTACAAGCGGCATGTCGACGAGGTGCACGTGTGGACCATCAACGACCCCGGCGAGATGATGCAGCTGCTCGACATGGGCGTGGACGGCATCGTCACCGACCGCGCCGACCGGGCGATGAGCCTGCTCAGCGACTTCCGCGGATAGCCGGCCGCCCGCGCGCCGGCGGTTCCGCCGCCCGGGAATAGTCCCGCGCCCCGCGTCGTTTAGACTGGGTGGATGTGTGCGCGGCGCGGTCTGCGTCGCGCGCGAGGATGTGAAAGGAGTTGCGCCATGGCAGATCGCAGCCTGCGCGGGATGCGCCTCGGAGCCCAGAGCCTGCAGAGCGATGAGGGCGTGGTGCTCGTCGACCACCAGCTGCGCACCTACGCCGCCGAGGACGGCGAGCGCTTCGTCGTGACCTTCGCCGCCGACGCGGAGGCCCCCGAGGTATGGGTCTCCCCGAAGACGGGCGTCGAGGGGCGCCTGCTCGACGCGGAGGGCGACTTCGTGCCCTACGAGGCGCCCGAGGCCAAGCCGCAGCGGACCCACTGGGACATGCTGCTCGAGCGCCGCACCGCGGAAGAGCTCGAGGAGGTGCTGCAGGTGCGCCTCGACTACCTGCGGGAGCGCCGGGGTACGACGGGACGCGCCGCGGCCGCCGACAAGGTGAGCGACGAGGCGGCCGCCGAGCTCGACCTCACGCAGGTGCCCGAGCTGCCGGACCGCGCCCGCGCCCTGACCGCAGAGGAGAAGGTCGCGGCCGAGAAGGCCGCCAAGGCCGCCAAGCGCAAGAAGGCGGCGGCGAACGCGAAGAAGAAGTAGGCGCCCTCGCGGGGTCGGCCGGGCATCGGCCCGGCCCCGCGCGCCGACGAGGCGCCCCGGTCCTCAGCGGCCGGGGCGCTTCGCTGTTCCGGGGGTCCCGGCGGGGCCGCGCCGCGGTGCGAGCAGCACGAGCACGAGACCGAGGCCGGAGACGAGCACCTCGAGGCTCCTCCCCCACAGCATCGCGCCGGTATCGCCGGTCGCCACGGGCAGCTCTACCACGAACGCGCCGGGGGTGTACCAGTCGAGCGCCGCGACCTCGCCGCCGTCCGGGAGATACGCCGCCGACCACCCCACCGTCGACGCCTGCACCGTGGCGCGCCCCGTCTCGACGGCGCGCAGCCGCGCGGTCGCGAGCTGCTGCGCGGACTCCTCCGTGGTCCCGAAGTCGGCGTTGTTGGTGGGTGCGAGCAGGATCCCCGCACCCTGCTCGACCGTCTGCCGCACCAGGGCGTCGTCGACGATGTCGTAGCAGATGAAGACGCCGAACCCGGTCCCGGCCCGCTCGAGCACGTTGCTGCGCGTGCCCGGGGTGTACTCGCGCTGGATGAGTCCGATGAGGTCCGGCGCGAGCGCCATGAAGAACTCGCGGTTCGGCACGTACTCGCCGAACGGGATGGGGTGCGCCTTGTCGTACTCGGCGACGGAGCCCTCCCCCGGCGACCAGAGGAACTGGGTGTTGTAGTACCGCGTGTCGGGGTCCTCGTAGTCGCCGTCCATCGTGACGGTGTTCGCGAGCACCGGCGCCCCGTACTCGGCCGCCAGGCGGTCCAGCGCGGCCGCCGCGCTCGGACTCGCGAAGGGGCTCACGTCCATGGAGCCCTCGGGCCAGAGGATCAGGTCGACGTCCGCATCGGGGTCGACCGCGCGGGTCGCCTCGAGGTGCGCTGCGAGCACCTCCCCCCGCTCCGAGGGGATGAAGTAGCTCGCCCCCGGGGTATCGCCCTGCACCGCGAGCACGCGGACGGTGCCGTCGGTCGGGGTGGGCCAGAGCGGCCAGGCGCACAGCAGGCCGGCCGCGACCGCGAGGGCGCCGAGCCGCAGGCCGAGCTCCCGGGCCCGCGAGCCCGGCCCGCGGCCGATCTCGGGCCCGCGAGGACGACCGGCGAGCAGCAGCTCCACGGCGAAGGCGCAGAACCAGACCATGAGGAAGGAGAGGCCGCTCAGGCCCACCCAGGAGACCAGGGCGGTCAGCGGCGAGTCGGACTGGGACTGCGCGAGCCTGCCCCAGGCGAATCCCCCGTACGGCACCGTCGACGAGAGCGCCTCGCGCAGCGTCCAGATGCCGGCCACCGCGACGGGCAGGGCGCCGAGGGCCCGGATCCCGCCGGGGCCCCGCGCGGAGGGCAGGCGCCGGTAGGCCAGCGCGATGAGGGGGAAGGCCGCCGCCCACCACGCCGCCATGAGCGTCGAGAGCGCGACCCACGGCAGGGCGCCGAGGAACAGGGAGGTCCATTCGACGTGGAGCAGGTAGAAGACGAGGCCGCTGCCGAAGCCGAGCAGCGCGGCGAAGCCCGGACGCTGTCCGCGCACCGCGAGCAGGAGGAGCGTCACCGCGAGCAGGGCCATGGGCCACCAGCCGCGATCGGGGAAGGCGAGCGGCAGCAGCAGCGCGCCGGCAGCGGCGGCGCACGACGCCTGCGCACGGGAGAGCGCATTCGCCGGCGCGGCGAGGTTGGGGCCGGGCAGCGCCGTCACCGGCCTTCCCCGCCGTACGCGACGATGCCCCGCCGGACCAGGTCGCCGGCCTCGCGAGCGGTGCGGGAGAGCCGCCCCGACTCGACCTGGACGATCTGATCGAGCAGGTCCAGCACCTGCTTGCACCAGCGGACGAAGTCGCCGGCGGCGAGCTCGGCGATCTCGAGCACGCGGTCGAGCGGGACGCCCTGGGCCCACTTGTACAGGGCCGGCACGAGCCCCGTGGCGAGCGGCCCCGTGCGCGGCACCCGGTACTCGTGCTCGAGCTCGTCGAGCTTCTGCCACTGCTCCTCGGTCTTCAGCAGCGCCTCGCGGAAGGCGCCCTTCGGCATATGCCCGAGCGGCGGGTTCTCCTCGTCCCGGCGCGGCTCGAACGTGAGCGCGCACGCCATGGCGGCGAGCTGCGGCGCGTCGAGGCCCTGCCACAGCTCCCGCCGGATGCACTCGGCCACGAGCAGGTCCCGTTCGCCGAAGATCCGCTGGAGCCGGCGGCCGTGCACCGTGGCGACGAGCTCGTCGCCGTCCTCGCCGGGCTTGAGATAGCCGAGCTTGAGCAGCAGCTCCGTGAGCCGGTCGAAGGTGCGCGCCACCGCGCCGGTGCGCTGCGAGATCTGCCGCGTGAGGCGGTCGGTGTCGCGCATGAGCTTCCAGTAGCGCTCGGCCCAGCGCGCGTGCTCCTCGCGGCGCGGACAGCCGTGGCAGCCGTGGTCGCGCATCTGCGCGCGCAGCTCCTGCAGCTGCCGGCTGCGCTCCTCCCGCGCGCCGTGGGCGCCGGGGACATCCTTGGGGATGCGATGCCGCTCGAGGTCGCTGAGCCGGCGCCGCAGCGCGGAGTACTCGAAGAAGTCGCCGCGATCGCAGGCCATCGACTCGGCGTAGCCGTCGAGCGCCTCGCGCTGCTGCCGCACCTTGCGCGCGATGTCGACCACCGCGCGATCCGCCTGGAACTGCGCGAAGGAGGACTCGAGCATCGTCCTGGTCCGCTCCCGCCCGAAGCGGTCGGTGAGGTTCACGGTCATGTTGTACGTGGGGCGGAAGGAGGAGTTGAGCGGATAGGAGCGCTTGGACGCCAGGCTCGCGACGGTCTCGGGCTGCACGCCGTCGCGCCACTGCACGATGGCGTGCCCCTCCACGTCGATGCCGCGGCGGCCCGCCCGGCCGGTGAGCTGGGTGTACTCCCCCGCCGTGATCTGCACGCGGGAGACGCCGTTGAACTTCTCGAGGCTCTCGAGCACGACCGTGCGCGCCGGCATGTTGATGCCGAGCGCGAGGGTCTCGGTGGCGAACACCACCTTCACGAGCTTGCGCTGGAAGAGCTCCTCCACGATCTCCTTGAACACGGGCAGCAGTCCCGCGTGATGCGCCGCCACGCCGCGCTCGAGCGCATCCCGCCACTCCCAGAAGCCGAGCGCCGCGAGATCCTCGTCGAGCATTCCCCGCGTGCGCTCCTCGACGATCCAGCGGATCTCGTCCGCCTCCTGCCGAGTGGTGAGGCGGGCGCCCCAGCCCGCGACCTGCTGCACCGCGGCGTCGCAGCCCGCGCGGGAGAAGATGAAGAAGATCGCCGGCAGCAGCTCCATCTCGTCGAGGGTCTCGACGAAGGGGCCGCGGTCCAGCCGGTTGGGCTGCCGGAACGAGGGCCTCGAGCTGCCGCGCTTGTTGGACCGTCCGTGGCCGCCGGTGCCGCGGTAGCGCTGCACCGCCTGCACGAGCTCGGGATTGACCTGCTCGCTGCTCCTGTCGCGCTCGGTGCGGAAGAGATCGAACATGCGCGACCCGACGAGCATGTGCTGGAACAGCGGCGTGGGCCGCACCTCCGAGACGACGACGACGGTGTCGCCGCGCACCGCCTGCAGCCAGTCGCCGAACTCCTCGGCGTTCGAGACCGTCGCGGAGAGCGAGACGAGCCGGACCTCGCTCGGGAGGTGGATGATGATCTCCTCCCAGACCGCGCCGCGGAAGCGGTCGGCCAGGTAGTGCACCTCGTCCATCACGACGTAGGCCAGGTCGTCGAGCAGGGCGCTGTCCGCGTAGATCATGTTGCGCAGCACCTCGGTGGTCATGACCACGATGCGGGCCTGCGAGTTGATGTTCACATCGCCCGTGAGCAGGCCGACCTCGCTCGCGCCGTAATCGGCGACGAGCTCGCGGTACTTCTGATTCGAGAGCGCCTTGATCGGCGCCGTGTAGAAGATCTTCGCGTTGGGGTCGCGCATCGCGAGAAACACCGCGAACTCGGCCACGACGGTCTTGCCCGCGCCGGTCGGCGCCGCCACCAGCACGGAGCTGCCGGCCTCGAGGGACTCGCACGCGGCGACCTGGTAGTCGTCGAGCTCGAAGGCCTGCAGGCTGCGGAACAGCTCCACCTCGCGGTGCACCGCGCGCTGCTTGGAGCGGGCGAACCGCTCCGCCGGACTCAGGTCGGTCACGCCGTCCTCCTCTTTCGGTACTGCGGTCGCGGGGCGGCTCCGAAGCCGCGGGTGCCGTCGATCGGCCGCCCCTACTCGACCGGGAGCTCTGCCAGCGGATCGACGATGCCCAGTCTCTCATCCCGCTTGCGCTGCCGTCGGTCGTGCAGCAGGGCGATGCCCACGGCGAGGAAGTACAGCGCGATCATGGGGACCATGAGCAGGATCATGCTCAGCACGTCCGCGGCCGGGGTCGAGATGGCGCCGAACAGGGCGGCGATGAGGATCGCGATGCGCCAGCCCTTGAGGATGGTCCTCCCGGACAGGATCCCGGCGAAGTTGAGCATCACGAGCAGCACCGGCACGACGAAGGCGACGCCGACCGCGAGGCACAGCGTGAGCACGAACGAGTAGAACGTCTTCGCGTCGTAGAAGACCGTGTCGTCCTCGGGCACGAACATCGCCATCACCTCGACCATGCGGGGCATGAGCACGAAGCCCAGCACCACGCCGCCGAGGAAGAGCGGGATGGCCGCCCCCAGGAAGCCGAGGACGTACCGGCGCTCGCCCTTCTTCAGGCCGGGCATGAGGAACATCCACACCTGGTAGAGCCACACGGGCGAGGCGATGACCACGCCGAGCGTCAGCGCGATCTGCAGCCGCAGATCGAAGCCCGTGGTGACGTTGGCGAAGTTGATCGAGACCCGCCCGCTGCGCGTGGCCTCGAGGATCTCGATGGGGCGTCGGATGATGTCGAGCACCAGGTCCGTGAGGAGGAACCCGCCGATCATCGCGATCACGACGGCGATGGCGCAGATGATGAACCGGTTGCGGAACTCGATCAGGTGATCGGCGAGCCGCATCCGGCCGTCAGGGTTCTTCTTCCTCGAGTACTTGGGGCGCCGCCGGGATGTGGCCGCCATTCCCCCGGCTACCTCGTGGACGTGTCAGAGCCGTCGGAGGGCTTCGGGTCGGCGGCGGACTCCCGCCGCGCCTCGCCCTCGGGCGCCTCCTCGGACGCGGGCGTCGGCTTCGCCTCGCCCGGCGAGTCGTTCTTCATGGTCTTCATCTCGCCCTTGAAGATCCGCATCGACTCGCCGAGGCTCTTCGCGAGCCGCGGCAGCCGGGGCGCCCCGAAGAGCAGCAGGATGATGACGACGAGGATGACAAAGGACCACCCTCCCATATTTCCGAACGGCATTGCCTATCCCTTCTTGGGGGTATCGACCAGATGCCGGAACTGCATCGGGTCGGCGTGGATGAGGCCCTTCGCGCGGTCGAGCTTCCGCTCGCGCTTGGCCTCGCGACGTTCATCGCGGCGGTCGACGAATTCGGAGCGCTCCTGCCGCACCGTGCGCCCGCCCCGCAGCAGGGCCACGGGGCGCCGCCGATAGGGCTCGACGCTCTCCTCGGCGAGTTCCGCGAGCTCGCGCTGCAGCGCCTCGAGGCGGTCCACCTCGGGCATGAGCGCCGCGGCCTTGCGGAGCACGAGGACGGCCCCGAGCACGAGCACGCCGAGGAGGAGGAGGACGAGTCCTCCCCAGATGAGAATCCAGGACCACCACGGCATAGTGCCCAAGTCTACGCCCTCGAGCCCGGGACCGGGCGTGCCGCGTCGATGGCGCTCCGGGCCCAGCTCCGGACGGCGGCGCGCGCCTCCTCGGGCCCCTCCACGACCACGGCGCCCGCGTGCTCGGCGCACAGCTGTGCGAGCACCTGGTAGGAGCGGAAATCGACCGGGCAGTGGGAGAAGCCGTCGTCCTCCGGCTCCGGGAAGGCCCTCCCGGGCGGAAGATACGGCCGCACGGCCGGATACGCGCTCGGGGCCACCGCGAGCCGCACCGTCGCGAGCCGGTGGCCGGAGACCTCGAGCGGCCGGTTCCGGTCCGCCTCCGAGTATTCGCCGATCGGGCTGTCGAGCGCCTCGTGCTCGAGGATGCGGTCGTGGCGGAACCAGCGGAAGCCCCGGCGCTTCGTGCAGTAGGCGTTGAGATAGACCATGGCGCCGCGCACCTCGAGCCGGAGCGGATCGACGACCCGCCATTCCGGGGCGTCGGCGCCCGAGGCGAAGTACCGGATGCGCAGCTGCGCGCCCCGGTCGATCGCGCGCCGGAGGGCGTCGACGAGCGGGCTCCCGCTCCCCTCCGCCGGGGCGTCTGCGTCCTCGCCGCCGCGCAGCTTCGCGGAGAGCCTGTCGATCACCGCGCGCTCCTCCGCGCTCCGATGCTCCCGCAGGGCGTCGAGCCCGATCAGGACGGTGGCGAGCTCCTGCGGGTCGAAGCGGCGGCTGACCCTCGCGGTGGGGTCGTGGGTGAGCCGGACCCAGGGCTCCTCGTCCTCGAGCCCCTCGGCGTCGAAGTCGAACATGCTCTCCGGGCCGAGCAGGGCGGTGCCCGGGAACTCCACGGTCCACAGGAAGTCGATGATGCCCCGCATCCGAACAGCGGAGACGCCGAAGTGCCGGGCCATCTCGCCGAGATCCGCGCCGTGCTCGTGGCGGCGCAGGAAGTTCAGCACCGAGACGAGCAGCACCGGATCGATCTTCGTCGACTCGTTCATCGCGGCTCCGCCTTCCGGTCCTCATGGCATTCGAGCACGCGCTGCAGGCGCCGCGCGACGGCCTCGCGCATCGCGTCGGGCTCGATGACGCGCACCGCGGCGCCCGAGGCGGCGAGCTCGTCGGCGAGCAGTCCGAGATCCCAGTCCCGCAGCTCCAGCTCGACCCAGTCGCCGGTCGACTCGCCCGGATCGGGGGCGTCCACCGCCCGCGACCGCAGTCGCGCGTCGGCCTCCCCCGCGCTCCGCACCGCCACGCGCACCGGCTGCGACTCCGCGAGGGCGTCGAGCTGCGCGGTGAGCTCCGCGGTGGACGGGGCCTCGCGATCGTGCTCTCCGAGCGTCTCGATCTCGCCGAGGATGCGGGCGAGCAGGAAGTTGCGAGCGGCGCCGCGCCGGTGGTCGAACGCGTGGAGGAGCCACCGGCCCCGGTAGACGAAGAGGTGGAGTGCGTCCACGTCCCGGGCCTCCGGCTCGCGCGCCTCCTGCTTGACGTACTCGAAGCCGATACGGCGGCGCTGCGCGACCGCATCGCGCAGGGCGGCGAACTGCGGCGGCGTGGAGACGAGGGTGCGGGGCGCGGACGCGGGGGCGATGCCGCCGGAGTCGCTCTCGCCGAGGAACTTCACGCGGGCGATGGTCGCGGCGTCCCGAACGGCCGGATCCAGCCAGGCCTGCGTGGCCTCGTTGATGAGCAGCGCGTCCTCGGCGGTCAGCTCGAAGCTCGCGCCGCCCGCCGCATCCTGCCGCACCCGGAAGCGCCACTGGGCGCGGTCGCCGGGGGCCAGCGGATCCTCGACGGTCTCGATCTCGATGCCGGTGGCCCGGAGCGCCTTGCGATCGCGCTCGAACAGCTTGTCGAGCGCCTGGGTCCGGCCGCCCTCGGCCTCGAACCGCTCGCGGTAGCCGTCGACCGATTCGAAGATCTCGGCCGAGGACAGCGGCCGGCTCGATTCGAGCAGGCGGATGAGCAGGCGCATCTGGCGGTCGTGCTGCTCCGACAGGGGTGGCTTCATCGACGGGACCATAGGGGCAGGCTACAGAGTCCCGACGATGTCCACGACGAAGACGAGCGTCGCGCCGCCCGGCACGGCGTCGCCGGAGCCCTGCTCCCCGTAGCCGAGTTCGGGCGGGAAGACGGTGACCACGCGGGATCCGACCGTCTGGCCCACGAGCGCGGCCGAGAAGCCTGGTACGACGCGATCGGTCGCGAAGGCGCTGGGCAGACCGCCGCGGCCCCAGCTGGAGTCGAACTCGGCGCCGTCCTCGAAGAGCAGCCCCGTGTACTGGACGGCGACGAAGTCGCCCTCCTCGACCGTGTCGCCGTCGCCCGCCAGCACGACGTCGATCACCTGCTCCTGCGGCGCGGGGCGGTCCGAATGCACGGCGATCTCCGGCTGCTCGCCCGGGAGGGCCGATACCTCGACGAGGTCCTGCGCGGGCTCCCGGGGCTCGCCGTCGGCGGCCTGACCCGACTCGATCGCCAGGACGTCGAGGATGAGCAGCATCGCCGCGACGTCCTCGGCGCCCGTGGCCGTGCCGAGCATCACCGGCGCGGGCACCACGACGGCGACGCGCGAGCCCGAGGGGACCCCCTCGAGCGCGGCCGCGTAGAACGGGGGCAGCTCCGGGTTCTCGAGGGCGAGCGGCGCCTCGACCGGCTGGTACGGCCCGCTCTCCCCCGTGCCGAGGTCGTGGACCTGCTGCTTGACCACCACGGTCGATGCGGAGGAGATCGCGGGGCCATCGCCCTCGACCACCACCTCGCGCTCCATCAGGTCGCCCACGAGTCCCGCATCGGGCAGCGCGACCTCGGGCTCCTCGCCGAGCTCGGCCGAGATCTCCGCGGCGTCGATCGCGTCGCCGCCGTCGAGCACCTCGTAGCTCACGGCCTCGTCCGCCGGTGCCTCGGCGCCGGAAGAGGCGGGCGCCCCCGGCCCCGAGGCGCATGCGCTCAGGCCGAGGGCGAGGAGCAGGGCGCCGACGAGCGGCGTCATGCGGCGGAGTGCCATTCGGTTCTCGTTTCCGGGTAGTCGGCGCTATTCGGCGCCGAGGATGTCGATGACGAACACGACGGCCGCGCCCGTGTCGAGCGCCGACGAGTAGGCGGTCTGCTCGCCCGCGAACGTGCTCGCGGGGGCGACGATCACGACCTGCGAGCCGACGGGCGCGCCGATCAGGTGCTCCGAGATGCCGTAGATGCCGTCCTCGGCGCCGGCGGCGAACTGCAGCGCGGGCCCCGGGTTGCCCCAGGTGGAGAGGAGCTGCCCGCTCGTCTCCCAGTCGAAGGCCGACAGGTGCAGCGTGAGCTCGTCGCCCTCCTGGACCTCCGGACCGAATCCGCGGATGGTGGTCGCCACCCGGAGCTCCTCGGGCGAGGGCTCCTGCGGCATCGTCACGCCCGGCGTGCCGTCGGGCGCCGTCACCACCGCGGGGATCCCGTTCTGCTGGGGGCTGATGCGGCCCGTCGCGGCGGAGTGGTACACGCGGTCGACGTCGGCGGCGACGACGACCTCCTGGGCGAGCGCCTCCTCGGGGGCGCCCTCGGACTGCGCCTCCCCCACGAGCTGCCCGAGGGTCATGGTCGCCTCGACGTGCTGGCCGGACTGCGCGCAGCGGAGCGCCTCCGCGACGCCCTCGAGGCTCGTGGTCTGGCCGTAGGCGTTCATGGGGAAGGAGCCGAGGATGTTCAGGTTCACGGGCATCGACTCGCCGTCCTGCTGATAGCCGGGGACGGTCGGGATGAACTCGGAGCCGTCGACGCCGGTCACCGAGAAGGTGAATTCGGCGATGGCGTTCTCGTCGATCACCGAGCCCGAGCCCTCCCCGGTGTGCGTCACGGGGAACGCCTCCGTGGGCGAGCAGTTCTCGACCCGCTCGCTCGCGGGGATCTGCGCGCACGCGGAGAGCGCGATCAGCGCCCCCGCGCTCAGCGCGGCTGCGGCGGTCTTGCGGAATCCTGCGAGGGTCACTCGGCGACCTTCCCTTCTTCGGTCGTGCCCGGCTGGCTGCCGGTGTCCATTATGTCCCCTTCGGGGCGGCTTTCCGCGGCATCCGAGGCGCGCGCCCGATCGGCGCCCCGGGTCGCCTCGCGGCCGCGCTTGCGCAGCACCTTGTCGCTGACCCGGCGCTCCCCGACCGCCTCGGCGGTCCAGGCCGCGGGATCGCCCGGCGTCCAGGCCTCCGTGTCCTCCGCGGAGGCCGGAGTCTTCGAGCCCCGCTGCTGGCGGGCGGGCAGGACGGTGCCCGGGGCGAGGCGCCTCGCCGAGATGAGGAAGCCGGTGTGCGCCACCATGCGGTGATCCGGGCGCACCGCGAGCCCCTGCACGTGCCAGCCGCGGACCATGGTCTCCTCCGCCTCCGGCTCGGTGTACCGCCCCGTGGCGCGGATCTCCTCGGCGATGCGGGACAGCTGCGTGGCCGTGGCCACGTAGCAGAGCAGGACGCCGCCCGATACCAGGGCGTCGCTCACGGCGGGCAGGCACTCCCAGGGGGCGAGCATGTCGAGCACGACCCGGTCGACGCTGCCCGGCGGGCACGTCTCCGGGAGCGCCTCGGCGAGGTCGCCGAGCACGATCTCCCAGTTCGCGGGGTCCTCGCCCGCCACGCTCACGACGTTGCCGCGCGCCACCTGGGCGAACTCCTCGCGCCGTTCGAAGCTCGTGAGGCGCCCGGTGCCCGCGAGCTGGCGGAGGATCCACACCGACAGCGCGCCGGACCCGACGCCGGCCTCGACCACCCGCGCGCCGGGGCGGATGTCCGCCTTCGCGAGGATCATCGCGGCGTCCTTGGGGTAGATGATCGCGGCCCCGCGGGGCATCGACATGACGACGTCCCACAGCAGCGGCCGCAGCGCGAGGAAGGGCACGCCGCCCGTGGTCTCGACGACGGAGCCGTCGGGCAGGCCGATCAGCTCGTCGTGGTCGATCGTGCCCTGGTGCGAGTGGACCTGCCTGCCCGATTCGAGCCAGGTCGTGGTGATCCTCCCCTTGGGGTCGGTGAGCTGCACCCGCTCCCCCGAGCGGAAGGGCCCGGAGGCCGGAGCGGCGGGCGGGATCGGTGTCTGCGGCATGGGACTCGTTTCGTCGTCTCGGGAGGTCGCGCGCCGTGCCGAGGCGCGCTCCGGGGTGTCGTGCGCGCTAGCGCGCCTGCGCGGCGGCGCTCGCGCGCCCCGCGCGGAACTCGAGGTAGAGCTCTCGCAGCCGGCTCCAGCCGACGCCCTCGAGGGTGTCGACGCGGAGGTACCGCTCGGTGTCCTCGAGCTCGATCTCGAAGGGGATGCCGATCGGCACGGCGCCGGCCGCGACGGCCCCGCCGAGGCCGTTGATGGAGTCCTCGAGCACGATGCAGCCCTCGCTCGGCACCCCCAGGCGCCGCGCCGCGAGCAGGTAGCCCTCGGGATCGGGCTTGCCCCGCCGCACGTCCTCGCAGGTGACGATGTGCTCGAATTCGTGACCGCCGAGGTGCGGGAGGACGGCGTCCACGATGCGCCGGCCCGAATTGGTGACGATCGCCGTCGGCACGCCGTGCGCGCGGAGGTCGTCGAGCAGCTCCTGGGCGCCTGGGCGCCTGGTCAGCCCGCCCTCGATGCGCGCGATGACGCGCTCGGACACGAACTCCCCGATCTCGGGCACCTCGAGCGGCACGCCGAGGCTGCGGAAGAGCTCCGCCGCCGCGGGGAGGGAGGAGCCGATGAGCGCGGCGTCCTGCTCGGGGGTCAGCGGGGGCAGGGAGAAGCGGTCGAGCAGATCCGACTGCGCCTCGATCCAGTAGGACTCGGTTTCGACGAGCGTGCCGTCCATATCCCAGAGAACGGCCGCCGGAGCATTGGCGGTCATATCCGACCAGTCTACGCGGAACCGCAACCCCACGTACCCTGGATGGGACCGTCGACCCCAGGAGTGTTTACCCGTGACAGATTCCGAGTTCCCCGCCGACTTCCGCGCAGGACGCACGCTCGTGCTCTCGCTGCTCGGCTGGAGCGACGCCGGCGAGGCCGCGAGCGAGGCGGTCCGCGACCTGGGACGCAGGCTCGGGATCGCTCGGGTCGTGCACCGGATCGACGACGAGGCGTACTTCGACTACGCCGCCCACCGGCCCCGGTCCGAGTTCGACGAGCATGGCGAGCGGGTCATCCGCTGGCCTTCGACGGTGCTCGCCGGACCGGTGCGGCCCCAGTCCCCCGACGAGGCCGCGATGGCGCCGGGCGAGAGCCGCATCTACACCCTCACCGGCACCGAGCCCACCCTGCGCTGGCGCTCCTACGTCGAGGAGGTCGTCGAGCGCTGCCGCTCGGAGCGGATCACCCGGCTCGTGATCGTCGGCGCGCTGCTCGCGGATGCGCCCCACACCCGCGACATCCAGGTGTTCCTCACGAGCGATCAGCCCGAGGTCCGGGAGGAGCTCGGCATCGAGGCGTCGAAGTACGAGGGGCCGACCGGCGTGCCCGGCGTCATCGCCGATGCGGCGCGCCGGGCCGGCATCCAGGTGGTTTCGATGTGGGCCTCCGTGCCGCACTACACTTCGGGTCCCGACACCGCCTCGCCGAAGGCGCACCTCGCCGTCTTGGACGAGCTCGCGAAGCTGCTCGGCTTCGAGTTCGAGCGGGAGGAGCTCGTCGAGAAGGCGTCGGTCTGGGAGCGGCAGGTGACCGAGGCGGTCGAGGCCGACGAGGACCTCCAGACCTATGTCCGCTATCTCGAGGAGGCCCGCGACGTGGTGGATTCCGAGGCCGCGACGGGCGACGCGATCGCGGCCGAGTTCGAGCGCTTCCTCGCGGCCGACGACTCCGACGACGAGGATCCGCGCCCGCGGGGCAACGAGCCGCGCAGCTGAGCGGCCGCCCGCGACGGTCCGGAGGGCGTCCGGACCGTCGCGGGCCGGACCGCGATGCTCAGAGCCGGATGCCGAGCAGGGCGTCCACCGCCGTGCGCATGGCCGCCGAGGGACGCTCCTGAGCGGCCCACTCGTCGACGAGGCGGATGGCTGCCGGCGTGTCGAGGTCGTCCGCGATCGCCTCGCGGAGCCGCTGCACCGGAGCGTGCTCCGGCGAGGGCTCGCTGCGCGCGGCGGCTGCGCGCCACGTGTCGAGCCTCGCGGCGGCGGCGTCGAGCTCGCCGTCGAACCACTCCCAGTCCTCGCGGTAGTGGTGCGAGAGCACGGCGAGCCGGATGGCGGCGGGGTCGTGGCCCGCGGCCACCAGCTTCGAGACGAGCACGAGATTGCCGAGCGACTTCGACATCTTCGTGCCCTCGTAGGCGATGAGCCCGGCGTGGGCGTAGTGGTCGGCGAAGGGCTTCCCGGTCAGGCCGCTCGCGTGCGCGGCGCTCATCTCGTGGTGGGGGAAGCGCAGGTCGCGCCCGCCCGCCTGGATGCTGACGTGCTCGCCGAGCGCGCCCGTGGCGATGATCGCGCATTCGACGTGCCAGCCGGGGCGGCCGCGGCCGACGGGAGAGGGCCAGCTCGGCTCCTCGGGTCGCGCCGCCCGCCAGAGCAGCGGGTCGAAGGTCGAGCGCTTGCCCTCGCGGTCGGGGTCGCCGCCGAACTCGACGAAGGCCTCGGCGAGGCGCTCCGGCGCGAAGTGGCTCACGAAGCCGGGCTCGTAGAGGCCGCTCGCCTCGACCGCGGCGAGGTCGAAGTAGATGTCGTCGCCGTCGGCGTCCGGGGTTGGCACAGCGTATCCGAGGTCCCGCTCGACGAGCCGGCCGACGGCGTCGGCCGGCTCGACCAGCACGTCCTGGACGCGCACGTAGGAGTCCGGCGGGATGACCCGCAGCGCCGCCATGTCGCTCCGGAAGAGGTCGGTCTGCTCCTGCGCGAGCTCCTGCCAGTCGACGTTCGTGGCGTTCGCGCGCTCGAACAGCGGGTCGTCCACGTCGGTGATGTTCTGCGCGTAGTCCACTTCCACGCCCGACTGCCTGAGGGCGCGGCCGAGCGTGTCGAAAGCCAGGTAGGTGGCGGCGTGGCCGAGATGCGTGGCGTCGTAGGGCGTGATCCCGCACACGTACAGCCGGGCGACGCCGTCGACGGTGCGGACCGGTTCGAGGCGCTCGCTCGCGCTGTTGTGGAGATGCACCGGCACGGGCTCGCCCGCCGGTCGGGGAACGTCGGGGGCTGCCCAGGTCGAAGTCCGAATCACCCGGCCAGTCTACGCGCGGACGGCCCGCGGCTCGAACTCAGATCGCGGGGCCGGACAGCGGGTCGAGCACGCCGAAGGCGAGCAGCACGAACACGAGCGTGCCGAGCGCGATCCGGTAGATCACGAAGGGCATGAAGCTGCGGGTCTCGATCCACTTCATGAGGAACTTGATCACGACCCAGCCCACGACGAAGGAGATGATCGTCGCGAGGATCGTCGGGCCCCACGCGATCGCGGTCGCCTCGTTCGTCTCGGTGAGCGCGTTGTACATCTCGTAGCCGCCCGAGCCGAGCACCGCGGGGATCGCGAGCAGGAACGCGTAGCGGGCGGCGGAGGGACGGTCGTAGCCCATCATCCGGCCGGCGGTGATCGTGCCGCCCGAGCGGGAGACGCCCGGGATGAGCGAGAGCGCCTGGGCGAAGCCGTAGATGATGCCGTCCTTGACGGTCAGCTGCTGCAGGGTCTTCTGCCGGCGCGCGAGCACGTCCGCGAGCCCGAGGATGATGCCGAAGACCACGAGCATGGTCGCGACGATCCAGAGCGAGCGGAACTGCGAGCGGATGAGGTCCTGCAGCAGCAGGCCGAGGACCACGATGGGCACCGAGCCGATGATGATGAGCCAGCCCATCCGCACATCGGGGTCGTTCTTCGGCACCTTGCCCGCGAGCGAGGCGCACCAGCGCTTGATGATGCGGACGATGTCGCCCCAGAAGAACACGACCACCGCGAGCTCGGTGCCGATCTGGACGATGGCCGTGAACGTCGCCCCGGGATCGCTGCCCAGCCACTCGCCCACGAGTCGCAGGTGCGCGCTCGAGGAGATCGGGAGGAACTCGGTGAGGCCCTGCACGATGGCGAGGACGATCGCATCAAACCAGCTCATGCATCCATGCTTTCTACTTCCGGGATTGCCAGCCAGCGAGTCTACGCCGCGATCGGCTGGGAGCGCGTCAGTACGAAAGGAGGAAATCGGTGAGCACGCGACGGCCGAACACGAGCGAGTCGAGCGGGACGCGCTCGTCCACGCCGTGGAACATGGCCGGGAAGTCGAGGTCTTCGGGCAGTCGCAGCGGGGCGAAGCCGTAGCCGTCGATGCCGAGGCGCGAGAGCGATTTGTTGTCGGTGCCGGCGGGCAGGAGGTACGGGATGATCGTGGCGCCCGGGTCGTGGCGGTCGAGGGCGGCCACCGCCGCGTCGACGAGCGGGCCGGACGAGGGGGCCTCCGTGCCGGGCAGCTTCCAGTTCATCTCGATCTCGATGTCGGGGCCGACGATCTCCTGCACCGTCGCGAGGAACTCCTCCTCGGTGTTCGGCAGCGGACGGGCGTCGATCGTCACCTCCGCGACCGCGGGGATGACGTTGCTCTTGTATCCGCCTTCGAGGATGGTCGGGTTCACGGTGTCCCGCAGCGAGGCCGTGAGCCAGCTCGCCGCCGAGCCGGTGCGCAGGGCGAGTTCGTCTGGCGAGATCGCGCTCGGCCGCTCGCCCGTGAGCGTGCACAGCGCGGCGACCATCTCGCTCGTCGTATTCGTGAGCCGCATCGACCAGTCGTGCCTCGAGAGCTTGACCACCGCCTCCGCGACCTGGGTGATGGCGTTGTCCGCCGCGGGGACGAAGCGCGAGCCGTGGCCGGCGGGCCGCTTGGCGCGCAGCTTGAACCAGAGCATCGCCTTCTCCCCCGTCTGCAGCAGGTAGGCGCGCTTGCCGTCCACCGTGATCGAGTAGCCGCCCACCTCGCTGATCGCCTCGGTGGCGCCGGCGAACAGCTCCGGGCGCTCGCTCACCGCGTGGTACGCGCCGAGCTTGCCGCCGTCCTCCTCGTCCGCGAAGAAGGCGATGATGAGCTCGCGCTCGGGCAGCGCGCCGCTCGCGTTGATCTCCTCGAGCGCCGTGACGATCATGGCGTCCATGTTCTTCATGTCCACGGCGCCGCGCCCCCAGATGCAGCCGTCGCGCACCTCGGCGCCGAAGGGGTCCACGCTCCAGTGGGATGCGTCGGCCGGCACCACGTCCGTGTGGCCGTGCACGACGAGCGCGGGCTTCGCGGGGTTCCGGCCGGGGACTCGCGCCACGACGGAGGTGCGCCTCGGCTCCGATTCGAAGACGACGGTCTCGAGGCCCATCGCGCGCAGCCGGGCGTCGAGGTACTCCGCGGCCTCCCGCTCCCCCGTGCTCTTCCCGTTCCCCCAGTTGGTGGTGTCGAAGCGGATGAGATCGCGAGTCGCGATCACGGTCGGGTCGTGGAGCAGATCGTCGTGGGAAGCCATGGCTGACACTGTAGTGACCGACCCTCGACGGCGGCGTGTCGCCCGTAGCCATGCGTCATACGCAACGCCGGTCGCCCCGATTTGCGCTTCCTCAGAATGCACTGGTAATGTTTCTATTCGTGCCCGGCACGACGGAAGTCGCAAAGGGAACGAGAAAACTGCACAGATCGCGCGGGTGGCGGAATAGGTAGACGCGCTAGCTTGAGGTGCTAGTGACCGCATTAGGTCGTGGGGGTTCAAGTCCCCCCTCGCGCACGCGATATGAAACGGCCCCCGGCCTGAGAAGAACTTCTCAGGCCGGGGCCGTTTTCGTGCCCTGCGCTATCCCTGCGACACGGTGCGGAATCCCGCGTTGCCCATCGAGGAATCGGGGGTGTTCCGCGAGCGGGCCGAGTTGCGGTACCGATTGCAGTACGACGGATGGCACAGATAGCTGCCGCCCCGCAGCACCCGCTCGGAGCCCTGCGCCGGCCCCGCCGGGTCGTGCAGCGGAGCGGACTCGTACGCGTCGGCCGCGAACCAGTCGGCGCACCACTCCCACACGTTGCCCACGGTCTGCCACAGCCCGTAGCCGTTCGGGGCGTAGGAGCGCACGGGCGCGGTGCCGATCCATCCGTCCGCGGCGGTGTTGTGCGCAGGGAACGTCCCCTGCCACACGTTCGCGCGCCATACGCCGTCGTCTCCGTCGATCGGCTCCTCGCCCCAGGGGAAGGTCGCGCCGACGAGGCCGCCGCGGCTCGCGACCTCCCACTGCGCCTCGGTCGGCAGGCTGCGGCCGGCCCACGCGCAGTATGCGAGCGCGTCGTTCCAGGTCACGTGCACGACCGGATGCGAGGCTCGGCCCGCGAGCGAGGAGGCCCGCCCCTCGGGGCGGCGCCAGTCGGCGCCGCGGACCGTGATCCACCACGGCGTCCTCGGAACGGGGCCGCCGATGTCCCCGGTCGGCGCGTCGACGAGCAGGTGGAAGACCGCCGACGCGCCGAGGCGCTCCGCCTCGGTCGCGTATCCGGTCGCGTCGACGAAGCGCGAGAACTGCGAGTTGGTGACCGGCGTCGCGTCGATCTCGAACTCGTCGAGCTCGACCGGGTGCACGGGCGTCTCGCCGTCGGCTGGGAGGCCGTCGCCGGAGGCGTCGCCGATGCGGAAGCGGCCGCCCGGCACGAGGCACTGCTCGATCGCGTGCGCGGATCGCGACTCCGCGTCGGGCGGCACGGCCTCGACGGGGCGGACTCGAGGGGCTGGCGATTCTCCCGCTGCCTCCGGGGCGGCCCCGCCCGTCGGACGTGCCCGACGGGGCGCGCAGCACGAGGCGTCAGGCGGCGGCTGCGTCACCGCTGCGCTCCTCCGACGGCTCGACGGGGGCCGATGGTTCGGGCTCGCGGGTCTCGGCCGGATCCGGTTGCGCCGCAGGCCGCGCCCCCAGCGAGGCCATGACCGCGGAGATGCTGTTCGCCATGCTCTCCTCGGTGGCGGCCTCCGGTACGAGCACCGCGAGCATCTGCCATCCGGCGTTGTGCGCGGACACGCGGTTCACCGCGTTCTCGATGTCGATCCCGGAGTCGAGCTCGCCGTCCTCCGCCGCCTCGGTCAGGAAGCGGCGGATCAGCGCACGGCGGCTGACGATGTTGTCGTGATGGATCTGCCACAGGCGCTCGTCCTGCGCGGCGCGGTCCCAGAAGGAGAGCACGACGCGGGAGCGGTTCGCCCCGTCCTCCTCGAACGGCAGCAGCTCCTCGGTCATGAGCCGCAGCGCGTCGAGTCCCCGGAGCCCCTCGACCCGCTCCAGCGTGCGCTCGTGCGAGTCGTTGAAGACCCGGAGGAAGGCGGCGGTGAGGAGGCTCTGCTTGTCGGGGAAGTACCGGGAGATGGCCCCGTGGGCGTAGCCGGCCTCGGCGGCGATCTCGCGCATCGTCACGCGATCGAACCCGTCCCTGACGATGATCTGCGTGACGGCGGCGACGATGTGCGCACGTCGTTCTTCGTGGTCGACGATCTTCGGCATGGTGCGTTTCCACCTCTCCCTGGTCTCCCCCGATCCTATTCCGGGAAAGGCGGCCGTTCCCGATGATCGGCGCGAGCGCGATGGGAAAAACACCACATGGAGACGAATCGTTACCTCGCCGTTACTTGAAGTCACCACTTGGAGATTATTCTTGGGTCACCATTTGGTGTTTTATCCGGCGGCGGGTCTCCGGCCCCGCGCCGAACCGACAAAGGAGTCGTAAGCCATGAAGAAGACCAACCGCCTCATCCGAGGGCTCGCGCTCGCCGCGACCGCGGCGCTCGCCCTCACCGCCTGTTCCTCGGGCGGCGGCAGCGACGAGGGCGGCGGCGAGGGCGGACTCACGACCCTCAAGGTCGCCACGATCGGCCTGACCTCCGACGGCAGCCTGCTCACGGGGATCGAGCAGGGGTTCTTCGAGGAGGAGGGACTCCAGATCGAGACCTCGATCGTCGCGAATCCCCCGGCCGGGCTCGCGGCCGCGCAGAGCGGTCAGGTCGACATCACCTACACCCCGAGCATCCCGCTGCTCAACGCGCTGAGCCAGGGAGTGCCGGTCCAGGTGATCGGCGCCGCCGACGGCTACCCGGCGACTGCCGAGGCCATCGACGATCCGGCCGAATTCGACGATACCGGGCTCTTCGCGAGCGCCGACAGCGGCATCGCGTCCGTCGCGGACCTCGAGGGCAAGACCATCGCCGTGCCCGCGCGCAACGCCCAGCTCGAGGTGGTCATCGCGAATGAGCTCGAGGAGGCCGGCATCGATCCGTCGACCGGCGTCGAGTGGGTGGTGCTCGATTTCACCTCCGCCGTCCAGGGACTGCAGAACGGCACCGTCGACGCGGCGGGCCTCGTCAGCCCGTTCACCATCGAGGCCGAGGAGATCGGCGCCGTCCAGATCTCGGCCCCGTCGATCTCCTTCTTCGAGACCGGCGCGACGGGCCTCTGGGTGTCCGGGGCATCGACGATCGAGGGCGACAGGGAGGCGATCGAGGCATTCCAGCGAGCGATCGTGAAGTCGAACGAGTACGCGACCGAGCACCCGGAGGAGGCCATGCAGGCCGGCCTCGACTACACGAACTCCGAACTCGCCATCGATCAGGTGAAGGTTCCCGTCTGGCCCACCGAGGTGCTGCCCGAGAACCTCGAGACGCCGAACGAGAAGATGGTGAACCTCGGATTCCTGCCCGAGCCGGTGGACCTCGACGATGTCATCTACGGGGGCTGACATGCGGCGGACCCGTGTGCTGCGGTACGGCGCGGGCGCGCTCGGCATCGCCGTCGCGCTGGGCGCGTGGCAGCTGGCGGCGGTCGGCCCGATGGCCTCGTCGCCGCTGCCTCCCGCGAGCGATTCCATCGCGGCGATGCTCGAGCTGCTCGGCACCGCCGAGATGTGGCAGGCGACGGGGGCGACCCTGGCGATGGCGCTCGGCGGGCTCGTGCTCGCGGCCGTCGCGGGAGTGATCATCGGCATCGCGGTCGGCGTCTCCCCCGTCGCGATGCACGCCACGAGGGTGCCCCTCGAGTTCCTCAAGCCCATCCCGCCGATCGTGATCCTGCCGATCGTCGTGCTGGTGCTCGGGCCGACGGCCCAGATGGGCACGTTCCTGGTGTTCTTCGGGAGCTTCATCGCGATCGCGGTGCAGACCTCCGCCGGCGTGTTCGACACCGATCCGGTGACGCGGGATACGGGACGGTCCTACGGGATGCGGTCCGGCGAGATCCTGTCGAGCATCGTATTGCCGAGCGCGCTGCCGTACATCGGGACGGCGATCAGAGTGGCCGCGCCGACGGCGCTCATCATCGCCGTGGTGGCCGGCCTGCTCGGCGGCGGGCCCGGGCTCGGGCAGTCCTTGCTCCTCGCGCAGATCTCGGGCAATCAGCCCCAGCTGTTCGCCTACGTGCTCATCCTCGGAATCCTGGGGCTCATCGTGCAGGGGCTCGCGCAGTGGGGCGAGCAGCGCCTGCTGCACTGGCACCCGCAATACCGGAAGGCGGCGGTCTGATGACGTTCACCTCTTCGATTCAGGTCCGCACCAGGGT
This sequence comes from Gulosibacter sp. 10, assembly GCF_900163695.1. GTDB lineage: Bacteria > Actinomycetota > Actinomycetes > Actinomycetales > Microbacteriaceae > Gulosibacter. Next base: position 42,228 of record NZ_FUIC01000008.1, read on the forward strand.
CGCTCGTAAGCAGCGCCGCAGCGGTGTGCCGCGCGGCGTGCTCATCGGCGTCGAGATCCTCGTGCCGATCCTGCTGCTCGCACTGTGGTGGCTGGCGTCGGCGAACTCGACGAACACGTTCTTCCCGCCGCTGCAGTCGATCCTCGAGCGCATGTGGCAGCTGCTCCAGACGCCCGTGTTCTGGACGAACGTGGGCGCTTCGGTGGGCAACCTCCTGCTCTCGTTCGTGCTCGCGAGCGCGCTCGGGGTCGTGCTCGGCGCGGCGCTGGGGCTCGTGAAGCCGATCGCGTGGCTCGTGGAGCCCACGGTGCACTTCTTCCGCGCGATCCCTCCGGTCGCGCTCGTGCCGATCTTCGTGTCGCTCATCGGGTTCGGCAACGAGACGCGCATCCTCTCGATCACCCTGTCGGCGCTGTTCCCGGTGCTCATCTCCACGATCGACGGCATCAAGGGCGCCGAGCCGACGCTCGGCATGGTGTCGCGGGTGTACCGGATCGGCTGGCTGGACCGGCTGCAGTCGGCCGTGCTCCCGGCGGCCTCGCCGAGAATCCTCTCGGGCATGCAGGTGGGCCTGATGGCCGCCTTCGTGGTGATGATCGCCTCCGAGATGCTCGGCTCCTCGAACGGCCTCGGCGCGATGACGCTGCAGGCGCAGCAGTCGTTCATGATCGCCGACATGTGGGTCGGCATCCTCACGCTGGGCGTGCTCGGCTATGCCGCGACCGCACTCTTCGTACTCTTCCGGCGCCGCGTGCTGCGCTGGTACATCGCCTCCCAGAAGCAGGAGAAGAACGCATGACCACCCAATCCCGGAGCCGGCTCGACGCACCGCGTCTGAGCGTCAAGGGGCTCGCGAAGACCTACGAGACGAAGAAGGGCGCGGTGCCGGTCATCGCGGATCTCACCTTCGACGTCGCGGCCGCCGAGATCGTGTGCATCGTCGGCCCCTCGGGCATCGGCAAGACGACGCTGCTCAAGTGCCTCACCGGACTGCAGTCGATCACCGCCGGCCGCGCGGAGATCGACGGGCACCCGATCGACGGGCCGCCGGAGGAGATGGCGCTCGTCTTCCAGGAGTACACGCGCTCGCTCATGCCGTGGCTCACGGTCGAGAAGAATGTGCGCCTGCCGCTCAAGCACCTGCGCCTGCCGAAGCGGGAGCAGGAGGAGCGCATCTCCTCGGCGCTGGCGGCCGTCGGGCTGGCGGGCGCGGAGCAGAAGTACCCCTGGCAGCTGTCGGGCGGCATGCAGCAGCGCGTGGCGATCGCCCGCGCGATCGCCTACCGGCCGGAGGTGCTCATCATGGACGAGCCCTTCGCGTCGGTCGACGCGCAGACCCGATTCGAGCTCGAGGATCTCTGCCTGCGCATCCGCGAGCAGTTCGGCATGACCATCGTGGTGGTGACCCACGACATCGATGAGGCCGTGTACCTCTCCGACCGCGTCGTCGTGCTCGGCGAGCGGCCCGCGCGGGTCACGCGCGTGCTCGAGATCGACTTCGGCGGGCCGCGCGACCAGATCACCACCCGTTCGATCCCCGAGTTCGCCGAGCTGCGCACCGAGATCCTCGAGCTCATCCGGAAGGCGGGTTGACGGGTGGCGGACGAGACGGCGGCCGGCGGACGCGAATCGGGTACGGAGGGCGGACCGCCGCCGTACCGGGCGTACGAGGGCTTCGGCGGCCGGATCGCCGAGTTCGCCTCCGAGTCGACCCCGTGGTGGCCCGAGCGGCCGAAGGCTCGGGAGGGCTCGCCGAACGTCGTCGTGATGCTCGTGGACGACCTCGGGTTCAGCGATCTCGGTCCGTTCGGGGGCGAGATCCCGACGCCGAACATCGACGCGCTGGCCGGCGACGGCTGGGTGTTCACGAACTACCGCACCGCCCCGATGTGCTCGCCGGCCCGTGCCGCGCTCATGACCGGGTTGAACCCGCACCGTGCGGGCTTCGGCTTCGTCGCGCACACCGATCCGGGCTACCCGGGCTTCACCTGCGAGCTGCCGGAGGACGCGCCGACGCTCGCCGAGTCGCTGCGGGCCGGAGGCTACGCGACCTTCGCGGTCGGCAAATGGCACCTCACCCTCGAGTCCCGCCTGCACGACGCGGCCGACAAGTCGTCGTGGCCGCTGCAGCGCGGCTTCGACCGCTACTTCGGCAGCATGGACGGCTTCACCTCCCTCCATCATCCGCATCGGCTCGTGCGCGACAACTCGGTCGTGGACGTCGAGGAGTTCCCCGAGGGCTACTTCCTCACCGACGAGCTCACGGGCGAGGCCCTCGCGATGCTCGACGAGCTGCGCGTGAACGACGCGACCAAGCCCTTCTTCCTGTACTACGCCCACACCTCGGTGCACGGCCCCATCCAGGCGAAGCGGACAGACATCGAGCGGCACCGCGGTCGATACGAGGCCGGGTGGAACGCGCTGCGCGAGGCCCGCTTCGCCCGGCAGCGGGAGCTCGGCATCGTGCCGGATCATGCGGAGCTGCCCGCCGACGCGATCGCCGACGGGGATCGGATCCCGCGTTGGGAATCGCTCGACGAGGACGAGCGGCTGCTGTTCGCCCGGCACATGGAGGCCTACGCCGCGGCGGTCGAGGAGGTCGACCAGAGCGTCGGGCGCCTGGTCGAGCACCTCCGGCGCCTCGGCGAGTTCGAGAACACGATCGTGATGATCGCGAGCGACAACGGCGGCACCGCCGAGGGCGGCCCGAGCGGCACCCGCAGCTACTTCGCGCAGTTCGGGCACTCCGCCCCCGTCCCCGAGGACTGGGTGCGCGACGTGCCGCTCGACCCCGAGGACATCGGCGGGCCGAAGGTCTTCAACCAGTACCCGACCGGGTGGGCCCGCGTGTCGAACACGCCCTTCAGGTCGTTCAAGTCCTCCACCTACGAGGGGGGCGTGCACGCGCCGCTCGTCGTGTCGTGGCCGGCTGCCCCCGCGAAGGCGAGGGGCCTCCGCGACCAGTTCGTGTTCGTCTCCGACCTCGCTCCGACCGTCCTCGAGCTCGCGGGGGTGCCGGCGCTCGCGGAGCGCCACGGCAGACGGGCGCGGCCCGCGGACGGCCGCAGCGTCGCCGACGTGCTCGACGACCCCGGCGCCGAGGGCCGCGAGCAGCAGTACTTCGAGTGCGTCGGCAGGCGCGCCATGATCGACGGCGCCTGGAAGGCGGTCTCCCCCGAGCCGCCCACGCGCGCCGCCGGCGCCGCGGGCGGGCGCTGGGAGCTCTACCACCTCGCCGACGACCCGACCGAGTCCCGGGACCTCGCCCCGGACGAGCCCGAGCGCGTCGCGGCGCTCGCCGCGCGCTGGCGCGAGGAGGCGTGGGACAACGCGGTCTTCCCGCTCGACGACGGCGCGCTCCACGCGAACCGCCCCGAGACCGAGGCTGCGCTCGAGGCGCCGGCCGAGCTCGTCGCATTCCGCCCGCCGCTCGAGCGCTTCCGGGCGTCGAAGCTCACGGTGCTCAAGTCGTTCGCGGTCGAGGCGAGGGTTCGCCTCGACGCGGGCGCCGCGGGCGTGATCGTCGCCCACGGCGACCAGGGCGGCGGATATCTGCTCGCGATCGAGGCAGGCGCCCCGCTCCTCTCCTACAACGCCTACGGCGACATGCACCGCGCGCGCGGCGCCGACCTCGTACCGGGCCCGCACGAGCTGCGTCTTCGCTTCGACGAGATCGAGGGGCTGCGCTGGCGGATCCGCCTCGACGTCGACGACGAGCCGGCCGCGGAGCTCTCGGCCGTCCCGATGCTGCTCGGCATGGCGCCGTTCACCGGCATCAGCGTCGGCTACGACTACGGCGGCCCGGTCGATTGGGAGCTGCACGAGCGGCATCGATCGTTCCGATTCTCGGCCGGCACGATCGAGCGCCTGCGCTACGTGCCGGGAGCGCGCTCCCGGCACGATCGCACGGTGCTGCACGCGATCGGCGCGGCCGTCGCCCGGATCGCCGACTGAGCGACGGGCGACGCCGTGGCGCGCGCTGCGATGCCGAACCGCTCGACGATCCGCCGCATACCGCGCGACTCGGCCGAACCTGTCGCCCGGGAACGGCCCCGAGCCTCACGCGATGGGCAGGTCCCGGGAGTCGAGCGCGCAGCCGCGTCCATCGCGGGCGTCGAGATACGGCGATCCTCCCGTCACGTTGTCGCCGCGGTTCGGCCGCGGCCTCGGCCGCCGGGGCTCCTCCTCGCCGTACTTGCGGCGCACCAGCTCGGCGTGCGAGGGGGCGGTCTCCGGCACCGAGGGGTCGCGCACGTCCGCGAGTTCGCGGCGGAGCACCGGGACCACCTCCTCGCCGAGCAGCTCCAGCTGCTCGAGCACGGTCTCGAGCGGCAGCCCGGCGTGATCGATGAGGAACAGCTGCCGCTGGTAGTCGCCGAAGGTCTCCCGGAACGAGAGCGTCTTGTCGACGACCTCCTGCGGGCTGCCCACGGACAGCGGCGTCTGCCGCATGAACTCCTCCATGCCCGGCCCGCGGCCGTAGACGGGGGCCTCGTCGAAGTACGGCCGGAAGCCCTCGCGCGCGTCCTGGGATCGCTTGGCGATGAAGGTCTGTCCCCCGAGCCCCACGATCGCGTCCTCGGCCCTGCCGTGGCCGTGGTGCTCGTACCGCTCGCGGTAGAAGTCGACGAGCCGGAGCGAGTGCCCTGACGGGGCGAAGATGTGGTTGGCGAAGAATCCGTCGCCGTAGTACGCGGCCTGCTCCGCGATCTCCGGCGTCCTGATGGAGCCGTGCCAGACGAAGGGCGGCACGTCGTCGAGCGGGCGCGGCGTCGAGGTGAAGCCCTGGAGCGGGGTGCGGAAATTCCCGCTGTGGTCGACGACGTCCTCTCGCCAGAGCCGGTGCAGCAGGTTGTAGTTGTCGAGCGCGAGCGGCAGGGCCGAGCGGATGTCCTTCCCGAACCAGGGATACACCGGCGCGGTGTTGCCGCGACCGAGCATGAGATCCGTGCGCCCCTTCGACAGGTGCTGCAGCATCGCGTACTCCTCGGCGATCCGCACGGGGTCGTTCGTGGTGATCAGCGTGGTCGCGGTGCTGAGCTTCAGCCGCTCCGTCCGTGCGGCGATGAAGGCGAGCAGCGTCGTCGGCGACGAGGAGAAGAACGGCGGGTTGTGGTGCTCGCCGATCGCGAAGACGTCGAGCCCCGCCTCCTCCGCCTTCGCCGCGATCCTCGTGACGGCGTCGATGCGCTCGGCCTCGCTCGGGGTGCGGCCGGTCGTGGGGTCGCGCGTGACGTCGCTCACGCTGAAGATGCCGAATTCCATGCTGTGCGCTCCTCGAGGGGCGGCCGACGCCACCCCGGTTCATGCATTTGCATATAATCTAACGCAGACCGGGGGCATCTGCTCCCGGGCGCCGGCGGCGGTCAGCGGATCGGCCGCAGCACGAGCACCGCGAGCGGCAGCAGCACCGTCAGCGCGAGCAGCGAGAGCACCGAGAAATCGCTCACGGCGAGGAGCGGGCCGGCCGCGAAGGCCGCAGTGGCGCCGAAGAGGTTCGCGAGCGCGTCCACGCCGCCCTGCGAGGCCGCGCGCACCTCGGTCGAGATCGACGAGCTGAACAGCGCGGAGGCCGAGACGTTCACGAAGGACCATCCCACGCCGAGCAGGACCAGCCCGACGATGACCCAGCCGCCGTCGTCCGGCCAGACCGCCCCGATCGCGAGCGACGCGGCGAACACGAGGATGCCGATCCAGATGGGGAGCCGATGGCCGAAGCGGTCGGCCAGGAACCCCACGAGGGGCGAGAGCACGTACATGCCCGCGACGTGCAGGCTGATGGCGATGCCGACGATGGTCACGGTCCCGCCCATATGCGCCATGTGCACCGGGGTCATAGTCATGACCGCGACCATGACGACCTGCGCGACGACGATGGCGATGAGCGCGATCCTGGCCGGCCGATTGCGCCGGATCTCGCCGAGGATCATCCGGATGCGGCCGCGGGAGCGGGCCGGCCGCGCGGCGCTCGCCCCGGCTTCGCTCGAGAGCAGGGTCAGCAGCGGATCGGGCCGCAGCAGCAGGAAGACGATCGTGCCGGCGAGCGCGAGGCAGACGGCGGCCAGCAGGAACGCGTTCGCGAACACGTTCAACCCGGTCAGCGCGCCCAGCAGCTCCCCCGGCGCGCCGAGGTTCGGCCCCAGGACCGATCCCAGCGTGCCGACCCAGACGATGAGCGAGAGCGAACGGGCGCGGTGCTCGGGCGGCGCGAGATCGGTCGCGGCGAAGCGCGACTGCAGGGCGACCGCGGAGCCCGAGCCGATCAGAAGCAGGCCGATGAACAGCGGCACGACGAGGCTCCCCTGGGCGGCGGCGACGAGGATGCCGCTGCCGACCGCGGCGAGCCACCATCCCCCGGCGAGCGCGAAGCGCCGCCCCAGGCGCGCCGCGACGGTGCCGAGCGGGAGCCCGAGCAGGGCCGCGCCGAGCGTGCTCGCGGTCCGTGCCAGGCCCGCCCACGCCTCGTTGTCGGTGACCTCCCCCGCGAGCAGCACGCCGATCGAGGGCGCCACGCCGACGCCGACGGTGCCGATGATCTGCGTGATCACGAGCACGACCATGGTGCGCCGCTGGACGCGGGCCAGCTCCTCCGCGGCGGGCGTGTTCGGCTGCGGATGGTGCGTGCTGACGGAGGCGGGCATGCGGGCTCTCGGATTCGGGGCGTGCGGTGCCCCGATTGTATGGACATCGCGCCGGCGACGGTAGGCGGCGCGGGCGAATGCGGCGATAGTCCCGCGCTATGGCTGGTCGCCGCGGACGGGTCTCCGGGCCGGACCGATCGGCGGCGGATCAGGAATCGAGAAGCGGCGCGCCGTCGGCGCGTCTACGCTGAGATCCGTACGATCCCGCTCGAACGGAGCACACCATGAACGCCACCGCCGAACCCATCCGCTTCCGGGGTCGCCTCGAGCGCATCGGGGACCGATCCCTCGTGCGCCTCCCCGAGGACGCCAGTGCGGCGCTCCCCTCGCGCGGCCAGGTGGCCGCCTCGGCCGTCGTCCAGGACCGGCCGTTCGCGACCGTCGTCGAGCCCGACGGCCGGCGCGGGCACTGGCTCCGGATCGACGAGGCGCTCGGGGCCGAGCTCGAGACGGGGGCGGCGGTCGCCGTCGAGCTGCGGCCGGCCGACGCGTGGCCCGAGCCCGAGCTCGCCGAGGATTTCCGGGCCGCGCTCGACGCGGCCCCCGATGTGCTGCCGCTCTGGGAGGACATCACCCCGATGGCGCGGTGGGAATGGATGCGGTGGGTCGGCGCGACGAAGAACCCCGCCACCCGGGCCCGGCGCGTCGAAGTCGGCATCGACAAGCTGCGGAGCGGCAAGCGCCGCCCCTGCTGCTTCGACCTCTCCTCCTGCACGGACCCCGAGGTCGCGAAAAGCGGCAAGCTGATCGAGGCCGAATAGCCGACCGCTTGGTAGGATGGCGGCAGCATCCACCGTCGCGGGTACGGAGCCGTCGGCTCCCTGGGCTCGCATCGAGCAGAGGAGACGGATGAGCTCGACGAGCATATCGACGACTCGACCGGAGCACGTCGAAGAAGCCCCCGCCGGGAGCAGGGCCGATCGCTTCATGCGCCGCCTGCTGCGGGTCCGCACGATCGAGAAGTCCGTCAAGAACGAGCGCGAGGCGCATCGGGGCTTCCAGATCTCGATGGTGGTCTCCGGCGTGCGCTGCCTCATCACCTACCTGCTCGTGCCGATCCTCGTCCCCGTGCTCGGGTTCGCCGGCGTCCTCGCCGCGCCGATCGGCATCCTCCTGTGCGTGGTCGCGGCGGTCAACGGCGTCATCAGCGTCCGCCGCTTCTGGACCAGCGATCACCGGGCCAAGTGGATGTACACCTGGTTCATCGCCGTCGTGTTCGTGGTGCTCGCGATCGCGCTGGCCACCGACATCGCGAGACTCCTGGGGGCGGCATGACCCCGCAGCACGCCGATCGCCCCGTCGCCGATGGCGCTCATGAGGAGCGGCCCTTCGTCGACCCCGCCGACGAGGCGCCCGAGAACCTGCCGCCGCGGGCCTGGGTCACCCTCGGCATCTTCGCGCTCTTCGTCATCGGCGCGGGCACGTGCATGACCACGTGGATGTTCAACTAGGCGCACCCGCCCGAGCCGCCGCGGCGGACGCCACTACAGCGAGCGCGACATCCTCACCGCGCCGATGATCGGCACCGCCACGCAGCCCGCGATGCCGATGCCGATGAGCGCGGCCGTCTGGAGCTGGAAGACCGCGATTCCCGCGATCCCTCCGAAGAGGAGCGCGATCGCGATGCCGAGCCACACGATCGTCCGCTCCCCCTCCCGGTACACGCGCGGGGCGTTCTCCTCGGTGACCGGGAAGGGGTACTGCAGCACTCCCGGGTAGGCCGAGAGCCACGCGACGCCCGCGCATATCGGCACGAAGACCGCCACGAGGCCGAAGACGGCGTTCCGGGATCCCCAGCCGTCCGCCTCGCCGAGGGCGTTGAAATGCGTCGGGATCGTCTCGGGCAGGGACGGATACCGCAGGAGCACCGCGATGCCGATCGCGAGGGCGGCCAGCAGCGACAGCCTTCGCAGCCAGCGGGTGACGGGGTCGGTCGTGAACCCGCGCGACGCGCGCGCCCTGCCGCGTCTTCCGTACGCGGGCGAGTCGGCCCCGTCCTCGGCACGGTCCGGGTCCTCCCCCTCGTGGTGCTCCATGCGTCCCCTTCTGATCCTCGGCGGAATCGGCCCTCCCACCGTATCCGCAGCTCCGCCGTCGCGCACACTGAGGCCCGCCGAGACGGCTTCCCGGCGATCTTCGGGAAATCCCCCAAGATCCCGCGGACCGGCCCGTCTACGCTGACCTGATGCGCTCAACCATGCACGCCCTCGCGGCCTCCGGCGACGGCTCCGCGTTCGGCACCATCGGCGAATGGGCCGTCTCGATCATGAACCTGCTCGGCGCTCCCGGGGTGGGCCTGATGGTGCTGCTCGAGAACCTGTTCCCGCCGATCCCCTCCGAGATCGTGCTGCCGCTCGCGGGCTTCGCGGCGGGGGCGCCGGAGGCGGAGTTCACCTGGGTCGCCGCGCTCCTGTGGGCCACCGCCGGCTCCGTGGTCGGCGCGTACGCGCTCTACGGGCTGGGCGCCTGGCTCGGCCACGAACGCACCGTGCGCATCCTTGCCGCGCTGCCGCTGGTCGACCGGGAGGACATCGATCGCACCATCGCGTGGTTCAACCGGCACGGCTACTGGACCGTCTTCCTCGGCCGCATGATCCCGATCTTCCGATCGCTGATCTCGCTCCCCGCGGGCGTGGAGCGCATGAGCTGGTGGCGATTCGGGCTCTTCACCCTGGCGGGGTCGGCGATCTGGAACACCGTGTTCGTCTACGGCGGGTTCCTGCTCGGCGCGAACTGGCAGGTGCTCGAGGAGGCCGCCGGCTGGTTCCAGTACGTCGTGATCGCCGCGGTCCTCGCCGTCGTGGTCGGCTATGTGGTGCTCAAGCTCGTCCAGCGCAGGCGCTCGCGCACCTGAGCGGCGCCCTCGCGCCGCCCCTAGTGCAGGCGCCGGCGGAGCAGGTCGATCCGCTGCTGGATCTGATGCGAGGTGGCCTGCCCCACCGCCGGCCCCCCGCACGTGCGGCGGAGCTCGTTGTGGACCTTCCCGTGCGGCAGGTTCTGCTGCCGCGCATACACCGAGACGAGCGAGTTGAGCAGCGAGCGCTGCTCCTTGAGGCTGCGGTGCAGCGGCTGCACCGTGCGGTGCCCGTCGTCGAGCTGCTGGCGCGCGCGGGCGTCCTGGATCTTCTCCTGCTTCTGCGCCCGCGCCTCGAGCAGCGCGCTCACCTCCTCGGCCTCCAGCAGGCCGGGCAGGCCGAGGTATTCGAGCTCCTCGAGCGATCCCACCTCGGCGGCGTAGCCGAAGTCGCCGCCGTCGTAGAGCACCCGCTCGAACCGGGCCTCCGAGGACAGCGCCTCGAATGCGAACTCGGTGAGCTCGCTCGAGGCCTGCTCCTCCTTCTGGGCCGCTGCGAGCTCCTTCTCCTCGGGCGTCATGCCCGCGCCCAGGTCGTCGCCCTCGCCCTGCTTGCGATCGAGCGCGTGATCCCGCTCGAGCTCCAGCTCGTGCGCGAGCGCCGAGAGCTTGGGCACGGAGGGGATGAAGACCGTCGCTGTCTCGCCGCGGCGGCGGGCGCGGACGAATCGGCCGATGGCCTGGGCGAAGAACAGGGGCGTCGAGGAGCTGGTCGCGTACACGCCGACGGCGAGTCGGGGCACGTCGACGCCCTCGGACACCATGCGCACCGCGACCATCCACCGCTCCGAGGAGTCGGAGAACTCCGAGATGCGGTCGGAGGCGCCCTTGTCGTCGCTGAGGATCACCGCGGGCTTCTGCCCCGTGAGGTGCTCGAGGATCTTCGCGTAGGCGCGCGCGGTCTGGTGATCGGTCGCGATGACCAGGCCGCCCGCGTCGGGAACCTCCTCGCGGACCTCGGCGAGCCGCCGGTCCGCGGCCTCGAGCACCTGCTGCATCCACTCGCCCTTCGGGTCGAGCGCGGTGCGCCAGGCCTGCGAGACGATGTCCTTGGTGTTGTCGTCGCCGAGCCCCGCCGACATCTCCTCGCCGGAGGTGTCGCGCCAGCGCACGTCGCCCGCGTAGGCCATGAACATGACCGGGCGCACCACGCCGTCCTCGAGCGCGCGGCCGTACCCGTAGGTGTAATCCGCCTTCGAGACCCGCACCCCCGCGCTGTCCGGCTCGTAGCGCACGAAGGGGATGGGCGCGGTATCGGAGCGGAAGGGCGTTCCGGTGAGCGCGAGACGGCGGTCGGCGTGCTCGTAGGCGTCGCGGAGCGCGTCTCCCCAGGAGAGCGAGTCGCCGCCGTGGTGGATCTCGTCCATGATCACGAGCGTCCGGGCGGATCCGCACAGGTGCTCGTGCACATAGGGCTTCATCGCGACCTGCGCGTAGGTCACCGCCACGCCGTGGTACTCCCGGGAGATCCCGCCCTGCGCGTTCGAGAAGCGCGGATCGAGTCGGATGCCGACGCGCGCCGCGGCCTCGGCCCACTGCGTCTTGAGGTGGTCCGTGGGCGCGACCACGATCACCCGGTTCACCGTGGAGTCGGCGAGCAGCTCCGTCGCGAGCCGGAGGGCGAACGTCGTCTTGCCAGCGCCCGGCGTCGCGGAGGCGAGGAAGTCGCGGGGCTGCCGCTCCAGGTAGAGCGCGAGCGCCTCCTGCTGCCAGGCGCGCAGGCTGCCCGCGGTACCCCACGGCGCCCGCTGCGGGAACGCGGGAGAGAGGTGCTCGGCGGCGTAGGTGCCGACCTGGTGCGCTGAACGATTCGAACCGGTCTGAGCGGTGCTCATGCGGCTATCCGGCCTCGCTTTCGTACCCAGGGATGCGTGTCCTCGGATCGGGACCCACCTACGCTACTCCCCGCCTCCGACATCGGAAACCTCATCCGCGCGGGTCCGGGGCTCGGGAGCCCCGCCCTCGCCGAGCGCGTACAGCGCGACGGCCGATGTCGCGGCGACGTTGAGCGAATCCACGCCGTGGTGCATCGGGATGACGACGCGATGCCCGGCCTCCCGCAGCGCGGCCCGGCTGAGCCCCTCGCCCTCGGTGCCGAGCATGAGCGCCACGCGCTCGGGCCGGTTCCGTGCGAAGTCCCGCAGCGGCACCGCGTCCCCGGCGAGGGCGAGGGCCGCGAGCTCGAAGCCGTGCTCGCGGAGGAGCGGCCCGGCCTCGGGCCACTCGGGCAGCCGCGTCCAGGGCACCTGCAGCACGGTCCCCATCGAGACGCGGACGCTGCGCCGGTACAGCGGGTCCGCGCACTCGGGGGTCACGAGCACGGCGTCCGCGCCGATGCCCGCGGCGTTCCGGAACGCCGCGCCCACGTTCGTGTGGTCCACGACGTCCTCGAGGACGAGCACGGTGCGCGCCTCGCGCAGGATGTCGGCGGGTCGCGGGAGCTCGGGCCGATGCATCGCCGCGAGCACGCCGCGGTGCATCCGGTAGCCGGTCAGCTGCTCGAGCAGCCGCTCCTCGCCGACGAACACCGGCACCTCGGGGTAGGCGGCGAAGAGCGATTCCGCCTGGGGCAGGAACTTCTCCTGGGTGAGCAGCGAGCGCGGCCGATGGCCGGCGGCGAGCGCCCTGCGGATGACCTTCTCGGACTCGGCCATGTAGAGGCCGCCCGCGGGCTCGAGCTTGCGGCGCAGGGCCACGTCGGTGAGTCGCGCGTAGTCCTCGAGGCCGGGATGCTCGAGCGAATCGATCGGGAGAATTCGCATCCCCCGATCCTCTCACGCGCAGACGGGACGCCGGGGGCCGGTCGGGTATCTTCGGGGCGTGAACGAAACACGCGTGGAGCCGAGCGGCTATGTCAGGGCCGGCGCCGAGGAGGTCGCGGATCTCCTCCGGGCGCGCCGTACGGCGGTCATCACCGGGGCGGGCATGTCCACCGACTCCGGGATCCCCGACTACCGGTCGCCGGGGGCGCCGAAGCGCACGCCGATGACCTGGCAGCAGTTCCTCGCCTCGGAGGAGCGCCGGCGGCGGTACTGGGCCGGCGCGGCCCTCGGCTGGCGCCGGTTCGACGACGTGCATCCGAACCGCGGGCATCTCGCCCTCGCCGCGTTCGAGCACCGGGGGCTCGTGGCGGGCGTCGCCACGCAGAACGTCGACGGCCTGCATCAGCGCGCCGGGTCGCGGAACGTCGTCGAGCTCCACGGCCACCTCCGCACCGTGCGCTGCCTCGAGTGCGGCGCCGAGGAGGACCGCGACGCCCTGGTCCGGCGGCTGCGGCGGGAGCATCCCGCCGTCCTCGAATGCTCGCGGAGCGCGGAGGGGAACCCGGACGGCGACGCCGAGATCCCCGCGGACGTGCTCGCGGAGTTCGAGGTGCCCGTCTGCCTCGTATGCGGGGGCATGCTCGCGCCGAACATCGTCATGTTCGGCCAGTTCGTCAGGCCGCAGGACGCGCGCGCCGCGGAGCTGCTCGTCAACCGGGCGGACGCGCTGCTCGTGGCGGGCTCCTCGCTCGCCGTCAACACCGCCGTGCGCCTCGTGCACCGCGCCCATCGCCAGGGCAAGCCGATCGCGATCGTCAACCGGGGCGCGACGCCCTGCGACGGCCTCGCCCAGTTCCGCGTGGACGCGGGCGTGAGCGAGGTGCTCGACGGCGCCCGCGCGCTCCTCGGCTAGCGGATGCCCGCCGCGTCGAGCGCGGCGTCGAGCGCCCGGTCGAGCGGGGCCTCGCCCTCCACGACGTCGAGATCGCGCCACACGGTGCGCTGGTCGGCGAGCACGAGGCGGATGGCGTGCGCGACGTCCGCGCGGCGGGTCTTGACGCCCCGCTGCAGGGGCTCGAACGAGATCGCGCCCCGACCGGTCGCCGGCCCGTCGAGCAGCCCGCCGGGCCTCACCACCGTCCAGTCGAGCGCCTTGCTGCGGAGCACCTCGTCGGCCTCGCGCTTGGCGTCCCAGTAGGCCGCGAACACCTCCTCGGTGCCCTCCGGGGTGGGCGCCTGCGCGCCGATGAAGCTGATCTGCACGAATCGCATCGCGCCGGAGAGCAGCGCCGCGTCCGCGGACTTCACGGACCCGTCGCGGTCGACGGTCCGCTTCCGCGCGGCGCCGGATCCCGGCCCGGCGCCGGCGGCGAACACCACCGCATCCGCGTCCGCAAACGCGTCGGCGAGGCCGTCGGCGTCCTCGCGCTCGATGTCGCAGACCACCGGCTCCGCGCCGAGCGCCCGGAGCGATCCGGCCCGCGCATCGCTGCGGAGGATCGACCGCACTCGGACGCCGTCGCGCACGAGCAGCTCCGCCAGCATGCTCGCGATCTGCCCGCCGCCGCCGACGATCGCGACCTCCTCGGGCAGGGGTCCGGCCAGGGCGGGAATGGTGTCGGTCATCGTTGCTCCTTCGGTGTCGTCCGCTGCGGCAGGGCTGCCGGCGCTGCGGGCCGGGCCGCGAGATGCTCGCGCACGAGCCGTGCGAGCGGGATCGGGGTCTCGTAGTGGATGAGGTGGCCCACCCCTCCGATGAGGTGGAGATCGGAGCCCGGCATCGCCCGGTGCAGGCGCCGGGACGCGGCCGGCGGGGCGATCTGATCGCGCTCCCCCGCGATCAGCGTCGTGCCGGGAGGGAAGGCGCCCGCGTGGGAGCGGACGTCGTCCGAGACCGAGGCCTTGAAGGCCTCGAGCAGGACGTCGCGATCGGCGAACTCCGAGAAGTGCTCCCGATGCTCGGCGTGGATCCACCGCCGCAGCGCGCGGCTGCGCGTGGTGGCCATCACCTCGCTCATGATCCGGGTGATCGCCGGCGCGCCGAGCAGTGCCCGGCCCAGGCGGCCGGGCAGCGCCGCCCCGATCCGGTAGTAGAGCACGCCGAGGTTCGTGAGCAGCCGTTCCGGGCCCTCGAGCGCGTTCTCCGCGATCGGGTTCACCAGGACGATCGAGGTCTGCCGCAGCCGCTCCGCGGCCGCCGCGACGATCATCGACCCGAAGGAGTGCCCGAGCACGGTCGCCGTGCCCGCCGGGTCCTCGGCCTCGAGCAGGGCGAGCAGCCACTCCGCGTAGGCGTCCAGCGAGTGCGGCCGGTCGAGGGGCGTCGACGCGCCGAATCCGGGGAGGTCGGGGGCGATGAACCGCACCTCGGGCAGCAGGGCGATGAGATTCGCGAGCCCGTGATGCGTGCCCCGGAAGCCGTGCACCAGCATCACCGTGCGCTCGGCGTGCGCGGGCCCGTAGTCCCAGATCGCCGTGCGCCCGCCGAGCAGCGGGAGGGTGCGGGTCGTGACCGGGATGTCGGCGAGCCGTTCATGGATTGGGTTCGAAGGTCGCATCGTGCAAGAGTGTAGGCGAGCGAGTTCCGTCGCCGCACCGGGAGCGCCCCGGCCGCCGCGATCGGCGCCGCGCAGGAATCCGTCGACCGAGGAAGCAGCTGATGACCTGGACCGATCGCATCGCCGTGTTCGATACCGAGACCACGGGGGTGGATCCCGCGCAGGCGCGGCTGGTCACGGCCTTCGTCGGCCTGCTCGACGCGGAGGGCGAGCTCGAGCGCGGAAGCGACTGGCTCGCCGATCCCGGCGTCGAGATCCCCGAGCGGGCCGCCGCCGTGCACGGGATCACGACCGAGATCGCCCGCGCGGAGGGCGCCCCGATCGCCGAGGTGCTGCAGAAGATCGCCGACTCGCTCGCCTGGATCGCCCGGCACGGCATCGCGCTCGTGATCTACAACGCCCCCTACGACCTGACGCTGTTCGAGGCGGAGTGCCGCCGGCACGGCGTCGAGCCGCCGCAGTTGGGCCCCCAGGTGGTGGACCCGCTTGTGATCGACCGGGCGGTGGACAAGTACCGCAGGGGCAAGCGCACGCTCACCGATACCGCCGCGGTGTACGAGGTCGAGCTCATGGATGCGCACGACGCGGCCTCCGATTCGCTCGCGGCGGGACGGGTGGCGCTGGCGCTGGCGCGCCGGTACCCCGAGCAGGTCGCGATCCCCCTGGACGCCCTGCACGAGCAGCAGGTCCGATGGGCCCGCGAGCAGGCGGAGGACTTCCAGGCGTACATGCGCCGCACCAAGGATCCGGAGTTCGTCGCGGAGGGCGACTGGCCGGTCCGTCCGAGCTAGCGCTCCCCCTCGGAGGCGCTGCTCGACCGGCCCGGCCGGACCGCGGCAACGTACACGAGCGACATGAGGGCGATGAAGGCGACGCCCACGATCAGGGCCGTGTGATACGCGGGCTGCCACACCATGATGCCGAAGGTGAAGAGGATGAAGGCGATCGCGAAGTACTGCCCGTAGGGCCAGAAGGGCACCGGGAAGGCGAGCTCCGCGGCCTCGGCCTTCGACATCCCCCGGCGCGAGGCGACGTGCGCGAGCAGGATCATGAGCCAGACGAAGATCGTCGCGAACGTGGCGAGGGCCGCGACGATCGTGAAGACCTCGTCCGGCAGCGCGTAGTTGAGGACCACGCCGACGACGAGGACCAGGAGCAGCGCGATCGTCGTCATGACCGGCACCCCGCGCACGGTCCTCGCGAATCCCCTCGGCGCCAGGCGCTCCCGCGCCATGCCGGCGATGACCCTGCCGGCGCCGAACAGGTCGGCGTTGATCGCGGAGAGCGCGGCGGTGATCACGACGACGTTGAGCAGCGCCGCGGCCCAGTTGAAGCCGAGCGTGTCGAAGATCTGCACGAACGGCGATTCCTCGCCCGTGATGCTGCGCCACGGGTTGAGCATCAGGATGATCAGGATCGCGAGCACGTAGAAGAGCAGGATGCGCACCGGCACGGTGTTCACGGCCTTCGGCACCGCCTGCTCGGGGTGCTCGGCCTCGGCGCCCGCGACGCCGATGATCTCGGTGCCGCCGAAGGCGAACAGGACGAGGATGAAGGCGGAGATCATGCCGCCCGCCCCGTTCGGGAAGAAGCCGCCGTCCGCCCAGAGGTTCGCCGGTCCGGAGGCCTCCGCGCCGCCGAGCCCGAAGGCGAGGATCGCGGCCCCGCCGAGGATCATGGCGACCACGGCGGCGACCTTCACGATCGTGAACACGAACTCGAGCTCCCCGAACCAGCGCACGCTCGCGAGGTTCGCGGCGCCCACGATCAGCAGCGTCGCCGCCACCCAGACCCACTGATCCGTGTCGGGGAACCACAGCCGCATGTAGATCGCGATGGCCGTGAGGTCCGCGAGGCACACGATAATCATCTCGAACGCGAACGTCCAGCCGGTGAGGTAGCCGGCCCAGCCGCCGAGGAAGCGGCGCGCGTACTCGGCGAAGGAGCCCGTGACGGGCATCCGGACCGCCAGCTCCCCCAGCCCGCGCAGCATGAAGTAGACGACCGCGCCGCCGAGCAGGTAGACGAGCAGCACCGAGGGCCCCGCCGCCTGGATGGCGCCCGCCGAGCCGTAGAAGAGGCCCGTGCCGATCGCCGAGCCGAGGGCGATGAAGTGGATGTGCCGCGTGCGCAGGCCGATGCCGCTCCGCCGGGCGGCCGCCGGTGCCGCCGGCGGCCTCGTGCCGGACGCGGAGCGGGGTTCGTCTGCGGTGTCGTTCATGGGCGTGGGCTCGTTTCCTTCCCGGTCCCCCGGATTCCGCCCGGCGTTCCTCCCTCCGCCGGACACGGCACGAGGTCCGGCGCTCGACGGAGCACCGGACCTCGTGAAGCGCTGAGGCTAGTTCTTCTTGCCGAACTTCGCGTAGCGGTTCTTGAACTTCTCGACGCGGCCGGCCGAGTCCATGATGCGCTGCTTGCCGGTGTAGAACGGGTGCGAGGCGCTCGAGATCTCGACGTCCACGACCGGGTAGGTCGCGCCCTCGAACTCGATGGTCTTCTCGGACTTCACCGTCGAACGGGTGAGGAACTTCTCACCCGAGGCGAGGTCATTGAACACCACGTAGTCGTAGTCGGGGTGGATGTTTGCCTTCATCGGGTTTCCTTCTGCGAAAAGTCGATTGGTTATGAACGAATGTCCAGGCTCTGCGACAGCACGACAACGGCCTGGAAAGCCAAGAGACGAGTCTAGCACGGGGTGCGCGTGGCGCCGAGGAGGGCTCGACCGCGCAGTCCCGGCGTGTCGCCCCGGCCCCTTCTAGTACTCGGCGCGCGCCGAGTAGCGGCCGTCCCGCTGCTCGAGCGCGAGCCGCACGCCGAAGGCCTCGGAGAGGTTCGCGGCGGTGATCGTCTCGGCGATCGGCCCGGCCGCGACGGCGCGCCCCTCCCGGAGGAGCATCGCGTGCGTCATGCCCACGGGGATCTCCTCCACGTGGTGGGTGACCATCGCGATCGCGGGCGCGAACTCGCTCGCCGCGTAGGCCGAGAGCGAGCGGAGCAGCCCCTCCCGGGACCCGAGGTCGAGGGAGGCGCTCGGCTCGTCGAGCAGCAGGAGCTCGGGGTCCGTCATGACCGCCCGGGCGATCATCGCGCGCTTGCGCTCGCCGTCCGAGAGCGTGCCGAACGTGCGGTCGGCGAGCTCCGCGAGCTGCCACTCCGCGAGGACCGTGTCGGCCTGCGCGTCGTCGATCTCGTCGTACTCCTCGTTCCAGCGACCGGTCACGGCGTACCCGGCGGTGAGCACCATGTCCCGGACCGTCTCGGCCTCCGGGATGCGCCGGGCCATCGCGGTGGAGGCCAGGCCGATGCTCGGCCGCAGATCGAACACGTTCGTCCTGCCGAGCTGCTCGCCGAGGATCGAGACCGTGCCCGAGGTCGGATGCATCTGCGCCGATGCGAGGGCGAGGAGCGTGGACTTGCCCGCGCCGTTGGGACCGAGCACCACCCAGCGGTCGCGCTCGTCGACGCTCCAGTCGATGCCATCGAGGATTGGGCGCCCGGATCGGACCACGCCGACGCCCTGGAACTTCACGACTTCTGCCATGGCTCGAGGCTACCGCCAACGGGCCGGCCGGGCGCGCGCACGCGCCGCGGCCCGCGTCCTCGGCTAGATGAGTTCCCGGTAGAGCGCCTGGGTCTGCTTCGAGATGCGGGCCCAGGTGAACTCGCGCTCGACCCGCGCCCGCCCCGCGCGCCCGTACTCGGCGGCCCGCTCCGGATCCGCGAGGACCTCGCCAAGCGCGGCCGCCAGGTCGGCGACGAACCTGTCGGGGTCGATGGGCGTGCCGGTGCCGTCCTGCACCTGCTCGATCGGGACGATCCGCCCCGTGACGCCGTCCTCGACGACCTCGGGGATGCCGCCGGTGCCGGAGCCGACCACGGCGGTGCCGCAGCTCATGGCCTCGAGGTTCACGATGCCGAGCGGCTCGTACACCGAGGGGCAGACGAAGACGTCGGCCGCGGTGAGCAGCGCCATGATCTTGGGGCGGGGCAGGTGCTCGGAGATCCAGTGCACCGCTCCCCCGCGCTCCTCGCGCAGCCGGTCCACGAGCTCGCGCACCTCGGCCTCGATCTCCTTGGTGTCCGGCGCACCGGCGCACAGCACCACCTGCACCTCGGCCGGCAGCTCGCGCAGCGCCCGCAGCAGGTACGGCAGGCCCTTCTGCCGGGTGATGCGGCCCACGAAGATGACCGTGGGGGCGTCCGGGTCGATGCCGAGCGCGCGCACCGCGTCCGGGTCGTCCGTCGGCCGCCACTCGTCGATGTCGATGCCGTTGTAGATCGTCACGACCTTCTCGGGGTCGAGGTCGGGATAGCTGCGGAGGATGTCCTCCCGCATGCCGTTCGACACCGCGATCACCCGGTCGGCGTTGAGATAGGCATCCCGCTCCATCCAGCTCGAGAGCCGGTAGCCCCCGCCGAGCTGCTCCGCTTTCCACGGGCGCAGCGGCTCGAGGGAATGCGCCGAGACGACGTGCGGGATGCCGTGAAGGAATTTCGCGATATTGCCTGCCTGATTCGCATACCAGGTGTGCGAATGGACGAGATCTGCACCCTCAACGTCGTTCGCGATGCGCAAATCGGTACCGAGGAAGCCGAGGGCGGCATTCGCGCCGACGAGGTCCGCGGGCACGTCGTAGGCGAAGGTGCCCTCCTCGTCGCGCGGGCCGCCGAAGCAGCGGACGCGGACGTCGATGTCCTGCCGCATCGCTCGAACCAGCTCGGTGACGTGCACCCCCGCTCCTCCATAGACCTCGGGCGGATACTCGCGGGAAATCACGTCGATCTTCATAGCTGCACAATACGTGAGAATTCCTACGGATTCGGTCCGCATTCCTGACTTACGATGTGGTTATGGCACAGGCGCAGAAAAAAGTCTTTGGAATTGTTTTGGCAGGCGGCGAAGGCAAGCGCCTCATGCCGCTCACGGCCGACCGGGCGAAACCCGCGGTCCCCTTCGCGGGGCAGTACCGGCTCATCGATTTCGCCCTCGCGAACCTGATGAACTCGGGGCTCGACAAGATCGTCGTGCTCACGCAGTACAAGTCGCATTCGCTCGACCGGCACATCTCGCAGACCTGGCGGCTGCCGGCGATCCTCGGCTCGTACGTGTCGAGCGTGCCGGCCCAGCAGCGCCGCGGCAAGCACTGGTTCTCCGGCTCCGCGGACGCGATCTTCCAGTCGCTCAACCTCATCCAGGACGAGAAGCCCGACATCGTCGTCGTGGTGGGCGCGGATCACGTCTACCGCATGGACTTCTCGCAGATGGTGCAGCAGCACATCGAGTCCGGCAAGGGCGCCACCGTCGCGGCGATCCGACAGCCCATCGAGATGTCCACCTCCTTCGGCGTCATCGACTCGGACCCCGAGGACCCGACGCGCATCCGGCAGTTCCTCGAGAAGCCCGAGAGCGTCGAGGGGCTCCCCGACAGCCCGCACGAGATCCTCGCGTCGATGGGCAACTACGTCTTCGACGCGGACAAGCTCGTCGACCATGTGACCCGGGACGCCGACGACGACACCTCGAAGCACGACATGGGCGGCGACATCATCCCCGCCTTCGTGGCCGAGGACGACTGCGGCGTCTACGACTTCATCAACAACGACGTACCGGGCTCCACGCCGCGCGACCGCGAGTACTGGCGGGACGTCGGCACCATCGACTCGTTCTTCGACGCCCACATGGACCTCATCGCGACGCTGCCGATCTTCAACCTCTACAACGAGCAGTGGCCGATCATGTCGCAGCAGCTCAACTCGCCGCCCGCGAAGTTCGTGCGCGACGGCCGCGGCTCGACCGGCACGATGATCGACTCGATCATCTCGCTCGGCTCGGTCATCAACGGCGCGCACGTCGAGCGCTCCGTGCTCGGCCCGTGGACCAGGGTGATGTCGGGGGCGCTCGTCGTGGACTCCGTGACCTTCGACCGGGTCGAGGTGCAGCCGGGCGCCGTGGTTCGGCGCGCGATCCTCGACAAGAACGTCGTGGTGCGCGAGGGCGCCTCCGTGGGCGAGAACGCGGAGCTCGACCGGGCCCGCGGCTTCACGGTCACCCCCACCGGCATCACCGTCGTGCCGAAGAACGCGGTGGTCGAGGCATGAGCGGTGCGCGGTTCGCGCTGAAGCCCAAGCACGGGGAGGGCGTCGTCACCGGCGGCGCGGGCTTCCTCGTGGTGCTCGACGTCGACTCGACGCTCATCGAGGACGAGGTCATCGAGCTCGTCGCCGACTACGCCGGCGTGCGGGACCGCGTCGCCGACGTCACGGAGCGGGCGATGCGCGGGGAGCTCGACTTCGAGGGCAGCCTCCGCGAACGCGTCGCACTCCTCGCGGGGGTCTCGCTCGAGGAGGTCGCGGAGGTGCGCCGCCGCATCCGCGTCACCGCGGGGGTGCCCGAGATGATCGAGGCCGTGCACGCGGGCGGCGGCCGGGTCGGTGCCGTCTCCGGCGGCTTCCACGAGATCCTCGATCCGCTGGCCGCCGATCTCGGCCTCGACCTGTGGCGGGCCAACCGCTTCGAATCGGATGCCGCGGGGCGCCTCACCGGGCGGGTATCGGGGCCGATCATCGGCCGGGAGGCGAAGGCCCACACGCTCCGCAGCTGGGCGCAGTCGCTCGACGTGCCGATGGAGCGCACCGTGGCGGTGGGCGACGGGGCGAACGACCTCGGGATGATGGCGATCGCGGGCCTGTCCGTGGCCTTCGACGCGAAGCCGGTCGTGCGGGAGCGGGCCTCGGTCGTGCTCCGCGATCGCGACATGACGGCGCTGCTGCCGCTGCTCGGCCTGCGGGGCTGAGCCTTCGCCCGACGAGGACGGGGCGGGGACCGACGTCGGTCCCCGCCCCGTCCTCGTCTCGGTTCGGCTAGTGGCCCATGCCCAGGCCGCCGTCGACGGGGATCACGGCGCCCGAGATGTAGCCCGCCTCGTCGGACGCGAGCCAGCGCACGGTCTTCGCGACCTCGTCCACCTGCCCGAAGCGCCCCGCGGGGATCGAGGCGAGGTACTGCCGCTGCGTCTCCTCGGGCAGCACGGCGGTCATCTCGGTCTCGATGAAGCCGGGCGCCACGACGTTCGCCGTGAGGTTGCGCGCGCCGAGCTCGCGCGTCAGCGAGCGGGCGATGCCCACGAGGCCGGCCTTCGAGGCGGCGTAGTTGATCTGCCCCGGCGACCCGTACAGCCCCACCACCGAGGACAGCAGCACGACCCGGCCGAACCGCGACTTGAGCATCCCCTTCGAGGCCCGCTTGATCACGCGGAACGCGCCGGTGAGGTTCGTGTCGACCACGCTCGTGAAGTCGTCCTCGCCCATGCGCAGCAGGAGCCCGTCCTTGGTGACGCCGGCATTCGCCACGACGACCTCGACGGGGCCGTACTCCGCCTCGACGGCCGAGAACGCGGCGTCCACCGAGGCGGAGTCGGTCACGTCGGCGGCGACCGTCAGCGCCCCCTCCGGCCCGCCCTCGCCGGAGCGGGAGGTGACCGCGACCCGGTGCCCGGCGGCCAGGAATTCCTCGGCGATGGCCCGACCGATGCCTCGGTTCCCGCCCGTGATCAGCACCGTGCGCTGCGTTGTCATGAAGCTCCTTCGAGAAGATGTGCAGTTCTGGCCATGGTACTGGCCGCGGAGTAGTCTTGAACCGTCGAATGGAGCGAGTCACCCGTCATGCCTAGGCAAGTGCCCAACATCACGTCGATCGAAGAGTCGGCGGAAGAGGAGCGTCGGCATCGCACCCGGCAGTACCTCATCACCATGGCGATCCGCACGGCGTGCCTGCTCCTCATGGTCTTCGTCCGCGGCCCCTGGCTGTGGGTCTGCGCCGCCGGCGCGATCTTCCTCCCGCTCATCGCCGTGATGTACGCGAATCACGCCCGGCAGCGGAGGCTCGTGCCGATCGAGCGCCCGGAGGCCGGCGCCGTCGAGGTGCGCCGCGATCCGGTGTCGGCGGATGCCTGGTACCGGGCCGCGGATGCGGACGAGGACGCCGAGCCGAGCGCCCCGGGCGAGTCCGGGGAGAGGGAGGAACGATGAGTTCAGGCGAGTTCGACCTGCGCAGCCGCCTCGGCGGCTATCTGCCCGCCGAGTCCACGGTGCCCGCATGCTCGCGGGCCGGCTGCGAACAACCCGCCGCGACGCGCATCGAATGGCGCAATCCGCGCATCCACGACGTCGAGCGTATTAAGATCTGGTTGGCCTGCGAGGAGCATCTCGACTTCCTCCTCGGCTTCCTCTCCAATCGAGATTTCCCCGTGCGCACCAGCAGCGTGCACGACCCAGTGAACGAGGCCCCGATCCAGTGACACGCGGTTCCGAGCAGACCAAGCCCCGCGCCGGCTGGCGGTTCCTCCTCTCGCGACGATGGCTGAGCTACCTGGCGCTGCTCGTCGTGTTCGCCATCGCGTGCGGATTCCTGTCCTCGTGGCAGTTCGACCGGCGCGAGCAGCGCGTGGACCAGAACAACCTGGTGGCGAACAACTTCGACGCCGAGCCCGTGCCCGTGGGCGAGGCCCTGCCCTCGCTGGACGCCTTCGACCCCCAGCAGGAGTGGCTGCCCGTACTGCTCGAGGGCGAGTACCTCGCGGACGAGGAGCTCCTCGTCCGCGCCCGCCCGCGCGACGGCATGCCCGGGTTCGAGATCCTCACCCCGCTGCTGACCGAGGACGGCACGGTGTTCGTCGTGAACCGCGGCTGGATCCCGACCGGCTCCGATCAGGACCACCCCGACGCCGTCCCCGAGGCCCCGACCGGTCACGTGACCGTCTCAGCCCGCCTCAAGCCCGGCGAGCCCGAGATCCCGGGGCGCGGCGCCCCCGAGGGGCAGATCGCGACCATCCACCTGCCCGCGATCGCCGAGTCCCTGGGCGCCGACCGCACCTACACCGGGGCCTACGGGCTGCTGCGCCAGGAGTCGCCGGCCGCGGAGACCGGCGCGCTCGTCCCCAGACCCGAGCCGACCGAGGGCAATCACCTCAGCTACGCGGTGCAGTGGATCATCTTCGCGATCATCGCGGCGGTGGGCCTCGTGGTGGGCGTGCGAGCCGAGTTCCGGGAGCGCAACGAGGACGATCCGCGCGTGATCGCCGCCGAGGAGCGCCGCCGCGCCCGGGCGGCGAAGGCGAGGAAGACCGAGGCCGAGATCGAGGACGAGCTCATCGACGCGCAGCTGCGCTGATCGATCGCGGCGCGCTGCGCAGCACGACGAAGGGAGGCGCGCCGTGCGCACACCGGTTCCGGAGTATCTCCACGAGATCCTCGAATCCTGCCGCGGGAACACCGGCGGCGAGGTCGCCACCTACATCCCCGAGCTGGGCCAGACCGACCCGGATCTCTTCGGCATCGCCATGTGCACGCCCGCGGGCACCGTCTACTCGACGGGCGACGCCGACGCGCCGTTCACGATCCAGTCGGCCTCGAAGCCGTTCGTCTACGCCGTCGCGCTGCGGGAGCGCGGCCTCGACGTCGTCAACTTCCACGTGGACGTCGAGCCCAGCGGCGACCCCTTCAACGAGATGTCCGTCGACTCGGAGACCGGCAAGCCGAGCAACCCCATGATCAACATGGGGGCCATCACGACCCATTGCCTCGTCGGCGACTCCGGCCTCTCCCCCATGGAGCGCTCGGAGATCGTGCGGCGCGAGCTCTCGCGCTTCGCCGGCCGGGAGCTCTCCGTGAACGAGACCGTGCTCGAGAGCGAGTTCAAGCACCGCTACCGGAACGTGGCGCTCGCCTCGATGGCGCGCAGCAACGGCTTCATCCTGCTCGAGCCCGACGACGCCGTGTGGGGCTACACGCGGCAGAGCGCGATCGTGGTCACGGCCCGGGACCTCGCCGTGATGGCCATGACCCTCGCGAACGGCGGGGTCAACCCGCTGACCCTCGAGCAGGTCGTCCCGCAGTGGGTGTGCCGCCAGGTGCTCAGCGTGATGGCGACGTGCGGGATGTACGACTCCGCCGGCGACTGGCTCTCGAACATCGGCATCCCCGCGAAGAGCGGCGTCGGCGGAGGCATCCTCGGGGCACTGCCCGGCCAGGTGGGGATCGGCACGTTCTCGCCCCGGCTCGACCAGCACGGCAACAGCGTGCGGGGTGTGGAGGCCTGCGAGCGGCTCTCCCGGCAGCTCGGCCTGCACCTCATGGAGCTGCCCGCGCCCTCGATCGACGCGATCGGCCAGCAGAGCACCACCGAATCGGGCGCGGTGCTCGTGGCGCTGCAGGGAGCGCTCACCTTCCCCTCCGGCGAGCTCATGCTCCGCCGCTTCGAGGAGATCCCGATGGGAGGCGACGAGATCGTGGTCGATCTCACGCTGGTGCCGAGCATCAACGTGGTCGGCGACCGGATGCTGCGGGAGGGACTGCGCCGCCTCGGCCGCGACGGGCACGAGGTGACGCTCATCGACCCGTACGAGCGGATCCCCAACCCGGTCGCGCACGACCGCTCCGAGATCCCCGTGGTCGACGATCTCGAGACCTACGAGGAGGCCTGATCCGGAGCGCCCGGGGCCTCAGCTCATCTCGATGAGCTCGAAGTACTCGGGGTTCCAGTGGTCCTCGACCGCATCGGGCATGATCAGCACGCGCTCGGGGTTGAGGGCCGCCACCGCGCCCTCGTCGTGCGAGACGAGGATGACCGCGCCCTCGTAGTGGGAGAGCGCGTCGAGGATCTGCTCGCGCGAGACCGGATCGAGGTTGTTCGTCGGCTCGTCGAGGAGCAGCACGTTGGCGCTCGAGACCACGAGCATCGCCAGCGCGAGCCGGGTCTTCTCCCCGCCCGACAGGACGCCCGCGGGCTTGTCCACGTCGTCGCCCGAGAAGAGGAACGAGCCCAGCACCTTGCGCGCCTCGGTCTCGGTGAGGTGCTGGGAGACCCGCATCATGTTCGCCTTCACCGTGGCGTCCACGTCGAGGGTCTCGTGCTCCTGGGCGTAATAGCCGACGCGCAGCCCGTGGCCGGGCACGATCTCCCCCGTGTCCGCGTCGTCCACGCCCGCGAGGATGCGCAGCAGCGTGGTCTTGCCGGCGCCGTTGAGCCCCAGCACGACGACGCGCGAGCCGCGGTCGATCGCGAGGTCGACGCCCGTGAAGATCTCGAGCGAGCCGTAGGACTTCGACAGGCCCGTCGCCTGGATGGGCGTCTTGCCCACGGGCGCGGGCGTCGGGAAGCGCAGCTTCGCGACGCGATCCTGCTGGCGCACCTCCTCGAGCGAGCCGAGCATGCGGTCCGCCCGGCGCTGCATCTGGTGGGCGGCAGCGGCCTTCGTGGCCTTCGCTCCGAAGCGCGCGGCCTGCTGCTGGAGCACGGAAGCCTTCTTCTCGATGTTCGCGCGCTCCTTCTTGCGCCGCTCCTCGTCCGCCTCGCGCTGGCGCTGGTACTGCTTCCACCCCATGTTGTAGACGTCGATGACCTGGCGGTTCGCGTCGAGGTAGAACACGCGGTTCACGGTGTCGCCGACGAGCTCGACGTCGTGCGAGATCACGATGAGCCCGCCCCGGTAGCCCTTGAGGAAGTCGCGCAGCCACACGACCGAGTCGAGGTCGAGGTGGTTCGTGGGTTCGTCGAGGATCATGGTGTCCGCATCTGAGAACAGGATGCGCGCGAGCTCGATCCGGCGGCGCTGCCCGCCCGAGAGCGTCTTCAGCGGCTGGCTGAGGATGCGATCCGGCAGGTTCAGGTTCGAGGCGATCGCCGCCGCCTCCGACTCCGCCGCGTACCCGCCCAGCGTCACGAACTCGTCGTCGAGGCGGGAGTAGCGGCGCATCGCGCGGTCCCGCTCCGAGTCCGTGGCGGCCTCCGCCATAGCGGTCGCCGCGGCGGCGAGCCGATCGCGCACGGAGCCGAGCCCGCGGGCGTCGAGGATGCGGTTGCGGGCCGTCTGCTCGGGATCCCCGGAGCGGGGGTCCTGCGGCAGGTAGCCGATCTCGCCGGAGCGCTCGATGCGGCCGTCGGTGGGGAGCGTCCAGCCGGCGAGCACCTTGGTGAGCGTGGTCTTCCCCGCGCCGTTGCGGCCGACGAGGCCGACCTTGTCGCCGTTCGAGACGCGGAAGTCCACGCCGCTCATGAGGGTGCGCGCTCCCACGGTGATTTCGAGATCGTGGACGGCTAGCACGGGGCGTACTCCTCAGAACGCGGGAACGGACAACCTTGCCATGGTAGCAATCGGCGCCCGGCACGGGAACCCCGGTGCGCCCGGACCGGCTCTCAGGCTCCGCCGAGCAGCCGGTCGAGCCCCGCCCGGAAGGTGCGCGCATCGGCGCTGACCCTGCTCTCGCTCATCGCCACGCCGAGTCGCTCCGCCTGGCGCCGCTGCTGCTCGTGCGACACGTGGCCGAGGCAGTAGTGCACGAGCGCGGTGGCGAGCAGCGCCGCCTCGGCCTCCTCCCGGCCCTGCCCGATGAGCGCGGCGCGGAAGCCCTCGTAGGCGCGGTCGGCGCCAAGCCCCAGCGCGATCGTGCTGATGACGACCTCGGCCCCGTCGGTGACGGACAGCATCGAATCGCGGAACCGCTCCGCGAGGGCGCGGGGCGCGGCGGGCGCACCGCCCTCCCCCACCGGCTCGATGATCCGGTCGGCCACGGCGGCCAGCAGCTCCTGCTTGTTCGGGTAGTGCCAGTAGAGGGCGCTGGGCTGCACGTCGAGCTCCCGGCCGATCGCGCGCATCGTGAGGTTGGGCAGCCCCTCGCGGTCGAGCAGCGCCACGGCGGCCGTGACGATGTCCTCGCGCGATCGTCGCGGCTGCCTCGCGGTTCCGCCCATGCGCGCCTCCTCCGAGCTGCGAATCCTCGCACTATCGTATAACCTGAACGCTGTTCAAGTCTCCTGAACAACGTTCATGTATCGGAGGTTCCACAGATGACCACAGCCACCGCCCCCCGGGAGCGCGGCTTCGAATCGGCGGACATCGCCCGCATCGCCGTCTTCGCCGCCCTGATCGGCGTGCTCGGGCTGCCGGGATCGATCTCGATCGGCGGCGCCGTCCCCATCACGGCGCAGACGCTCGGCGTCATGCTCGCGGGCGCCGTGCTCGGCGCCCGCCGCGGCGCCCTGGCCGTGATCGCCCTGCTCGTGCTCGTCGCCATCGGGCTCCCCCTCCTCTCCGGCGGCCGCGGCGGCCTCGGCGCCTTTGTCGGCCCCTCCGCCGGATACCTCTTCGGCTGGATCGCGGGCGCCGCGGTGATCGGCCTCGTCGTGCGACTCGGCGCGGCTCGGCCCCGGTGGTGGCGGGTCGCCCTCGGCGCCGTCGTCGGCGGCATCGGCGTGATCTACCTCTTCGGCGTCCCCGTGCAGTCGATGGTCACCGGGCTCGGGCTGTGGGAGACGATCGTCACGAGCCTGGTCTTCCTGCCCGGCGACCTCGTCAAGGCCGCGTTGACGGTGATCATCACGATGGCGCTCTGGAAGGCGTACCCGCGCGCCTTCGCGTGGCCCCGTCGCGCGCCCTCGGAGCCGATCCCGGCGGGGGCTCCGTCCGAGGCATGATCGAGCTCGCCGATGTGACCGCGGTCCGAGAGGGCCGCACCGTGCTCGCGGAGGTGAGCGTCTCGCTCCCCCAGCGCAGCATCGCCGTGATCGGCGCCAACGGCTCCGGCAAGTCCACCTTCGCGCGGCTGCTGAACGGACTCGTCGCCGCCTCCGCGGGCACGGTGCGCGTGGACGGCCTCGATCCGGCGGTCGACGGCAGGGCGCTCCGCGCTCGCGTGGGCATGATCTTCAGCAACCCGGTGGCGCAGCTGATCATGCCCACGGTGCGGGAGGACCTCGGCTTCACCCTCCGCGGGCGCCGGCTGAAGAAGCCGGAGATCGAGGCGCGCTCGGCGCGCGCCCTCGAACGCGTCGGGATGCTCGACCATCTCGAGCACTCGGTCTATCAGCTCTCGGGCGGCCAGCAGCAGCTCGTCGCCCTCGCGTCGGTGCTGGTCGCCGAGCCCTCGGTGATCCTGGCCGACGAGCCCACAGCCCTCCTCGACCTCGGCAATGCGAGGCAGATCGAGCGCATCCTGCTCGAGGAGTCGGGCGCGCAGGTGGTGCTCGTCACCCACGACCTCGAGCTCGCCTCGCGCTGCGAGCACGCGCTCTGCTTCCGCGGGGGCCGGCTCGCCGATCAGGGCGCCCCTGCCGACGTGATCGAGCGGTACCGGCGGAGCTACGCGTGATCTCGCTCTACCGGCACGGCGGCAGCCCGATGCACCGGCTGCCGGCGGGGGTCAAGCTCGCCGGCCTGGCCGTCATCGCGCTCGCCGTCTCGCTGCTCGGCCACTCGTGGCCGGTCCTCCCCGGCGCGGGCGCGGTGCTGCTCACGGGCTATCTGGCCACGGGGTTCGGCCTCGGGGAGTTCTTCCGGCAGCTGGTCGCCGCGCGCTGGCTCGTCGTAATCATGGCGGTGCCGCAGCTGATCTTCCTCGGCGCTGACCTCGCCCTGCTCAACACGACCCGGGTGATCGCCGTCGTCCTCTTCGCCGCACTGGTCACGCTCACGACCCCCATGGGAGAGCTCCTGGACGTGGTCGAGCGCCTCGCCTCGCCGCTGGCGAGGCTCGGCGTCTCCCCCGCCAAGGTGGGGCTGCTGCTCGGGCTGACGATCACCACGGTACCGGTGGTGGCCGGGTTCATGGGGCGGCTGCGCGAGGCGATGCGCGCCCGCGGCGGGCCGCGGATGAGCGTCCGGATCGTCCTGCCGCTGCTCGTGCTCGCACTGCAGCACGGCGACGAGCTGTCGGACTCGCTGCGCGCCCGCGGCCTCGACTAGCCTCGGACGCGCAGCGGGCCTCCGGTGGTCAGAACGCGCGCCACACCTGCTGCGGCCGCAGCGCTTCGACATCCGCGCGCAGCGCCTTCGCCCAGTGCAGGCCCAGGTAGGGGTTGCGCAGCCACTCCCGGCCCACGCACACGGCGTCCGCCGCGCCGAGCGTCAGCAGGCTCTCCGCCTGCGTGGGCTCGGTGATGAGCCCGACGCTCGCGACGGGCAGCCCGGCCTCGCGCACGACCGCGGCGAGCGGCGCCTGATAGGCCGGCCCCACCGGAATGGCGGCTCGAGGCGTGTTCGCGCCGCTCGAGACGTCGATGAGATCGGCGCCCGCCTCGCGCAGCCACTCCGCTGTCTGCCGGACGTCCTCCGGCGTGAGGCCGCCCTCGACCCAGTCGGTCGCGCTCAGCCGGACGAGCACGGGCAGCTCCGGGAGCTCGTCCCGGATACCGGCGACGATCTCCGTGAGGAAGCGGGCGCGGCTCCGCAGATCGCCGCCGTACTCGTCCGTGCGCCGGTTGCTGAGCGGCGAGAGGAACTGATGCCCCAGGTATCCGTGGGCGCCGTGCACCTCGACCGCGTCGAAGCCCGCCGAGGCGGCGCGCCGCGCCGCCGCCACGAAGCCGGCGATGATCTCGCGCACCCCCGCCGCGGTCAGCGCGCGGGGCTCCTCGTACTCCCCGAATGCCAGCGCGGACGGGGCGACCGTCTCCCAGCCGCCCTGATCGAGGGGCACCGAGCCGTCCGGCTCGCCGGGCAGCATCGGCCAGGTGGAGCCTTTCCGCCCCGCGTGGCCGAGCTGTACCGCGGCCTTGGCTCCCGCGGCATGCACGAGCTCGGCGATCCGCGCGAAGGCCTCCGCCTGCTCGTCGTTCCAGAGCCCCAGGCATTCCGGCGAGATGCGCCCCTCCGGCAGCACGCCGGTGGCCTCGACGATCACGAGGCCGGCGCCGCCCCGGGCCATGCCCGCGTAGTGCGCGAGATGCCAGTCCCCGGGCATACCGTCCCGCGCCGCGGCCGAGTACTGGCACATGGGCGAGACCCACAATCGGTTGCGGAACTCGACGTTCCGAAGGGTGATGGGGCTGAACAGCTTCGCGGTCATCGCGCTCCTCGTACTCGTGCGGTTCGGCGATCGCCCGCGGCGCCGCCCGACACGACAACGCCGCCCGGGGCGGGGATATTCCGCGGCCCGGGCGGCGCTCCGATGGATGCGGTCAGCCCCAGTGCCGCGCGGACCGGCGCCGCATCGATTCGCGGTGCTCCCGCGTGGTCTCCTCGAAGAGCTCGCCGGTGCCCCAGTCCAGGATGACGCCGTAGCGCCGGATCACGTCGAGCATGTCGAGCTCCCCGGAGCGGTAGCGCTCCGCGATCCCGTGCGGATCGGCCTCGAGCCATCCCCGCCGATTCGCGCGGATCCCGGCCCGTTCCGCGGCCGTCGCGTCGCGGTCGATCGAGTACTCGTCCAGCTCCGCGTCCCCGACCTCGACGACCACGCCGTAGTCCGCGCGGGCCCGGGCGACGGACACGTAGCCGTCGATCACGTCCTCGAGCACGGCCTCGGGCTCCCGCTCGAGCGGATCGCCGAAGCCGCCTCCGCCCGCGGAGGGACGGGTGAACTCGTCGCCCGGCCGGAGCGGCACCGAGGAGAACACCGAGCCGAGGAAGCGCTCCTCCTCGGTGTCCTTGTTGAGCCAGACCCCGTGCGGGATCGACGGCAGCCCGCCCTCGATCCCCCAGGTGATCGACCGGGCGCGGTCGCAGCAGTAGCTCACCACCGTGGACTGGGCGTCGGTGAGGATGCCGCCCTTCTGGATGCCCACGCCGCCGCGGAACCGGCCCGGGCCTCCCGAGTCCGTCGAGATCGAGTGCTCGGTCGTGATGACCGGCGAGAGCCGCTCCTGGCCCTCGAGCGGCTGCACGGCGAGCCCCGCCCCGAAGACCGGCGCCGTCGCGCCGGAGCCGTCCTTCGTGGCCCGGCCGCCCCAGCCCCCTGCCATCCAGTCGTACCACATGAAGTACGGCTTGGACTCGCTCCGGGCGTCCCGCCCGCCCACGAGCAGGTACTCGAGGTTGAAGGAGCACGCCATCGCGCGTTCGGGCATGATCCGGGACCAGAGCTCGAAGACGGCGTTCATGATCTTCTCGTGCGGGCCGGAGCAGAACCCGGTGACCGCGGTCGGCCAGCTCGCGTTGACCACGGTGCCCTCCGGTCCGAGGTCCGCGGTCACCGCCCGGTAGAACCCGGAGTTGAGCGGCACCTCCGGGAAGAAGGTCTTCGTGCCGGAGTAGAGGGAGGAATGCGTGGTGCCGTATCCGGAGTTGAGGAAGGCCGCCACCGCCGGCGCCGACCCGCTCAGGTCGTAGTGGATGCCGTCCTCGTCGAGCGTCAGCGCGATCCGGATCGGCACCAGCCCCTCCGGGTGCGCCGGGTCGTTGTCGATGTAGTCGACGGTCTCCCACGTCCCGCGCGGCAGATCGGCGATCCTCGCCAGCACGGTGCGCTCGACGTAGTCCTGCGTCTCCTGCATCGCGTCGACGACGGTCTGCTTCCCGTAGCGGTCCACGAGGCGGAGCACCTCGCGCGCGCACACCGCGGTGGCCTCGGACTGCGCGTGGAGATCGCCCAGCGCGACCTCCGGGGCGCGCGTGTTCGAGACGACGAGCTGCGCGACGTCGTCGAGGAAGACGCCCTTGCTCCACACCCGCACGGGCGGGATGCGCATCCCCTCGCCGAAGTGGTCCGACGCGTTGATGTAGAAGGAGCCGGGCACCACGCCGCCGATGTCCGCCCAGTGGCCCTTGTTCTGGGAGTAGGCGATGATCTCGCCCTCGGAGAAGATGGGACGGACGAAGGAGACGTCGTTGAAGTGCGTGCCGCCGCGATAGGGATCGTTGATCATGAAGACGTCGCCGGGATGGATGTCCTCCCCGAACTGCTCGCGCACGGCCTTGGCCTGGAAGTGCAGCGTGCCGACGTGGACGGCGATGTCGGCGGATCCCTGCATCACCGTGTTCCCCTCGGCATCGCACAGCGCGGAGGAGAAGTCCCGCGAGTAGATCACGAACGAGTAGCAGGTGCGCAGGATCTGCTCGCTCATGAGGTCCACGGAGGTCGCGAACGCGTTCTTGAGGACTTCGAAGGTCACCGGGTCGAGCCGCGCGATCTGCTTCGCGGCCTCGGTCTGGGCGGTCATGCGTGCTTCCTCTCGAGATGGATGCGGATGTTGAGCCACTCGTCGATCTCGGCGTCGGTGCCGACGGGGACGACGGTCGTGGCGTCGAGCTGGTTGATGATGGCGGGCCCCTCGATCCTGGCGCCGGCGGGGATCTGGGCACGGTCGAACACCGGCGTCTCCGACCACTCGCCGTCGAAGTACACCGGGCGCCACTCGATCGGCTCGGGCAGCGCTCCCGCCTCGACCGGCGCCGGCTGGAAGTTCGGCTTCGGGGTCCGGCCCACCGCCGTCAGCTGGAGCTGGTACAGCTCGACCGGCGTCTCGTCGTTCCGGAACGCGAACTCCCGCTCGTGCTGCTCGTGGAAGGCCTCGACGGTCCGCTCGAGCGCGTGTTCACCGCGCCCCATCGGGACGACGAGGGAGCGCCACTGCCCCGCGTACCGCATCGAGACGAGCCGCTGGAGCACGACCTGCTCCTCCGGGACGCCCTCGTGCCGCAGCCGTGCGCGGGCCTCGTTCTCGATCTGCCCGAACGCCGTCTCGATCTCCTCGGCATCGGCCTCCGACGCGAGCCCCGTGTACATCCGCGAGAAGTCGTGCTGGATGTCGACGAGCAGGCAGCCCATCGCCGAGGTGACGCCGGGATTCGGCGGCACGACCACGACGGGGATGCCGAGCTCGCGCGCCACGTCGACGCCGTGCAGCGCGCCGGCACCGCCGAACGCGAGCAGCGCGAAGTCCCGGGGGTCGTGGCCGCGACGGATCGAGACCAGCCGCACGGCGTCGGCCATGTTCGCGTTGGCCACGCGGACGATCGATTCCGCGGCCTCCTCGAGGCCGAGTCCCAGCGGTTCCGCGATCGCCCGCCGGACGGCCTCCTCCGCGAGGCGTCGATCCAGGGTCTTCGCGCCGTCGGCGAGCGAGGTGCCGAGCCGGCCCAGCACGAGATTCGCATCGGTGTTCGTGGGCTGCTCCCCGCCGGCGCCGTAACAGGCCGGCCCCGGGTCGGCGCCCGCCGACTGGGGTCCGTTCCGGAGCGACCCCGCGATGTCGATGTGCGCGAGGGATCCTCCGCCGGCCCCGATCGTCAGCACCTCGATGGAGGGGAAGATGATGGGGTGGCCGTATTCGACGGACCATTCCTTCGTCACCCGCAGCTCGCCGTCCGCGACCAGCGAGATGTCCGTGGAGGTGCCGCCCATGTCGAGGCTCACGGCGTTGCGATAGCCGCACTGCGAGGCGATGTGCTGCGCCGAGATCGCTCCCGCCGCGATGCCCGAGGCCGCCAGCCTGACGGGGAACCGGTCCACCATGCGCGGGGTCATCGAGCCTCCGCCGGAATGGAGCAGCAGCAGGTCTCCCGTGTAGCCGCCCTCGGAGAGGCGCTCGCCGAGGCGCCCGACGTAGCCGGTCACGAGCGGGGCGAGCACCGCGTTCGCGACCGCCGTGTTGAACCGCCCGTACTCGAACATCTCGGGGAGGATCTCGGCCGAGGTCGTGACCGCGGCGTCGGGGAGCTCCTCCTCGAGGATCTCCCGCATCCGCAGCTCGTGCGCGGCGTTGGCGAACGAGTTGATGAAGCACACCGCCACCGTGCGGGTGCCCCGCTTGCGCAGCAGGGCGGCGACCCGGCGGGCCTCCTCCTCGTCGAGCGGCGCGACCACCCTCCCCCGGTAGTCGATGCGCTCGAGCACCTCGAAGCGATCGCGGCGCCGGATGTACGGGCCGGAGACGTCGTTGTAGGCGTCCCACAGGTCGTCCTTCGTCCCGTCGCGGATCTCGATGACGTCCCGAAAGCCCCTGGTCGTGACGAGCGCGGCCTTCGGGAAGTTGCGGGTGATCAGCGCGTTGGTGGCGACGGTGGTGCCGTGGGAGAAGAGCGATACGTCCGCCAGGTCGATGGCGCCCCGCTTCACACCGTCCATGACGGCGACCATCGGGTCCTCCGGCGTCGAGGGCACCTTGGTGACGCGGGTCGTCTTGGCCTCGTCGTCGAATATGCAGACGTCGGTGAACGTCCCGCCGACGTCGACGGCGACTCGAAGTTGCGGCATTCCTACCTCCAGGTGGTTGTTCTTCGTCGAACGTAGGGCCCACCCTGCTGGATGCCGAGCACGAATGCCACTGTCCCGGATGAGAAACCGGGCGCTCCGGAGTTGTGCTTTCTCCAAGACCGCCGCTGCCGTGCCGTGCCGCGGCCGGCGGATCCCGCCCGGAGGCCAGGCAGCCGGTGCATACTGGGAGCAGGATCCGGGAGGGCGATGATGCACGATGACCGATGAGCGCGCGGCGTTGCAGTTTCTCCAAGCGACGATGCGCACGCTGCCCGACGCGGATCAGCTCGCCCACGTGCTGTCCGAGACGGCGAAGGCCACCGGCGCCGCCGTGCTGCTGTTCGACGCGCAGGGGGAGCTCCGCGGATCGGTGGGGGGATGCGCCATCCCGGCTCGTGTGGGAGTACGCCTCCGAGGCGGCCCCGGACGCGGTCGGCACGATCGGGCGCTGGTCGGTGCGGGTGCGCCGCTCCGGTCCTCGCGGCGACGTGTTCACGCTCGTGCTCGCGGACAAGCGGATGGGCGCGGCGCCCGTTCCGGACGCCGTCCTCGCCGCCGCGGAGATCGCCGTCGCGGCCGTGCTGGGGAGCATGCGAGGTGCGGATGTGCGGCAGGTGCGGGCGAACTCGCAGCTGCTCGAGACGCTCGAGCGCGGCATCCCCGCCGCGCGCCAACACCGCTACTGGGCCAGGCTCGCCGACTTCGGCTTCGTCCCGGGAACCGGATTCCTCGTCCTCGTGGAGGAGCCCCTCGAGGACGCGCCGCGGGGCGAGCACGCGCTCGTGGACGCGCTCGACGAGGCGGCCGCGGCCGGACTCCCCCTGCTCGTCGCAAATCGTATCATCGCGGCGGCCAGCGACGCCGAGCTGCACGCACTCCTGCCCGACACCGCGGCCGCGCGGCATTGGCTCGGCGCCCGCGGGACGCGTCTGGCGGGCGGCGTCTCGAGCCCCCACGGCTCCCTCGCGGACGTGCCGCAGGCGGTGCGCGAGGCCGAGCACGCCCACCGGATCGCGGTGCGGCGCTCCCGCGCCGCCCGGTCGCGCGGAGCCGCCCCGGCGCACCTCGTCGCCTACGACGGGCTCCGGTTCGGCGCGTGGCTGGCGGGCCGGGCCTCCGACGCGGAGACGCGGACGAGGATCCGACGGCTCATGTCCCCGTTCGACGAGCACGACGACCTGCTCGAGACGCTCATCGTCTACCTGGCGGAGTCGCTCAGCGTCATCGGCACGGCCGGTCGCCTCTTCCTCCATCCGAACACCGTGCGATACCGGCTCCGGAAGACCGAGGAGCTCCTGGACGGCGCCCTGGACGACCCGTTCCTCCTCGCCGACCTCGTCCTGGTGCTGGGCCCCGATGTCGCCGCCGCGCGGGCCGCGCATGACGAGCGGCACTGACCCGGGCGGCGTCGGAAACGCCTTCGGCCCGGAGTCGCGCAGCGCGGCTCCGGGCCGAGGGATCGGGTCGGGATCAGATGTTGAACCCGAGCGCCCGCATCATCTCGCGGCCGTCATCGGTGATCTTCTCTGGGCCCCACGGGGGCATCCAGACCCAGTTGATCTTGAATCGTTCGACGTGGCCGTCGAGCGACTTCGCCATCTCGTCCTCGATCACGTCGGTGAGCGGGCAGCCCGCCGACGTGAGCGTCATCGAGACGACCAGCGCATCCATCTCCTCCTCCCAGTGGAGGTCGTAGATGAGGCCGAGGTCGACGATGTTCACGCCGAGCTCGGGGTCGACCACGTCCTTGAGCGCCTCTTCGATCTCGTCGAAGCGCTCGGGGGCGAGTGAAACGAGTGCCATGCGAGTGCCTCCTAGGCTCCGGCGGCGGCCTTGAGGTAGCTGTCGTACCCCTCGGCCTCGAGCTTGTCGGCCAGTTCGGGGCCGCCCTGGTCCGCCATCTTGCCTGCGACGAACACGTGCACGAAGTCCGGCTTGATGTAGCGGAGGATGCGCGTGTAGTGGGTGATGAGCATGACGCCGAGGCCGTTCGCCTCGTGCGCGCGGTTCACGCCCTCCGAGACGATGCGCAGCGCGTCGACGTCGAGGCCGGAGTCGGTCTCGTCGAGCAGCGCGATCTTCGGCTTGAGCACCTCGAGCTGCAGGATCTCGGCGCGCTTCTTCTCGCCGCCCGAGAACCCCTCGTTGACGTTGCGCTGCAGGAACTCCTCGCCGATGCGCAGGCCCTCCATGGACGCCTTGATGTCCTTGAGCCACGTGCGCAGGGCGGGCGCCTCGCCGTCGATCGCGGTCTTGGCGGTGCGCAGGAAGTTGGACATGCTGACGCCGGGGATCTCGACGGGGTACTGCATCGCGAGGAAGAGGCCCGCCTTGGCGCGCTCGTCGACGGACATCTCGAGGACGTCCTCGCCGTCGAGCGTGATGCTCCCCTCGGTCACCTCGTAGGCGGGGTGGCCCGCGATGGTCGAGGCGAGCGTGGACTTGCCGGAGCCGTTCGGGCCCATGATCGCGTGGATCTCGCCCGAGTTGATGGTGAGGTCGACACCGCGGAGGATCTCCTTGGTGCCCTGGTCGGTTTCAACCTCGACGTGGAGGTTGCGGATTTCAAGGGTGCTCATGACTAGTTGTTCTCCTTGTAGATCGGAGTCGGGTCGATCAAAATGTCATCGCCCTCGACCTTGACGTCGAAGACGGGTACCGGCTCGAACGCCGGGAGGGACTGGGGCCAGCCGGTGCGCAACGAGAACTGCGATCCGTGCGCCCAGCATTCGAGGGTGTCGTCTTCCACGAACCCCTCCGAGAGTGAGATGTCTCCGTGCGTGCATCGGTCCCCGATGGCGAACACCTCGCCGGCGGAGTCCTTCACCACGGCGATCGCCTGACCGCCGACCTCGACGCGCACAGGCGTGTCCACCTGCACCTCGTCGACCGCACAGACGCGCTCGAAGGCCACTACGCATTCACCTCTGCGGCGAATGCATGGTCTGCGATCGCGAGCTCCTCCTCAAGACGTTCGTTGAGCTCGGCGGTGATCTCCTCGTTGCCGATCTGCTGGATGATCTCGTTCAGGAAGCCGTGGACCACGAGTCGACGGGCGGAGCGCTCGTCGATGCCGCGGGCCATCAGGTAGAAGAGCTGGTCCTCCTCGAACCGGCCGGTGGCCGAGGCGTGACCCGCGCCCTCGATGTCGCCGCACATGATCTCCAGGTTGGGGATCGAGTCCGCGACGGGGCCGCGCGAGAGCAGCAGGTTCCGGTTCTCCTCGTAGGTGTCGGTGCCGATGGCGGCCGCGCCGATGAGGACATCCCCGATCCACACGCTGTGCGCGTTCTCGCCCTGCAGCGCGCCCTTGTAGGTGACACGGGAACGGGTGCGCTCCGCCACGTGGTGCACCCACACCTGGTGCTCGAGGTGCTGCCCCGAGTCGGCGAAGTACAGGCCGTACATCTCGACGTCGGCGCCCGGCTCGGCGAGGGCCACGGAGGGGTTGAGCCGCACGGTCCTGCCGGTCAGCGAGACCACGATGTGCTTGAGGAACGCGTCGCGACCCACGCGGATGTGGTGGCTCGACAGGTCCACGGCGTCGTCGGCCCATTCGCCGATGGTGACGAACGTGACGTTCGCGCCCTCCCCGACCCGGATCTCGACCGACTCGGCCAGGCGGGCGGGGCCCTCCTGCACGAGCACGACGAGGCCGCGGGCGTGCGGGGCGATGTCGACGAACGTGTGCGCCGCCTGCGGCGCGCCGGTGTAGCCGTTCAGGCGGATGACCGCCTGCTTCTCCTCCTCGCCCGAGATCGACACGAGCAGGGCCTGCTCGAACGATTCCCAGGCGCCCGCGGCGGCGCGGTCCTCGGGGGCGTGCACGGAGCCGAGGCGCTCGTCATCGCGTCCGATGAACGAGGTCTCGACGCCGGCCGTGCCGGGGTTCCCGACGTTCGGCAGCTCGGCGCCGAGCGGACCGTCGAGCAGGTCGCCGACCTCGCGGACGGGCGTGTACTTCCACTCCGCCTCGCGGCCGGTCACCGGCGGGAAGTCCGCGCGCGCGAACGAGGCGGGACGCTCCGAGCGGGTCTGTACGGGGATGAACTTCTCGGACGCCGAGGCGGCCGGAGTCTGCGTCGCTGTCATGTGGGTTAGCCCACCGATCCTTCCATGCTCAGGTCAATGAGCTTGTTCAGCTCGAGTGCGTACTCCATGGGGAGCTCCCGCGCGATCGGCTCGATGAAGCCGCGCACGATCATCGACATCGCCTCGGTCTCCTCGAGGCCGCGGCTCATGAGGTAGAACAGCTGCGCCTCGGAGACCTTCGTGACGGTGGCCTCGTGGCCCAGCTGCACGTCGTCCACGCGGATGTCGATGGCCGGGTACGTGTCCGACCGGGAGATCTTGTCGATGAGCAGGGCGTCGCAGACGACCGAGTTGGCCGAGTTGTGCGCCTTCTCGTCGACGCGCACCTCGCCGCGGTAGCCCGCGCGACCGCCGCCGCGGGCGATCGACTTCGCCGTGATCGAGGACTGCGTGTGCGGGGCGAGGTGGATCATCTTCGCGCCGGCGTCCTGGTGCTGGCCGGGGCCCGCGAAGGCCACCGAGAGGGTCTCGCCCTTCGCGTGCTCGCCGGTCAGGAAGATCGACGGGTACTTCATCGTGACCTTCGAGCCGATGTTGCCGTCGACCCACTCCATGGTCGCGCCCTGCTCGGCGATGGCGCGCTTGGTCACGAGGTTGTAGACGTTGTTCGACCAGTTCTGGATCGTCGTGTAGCGGACGCGGGCGTCCTTCTTCGCGATGATCTCGACCACGGCCGAGTGCAGGGAGTCCGACTTGTAGATCGGCGCGGTGCAGCCCTCGATGTAGTGGACGTAGCTGCCTTCGTCCGCGATGATGAGCGTCCGCTCGAACTGGCCCATGTTCTCCGTGTTGATGCGGAAGTAGGCCTGCAGCGGGATCTCCACGTGGACGCCCTTGGGCACGTAGACGAATGAGCCGCCCGACCATACCGCCGTGTTGAGCGCCGCGAACTTGTTGTCGCCGGCCGGGATCACGGTGCCGAAGTACTCCTCGAAGAACTCCGGGTGCTCCCGCAGAGCCGTGTCGGTGTCCATGAAGATGACGCCCTGGCGCTCGAGCTCCTCGTTGATCTGGTGGTACACCACCTCGGACTCGTACTGGGCGGCCACGCCGGCGACCAGCCGCTGGCGCTCGGCCTCGGGGATGCCGAGCTTCTCGTAGGTGTTCCGGATGTCCTCTGGCAGGTCCTCCCAGGTCTGGGCCTGCTGCTCCGAGGCCCGGACGAAGTACTTGATGTTGTCGAAGTCGATCCCGGAGAGGTCCGCGCCCCAGGTGGGCATCGGCTTCCGGTCGAACATCTTCAGCCCCTTGAGGCGCCGCTCGAGCATCCACTCGGGCTCGCCCTTGATGCGGGAGATGTCGCGGACGACATCCTCGTTCAGGCCGCGTTTCGCCGATGCGCCGGCCCGGTCCGGATCCGCCCAGCCGAACTCGTAATGACCGAGGTCATTCAGTTCGGGGCGATCGATGAGCACGTCTGACATCGCTACCTCTTTCGTCGTGTTGATTGTTCGCCGCCGCGCTCTCGCTGAAAGCGCACATAGAATAGAACCATCGAGGGCGCAGGAATGTTCCGTTCCACTCCGAGCACTGCCGATGATCTCGCTGGCAATGAACAGCACCCTCCATCCTAGGTCACCGCCCGCGCGGCGCCACCCGCCACTGAGAGGTACTTGTGTCATTCATCGCACGGCTCATGCCCGACCGCGTCACCGTCTGGACCCGCTTCGCGGCGTGGCTCAACCTCGTCCTCAACATCCTCATCGTCGCGACCGGTGGGCTCGTGCGGCTCACCGGATCGGGCCTCGGCTGCCCCACGTGGCCGATGTGCACGGACGAGTCGCTCGTGCCCACGTCCGAGATGGGCGTCCACGGCGTGATCGAGTTCGGCAACCGCACGCTCACCGGCGCGCTGGCGATCGCCGCGCTGCTCGTGTTCCTCGCGGTGATCAACACCCGTGGCTCCGGGCTCGGCCTCGTCGGCCCCGCGGTGTGGATCGGCTCCCTCGTGGTCGTCCAGGCCGTCATCGGCGGGATCACCGTGCTCGTGGACCTCGACCCCCGCGTGGTCGGCGTGCACTTCCTCTTCTCGGTCTCGCTCGCCGGCATCTGCGCCCTGCTGCTGCAGCGGGTCCGGCTGAACGAGCCGCTGCCCGCGGCGGGCGCGGCCTCGGCCGACAGGCTCCTGTGGGCCTCCCTCATGGCCGTCGCGGTGCTCACCTGGATCACCGAGATCGTCGGCGTCCTCACCACCGGCGCGGGGCCGCACGCCGGCGACACCGCGGCGGCGCGCAACGGCCTCGACCCGCAGGTCATGCAGCACGTGCACTCCTGGCCGGGCTACGCGCTCGCCGTCGCGCTCCTCGTCCTGCTCGTGCTCCTCTTCCGCAGCGGCTCCGCGCGCAGCCGCTCGCTCGGCGTGTCGCTCACGCTGCTCGTCATCGTCCAGATCGCGGTCGGCGTGTACCAGTCGCGCATGGGCCTGCCCATCTGGTCCGTCGCCGTCCACATGGTGCTCGCGGTGGTCGCCGTGGCGGTGCTCACGGTGCTGATCGTGAACGTCCGCCGCGACGGCGCGGCGAAGCGGTCGGGCGACGGCGAGCGCCGACCCGATTCCGGGGCCCGGGTGCCGGTCGGCGCCTGAGCCGGAACAGCTCGGAACCGCCGTGCACGACGCCGAAGCCCCCGTCCTCTCCCTGCAGGAGCTCGCGGAGGAGCTCCGGCTGCTGCTGCGCCGAGCCGAGCGGGCCGAGCGGCGCGCCGCGGCGCTCGTCGACGCCGTCCTGCCCGAGCATCGGGCGTCGGCGCGCAACCTCCTCCACTATCTCGCCGTGCGCGAGCATGATCTCCGGCCGCTGCAGCGATCGCTCTCCGCGTACGGCCTCTCGAGCCTCGGCCGGATGGAGTCGATCGTCCGCTCCTGGCTCCTCACCGTGCTCGAGACGGTCTCCGCCCTGGACGAGGGCCGCCGGCGCCGCGAGATCTGGGGGCCGCTCGACGGCGGCGGCCATGTGCTCGACCGCAACCGCGACGAGGTGCTCGGCCGGGCGCACTCTGCGGAGCGCTCGACGCGCATCATGGTCACCCTCCCCTCGGAGGCCGCCGCGGATGCGGCGCTCGTCCGACGGATGGGCGAGGCGGGCATGGACATAGCGAGGATCAACTGCGCCCACGACGACGAGCACGCGTGGGCCGCGATGATCGAGTCCGTGCGCTCGCTGCCGGGGAACGTGCTCGTGGCGATGGACCTCGGCGGGCCGAAGCTGCGCACGGGCCCGCTCGAGCCGGGGCCGCGGGTCGTGAAGGTCAAGCCCCGGCGCGACGCCGAGGGCCGCGTGGTCGAGCCCGCGCGGATCCGCCTCGTCGAGGAGGCCGGGTTCGACGCCGAGCGCGACCTGCAGGCCGAGCCGATCCGGGTGCCGGTGAGCGGGCTGGACGACGCGGCGCCCGACGAGGATGCGGAGCTGCGCTGCCGGGACGCGCGCGGGCGCAAGCGCCGCTTCCGCGTCGAGCGCTCGGAGGACGGCGGGATCGAGCTCGTCTCGGACCGCACGAGCTATCTCGCCACCGGCACCGTCCTACGGGGACGAGGCGCGGACGGCCCGGAGCTCGTCGTGGGCGGGCTCCCGTCGGTGCGCGAGCACCTGCTCGTGCGCCCCGGCGACGAGATCACGCTCCTGCGGAGCCTCGATCCCCAGCCCGCGAGCCGCACAGGGCCCCACCGGATCGGCTGCACGCTCGATCGCGTCTTCGACGACGCTCGGCCCGGCGAGCGGCTCCTCTTCGACGACGGCAAGATCGCCGGCCGCATCGCCCGCGTCTCCTCGACCGCGATCGAGGCGACGGTGGAGCGGGCCGCGCCGGACGGGACCAAGCTCCGCGCGGAGAAGGGGATCAACCTGCCGGACACCGAGCTGCGCGTCGCCGCACTCACCGACGAGGACCGGAGCCACCTCCCGTTCGTCGCCGAGCACGCGGACACCGCGAACCTGTCCTTCGTCCGCTCCCACGAGGACGTCGCCGAGCTCATCGACGAGCTCGAGACGCTCGGCGCTCGGCAGATCGGCATCACGCTGAAGATCGAGACCGAGCGGGCGGTGGCCTCGCTCCCCCGAATGCTGCTCGAGGCGATGCGCTGGGGCGGGGTGGGCGTCATGATCGCCCGTGGCGACCTCGCCGTCGAGCTCGGCTTCGAGCGCCTGGCCGAAGTGCAGGAGGAGATCCTGTGGCTCTGCGAGGCCGCGCACGTCCCGGTCATCTGGGCCACGCAGGTGCTCGACACCCTGGCCAAGACCGGCCTGCCCTCTCGCGCCGAGGTCACGGACGCGGCCATGGGGCGCCGCGCCGAGGCGGTCATGCTCAACAAGGGCCCCTATATCGTCGAGGCCATCGAGGCGCTCGACTCGATCCTCGGCCGCATGGGAGGGCACATCTCCAAGAAGCGCGCCCTGCTGAGCCCGCTGGACACCTTCGACCTCGACGGGCTCGAGGGCCAGGCGCCGGTCGGTCCCGACGAGCCGTTCCGCTAGTAGGGCAGCAGCGGCAGATACAGCAGCGGGTCGAGCCCGACGCCGAGGAACACGAGCGTGAGATACGTGATCGACAGGTGGAAGACGCGCATCGGCTTGGCCTCCCCGTTGTTCGTGACCACGTTGTAGTAGAGCCGGTGGGCCTCGATCACGAACCAGGCCCCCGAGCCCAGCGCCGCGACCACGTAGACCCAGCCCATGGGCGCGATGGGGACGAGCAGGAGACTCGCGATCACGGTCGCCCACGCGTAGATCACCGACTGCAGCGCGACCGCGCCCTCGCCCATGGTCACCGAGAGCATGGGCACCTCGGCCTTCTCATAGTCCTCGGCGTACTTGACCGACAGCGGCCAGTAGTGGGCCGGGGTCCACAAGAAGATGATGAGGAAGAGGATCAGCGGCTCCCACGAGAGGCTGTTGGTCACCGCGGCCCAGCCGATCAGCACGGGCATGCAACCCGCGATGCCGCCCCAGACGATGTTCTGATCCGTGCGGCGCTTCAGCACGATGGTGTAGAAGACCGCGTACAGCAGGATGGCCGCCACCGCGAGGCCCGAGGTCAGCGGATTCGCGACGAACCAGAGCAGCGCCGCGGAGCCGATGCCGAGCAGCCAGCCGAAGACGAGCGCCTCGCGCCCGGAGACCTCGCCCGTGACCAGCGGCCGGTTCTCGGTCCGGCGCATGAGCCGGTCGATGTCGCGGTCGATGTAGCAGTTGAAGACGTTCGCGCTGGCGGCCGCCATGGCACCGCCCAGCAGCACGCCCAGGGCGAGCCACGGGGAGAAGAGGCCTCGCGCTGCCAGGAACATGGTCGGGAGGGTCGTCACGAGCAGCAGCTCGATGATTCTCGGCTTCGTGAGCGAGATGTACGCGGAGATCTTGCGCCGCGCTCGAGAGGCCCGCACCGCCTCGGCGTCCGCGGCGGCCGATACCGTCCCGCCAGCCTGAGAAGCACCCGTCATTTCGTGGATCGACACCGTCACCATTCCTAATCGACTTAACCTTATTAAGTCTATCGCGAAAGTCCTGTCATATCAGGTCAAGAATCGTCGTAGAGCGCCATGCTGAGTTGTAGTCTGTTTCGACGTGCCGCACGGCCGTCAACGCAAGCCCGTCAAAGGAGTCGTCAGTGACTGAATTCGAATGGACCGACCTCGACCAGCGCGCCGCCGACACGGCGCGCCTGCTCGCCGCGGACGCGGTCGAGAAGGCGAAGGGAGGCCATCCGGGCACCGCAATGAGCCTGGCGCCGGTCGCGACCTACTTCTATCAGCACGCGATGCGCCTCGACCCGAAGGACCCGAAGTGGATCGGCCGCGACCGCTTCATCCTCTCGAACGGCCACAGCTCGCTCACCCAGTA
This sequence comes from Gulosibacter sp. 10, assembly GCF_900163695.1. Classification (GTDB taxonomy): domain Bacteria; phylum Actinomycetota; class Actinomycetes; order Actinomycetales; family Microbacteriaceae; genus Gulosibacter. The sequence continues at coordinate 86,934 of NZ_FUIC01000008.1, forward strand.
CACGCAGCTCTTCCTCGGCGGCTTCGGGCTCGAGCTCGAGGACCTGCAGCACATCCGCTCCTGGGGCTACCCCACCGCCGGGCACCCCGAGTACGGGCACGTCGACCACGTCGAGATGACGACCGGGCCGCTGGGCCAGGGGCTCGCCTCCGCGGTCGGCTTCGCCTATTCGCAGCGCTTCGAGCGAGGCCTCTTCGACCCGGAGGCGCCGGAGGGCGAGAGCCCCTTCGACCACCACGTCTTCGTCATTACCGGCGACGGCTGCCTGCAGGAGGGCGTCACCTCGGAGGCCTCCTCCCTCGCGGGCCACCAGCAGCTCGGCAACCTCGTCGTGATCTACGACTCGAACCAGATCTCGATCGAGGACGACACGGACATCGCCTTCACCGAGGACGTCGCCGAGCGCTACGAGGCGTACGGCTGGGACGTCCGCACGGTCGACTGGGTGCCCGGCGGCACCGAGGTCCAGGAGGACGTGCCGGCGCTCGCCGCCGCGGTGGAGGCCGCCAAGGCCGAGACGGGCAAGCCCTCGCTGATCATCCTCAAGAACCTCATCGCCTACCCGGCCCCCACCGCGCAGAACACGGGCGCCTCGCACGGCGCCGCCCTCGGCGCCGACGAGATCCGCGCCACCAAGGAGCTCCTCGGCTTCGACCCCGACCGCGACTTCATCGTCGAGGACGAGGTGCTCGAATACACGCGGGGGCTCGCCGACCGCAACCGCGCCGCGCGGGATGCGTGGCAGGAGTCCTTCGACGCGTGGGCCGCGCGCGAGCCCGAGCGCAAGGCGCTCTTCGACCGCCTCCAGGCGGGCGAGCTCCCCGAGGGCATCGAGGAGTCGCTGCCCGGCTTCGAGGGCGTCGAGAAGGTGTCGACGCGCAAGGCCTCCGGCAAGACCATCAACGCGCTCGCGCAGCGGCTGCCCGAGCTCTGGGGCGGATCCGCGGACCTCGCCGGCTCGAACAACACCACCATCGAGGGCGCGAAGTCCTTCGTCCCCGCCGAGCACTCGACGGGCGCCTGGCAGGGCGACCCGTACGGCCGCGTCCTGCACTTCGGCATCCGCGAGCACGCGATGGCCGCCATCATCAACGGCATCACGCTCGCCGGCAGCACCCGCGCCTTCGGCGGCACCTTCCTCATCTTCTCCGACTACATGCGGCCGGCCCTGCGCCTGGCGGCGCTCATGAACATCCCCTCGATCTTCGTGTGGACCCACGACTCGCTCGCCCTCGGCGGCGACGGCCCCACCCACCAGCCGGTCGAGACCCTCACCACGCTCCGCGCCATCCCGAACTTCAGCGTGGTGCGCCCCGCCGACGCCGCCGAGACCGCGCAGGCCTGGCTCGAGACGCTGCGCCGCCATGGCGGCCCGACCGGCCTCGTCTTCTCCCGGCAGGACCTGCCGGTGCTCGACCGCGGCGCGGGCGTGGCCTCGGGCGACGAGCTCGCCACCGCCGAGCTCACCTCGCGCGGCGCGTACGTGCTCGCCGAGGCGCGCAGCGGCGAGCCGGAGCTCATCATCCTCGCGACGGGCTCCGAGGTGAAGCTCGCCCTCGCCGCGCGCGAGACCCTCGAGGCCGACGGCGTTGCGACGCGCGTCGTCTCGGTGCCGAGCCAGGAGTGGTTCGCCGAGCAGCCCGCGGAGTACCGCGAGCAGGTGCTCCCCTCCGGCGTCACCGCCCGCGTCGCCGTCGAGGCGGGGCTCTCCCTCACGTGGGCGCCCTTCCTCGGCGTGCGCGGCCGCGCCGTCTCGGTCGAGGACTTCGGCGCCTCGGCGGACGGCGACGAGCTGCTCGAGCGCTACGGGATCACCGCGGAGGCCGTCGTGGCCGCCGCCCGCGAGTCGCTCTCGGCCGGCTAGCACCGACCTTCCACACTTCATCCGGACCTGCAAGGAGTCTCCATGTCCAACCAGAACACCGCGGCGCTCGCCGCATCCGGAGTCAGCATCTGGCTCGACGACCTCTCCCGCGAACGCCTCGACAGCGGTTCGCTCGAGACGCTGCTCGACGAGCGCGATGTCACCGGCGTCACCACCAACCCCAGCATCTTCGCGGCCGCGCTGAAGAACGGCGAGGCCTACTCGGAGCAGGTCGCCGAGCTCGCCCGATCCGGCGCCTCCGTGGACGAGGCCATCCTCGAGATCACCACCGAGGACGTGCGCCGGGCCTGCGATCTCCTCCGCCCGCTCTACGACCGCACCCAGGGCGTCGACGGCCGCGTGTCCATCGAGGTCTCGCCGTTCCTCGCGAACGACACCGAGGCGACCATCGCCGAGGCGAAGCTCCTCTCGGAGAAGGTCGGCCGCGAGAACGCGATGATCAAGATCCCCGCGACCGAGGCCGGGCTGCCCGCGATCACCGAGGTCATCGCCTCCGGCATCTCGGTCAACGTCACCCTGATCTTCTCGCTCCCCCGCTACCGCGAGGTCATCAACGCCTACTTCACCGGCCTCGAGCAGGCCATCGAACGCGGCAACGACATCGCGAAGATCCACTCCGTGGCCTCGTTCTTCGTGTCCCGCGTGGACGTCGAGATCGACAAGCGCCTCGACGCGATCGGCGGCGAGGAGGCCAAGGCGGTCCGCAGCCAGGCCGGCGTCGCGAACGCCCGCCTCGCCTACCAGGTCTTCGAGGAGCTGTTCGACTCCGAGCGCGCGAAGACCCTGCGCAACGCCGGCGCCCGCCTGCAGCGCCCGCTCTGGGCCTCGACCGGCGTCAAGGACCCCTCGCTGCCCGACACGCTGTACGTCGTCGAGCTCGTGGCGCGCGACGTCGTGAACACGATGCCGGAGAAGACCCTCGAGGCCGTGGCCGACCACGGCGAGATCCGCGGCGATTCGGTCTCGGGGACCCACCACGACGCGAACCGGCTCCTCGACGCGATCGACGCGCTCGGCATCTCCTACGCCGAGGTCACCCAGCAGCTCGAGGACGAGGGCGTCGAGAAGTTCAACGACGCCTGGAGCCAGCTGCGGGCCACCGTGCAGGGACAGCTCGAGCAGGCTCGCTGAGCCGGGAGTGAGGAAACCGTCATGACGATCAAAGTCTCCACCGCGGGCAGCGCCACCGAGGCCGCCAAGCGCCATCTCGACCGCCTCGTGGAACAGCGCTTCGCGAGCCGGCTCTTCGCCGGGGACCACACGCTCTGGGGTCCCGCGGCCGAGGACGAGTCCTCGAAGCGCCTCGGCTGGACGAAGGCGGCCGAGGTCTCGGCGCCCCTCGTCCCCGAGGTGCTCGCCCTCAAGCAGCGGTTCGACGAGCAGGGCGTGGACCGCATCGTGCTGTGCGGCATGGGCGGCTCCTCGCTCGCGCCCGAGGTGATGACCCGCACCGCAGGCGTCGAGCTCGAGGTGCTGGACGCGACCAACCCGGCGCAGGTCGCCGCGGTCGTGGGCACCGGCATCGAGCGCACCGCGATCGTGGTCTCCTCGAAGTCGGGCTCCACCGTCGAGACCGACTCCCAGCGCCGCGCCTTCGTCGCCGCCTTCGAGCAGGCCGGCGTCGACCCGGCCGAGCGCATCGTCGTCGTCACCGACCCGGGTTCGCCGCTCGAGGAGGCCTCCAGGGCCGCGGGCTACTCGGTGTTCCTCGCCGACCCGTCCGTCGGCGGCCGGTTCTCGGCGCTCACGGCGTTCGGGCTCGTCCCGGCCGGCCTCGCCGGACTGGACCTCGAGGCTTTCCTCGACTCCGCCGCCTCGGTGACCGGAGAGCTCGCCGAGGACTCGGCCGACAACCCGGGCCTCCTGCTCGGCGCCGCGATCGCCGGTGGGGAGCCGATCAAGACCTTCCTCGGCGTGGTGGCCGACGGCACCGGCATCGTCGGCTTCGGCGACTGGGCCGAGCAGCTCATCGCCGAGTCCACGGGCAAGGAGGGCAAGGGCCTCCTGCCCGTGGTGCTGTCGGGGGACGCGCCGGAGATCGGCCTGCCGATCCCGGATCTGCAGATCGTCCGTCTCGTCGGCGACGCCGCCGAGACTCCCGCCGTCGGCGATGAGATCGCCGTCTCCGGCGGGCTCGGCGAGCAGATGCTGCTCTGGGAGGTGGCGGTCTCGGTCGCCGGCGCCATCATCGGCATCAACCCCTTCGATCAGCCGGACGTCGAGTCCGCGAAGGCCGCCGCGCGCACCCTGCTGGACGCCACGCCCGAGCCGGAGCCGGCCTCCTTCGAGGCCGGTCTGATCGCCGTGCGCGGCACCGACTCGGTGGTCGAGGGCCAGTCCACCGTCGCGGGCGCCATCGAGGCGCTGCTCTCCCGGCTCCCCGAGAACGGCTACGTCTGCGTGCAGGCCTACGCCGACCGGCTCGGCCTGCCCGAGCTCGCCGAGGTCCGCGACCTGCTCGCCCACCGGGCGCGCCGCCCGGTCACCTTCGGCTGGGGGCCGCGCTTCCTGCACTCCACCGGCCAGTTCCACAAGGGCGGGCCCAGGGTCGGCGCGTTCCTGCAGATCACCACGGACGAGGCCGAGGACGTCGAGATCGCCGAGCGGCCGTTCACCTTCGGCCAGCTCATCCAGGCCCAGGCCGCGGGCGACGCGTCCGTCCTGGAGGGGCACGGCATGCCGGTGCTCCGGCTCGAGCTGCGCGAGCCCGCCGACGGGGCCGCCCAGCTCCTCGCTACACTGCGTAGCATCTAATCGATCCACATCACCCGCCGCGGGGTGGGAGCGCACCGCTCCCACCCCGCGGACTGTGAAGGGAAACCTTTGACTCCAGTCAACATTGCCCCCGGTTCGAACCCGCTGCGCCCGGCGGGCGAACGTCGGCTCGAGCCGATCGCGGGGCCATCGAGCCTCGTCTTCTTCGGCGTGACGGGCGACCTCAGCCGGAAGAAGCTCCTCCCCGCGGTCTACGACCTCGCCAATCGCGGGCTGCTCTCCCCCTCCTTCGGCCTCGTCGGCTTCGGCCGCCGCGAGTGGTCGCACGAGGAGTTCCGCGCGTTCGTGCGCGAGAACGCGAAGAAGCATGCCCGCACCGAATGGAGCGAGGACGTCTGGCGCCAGCTCAGCGCGGGCATCCGCTTCGTCTCCGGACAGTTCGACGACGACGAGGCGTTCGACCAGCTCCGCGACACCCTCTCCGCGCTCGAGCAGGACCAGGGCACCCGGGGCAACCACGCGTTCTACCTCTCGATCCCGCCGCGCGACTTCCCCATCGTCACGGATCAGCTGCGCCGGTCGGGGCTCGCCAACGAATCCGAGCGGTCCTGGCGGCGCGTCATCATCGAGAAGCCGTTCGGCCACGACCTCGAGTCCGCGCGCGAGCTCAACGACATCGTCGAGTCGGTCTTCCCGAGCGATTCGATCTTCCGCATCGACCACTACCTGGGCAAGGAGACGGTGCAGAACATCCTCGCCCTCCGCTTCGCCAACACGATGTACGAGCCGCTGTGGAACGCCAACTGGGTCGACCACGTGCAGATCACGATGGCCGAGGACATCGGCGTGTCGGGCCGGGCCGGCTACTACGACGGCGTGGGCGCTGCGCGCGACGTCATCCAGAACCACCTCCTGCAGCTGCTCGCGCTGACCGCGATGGAGGAGCCCCTCACCTTCGGAGCCCGCGACCTCCGCGCGGAGAAGGAGAAGGTGCTCGCCGCGGTCCGCCTCGGCGACGACCTCGCCGCCACCACGGCCCGCGGCCAGTACTCGAGCGGATGGCAGGGCGGCGAGGAGGTTCGCGGATTCCTCGAGGAGGAGGGTATGAACCCCGAGTCCACCACCGAGACCTACGCCGCGCTCCGCCTCGAGATCGACAACCGCCGGTGGATGGGCGTGCCCTTCTACCTCCGCGCCGGCAAGCGCCTGGGCAGGCGGGTCACCGAGATCGCGATCACGTTCAAGGACGCGCCGCGCTATCTCTTCGCCCCCGCCGAGCGCGCCTCGCTGGGCCCGAACGCGCTCGTCATCCGCGTCCAGCCGGACGAGGGGGTCACCATGCGCTTCGGCGCGAAGGTGCCCGGCGTGGGCATGCGCGTCCGCGACGTCACGATGGACATGGGCTACGGCCACGCCTTCACCGAGTCGAGCCCGGAGGCCTACGAGCGGCTCATCCTCGACGTGCTGCTCGGCGACCCGCCCCTGTTCCCCCGCCATGAGGAGGTGGAGCTCTCCTGGCGCATCCTCGATCCCGTCGAGGAGTACTGGGCCTCCACCGGGGCGCCCGAGCCCTACAAGCCGGGCTCCTGGGGGCCCGAATCCGCCCACGAACTGCTCCGCCGCGACGGCCGTACCTGGAGGCGCCCGTGATCACCAAACTGCACAACACGACCACATCCGAGGTCGCCCGCGAGCTCGTCCGGCTCCGCGAGGAGGGCGGGGCGGTGGCCCTCGGCCGCGTGCTCACCCTGGTGCTCGTCTCCGGCGAGAACCTGAACGAGGAGGCCATCCGGGCGGCGAACACCGCCTCGGGCGAGCACCCGATGCGCGTCATCGTGCTGCACGCCTACCCCGAGTCCGGCGAGGCCCGCATCGACGCGGAGATCCGCATCGGCTCCGATGCGGGGGCGAGCGAGGTCGTCATCCTCCACGCCCGCGGCCAGGCGGCGAACGACCCCGAGACCCTCGTGCAGGCCCTGCTGCTGCCGGACGCCCCGGTGGTCGCCTGGTGGCCCGGCAACGAGTGCTCCTCGCCCTTCGCATCCCCGATCGGCCGGATCGCCCAGCTGCGCATCGTGGACACGCACGAGGATCCCGACGGCCTGCAGTCCGTGAAGCGGCTCATCGCGGGCTACCACGACGGCGATACCAACCTCGCGTGGACCAGGCTCACCCGCTGGCGCGCCCAGCTCGCGGCGGTCCTGGACCAGCCTCCGTACGAGGCCGTGCTCAAGGCCGAGGTCGTCTCGAGCCGCGTCTCCACCGGAGCGCTGCTCATGGCCGCCTGGCTGCGGCACTACCTGGACGTGCCCGTGGAGCTCTCGCTCCACTCGGACGCGCGCCCCGGCAACCTGCGTACCGTTCGCCTCGTCCGCGAGTCCGGCATCGTCGAGCTCGAGCGCATCGCCTTCGAGAACGCGCGACTCCGGCAGACCGGACAGCCGGATCAGATCGTGCCGCTGATGCTGCGCGACCGCTACGAGGTGCTCGCCGAGGAGCTGCGCTCGCTCGCGCACGACCCCGTCTACGCGACCGCCCTGCTCGAGGGCGTTCCGGCCCTCGACCTCGACTCGCTCGCGGAACTGCACGCGGCGGGCTGAGCGGAGGGACGTCATGGAATTCACGAACGCCCGGCTGGTCGAGGCCCCCTCGGCCGAGGAGCTCGACCGCCGGTTCGCCGAGGAGGTCGCCGACTACGTGCAGGAGCGCATCGCCGCCGCCGGCACCGTCCACCTGGCGGTATCGGGCGGCTCGCTCGCCGAGCGCGCGCTCCCCCGCGTCATCGCCGCGGCCAACGAGCGCGGCATCGACTGGTCGAACGTGCACATCTGGTTCGCGGACGAGCGCTTCTCCCCGCGCGGCAGCATCGATCGCAACGCGACGCTCGTCGTCGCGGCCGGACGCGAGGCCGCCGGCTTCCGCCCCGAGCACCTCCACATCACGGAGGCGAGCGACTCCGGCATCTCCCTGGACGAGGTCGCCGAGCGCTATGCGGAGCAGCTGCGGACGTACGTGGGCGCCCAGCACTCCGGCCGCGTACCGCAGCTCGACCTCGTGCTGCTGGGGATGGGGCCGGACGGGCACACCGCCTCCCTCTTCCCCGGCCTGCCCGGCGTGCGGGCCGAGGAGGAGCTCGTGATCGCCGTCCGCGACTCCCCCAAGCCGCCCGCCGAGCGGGTGAGCCTGACCCTGCCGGTGCTCGCCGCGAGCCGCCGCTGCTGGCTCTACGCGACCGGCGAGAACAAGCGCGAGGCCCTCGCCTTGGCCCGCAGCGGCACCGCCACGCGCGAGGAGTCCCCCGTCGGCGCGATCCGCGCGGCCGAGGAGGTCGCGATCTTCGCCGACGCCGCCGCGCTGGGCACGGCCTCGGGCTGAGCCCCCGAGCCGCGCGGAACACTGCCCAGCGCGAACCACTGCCCAGCGCGAACCACTGCTCAGGGCGAACACGGAGCGGCCCGGACGATGGCGATCGTCCGGGCCGCTCCCGTTCGCGTCGTGCACGCCCCGCTAGATGCCGGGCGTCTGGAACTTCATGAGGATGCCCATGAAGACGATCGCGAGACCCCAGATGACCAGCGTCCAGGTCGTCATCCGGTTGAGGTTCTTCTCGGCCACGCCGGACGACGAGGCGTTCGACGTGACGCCGCCGCCGAACATGTCGCTCAGCCCGCCGCCCTTACCGCGGTGCAGCAGGATGAACAGGATGAGCAGGAGGCTCGAGATGGCGAGCACCACCTGCAGGATGACGAGGAGGATGTCCACGGGGACCTTTCGACGGGTCGGGGTTGAGCGGAGGACGGCGGGGCCGGAGTCCGGCCCCGCCCCGAGTATAGGCGATCGGGTCGTTCCCTACACGCCGACGTGCGAGCGGTAGCGGATGATGGAGGAGAAATCCTCCACGCTCAGGCTCGCGCCGCCGACGAGCGCGCCGTCGATGTCCGGTTCGCGCATGATGCTCGCGACGTTGCCGGGCTTCACCGAGCCGCCGTAGAGGATGCGGACGTTCGCGGCCGCCTCCTCGCCGAGCAGCTCCGAGACCGCGCGCCGGATCGAGGCGCAGACCTCCTGCGCCTGCTCGCTCGTCGCGACCTCGCCGGTCCCGATGGCCCAGACCGGCTCGTAGGCGATGACCACCTCGGCGCCGGCCTGCACATCGGCCAGACCCGCCTTGAGCTGCTCGACCGATACGCTCGCGGGGTCCTCGAGCGATTCCCGCTGCTCGAGGCTCTCGCCGACGCACAGCACCGGCACGAGCCCGTGCCGCACCGCGGCGTTCACCTTGGCGCGGCAGACCTCGTCGGTCTCGTCGTGCAGCGTGCGGCGCTCGGAGTGCCCGACGAGCACGTACTTGGCGCCCAGCTGCGCGAGGAACTCGCCGGAGACGTCGCCGGTGTAGGCGCCCGAGTCGTGCTGCGAGAGATCCTGCGCGCCGTAGCCGAGCTTGAGCTTGTCGGCGTCGACGATGGTCTGCACGCTGCGGATGTCGGTGAACGGCGGGAAGACCGCGGCCTCGACCTCTTCGTAGTCGTGGCCCGCGTCCTTGAGCGTCCAGGCGAGCTTCTGCACGAAGGCGATCGCCTGGAGATGATTGAAATTCATCTTCCAGTTGCCCGCCATGAGCGGCGTGCGAGTGGTTACCATCCGAGTACCTCCAGTCCGGGCAGGCGCTTCCCCTCGATGAGTTCGAGGCTGGCCCCGCCGCCGGTTGACACGTGTCCGAATTCGTCGTCGGCGAAGCCGAGCGTGCGGATCGCCGCGGCCGAGTCCCCGCCGCCCACGACCGAGAGCCCGTCCACCGCGGTGAGCGCCTGGGCGATCGCCGCGGTGCCGGAGGCGAAGGCGGGGAACTCGAACACGCCCATCGGCCCGTTCCAGAACACCGTCCTCGACGTGCGGATCGCCTCCGCGTACGCGCGTTCGGCCTCGGGCCCGATGTCGAGGCCGATGCCCTCCGCCCCGAAGGAGGAGGACTCGATGGCATCCGCCGGCACGACCTCGTGGGCCGCATCCGCGGCGAACCGGTCCGCCACCACGACGTCGGCCGGCAGCAGCAGCTCGACGCCGCGCTCCTCGGCCTCGGCGAGGTATCCCCGGACCGCCTCGATCTGCTCCGATTCCAGCAGCGAGCTCGCCACCGCGTGGCCCTGCGCCGCCAGGAACGTGAAGAGCATCCCGCCGCCGACCACGAGCCGGTCGACGCGCGGCAGCAGGTTGCTGATGACGCCGAGCTTGTCGGAGACCTTGGAGCCGCCGAGCACCACGGTGAACGGCTGCTCCGGGTTGTCGACGACGCGCCCCAGCTTCTCGACCTCGGTGGCGACGAGCGCCCCCGCCGCGGAGGGCAGCAGCTGCGCCAGCTCGTAGACCGAGGCCTGCTTGCGGTGCACGACGCCGAAGCCGTCCGAGACGAAGGCGTCGCCGAACTGGGCGAGCCGCTCGGCGAAGGCGCGCCGTTCGGCGTCGTCCTTGCTCGTCTCCCCCGGGTTGAAGCGGAGGTTCTCGAGGACGACCAGCTCGCCGTCCTCGAGCGACGCCACCGCCTCGCGGGCGCTCTCGCCCACGGTGTCCGCGGCGAGGACGACGTCCTTCTCGAGCAGCTGCCCGAGACGCTCGGCCGCGGGCGCCAGCGAGAACTCCGGGTTCGGCTCGCCCTTGGGCCTGCCGAGATGCGAGATCACGACGACCTTGGCGCCCTGATCGAGCAGCGCGCGGAGCGTCGGCAGCGAGGCGCGGGCGCGGCCGTCATCGGTGATCTCGCCGTCGCTGAGCGGCATGTTGAGATCGCAGCGGACGATGACGCGCTTGCCGGCGAGATCGCCGAGCGAGTCGAGGGTGCGCAGTGGCATGGTGTGCTCCTCCTGGTATGGGCCGTGGCGGGAACCGCGGGCTCAGATGCGATCGGCGATGTACGAGGTGAGGTCCATGAGCCGCTCCGTGTAGCCCCACTCGTTGTCGTACCAGGACGAGATCTTCACCAGCTGCCCCTGGACCCGGGTGAGCGGCGCGTCGAAGATCGAGGAATGGTTCTCGCCGATGATGTCGCGCGAGACGATCGGGTCCTCGTTGTACTTGAGGATGCCCTTGAACTCGCCCTCGGCGGCCTCGCGGAAGACCGTGTTGACCTCGTCCACCGTGAGCTCGCGCTCGGTCTGCACGGTGAGGTCGGTGATCGAGCCGGTCTCGACGGGCACGCGCAGCGCGAAGCCGTCGAGGCGGCCCGCGAGCTCGGGCAGCACGAGCGAGACGGCCTTGGCCGCCCCGGTGCTCGTGGGCACGATGCTCAGCGCGGCGGCGCGCGCGCGGCGCAGGTCCTTGTGGGGCGAGTCCTGCAGGCGCTGGTCCGCGGTGTAGGCGTGCACGGTGGTCATGAGGCCGGAGACGATGCCGAAGCGGTCGTTGAAGACCTTGGCGATCGGCGCGAGGCAGTTGGTGGTGCACGAGGCGTTCGAGACGACGTGGTCGGTCTCGGGGTTGTAGTCGGTGTGGTTCACGCCGTAGACGAAGGTGGGCGCGGGGCCCTTGGCCGGCGCGGAGAGCAGCACCTTCTTGGCGCCGGCCGTGCGGTGCGCCTCGGCCTTCGCCGGGTCGTTGAAGCGGCCGGTGCACTCGAGCACGATCTCGACGCCGAGGTCCGCCCACGGCAGCTTGGCGGGGTCCGGCTCCGAGAGCGCGTGGACCTGGTGCTCGTCCACGTAGATGTTCTCGTCGTCGTAGGTGACCCGGTTGGGCAGGACGCCGGAGGTCGAGTCGTACTTCAGGAGGTGCGCGAGGGTCTGGTTGTCCGTCAGATCGTTGATGGCGACCAGTTCGAGGTTCGGATGGCTGCCGTCCAGCAGCGCGCGGGCGTAGCTGCGTCCGATGCGGCCGAAGCCGTTGATGGCGATCTTCGTCAAGGGTGACTCCTTTTATGAAGTGCGATTGCGAACAGAACCGGGACGGCTCAATCGCAAGAGTTTCCTCTGCGTCCACCGTACTCGGCGCAGATCACGGGCTCGCTCAGATTTCGCCGAGTGCGCGCCCCGCGCGGAGGCGTCCGCGGCCGGGTCCGCTAGTCGAGCTCCTCATGCTCCGCCACGCCCTCCGCGGTGCCGGGGATGCCCTGCTCGCCCGCCTGCCGATCGGCGAGCGAGAGGAGCCTTCGCACCCGACCCGCGACCGCGTCCTTGGTCATCGGCGGGTCCGCGCGCTGACCGAGCTCGTCCAGCGAGGCCTCGCGGTACTTGAGCCGGAGCTCCCCCGCGTAGCGCAGGTGCTCGGGCACGTCGTCCCCGAGGATCTCGAAGGCCCGCTCGACGCGTGCGCAGGCGGTCACCGCGGCCTGCGCGGAACGGCGCAGGTTCGCGTCGTCGAAGTTGACGAGCCGGTTGGCTGTGGCGCGGGTCTCCTTCCGCTGCCGCTGCTGCTCCCACTCCGCCAGCACCTGCTTCGCGCCGATCGCGGCGAGCATCGCGTTGATGGCGTCGACATCGCGGACGATGACGCGGTTCACGCCGCGCACCTCGCGCGCCTTCGCCTCGATCCCGAGCCGGCCGCCGGCGCCCACGAGCGCCATCGCCGTCTCGCGGTTGGGGCAGGCCACCTCGAGCGAGGCGGACCGACCCGGGTCGGAGAGCGTTCCGCTCGCCATGAAGGCCCCCCGCCAGATCGCGGCGAGGATGTCGGCGCGGCCGAGCGCCAGCTTGTTCGGGATGCCGCGCACGATCCGGCCGCGGCTGTCCATCAGCCCGGTCTGCCGGGCGAGGGTGTCGCCCTGCTCGAGCACGCGCACGAAGTAGCTCATCTGGCCCGGCTTCGCGGCCGAGGCCCTGCCCAGCCGCGCGCGGATCCCGTAGAGGGCGCCGATCTCGCGCCCGAGCCGCAGCGCCAGCTGCTCGCTGTCGAGCTCCGCCTCGATGATGTAGCGGTGCGAGATCATCTGCAGCGCGCCTGCGAAGCGCAGGATGCTCGAAACCTGAGCGGCCCGGGCCTGGTTCGACCCCGGACTGACCCCTACGATCTCTTGCTTGACCTGCGCGGTGAGCGACAATTTTCCTCCATAACCGGGGCCTTGGACGGGCCCGTCGAACCGTTGAACTGCACGTGCCGCCCGTCGCGGCGATCGCGGGCGGAGAAGACGATGCTACTCGCGACCGAGGTCGCGGTGGCGCACCGAGACCGCGATGTCCTCCCGGCCGCGGAGCTGATTGGCGATCTGCTCGGTCATGGCGACCGAGCGGTGCTTGCCGCCCGTGCACCCGATCGCGATGAGGGCGTGGCGCTTGTTCTCGCGCAGGTACCCCTCCACCACGGGCTCGAGCATGCCGAGGAAGTGCTCGACGAACTCCTCCGCGCCGGGCTGCGCCAGGACGTAGTCGCTCACGCGCTTGTCGCGTCCGTTGAAGGGGCGCAGCTCGGGGTTCCAGAAGGGATTGGGCAGGAAGCGCATGTCGAGGACGATGTCGGCGTCGGTGGGGGTCCCGTACTTGAAGCCGAAGCTCATGACCGTGAGCTGCAGCCGCTGGTGGTCCGGCTCGCCGAACCGCTCGGTCACGCGCTGGCTCAGCTGGTGAACGTTGAGCTCGGAGGTGTCGAACACGACGTCGGCGAGGCTGCGGATCTCGCGGACCCGGTCCCGCTCGTGGGCGATGGCCTCGGTGATCGTGCCGTCCTGCTGCAGCGGGTGCGGGCGGCGCGACTGCTCGTAGCGCCGGATGAGGGATTCGTCGGTCGCGTCGAGGAACAGGACCTGCACGTCGTAGGTCTTCCGGAGCTCGTCGAGGAAGCCGTCGAACTGCTCGAGGAGGCGGCCGCCGCGGATGTCGATGGCCACCGCGAGCTTGGGCAGCGAATCGCGCGCCTTGCCGGCGACCTCGATGAGCGGGCGGATCATCTGCGGCGGCAGGTTGTCGACGACGAACCAGTCGAGGTCCTCGAACGCCTTGCACGCGGTCGACCTGCCGGCGCCCGACATGCCGGTCACGATGACGAGCTGCTGGCGCTCGCCCTCCTCCAACGGACCGGGCCCCTCATTCGACACGTGCATGCTCACTCCTGATCCTCACGAACGGATTCCTAGCCTAGCCACTCTTCGTGCCGATGGCGCGCACGATCGCCTCGGCCGTCTCCGCCCCGATGCCCGGCACCTCGAGCAGCTCCTCCGGCGACGCCGCCCGCAGCCGCTTGACCGATCCGAACTCGCGCAGGAGCGTCTTGATGCGCGCCGGGCCCACCCCCGGGATCTCGGCGAGCTGCGTCTGGATGTCGCGCCGGCGGGATCTGCGCTGCGCGCTGATCGCGAACCGGTGCGCCTCGTCGCGGAGCCGCTGCACGAGGAAGAGCGCCTCGGAGGTGCGCGGCAGGATCACCGGGAACGGGTCGTCCGGCAGCCACAGCTCCTCGAGCCGCTTCGCGATGCCCGCGACGGCGATCTCCGTCGCGCCCGAGTCCCGCAGCGCCCTGGCCGCGGCCGCCACCTGCGGCTCGCCGCCGTCGATGAGCAGCAGCTGGGGGCGGTAGGCGAAGCGCCGCTTGCGCTCCTCGCCCTCCTCCGGCTCCTCGTCCTCGTCCAGCCGCGCGAGGCGGCGCATGAGCGTCTGGTAGATCGAGTCCGTGTCGTCCCTCGACTCGGCGATGTTGAAGCGGCGGTAGTCGCGCTTCTTCGGCAGGCCGTCCTCGAAGACCACCATCGACGCGACGATGCCGCTGCCCTGCAGGTGCGAGACGTCGTAGCACTCGATGCGCAGCGGCGCCTCCTCGAGGCCGAGCGCGTCGCGGAGGTCGTTGAGCGCGTCGGAGCGCGCCACGTAGTCGGCCGTCCGCCGCAGCTTGTACTGGCGCAGCGACTCCATCGCGTTCACCCCGGCGGTCCGCAGCAGCTCCGCCTTGGGGCCGCGCTGCGCCGTGCGGACGCGCACGCGACCGCCCCGGATCTCGCCCAGCACCTCGCCGAGCGCCTCCGCGTCCTCGGGCAGCCGCGGCACGATCACCTCGGGCGGCGGCTCGTGCCGCTGCTCGCCGTAGACCTCCTGCAGCGCCTGCTGCACGAGCGTGGTCGAGGCGACGTCGAGCTCCTTGTCGAGCACCCAGCCGCGGACCCCGCGCACGCGGCCGCCGCGGACCATGAAGACCTGGACCGCGGCCGAGAGCTCGTCCTCGTAGAGGCCGAAGAGGTCCGTGTCGGCGGAGTTCGGGAGCACCACGGCCGACTTCTCCAGCAGCGTCTCGAGCGCCTGGATGCGGTCGCGCATCCGCGCCGCGTCCTCGAAGCGGAGCTCGGCCGAGGCGCGCGCCATCTCCTCCTGCCAGCCGTCGGCGATCGATCGGTCGTAGGTGTCCATGAAGTGGACGAAGTCCTCGACGATGCGACGGTGCTCCTCGATGCTCACCCGCTGGGAGCAGGGGCCGGCGCACTTGCCGATCTGGCTCGCGAAGCAGGGCTTGCCCGAGTCCATCGCGCGCCGATAGTTCGAGTCGTTGCACGTGCGGATCGGGAAGATCTGCATCATCAGCGAGACCGCCTCGTTCACGGCCCACACCTTCGGGAAGGGGCCGAAGTACTTGGCGCCGCGGATCCTCGTATTGCGCGAGACCATGACCCGCGGCGCCTCGTCCCCGAGCGTGACGACCATGTACGGATAGGACTTGTCGTCCTTGAGCCGGACGTTGTAGGGCGGCGAGTACTCCTGGATCAGCGCGTACTCGAGCTGCAGCGCCTCGCGCTCGGTGTTCACCACCGTCCAGGCGACGTCCACCGCGCTCGTCACCATGCGGCGCGTGCGCTCGTGCAGGGTCTCGAGCGGCGCGAAGTAGTTGCTCAGCCGCATCCGCAGATTCTTCGCCTTGCCGACGTAGAGGATGCGCCCGCCGGAGTCGAGCCAGCGGTAGACGCCCGGAGCGGCCGGGATGTCCCCGCGCTTCGGGCGCCAGTCGAGGTAGGTGCCCACCGCTACCTCGCCGCCGCGAGGTCTGCGGCCCGGACCGATGCGCCTCCGCTCCCCTCGCCCGCGAGGATCTCGCGGAGGAACTCGCCGGTCGCGCTCTCGGGCACCTTCGCGACCTGCTCGGGCGTGCCGGTGGCGACCACGGTGCCGCCGCCCGAGCCGCCCTCCGGCCCCATGTCGATGACCCAGTCGGCGCATTTGATGACGTCGAGGTTGTGCTCGATCACGATCACCGAGTTCCCCTTCTCGACCAGTCCGTCCAACACGAGCAGCAGCTTGCGCACATCCTCGAAGTGCAGCCCGGTGGTGGGCTCGTCGAGCACGTAGATCGTGCGGCCGTTGGAGCGCTTCTGCAGTTCCGTGGCGAGCTTCACCCGCTGCGCCTCGCCGCCCGACAGCGTGGTCGCGGACTGCCCGAGGCGGACGTAGCCGAGGCCCACGTCCACGAGCGTCGCCAGGTAGCGGTGGATGGCCGTGATCGGCTCGAAGAACTCCGAGGCCTCCGCGATCGGCATCTCGAGCACGTCCGCGATGGTCTTGCCCTTGTAGTGCACCTGCAGGGTCTCGCGGTTGTAGCGCTTGCCGTCGCAGACCTCGCACTTGACGTAGACGTCGGGCAGGAAGTTCATCTCGATCTTGATGGTCCCGTCGCCGCGGCACTCCTCGCAGCGGCCGCCCTTCACGTTGAAGGAGAACCGGCCGGCCTGGTAGCCGCGCACCTTCGCCTCGGGGGTTTCGGCGAAGAGCGTGCGGATGCGGTCGAACACGCCCGTGTAGGTCGCGGGGTTCGACCTCGGCGTACGGCCGATCGGCGCCTGGTCCACGTGCACGACCTTGTCGAGGTGCTCGACCCCCGTGATGCGCGTGTGCTTGCCGGAGACGCCGCGCGCGCCGTTCAGCCTGTTCGCGAGCGTGCGCTCGAGCACGTCGTTGACGAGGGAGGACTTGCCCGAGCCCGAGATGCCGGTGACCGCCGTCATGACGCCGAGCGGGAAGTCGACGGTCACGTTCTTGAGGTTGTTCTCGCGCGCGCCGACCACCGTGAGCTTGCGCTTCCTGTCGAGCTTGCGCCGCTTCGCCGGCGTCTCGATCCGGCGGCGCCCGGCCAGGTAGTCGCCGGTGATCGAGGCCGTGTTGGCCAGCAGCCCCTCGTAATCGCCGGAGTGGACCACCTCGCCGCCGTGCTCGCCCGCGCCGGGGCCGATGTCGACGAGCCAGTCCGCGGTGCGGATGGTGTCCTCGTCGTGCTCGACGACGATGAGCGTGTTGCCGAGATCGCGCAGCTCCTCGAGCGTCTTGATGAGGCGCCGGTTATCGCGCTGGTGCAGGCCGATCGAGGGCTCGTCGAGCACGTAGAGCACCCCGGTCAGACCGGCGCCGATCTGCGTCGCCAGCCGGATGCGCTGCGCCTCGCCGCCCGAGAGGCTGCCGGCCGAGCGCGCGAGGGTGAGGTAGTTGAGGCCGACCTGCGTGAGGAAGGAGAGTCTGGCCCGCAGCTCGCGGAGCACCTGCGCGGCGACCTCCGCCTCGCGCGGCGTGAGCTCGATCGCGTCGAAGAACGCCTTGCTCTCCTCGAGGGAGAGGAAGGTGACGTCCGCGATCGAGCGCTCGTTCACCGTGACGGCGAGCACCTCGGGGCGGAGGCGGGTGCCGCCGCAGGTCTTGCACGGCACGTCGCGGAGGTACTGCTCCCAGCGCTCGCGCTTGGCGTCGCTCTCGGCCTCGGCGTACTGCCGCTCGATGTAGGGCACCACGCCCTCGAACCCCGAGGAGTAGGTCACCTGGCGGCCGAACCGGTTGCGGTACCGCACCCGGACCTGGTGGTCCTTGCCGTGCAGCAGCGCCTCCTGCACCGCCTTCGGCAGCTTCCGCCACGGGGTGTCGAGCGAGAACCCGAGCTCCTCGGAGAGCGCGACGAGCAGCCGCTCGTAGTACTGGTAGAGCGACTTGCCCTGCGTGGACCACGGCAGGATCACGCCGCCGTTGATCGAGGCCTCGGGGTCGCCGATCATCAGGTCCTCGTCGACCGCCATCCGGATGCCGAGGCCGTCGCAGGTGGGGCAGGCGCCGAAGGGCGCGTTGAACGAGAACGTGCGCGGCTCGATCTCGTTGAGCTCGAGCGGATGCTGGTTCGGGCACGAGAGCTGCTCGGAGAACGTCCGGAACTCCTCGTCGCCCTCGCGGTCGACGAACTGGACCACGAGTCGGCCGTTCGCGAGCCCCAGCGCGGTCTCCACCGAGTCGGTGAGGCGCCCGAGCAGATCCTCGTTCGCCACGAGGCGGTCGACGATCACCGCGATGTCGTGCTTATAGGACTTCTTGAGCTTCGGCGGGCTGCTGAGCTGGATGCGCTCGCCGTCGACGAGCGCGCGGGCGAAGCCCTGCTGCGACAGCGAGGAGAACAGGTCGACGAACTCGCCCTTCTTCTGCTGCACGACGGGGGCGAGGAGCTGGAAGCGCGTGCCCTCCGGCAGCGTCATCAGCTCGTCGGCGATCTGCTGCACCGTGGACGACTCGATGCGCTCGCCGCAGACCGGGCAGTGGGGGATGCCGATGCGCGCCCACAGCAGACGCATGTAGTCGTAGATCTCGGTGATGGTGCCCACCGTCGAGCGCGGGTTGCGGTTCGTCGACTTCTGATCGATCGACACGGCCGGGCTGAGCCCTTCGATGAAGTCCACGTCGGGCCGGTCGACCTGGCCGAGGAACTGCCTCGCGTAGGCCGAGAGCGACTCGACGTAGCGGCGCTGCCCCTCCGCGAAGATCGTGTCGAACGCGAGGGAGGACTTCCCGGATCCGGAGAGCCCCGTGAACACCACGAGCCTGTCTCGCGGGATCTCGAGGTCGACGTTCTTGAGGTTGTGCACGCGCGCGTGCTTCACCCGCATGGTCGCCTGACCGGCGGGGAGGTTCGACTGGGTGTTCGAAGCGGACAGGGCGTTCGAGGATTGCAAGCTCACCCGATCAAGGGTACTCCTCCCCCACGACTTCGGGCACGCCGCTCTCGGGGAGCGAACAGACCATCGAACGCGGCGGCGCCCGCATCCGCTACCCGCCGCCCACGTGGCCGGCCGAGTGCATGGCTCGCAGGTCCTTCTTCAGATCGGCGAGCTCGTCCCGCAGCCGCGCGGCGAGCTCGAACTTCAGCTCCGCCGCGGCCGCGAGCATCTGCTCGTCGAGATCGGCGATGAGCGCCTCGATGGCGGCCGCGCCCTCGCCCGCGATGCCTTCCTTGCGGAGGTAGGGCGCGGCTTTGCGCCTGCCCTCCTCGGGCCGGTCCCCGAGCAGCTCCCGGGTGTCCTGGCCCTCGCGCATGAGCACCTCGGTGATGTCGTTGATCTTCTTGCGCAGCGGCTGCGGGTCGATCCCGTGCTCGGTGTTGTACGCGATCTGCTTCTCCCGGCGGCGCTCGGTCTCGTCGATCGCGAAGCGCATCGCGGCGGTGATCTTGTCGGCGTACATGTGCACCTGGCCGGAGACGTTGCGCGCGGCGCGCCCGATGGTCTGGATGAGCGAGGTCGAGGAGCGCAGGAACCCCTCCTTGTCGGCGTCGAGGATGGCCACGAGCGAGACCTCCGGGAGGTCGAGCCCCTCCCGCAGCAGGTTGATGCCGACGAGGACGTCGTAGACCCCGGCGCGCAGCTCGCTGAGCAGCTCCACGCGCTTGAGCGTGTCGACATCCGAGTGGAGATAGCGCACGCGCACGCCGTGCTCGCCGAGGAACTCCGTGAGGTCCTCGGCCATGCGCTTCGTGAGCGTGGTGACGAGGACCCGCTCCTGCTTCTCGACGCGGGTGCGCACCTCCTCGAGGAGGTCGTCGATCTGCCCCTTGGTGGGCTTGACCACGATCTCCGGGTCCACGAGGCCGGTGGGGCGGATGATCTGCTCGACCACGCCGTCGGCCTGCGCGAGCTCGTACTTGCCGGGCGTGGCCGAGAGGTAGACCGTCTGACCGATGCGGTCGCGGAACTCGTTCCAGGTCAGCGGCCGGTTGTCGAGCGCCGAGGGCAGCCGGAACCCGTGGTCGACGAGCGTCCGCTTGCGGGACGCATCGCCCTCGTACATGGCGCCGATCTGCGGCACCGTCACGTGCGACTCGTCGATGACGAGGAGGAAGTCGTCCGGGAAGTAGTCGAGCAGGCAGTGCGGCGGGTCCCCCGGCTTCCGGCCGTCGATGTGCATCGAGTAGTTCTCGATGCCGGAGCAGAAGCCGAGCTGCTCCATCATCTCGAGGTCGAAGGTGGTGCGCATCTCCAGCCGCTGCGCCTCGAGCAGCTTGTTCTCCGATCGCAGCTGGTCGAGGCGCCACCGGAGCTCCTCTCGGATGTCCGCCATGGCCCGGTGCATGACGTCCTGACTCGCGACGTAGTGCGAGGCCGGGAACACGCTCACGGACTCCGACTCGCGCACCACGTCCCCGGTGAGCGGGTTGAGCATCGAGATGGCGTCGACCTCGTCGCCGAAGAACTCGATGCGCACCGCGAGCTCCTCGTAGACCGGGATGATCTCGATCGTGTCGCCGCGCACCCGGAACGTGCCGCGCTCGAAGGCCACGTCGTTGCGCGAGTACTGCATCGCGACGAAGCGGCGGATGAGGTCCTCGCGCGAGATGAGGTCGCCCACGTGCAGGGCCACCATCGAGTCGTAGTACTCCTCGGGCTTGCCCAGGCCGTAGATGCAGGACACCGTCGAGACGACCACGGCGTCGCGGCGCGAGAGCAGGGAGTTCGTGGTCGAGTAGCGCAGCCGCTCGACCTCGTCGTTCACGGAGGAGTCCTTCTCGATGAAGGTGTCCGTCTGCGGCACGTAGGCCTCGGGCTGGTAGTAGTCGTAGTACGAGACGAAGTACTCGACGGCATTGTTCGGCAGCAGCTGGCGGAACTCGTTCGCGAGCTGGGCCGCCAGCGTCTTGTTGTGCGCCATCACGAGCGTGGGCCGCTGCACCTGCTCGATGAGCCACGCCGTGGTGGCGGATTTGCCGGTGCCCGTCGCGCCGAGGAGCACCACGTCGGTCTCCCCCGCGTTGATGCGCTTCGCGAGCTCCGCGATCGCTTGCGGCTGGTCGCCCGCCGGCTGATACTCACTGACGACCTCGAACGGTCGCACGATGCGCGTAGGTTCCATTGCTCCAGCCTAGGCCGCCGCAGCGGGTCGCAGGCTCAGCCGCGGCTCGGAATCAGGATCCGGTCCGGCAGCGCCTCGCCGTCCTCGCGCTGGCCCGAGACGACCAGGTAGCCGTCCATCACCGCGAGGTGGGATGCGGAGCTCACGTCCAGGTGCGCGGTGCGGTTGCCGGCGGCGTCGACGAGCCGCGGCTCGCCGCCCTCCTCGGCGTGGAGGATCACGAACGCGCCGCCGTCCGCGGAGACCGCCCAGACGCCGTCGGCCCGTCCCGGGGCCGGCCCGTCGCGGAGCACGGTCGCGCCGTCCTCGTCCCGATGCGCCGCCACGGCGCCCTCGACATCGACGGCGAGCGGTCCCCGCTGCTCGAGATCGGCGAGCGGGAAGTGCACGCCGCCGGCGGGCTGCGGGGCGTGCATGTGCTCCAGAGGGCCGAGATCGACGCCCGAGAAGTCGAAGGCCCGCGGCGGCGCATCCTCTTCGCGGTAGTCGAGGGCGTAGCCGTCGGCGGCCCAGACGATCCCCTCGACGCGGCCGCCCAGGGCGCCGAGCGCGCTCGACTCCCCCGAGGACTGCGTGTCGAGCAC
This sequence comes from Gulosibacter sp. 10, assembly GCF_900163695.1. Lineage (GTDB taxonomy): Bacteria > Actinomycetota > Actinomycetes > Actinomycetales > Microbacteriaceae > Gulosibacter. The sequence goes on from NZ_FUIC01000008.1 coordinate 108,161, forward strand.
GACGAATCGGTCGGCGCCCTCGCAGCCGATCACCGTGCCGATGAGCGCGCACTCGTCGGTCGCCGAGATCGGCGCGTCCCACTCCGCCTCGCGATCGCGCAGCGCGAGGATCCTGTGGTTCCCCGAGACCAGCTCGATCCGCACGAAGTCCGTCTCGCCGATCGAGCCGAGCGGGGCGCCCTCCACGAGCGCGTCGCCGCCCTCGGGGTACAGGTCGGCGGTCTCCCCCGTAGCGGGATCGACCCGGATCACGCGGTCCTCGCCCGTGCGGTATGCGGGGCTCGTGACGAGTGCGAGCCCGCCCTCGACCGAGCCCGGGGCGCAGTGCAGTCCGGGCAGCTCCCAGCGCTGCTCGCCGGTGAGCAGGTCGAGCCCGATCACGGCGCCCTCGTCCGCGCCGGCGTGCGAGCCGATCAGCGCGACGTCCCCGGCGATGCCGCACACGCGCTCGTACTCGCTCGCGGCCTGCCACTCCTCCTCGACCCCCGTCGCGTAGCCGGGGTCGAGCCAGGCGCCGTCCGCTCCGACGGGCTGGTAGGCGGGAGGGGCCTGCTGCTCGGGGCCGGCGCAGCCCGCCAGGACCGCGCCGAGGCAGAGCAGCGCCGTCGAACGGGCCATCCGGACCGGGGTGCTGTGGGGCATGGGGCTCGCGCTTTCGGGGATCGGCCGGGAGACGAGGATGGGGCGGGGACACCGTACGGTGCCCCCGCCCCATGCTACGCGGCGCCGCGACGGCGGCGTCGCGATGCGCCTAGCGCTCGAGGTGCGCGCGCATGAACCACTGGAACTTCTCGAACTCCGCGGACTGGCCGATCAGGATGTCCTCCGAGATCTTGTCGACCTCGCCTGCCTCGTCGATCGTCTCGCGGAAGCCCTTGATGACCCGGTCGTAGACGGCGACGAGCGCCTCGAGGTGATCCGTGGTCGAGGCGAACCCGAGATCGTAGTCGGCGTGGTGCCGCTGCTCGACGATGGCTCCCGGCACGCCGCTTGCGGCGACGCCCAGGGTCACGATCCGCTCGGCGACCTCATCCGCGAATGCGCGCACGGACTCGATCTGGGGGTCGAGCATCTCGTGCACGGCGATGAAGTTCGGACCCTGCACGTTCCAGTGCGCGTGCTTCAGGGTCAGGTGCAGCTCGTTGAGGTCGTTGAGCCGGTACTGCAGCGACTTCGCGAGTCCGCGAGCGGTCGAGACCTCCATGCCGGGGACGGTGTAGTCGGCGGTGTGCTGTCCCGATCGAAAATCAACCTTGTGGGTGACGCTCATGATGGATTCCCTTCGTTTGCCTGATCTCTACTATGGTCCCGCCCGCTGGGCGAAGTCTGACGGAGCGGGGCCCTTGTCTCTCTCCTCGATGCAACGCCCGGGCCGTGCGGTTTATGCCCGATCGGCGAGGCCTAGACTCTTCGGCATGGGCGATCCCGATCTGAGCCGCGCGATCCGGTACGGCGTGCTGGTCGAGGACCTCGAGCACGAGATCGAGATCAGGCGATCCCGCTTCATCTGCCATCTCTCCCGCGTCGAGAGTTCGGAGGACGCGCGCGCCTTCGTCGAGCTGGTCCGCGCCGATCACCGCCTTGCCCGCCACCACTGCACCGCGTTCGTCCTGGGGCCGGATCGCATGACCCGGCGGTCGAACGACGACGGCGAGCCCTCCGGCACGGCGGGCGTGCCCATGCTCGAGGCCCTGGCGCAGTTCACCCGGCCCGGCGAGCAGGAGGCCGACCTCTCGGACGCGATCGCCGTCGTGGTCCGCTACTTCGGGGGCGTGCTGCTCGGCGCCGGCGGACTCGTCCGCGCCTATTCCGATGCCGTCTCGCAGACGCTGCTCCGGGCGCGCTTCGCGACCCGGCAGCGGATGCGCCTGCTCGAGCTGCCCGCGCCGCACTCGGCCGCAGGCCGTTGGGAGAACGATCTCCGGGCGAGCGGCCTCGAGGTGCTCGGCACCGACTATCTCGCCGAGCACGCCCGGATCCGGCTCGCGGTCGAGGACGACCCCGAGTCCATCGGCGCCGCTCGACGGCGCATCGCCTCGATGACCCAGGGGGAGGCCGCCGCCGCGGACGCCGGCACCTCCTGGGTCGATCTCCCCGCGGTCCGCTGAGCAGAAGGCCGCGGCCTCAGCCGTCCTCGCTGCGCTCCTCTACGGGAACCGTCACCGGCGCGGTGTCGTAGCTCACCTCGTCGCGCTCCTGCTCGCCGTCCCCCCTGAGCCGGGCGAACAGCAGGTCCACCTCGTCGAGCGTCTCGGGGATCGGCCTCGTGGTGTCGATGACGATATCGGCGATCTTGCGCCGCTCCTCATCGCTCACCTGCGCCTCGATGCGCGCCCTGGCCTCATCCGCGCTCATGCCGCGATCCTCCATGAGGCGCTCGAGCCGCACCTCGGCCGGCGAGTCGGCCACCCAGATGAAGTCGTAGTCGTAATTCGATCGGTTCTCGGCGAGCAGCGGGATGTCGTGCACGAAGATCGTGTCCGGGTCGGCCGCGCCCACCTCCTCGATGATGGCTCTGGTCCTGCGGCGGATCTCCGGGTGCGTGATGTCGTTGAGGTCGAGGCGCGCCTCCTCGTCGTTGAACACGATGTCGGCGAGCGCCTGGCGGTTCAGCCTGCCGTCCGCGTCGATGACCTCCTCGCCGAAGCGCTTGCGGATCTGCTGGAGCGCCGGCTGGTCCGGCTCCACGATGAGCCGGGCGATCTCGTCGGCGTCGATGACCACCGCGCCGAGTTCGCGGAGCCGCGAGGAGATGGTGGTCTTTCCCGAGGCAATACCTCCGGTCAGTGCGATGGTGATCACTTCGGTACCTCCGTTTCGGGATGGCCTCGCTCCGATGCGGGACGCATGTGCCTGTTCCTGCAGCCTACTTCCTCGATCCTCCACGTGCGTGGGGAACGCCGCCCGCGATGCGCCCTCGGAAACGCCGGATGCCCCGGGAACGATTCCCGGGGCATCCTGCGGATGGACCGTACCGGCCGCGCGGCCTGCTAGTGGCCTGCGAGCTTCTCGCGAAGCGCCGCGAGCGACTCGTCGTCGGCGAGGGTGCCGCCGCCGTCGCGCGACTCGCTCGAGAAGCTCGAGGAACCGGTCGCGGGCGCGGCGGGCTCGCCGGCCGTGGCCTCGGCCTCGAGCACCGAGCGGACCTGCTCCTTGTGCGCCTCCCAGCGGGTCTGGGCCTGCGCGTACTCCTGCTCCCAGGCCTCGCGCTGGGTCTCGAAGCCCTCGATCCACTCGTTGGTCTCGGGGTTGAAGCCCTCGGGGTACTTGTAGTTGCCCTGCTCGTCGTACTCGGCGAGCATGCCGTAGGTGGCCGGGTCGAACTCGGTGCCCTCGGGGTCGACGCCCTCGTTCGCCTGCTTGAGCGACAGCGAGATGCGGCGGCGCTCCAGGTCGATGTCGATGATCTTGACGAAGAGCTCCTGGCCGACCGAGACGACCTGGTCGGCGGTCTCGATGTGCTGGTGCGACAGCTCCGAGATGTGCACGAGGCCCTCGATGCCGTCCACCACGCGGACGAACGCGCCGAAGGGGACGAGCTTGGTGACCTTGCCCAGCACGATCTGGCCGATCGCGTGGGTGCGGGCGAGCACCTGCCACGGGTCTTCCTGCGTCGCCTTGAGCGAGAGCGAGACCCGCTCGCGGTCGAGATCCACCTCGAGCACCTCGACGGTGACCTCCTGGCCGACCTCGACGACCTCCGAGGCGTGGTCGATGTGCTTCCAGCTGAGCTCCGAGACGTGCACGAGGCCGTCCACGCCGCCCAGGTCGACGAACGCGCCGAAGTTGACGATGGAGGAGACGACGCCCTTGCGGATCTGGCCCTTCTGGAGGTCCGCGAGGAAGTTCGCGCGGGTCTCCGACTGGGTCTGCTCGAGCAGCGCGCGGCGCGAGAGCACCACGTTGTTGCGGTTCTTGTCGAGCTCGAGGATCTTCGCCTCGATCTCCTGGCCCAGGTAGGGGCTGAGGTCGCGCACCCGGCGCAGCTCGATGAGCGAGGCGGGGAGGAAGCCACGGAGCCCGATGTCGACGATCAGGCCGCCCTTGACGACCTCGATGACGGTACCGGTGACGACGCCGTCCTCTTCCTTGATCTTCTCGACATCGCCCCAGGCGCGCTCGTACTGGGCGCGCTTCTTCGACAGGAGGAGGCGGCCTTCCTTGTCCTCCTTCTGGATGACCAGCGCCTCGACCTCGTCGCCGAGCTCGACCACCTCGCTGGGGTCGACGTCGTGCTTGATCGAGAGTTCGCGCGAGGGCACGACGCCCTCGGTCTTGTAACCGACGTCGAGGAGCACCTCGTCGCGGTCGATGCGAACGACGGTGCCCGTGATGAGGTCGCCGTCGTTGAAGTACTTCATCGTCTCTTCGACCGCGGCGAGGAAGTCCTCTGCAGTGCCGATGTCGTTGACGGCGATCTGCTTGGTTGCCTGATCGGTCGTGGTGTTCGTCATGTAGTTAGTGCTCCAGCTGGATAGGATGAGTCAGCCCGGTCGGCGCTCGGGGGTCCGGGGGCCCTCGAGCATGCGCCGCCGGGAAGCGGATAGGTCGAAACGCACAAAAGTGCCTTTCAATCCTACCCGAGAATTCCAGGAAGCTCCAGCCGATTCGCCCTTCTCCCGCGGGCGCCTCCCGGGCCGGTCCCGCCTACTCCTCCATCAGGGTCGACCGCAGGAGGAAGCGCTTGCCGGTGGGCCCCTCGAGCGAGAAGCCGGCGCCCCGTCCCGGGACCGCGTCGACGAGCAGGCGCGTGTGCCGCCAGTACTCGAACTGCTCCTTCGACATCCAGAACTCGAGCTCGCTGCTCGTGCCGTCGCGGTGCGGGAGGTCGAAGACCCCCAGCAGCACGTCCGCGCCGCCCGTCAGGAACTCCCCCGCCGGATAGCACATCGGCGCCGAGCCGTCGCAGCAACCGCCGGACTGGTGGAACATCAGGGGCCCGTGCCTCGCCGCGAGATCCTGGAGCAGCTCGAGCGCCGCCTCCGTGAGCCCGACCCGGGACCCCTCCTCGCCCTCGAGCGTCGCCCGGGCGCGGAGCAGGGCCTCCGGCGGGGCGGTCTCGTTCTCCGTCATTCCTCTCTCATCTCCCTCCGTCGCGGCGGATCGGCGGGGCCGGCTCCGGACCGGCCCCGCCGCCGGCCGCTAGAAGAACCCGAGCCTGTTCTCGTCGTAGCTGACGAGCAGGTTCTTCGTGTTCTGGTAGTGCTCGAGCATCATCAGGTGGTTCTCGCGGCCGATGCCGGAGGACTTGTACCCGCCGAACGCCGAGTGCGCGGGATAGGCGTGGTAGTGGTTGACCCACACGCGACCGGCCTGGATCGCCCGGCCCGCGCGGTAGGCGGTGTTCTGGTAGCGGGACCAGACGCCGGCGCCGAGCCCGTAGAGCGTGTCGTTCGCGATGCCGATCGCATCCTCGAAGTCCGCGAAGCGCGTGACGGCCACCACCGGCCCGAAGATCTCCTCCTGGAAGATCCGCATCGAGTTGTCGCCCTCGAAGATCGTCGGGTCGACGTAGTAGCCGCCCGAGAGCTCCCCGCCGAGGTCGGCGCGCGTCCCGCCGAGACGGACCTTCGCGCCCTCCTGCTTGCCGATGTCGATGTAGCTGAGGATCTTCTCGAGCTGGTCGTTGGAGGCCTGCGCGCCGATCATCGTGTCGGTGTCGAGCGGGTTGCCCTGCACGATGCGGCGCGTGCGCTCCGTGACGATCTCGAGGAAGTCCTCGTAGATCGAGTCCTGGATGAGCGCCCGGGAGGGGCACGTGCACACCTCGCCCTGGTTCAGCGCGAACAGCGAGAAGCCCTCCTGGGCCTTGTCGAAGAACGCGTCGTCCTGCTGCATGACGTCCTCGAAGAAGATGTTCGGCGACTTGCCGCCCAGCTCGAGCGTCACCGGGATGATGTTCTGGGAGGCGTACTGCATGATGAGCCGCCCCGTCGTCGTCTCGCCCGTGAAGGCCACCTTGGCGATGCGCGGATTCGCGGCGAGCGGCTTGCCGCACTCGACCCCGAAGCCGTTGACGATGTTGAGCACCCCGGGCGGCAGCAGGTCGCCGATGAGCTCGACGAGGTAGAGGATCGAGGCCGGCGTCTGCTCGGCGGGCTTCAGCACGATGCAATTGCCCGCGGCCAGCGCCGGCGCGATCTTCCAGGTGGCCATGAGCAGCGGGAAGTTCCAGGGGATGATCTGCCCGACCACGCCGAGCGGCTCGTGGAAGTGGTACGCGGTCGTGTTGTCGTCGATCTGCGAGAGGGTGCCCTCCTGGGCGCGGATGACCCCCGCGAAATAGCGGAAGTGGTCCACCGCGAGTGGGATGTCCGCGTTGAGGGTCTCGCGGACCGCCTTGCCGTTCTCCCAGGTCTCGGCCACCGCGATCTCCTCGAGGTGCTCCTCGATGCGATCGGCGATGCGGTTGAGGACCACCGCGCGCTCGGCGACCGGGGTCCGCCCCCACGACTCCTTCGCGGCGTGGGCGGCGTCGAGCGCCGCCTCGATGTCCTCCTCCGTGCCGCGGCCGACCTCGCAGAAGGGCTGCCCCGTGATCGGGGTGATGTTCTCGAAGTACTCGCCCTTCACGGGGGCGACCCACTCGCCCCCGATGTAGTGGTCGTACCGGGTCCGGTACTCCATGACGGCACCCTGGGTGCCCGGATTCGCGTATACGGTCATGATGCTCCTTGACGTCGTTGTCGTGGATGGTCGGCGGCTGCGCCGACGGCGCGCGGAGTGACGCGCGCGCCGTCATCCTAGCCCGGGCGGGGTTGCATGGACGTTGCGCCCGAGCCCGTCGAGCCGGGCGCGGATCGCCGATCGCTTCGGGGAGCGCGGCGGCAGCAGGCGGAGCAGGGCGAGCAGTGCCTCCGCGTCGTCCTCGTTGCCGGGGATGCCGAGCCAGTCCGTGAGGCTCTCGGCGCCGCCGTTGGCGAGCAGGGCCTCGCGGAGCGTCCCGCGCACCTGCTCGCGCAGGTCGACCACGCCCGGGGCCGCGGAATCCGGCAGCACCGGCCCGCGGTACCGTCGCAGCGCGCGGCGGTGCGCACCCCGGTCCACCTCCGCCAGCAGCCGGTCGACGTCGGAGCGCAGGGACGGCGCGAGCCGGTACGGCCGCGACCGCAGCAGCCCCTCCAGGCCGCCCGCGCCCAGCACCTGCCGCAGCCGCACGAGCTCGGCCCGCAGCGTCACCGGACGCACGCCGTCCTCGTGCAGCAGCGCGCCGAGCTCGCCGCTCGTCAGCCCCTCCGGGCGCCGGGAGAGGAGCGCGAGGATCTCGGCATGGCGCAGGCCGAGCCGGATGGCGCCCCCGCCGCCCGTCGCGATCTCCGGCGCCGCGGCTCCGACGCCCCGCCCCAGGAGCCGTAACGCGAGCCCGTCCTCGCCCTCCTCCCGAGCCGTGGGCGCTCGGTGCGGGCGCCCGCGGCGCTCCCCCGCGATCGTCCGCATCCGGAACTCGGACTCCACCGCGAGGGCCGCGGCGCGCAGCAGCGCGAGGCTCTGCACCGAGGCGGCGCGCGGGCCGCCCGTCACGTCGAGCACGCCCAGCACCCCGCCCGAGTCGAGATCGCGGATCGGCACGGCCGTGCAGCTGAAGGGGTGGACCGCCGGAGCGTAGTGCTCCTCCTCCACCACCCGTACCGCGTCGCCCACCACCAGCGCGGTGCCCGGAGCGCTCGTGCCCATCGAGGGCTCGGACCAGTCCGCGCCGGGCACGAAGCCCATGTCGGCGACCCGGGCGCGGGTGCGGCGGTCGCCGTCGACCCACATGAGCCGCCCCTCGGCGTCGGCGAGGGCGACCACGAGCCCCGCGTCCTCCACCGCCTCGAGCAGCAGCTGCTCGAGCATCGGCAGGAACGGGCCCAGCGCCCCCTCCCGGCGCCAGGCGGAGACGTCGTCCCCGGCCACCGCGGCCCGCGGCACCGCGAGGGCCGGGGATCCCAGCGAGCGCTCGGAGCGATGCCGCGAGGCGGCGATGATCTCGCCCATGCGTCCGGGCGCGCCGCCGCGCTCGGGGCTCCGCCCCCGCCACTGGTCACGCTGCACCGGCACCCGACCTCCTCGTCACGGTGCGAAGAGCGTATCCCCGCCGGCTTCGAGAATCCGGGTAGTCCTGCCGCTCCCCGGCGGGAGCGGCAGGGTCTGCTAGTGCCCCGCCGTCTGCCAGTTCTTCCCGCGGCCGACCGAGACGTCGAGCGGCACCGACAGATCCGCCGCCCCAGCCATCGCGGTGCGCACGAGCCCCTCCAGCGCGTCGAACTCCCCGTCGACGACCTCGAAGACGAGCTCGTCGTGCACCTGCAGCAGCATGCGCGAGCGCAGGCCCTCCTGGCGCAGCCGCTCGGCGACGTCGAGCATCGCGAGCTTGATGATGTCCGCCGCGGACCCCTGGATCGGGGCGTTCAGCGCGGCGCGCTCGGCGTTCTGGCGCGCGACCCGGTTGTTGGAGTTGAGGTCCGGGAAGGGCCGGCGGCGGCCGAAGATGGTCTCGGTGTAGCCGTCCTCCCGCGCCTTCGCCACCGACTCGCGCAGGTAGTCGCGCACCCTGCCGAAGCGCTCGAAGTAGCCGGTCATGAGCTCCTTGGCCTCCGACTGCGGGATGCCCAGCTGCTTCGAGAGCCCGAAGGCGGAGAGTCCGTATACGAGGCCGTAGGACATCGCCTTGACCTTCGTCCGCATCTCGGCGCTCACCTCCCCGGGCTCGACGCCGAACACGCGCGAGCCGACGAAGCGGTGCGTGTCCTCGCCCCGGTTGAAGGCGTCGATGAGTGACTCGTCGCCGGACAGGTGCGCCATGATGCGCATCTCGATCTGCGAGTAGTCGGCGGTGAGCAGCTCGACGTACTCGCCGTCGGCCACGAAGGCCTCGCGGATGCGCTGCCCCTCCGGGGAGCGGATCGGGATGTTCTGCAGGTTCGGGTCGGTGGACGCGAGCCGGCCGGTCGCCGCCCCGGTCTGCAGGTAGGTGGTGTGGATGCGCCCGTCCTCGCCGATGGCCTTGAGGAGGGACTCCATCATCTGCTTGAGCTTGGAGGCGTCGCGGTGCCGCCGGAGCGCGCCGAGGAAGGGATGCGGGTTCTTCAGCTCGAGCTCCTCGAGCGACTGGGCGTCGGTGGAGTAGCCCGTCTTGGTGCGACGGGTCTTCGGCATCTCGAGCTGCTCGAAGAGCACCGTCTGGAGCTGCTTGGGCGACGCGAGGTTGAAGCGCTCGCCGCCCACCGCGTCGAAGGCCTCGTTCTCGTACTCCGTCACGTGCTCGCCCTGCTCCTTCGCGAGCGTCTCGAGCAGCTCGCGGTCCATCGCGATGCCCGTGGTCTCCATGCCGGCGAGCACGGAGGTGAGCGGCGATTCGATGTCCGCGAACACGGGCTTCGTCGCCTCCGGCAGGCGGCCGATCGCGGCGTCCGCCGCGCGCTTGACGAACCAGGCGTCCGAGGCGAGGAAATCGGTGGTCTCCTCCTCGAGGGTCGCGAGCTGGTTCGGATCGGCCTCGGGCAGCGTCTCGCCCAGGTACTGCTGCACGAGCTCCGAGAGGCGCTTGGGCACGCCCGTGGGGTTCACGAGGAAGGCGGCGATCTTCGCGTCGAAGACGGTGCCGCCGACGCGGACCCCGGCCAGGATGCCGCGCTTGAGCTGCGGCTTCGCCTCGAACATGACCTTGGGCGCGTCCGACTCGAGCCATTCCCAGAACGCCGCGAGGTCGGCGCCCTCCTGCACGACGACCCGTGCGGCCTCCGTGCGGCTCGCGACGCCCGCCTCGACGAGGCCGCCCTCGCCGAACACGAGCACGAGGCCCAGGCCGTCCGCCGTCGCGGAGACCGCCGCGCCGAGCCAGTCGGCGAGCCCGTCTCCGTCGAGGGCGCCCTTGATGCCGAGGCCGTCGAGCGCGCTCGTGGTGTCGGCCGTGACGATCGCCCCGTCGCGCTCCGTCGCGAGCTTGAGCACGCGATCCTGCAGGGTGCGGAACTGCAGCCGGGTGAACACCTCCCGGACGGCGTCGACGTCGATCGGGCGGATGACGAGATCCTCGGGGCGCTTGGGCAGCTCGACGTCCTCGAGCAGGCGGTTGAGCCTGCGGTTGCGGATGGCGTTCTCCCGGTGCTCGCGGAAGGACTCCCCCACCTTGCCCGTGAGCTTGTCGTCGTTGGCGAGGATCTCCTCGAGGGAGCCGAACTGGGCGATCCATTTCGCCGCCGTCTTCGGCCCCACCTTCGGGATGCCGGGCAGGTTGTCGGCCTTCTCGCCCACCATCGCGGCGAGCTCGGGGTACTGGGACGGGGCGACCCCGTACTTCTCGAACACGGTCTCCGGCGTATAGCGCGTGAGCTTCGACACGCCCTGCACCGAGGGGTAGAGCAGGGTGGTCTCCTCGTTCACGAGCTGGATCGCATCGCGATCGCCCGAGACCACCACCACGTCGAAGCCCTGGTCCTCGCCCTGCGAGGCGAGGGTCGCGAGGATGTCGTCGGCCTCGAAGTTGTCCTTCTGCATCCACGTGATGCCCATCGCGTCGAGCGACTCCTGCAGCAGCTCGATCTGGCCGCGGAACTCGGGCGGGGTCTCCTCCCGACCGCCCTTGTACTCGGGGTACTCCTCGTTGCGGAAGGACTGCGATCCCGCGTCGAAGGCCACCGCGACGTGGCTCGGGTTCTCATCGCGCATGAGGCTGAGCAGCATCGAGATGAACCCGTGGATCGCATTCGTGTGCTGGCCCTCCGAGTTGACGAAGCTGTCGACCGGCAGGGCGTAGAACGCGCGGAACGCGAGCGAGTGACCGTCGATGACCATGAGGCTTGGCTTAGGCTGATTCGCTGACACCCCCACAGCCTACGTGGGCATCGCGCCGGATGGATGAAGACCTCCCGAGGAGGGCGGTCCCGGGCCCGGCCGACCGAGAGAGATGAGGACGCGCATGGCCGCGACGAACGCCGACCCCCAGCGGATCAACGGGATGCCCATCCCGGACCAGGACGAGATCACGGGCGGCTTCGGCCGCGGCGGCCTCGCCGAGCGCATGGGCCTGCTCATCGTGAGCCTCTCGCCGCAGCGCTCGGTGGCGGTGCTGCCCGTGGAGGGCAACGAGCAGCCCATGGGGCTGCTGCACGGCGGCGCCTACTGCGTCATCGGCGAGACCCTGGGCTCGATCGCCGCCAACCTGCACGCCGGCCCCGGCCGGTACGCGGTGGGCGTGGACATCAACGCCACGCACACCGCCTCCGCCACCTCCGGCTGGGTCACCGCCGTGTGCGAGGCCATCCGGCTGGGCCGCAGCATGACGGTGCACGAGATCGCGGTCGAGGACGCCGACGGCCGCCGCCTCTCGACGGTGCGGATCACAAACATGATCCGCACCCGCCGATAGCGGCTACTCCTCTTCGGCCTTCGCGGGCTTCTTCTTCGGCGCGAGCTGATCGATGACGGCCTGCGCGACCTCGTGCATCGTCAGACGGCGGTTCATCGATGCCTTCTGGATCCAGCGGAACGCCTCGGGCTCGCTCAGCCCCATCTTGTCGGTGAGCAGCCCCTTCGCGCGGTCCACGAGCTTCCGCGTCTCGAAGCGCTCGTTGAGATCGGCGACCTCGCCTTCCAGGGCGAGGATCTGCTGGTGCCGGGCGAGCGCGATCTCGATCGCCGGGAGCAGGTCGTTCTGGTTGAACGGCTTCACGACGTAGGCCAGGGCCCCGGCCTCCGTCGCGCGCTCCACGAGCTCCTTCTGGCTGAAGGCCGTCAGCAGCACGACCGGCGCGATGTTCTCATCGCTCAGCTGCGCGGCCGCGGAGATGCCGTCGAGCTTGGGCATCTTCACGTCCATGACCACGAGATCGGGGCGCAGCTCGCGGGCGAGCGCCACGGCGGTCTCGCCGTCGCCCGCCTCGCCCACGACCTCGAAGCCGTTGTCGCGGAGCGTCTCGACGATATCGATACGGATCAGGGACTCGTCCTCTGCGACGACCACCCGACGCGGTGCAGTAGTTGTTTCGTTCTCAGTCACGATATCGAGATTACTGTACTGTATTGCCAGGATGCTGGCCGGCTTGGCGGAATGGTAGACGCGACGCACTCAAAATGCGTTGTCCGAGAGGGCGTGGGGGTTCGAGTCCCCCAGCCGGCACCCGCGAGTCCGCGGCCGGGCCGGAGCCCTCAACCGCGTTCCGGGGTTCGAGTCCCCGGGCCGGCGTATCCCCGCGCGGAGGCCGACCCCCGCGCGAGCCCCGTCCGGCTCGCGAGCCACACGAGCGCTCCCGCGGCGATGAGCGCCGCGAGCAGCCCGACGATGTGCAGGAGCAGCGAGGCCGCCCCGCGCTCCGGCAGCAGGAAGCCGTAGGGCACCCAGCCGTCGGTGCGGCCGCGGATCAGCACGACGAGCAGCCAGGTCACGGGATGCGGCAGCACGAGCCACAGCGAGCGCCACGGCAGGGGCCGGGCCCGGGCGAGCGCCCAGTCCAGCACGAGCAGCGCGGGGAAGGCGACGTGCAGCACGAAGCTCGCCCACGGCGGCGCCGACCCCGTGCCCGGCACGAGCGTGTTGTAGATCACGCCCACGACGATCATGTTCGTCGTCGCGATCGCGCGCGCCCACACGAGCCATCTCGGCAGCCGCAGCCCGCGAAGCCCGAACGAGGCCGCGACGACGAGCAGCGCCGCGGCGAGCAGCGAGTTCTGATTCGTGAAGTAGCCGAAGAAGTCGAACGGGTTCGGGTCCCCCGCGGCCGCCTGACCGGCGTACGTGCGGGCGAGCACGCCGATCACGAAGATGCCGAGCAGCCCCCGGGCGGCGCCGATCGCCCGTCCCTCCCTGCGGGCTCGCGCATTCGCCGGTTCGTCCACGTCCATCCCGCCAGCCTATGCCCCGGGCGACCGGGACGACGAAGGGGCGGCGGCGATCGCTCGGATCGCGGCCGCCCCTCGCCGTCGAGGCGATGCGCGGGCTAGTCGCGCAGGTGACGGCCCTCGTACGCGGGCGCCATCTGGTCCACGGCGTCGCCGACGCGGTGCACGCGCAGGTCGTTCGTCGACCCGGGGACCCCGGGAGGCGTGCCGGCCACCACCACGACCTTGTCGCCGCGCTTGGCCTTGCCGCTCGAGAGGAGGTAGTCGTCGACCTGCATGAACATCTCGTCGGTGTGGGTGACGCGCTCGACGAGCACCGATTCCACGCCCCAGTACACGTTCATCCGCCGGCGCATCGACTCGCGGGGCGTGAAGCCGATCATCGGGATCTGCGGACGGAGCCGCGAGAGCCTCCGCACCGAATCGCCCGACTCCGTGAACACGCAGTAGTACTTGGCCCCGAGGAACTCGCCCACCTCGGTGGCCGCCAGGGTGAGCACGCCGCCCTGGGTGAAGGGCTTCGTGCCCAGCGGCGGGATGCGGTCGAGCCCGTGCGTCTCGGTGCTCTCGATGATGCGCGCCATCGTCTCGACGGCCACGACGGGGTACTGCCCGACCGAGGTCTCGCCCGAGAGCATGAGCGCGTCGGCGCCGTCGAGCACCGCGTTGGCGCAGTCCGAGGCCTCCGCCCGCGTCGGCCGCGGGTTCGAGATCATCGTCTCGAGCATCTGCGTCGCCACGATGACGGGCTTGGCGCGGCGCCGGGTGAGCTCGATCGCGCGCTTCTGCACGATCGGCACGGCCTCGAGCGGCAGCTCGACGCCGAGGTCGCCGCGGGCGACCATGATGCCGTCGAAGGCGTCGACGATCTCGGCGAGGTTGTCCACCGCCTGCGGCTTCTCGACCTTCGCGATCACCGGCAGGCGGGTGCCCTCCTCGTCCATGATCTCGTGGACGCGGTGGATGTCCTCGGCGCCGCGGACGAAGGACAGGGCGATCAGATCGGCGCCGGTGCGGATGCCCCAGCGCAGGTCGTCCTCGTCCTTCTCGCTCAGTGCGGGCACGTTCACGGCCACGCCCGGGAGGTTGATGCCCTTGTTGTTCGAGACGGGGCCCGCGACCTCGACCCTGGTGGTGACGGTCGTGTCGTCCACCTCGATCGCGCGCAGGGCGACGCGGCCGTCGTCGATGAGCAGCGGGTCGCCGGGCCGGACGTCCGCCGGCAGCCCCTTGAAGGTGGTGCCCACGAGCTCGCGAGTGCCGACCACCTCCTCGGTCGTGATCCTGAAGATGTCTCCCTCGGCGAGCTCGTAGGGCGCGCCGTCGTCGAAGCGGCCGAGGCGGATCTTCGGGCCCTGCAGGTCGACGAGCACCGCCACGGGCAGGCGCAGATCCTCGGAGGCCTGCCTGACGAGCTGGTAGTTGTTCGAGTGGACCGTGTGGTCGCCATGACTCAGGTTGAAGCGGGTGACGTTGACGCCCGCCTTGAGCAAGCCGCGGATGCCTTCCGGGGTGGATACCGCGGGGCCCAGCGTTGCGACAATCTTTGCGCGACGTGACACTATGTTGTTCTCCGTTCTGTGCGGGTGCACTGCAATCCGTGCAGAGAGCTCCGGATCGCCTCGTCGAGTCTGCCCGGAGCGGGTTACCGAATACTCGAAGCCGCTATTTCTCCGCGGTGGCGGGGGCTTCCTCGGCATCGTCCGTCTCCTCCGCCTCGGCGTCCTCGCCGTCGGCGTTCTCGGGGGCGGTCTCCTCCTCGACGGAGGCGTCTTCGTCCTCGTCCCGCTCGCTCCACACGTGGCCGTCCGCGTACACGGAGGTCTCGGGGAGCTTGTGCCTCCGCGTCTGCACGACGAAGAGCACGACGCCGATGAGCACCATGACGAGCGCGCCGAACACGTTCGACCGCAGGCCGAGGATGATCTCGGAGTAGTCGAGCCGGATCGATTCGATCATCATGCGGCCGAGGCCGTACCAGACGAGGTAGAGCGCGAGCGTCTTGCCCCAGCGGAGGCGGAAGCAGCGTTCGAGGAAGATGATGAGGGCCACGCCGAGCAGGTTCCAGAGGAGCTCGTAGAGGAACGTCGGGTGGAAGAGCGTGTCGGCGGGCAGGCCGCTCGGCACCGCCGGGTTGCTCGCGGGGATCTCGAGCCCCCACGGCAGATCGGTCGGCCAGCCGAAGAGCTCCTGGTTGAACCAGTTGCCGAGCCGTCCGATGGCCTGCGCGGCGAGGATGGTCGGCGCAGCGGCATCCGCGAAGCTCAGGAAGCGGATGCCCTTGATGCGGCACGCGATGTATGCGCCGATCGCCCCGCCGATCAGGGAGCCGATGATGGCGTTGCCGCCCTCCCAGATGGCGAAGATGCGCCACAGCTCGGCGCCCTCGAAGAAGTAGTCGGCCGGGTGCGTCGCGACGTGGTACAGGCGAGCGCCGAGCAGTCCGAGCAGGACGGCGGGGAACGCGATGTCGATCAGCGCCCAGGGCTCGGCGCCCCGCGCGACCATCCGGCGGTTCGTCCACCAGATCGCCAGGATCATGCCCACCACGATGATGAGCGCGTAGACGTGGAAGACGAAGGGGCCGATCTCGAAGAACGACCACTCGATGGGCGGCGAGGGGATGGACGCGGGAGCGGGATTCACAGGTGAGCACCTCGGATCGGGGAGTCGAGCTTGCCGGCCGCCAGCGCGCCCGCGGTCTCGGCCAGGCCGTCGAGGCCGGACTCCGCGAGCGAGCGGACGAGCGCCGATCCTACAATCGCGCCCTCCGCGTAGTCGAGGACGTCGCCGATCTGCGCGGCCGTCGAGATGCCGATGCCGACGCAGGCCCGCTCGCAGCCGAATCCGTGCAGCCGGTCGGCGAGCACCTTCGCCGCCGCGTCGAGCTCCGCCCGCGCGCCGGTGGTGCCGAGCGTCGAGACCGTGTACACGAATCCACGGGAGTGCTCGATGACGCTGCGCAGGCGCTCGTCGCTCGAGGTGGACGAGGCGAGGAAGACACGGTCGAGCCCGTGCCGATCGGCGGCCTCGATCCACTCGCCCGCCTCCTCCGGGATGAGGTCGGGGGTGATCGCGCCGGCGCCGCCGGCGGCCGCGAGGTCGGCCGCGAAGCGCTCCACGCCGTGCTGCATGATGAGGTTGTAGTAGCTCATGACCAGCACCGGCACGTCGGTGCGCTCCCGCACACGGCGGATCGCCTCGAACAGCTGCGCGACCTTGAAGCCGTGCTGCAGGGCGGTGTTGCACGCGGCCTGGATCACGGGGCCGTCCATCACCGGGTCCGAGTACGGCACGCCGAACTCGATGACGTCCACCCCGTTCCGGGCCAGCGCGACCGCGGCCTCCACGGAGGTGTCGAGGTCGGGGAATCCCGCGGGCAGGTAGCCGATGAAGGCGCCCCTCCCCCGGTCCCTCGCCGCGTCGATCGCGCGCTCGACCTGGGATGCGTTGGGGTTCGTCACAGCTCTCCTCCGCCGATGACGCGCGAGGCGTCGCCGAGCTCGAAATACTTCATGGCGGTCTCCATGTCCTTGTCGCCCCGGCCCGAGAGCGAGACCACGATCGTGGCATCGGGGCCGAGCTCGCGGCCGAGCGTCATCGCCCCGGCGAGGGCGTGCGCCGACTCGATCGCGGGGATGATGCCCTCGGTCTGCGCGAGGAGCCGCATCGCCGTCATCGTCTCGTCGTCGGTCGCGCCCCGGTACTCGACGCGGCCGATGGCCTGCAGCCAGGAGTGCGCCGGGCCGACGCCCGGGTAGTCGAGGCCCGCCGAGATCGAGTGCGATTCGATGGTCTGGCCGTCCTCGTCCTGCAGCAGCATCGTCTTGGCGCCGTGCAGCACGCCCGGGCGTCCCCGCCCGAGCGTCGCCGCGTGCTGGGGGGTGTCGATGCCCTCGCCGTACGCCTCCACGCCGTAGATGCGCACCGACTCGTCGTCGAGGAACGCGTCGAACATCCCGATCGCGTTCGACCCGCCGCCGACGCAGGCGATGACGGCGTCCGGCAGGCCGCCGAACCGCTCGATGCACTGCGCCCGCGTCTCGTCGCCGATCACCTTCTGCAGATCGCGCACGAGCCCCGGGAAGGGATGGGGGCCCGCCGCGGTGCCGAAGAGGTAGTTGGTGCTGTCCACGTTGGCCACCCAGTCGCGGAAGGCCTCGTTGATCGCATCCTTGAGGGTCCTCGAACCCGAGGCCACCGAGACGACCTCCGCGCCGAGCAGCCGCATGCGGGCGACGTTAAGCGCCTGGCGCTCGATGTCGACCGCTCCCATGTAGATGGTGCACTCGAGCCCGAACAGCGCCGCCGCCGTGGCCGTGGCCACGCCGTGCTGGCCGGCCCCCGTCTCGGCGATCACGCGGGTCTTCCCGATGCGCCGGGTCAGGAGGGCCTGCCCGAGCACGTTGTTGATCTTGTGCGAGCCCGTGTGGTTGAGGTCCTCGCGCTTGAGCAGGATGCGCGCGCCGCCGCAGTGCTCGGCGAAGCGCGGCGCATCCGTGAGCAGGGAGGGCCGGCCGGCGTAGTCGCGCAGCAGATCCTCGAACTCCGCCTGGAATGCGGGGTCGACCTTCGCGGCCTCCCACTCGGTGTCGAGCTGGTCGAGCGCGGCGACGAGGCTCTCGGGGGCGAAGCGCCCTCCGAACTCGCCGAAGTAGGGGCCCTTGACGTTGCGAAGTTGGGTCACGTTATGCCTGCTGGAACTCTCTGATCGTGGTTTCGGGGTCGTTGCCGGTGACGAGCGCCTCGCCGATGAGCACGGCGTCCGCACCCGCATCGCGATAGCGGCGGACGTGCTGCGGCTCGAGCACCGCGGATTCCGCCACCCTGACGACGCCCTCCGGGTATTCGGGCGCGAGTTCCGCGAAGAGCTCGGGATGCATCTCGAAGGTCTTGAGATCGCGGGCGTTCACGCCCAGCACGCGCGAGTCGGCCTCGAGGGCGCGGGTGAACTCGTCGCGCGTGTGCGCCTCGACGAGCACGGTCATGCCGAGCTCCTCGGCGAAGGCCTTGAGCCGCACGAGGGTGCGCTGGTCGAGGCAGGCGACGATGAGCAGCACGAGGTCCGCCCCCGCGGCGCGGGCCTCGAGGATCTGGTACTCCTCGCCGATGAACTCCTTGCGGAGCACGGGGATGCCCACCTGCGCGCGGACCGCGCGCAGGTCGTCGAGGGAGCCGAGGAACCGGCGCTCCTCGGTCAGCACGCTGATGGCCGCCGCGCCGCCGCGCTCGTAGAGCCCGGCCAGCGCGGCCGGGTCCGGGATGTTCGCGAGCCGGCCGCGCGAGGGGCTCGCGCGCTTGACCTCCGCGATGATGTTGATCCGATCGCCGTGGGCGAGCGCCGCCGCGGCGTCGATCGCGGGCGTCTGCGCGAGCGCGGCGCGCTCCACCACGGCCGCGGGTGCGTCCGCGCGGCGACGGGCGGCGTCCTCGAGCGATCCTGCGAGCAGGTCGTCGAGCATCAGTGCGCCTTCGGACCGAGACCGACCGCGTGGAGGATGGGCCAGAGGATCGCGCCGAGCACGACGAGCCCGATGCCGATGTAGACGACGATGTCCTGCACGAGGAAGAGCCCCACGGTTCCCACGAGGAAGCCGAGGATGATGATGAGCACCGAAGCCCAGCCGGCTACCGAGTTGCCCTCGCCCT
The DNA here is from genome assembly GCF_900163695.1 of Gulosibacter sp. 10. Classification (GTDB taxonomy): domain Bacteria; phylum Actinomycetota; class Actinomycetes; order Actinomycetales; family Microbacteriaceae; genus Gulosibacter. The sequence continues at coordinate 126,629 of NZ_FUIC01000008.1, forward strand.
CGACGTGGTAGCGGGACAGGACGATGTCCTTCTCTGACATGCGATGACTCCTTCGAACGGGGACGTACCGATCCAGTCTACCGGGGGTTTGCGGCCTCGGCGTCGTCCTCGGTCGGGTCGTCGCCGACCGAGAGCGCATCCCACTGCGAAACCGGGTCGGAGGCCGTCGAGGCCCGGGCCTCCCCCTCGGGCGCGAGCGCGGCGCGGCGGTAGCGCCGCGCCGATTCGGGCCACCGCCGGGCGGTGACCACGACGAGGACGCCGAGCGCCGCCTGGACCGCGCCCGCGGCGAGCGCGACGAAGGGCCAGACCGTATCCGACATCGTGCCCTGGGCGATGATCTCGCCGATGCCCTCGGCATCGGTGATGCCGCTGAGCTCGCGTACCGGCCCGACGAAGCCCACCGCGGGTTCGCTCGCCGCGTAGCCGGCGGCGACGGCGATCCCGATGCCCAGCACGGCCGACAGCGCGCCGATCACGACCCGGAACCCCCGGCCCGCGATGGCGAGCGCGGCGATCGCGGCGAGGCCCGCGAGCGAGAACGCCATCACCGCCAGGGCCGGATCGCCGCCGTTCGAGATCACCGAGCGGTCGAACTCCGAGGTATGCAGCTCCAGCACCGCCCAGGTCTGCGTCCGCGCGAGCATGGCCGCGCCGATGCTCGCGAGCATCCCCAGCAGGATGAGCCGCTTCAGCCGTCCGCCGCTCAAGCGCCCGCCTCCTCCTGGAATACGACCGCGAGCGGGTCCGTGTCCCAGCAGGTCCGGGTGTTGCGGTGGCAGGCCGCGCCGACCTGGTCCACGCCGAGCAGGATCGTGTCCGCGTCGCAGTCCGCCGCGAAGGACACGACCCGCTGGGTGTGGCCCGAGGTGTCGCCCTTGCGCCAGAGCTCGCCCCGGGAGCGGGACCAGTACACGGCGCGGCGGCTCGACAGCGTCTCGCGGATGGAATCGCGGCTCATCCAGGCCATCATGAGCACCTCGCCGCTGTCCCACTGCTTGGCGATGGCCGGCACCAGCCCCCGGTCGTCGTAGCGCAGGGCGGCGACGATCTCCTCGATCTGCTCCGCGCTCAGGGCGTCGACGCTACGCATCGCCCCTCCCCTCCCGCACCGGCAGATCGGCGTCGGCCAGCGAGCGCTTGACCTCCGCGATCGTCATCTCGCCGTAGTGGAAGACGCTCGCCGCGAGGACGGCGTCGGCCCCGGCGCCGACGGCGGGCGCGAAGTGCTCGACCCGGCCGGCCCCGCCCGAGGCGATGACCGGCACGTCGGCGACCTCGCGGACGCGGCGGATGAGTTCGAGGTCGAAGCCCGCCTTGGTGCCGTCCGCATCCATCGAGTTCACGAGCAGCTCGCCGGCCCCTCGCCGGCAGCTCTCCCGCGCCCATTCGACGGCGTCGAGATCGGTCTCCCGGCGCCCGCCGTGGGTGGTGACCACGAATCCGGAGGGCATGCGCTCGGAGCGCCTGATGTCGAGCGAGAGCACGAGCACCTGGGCGCCGAACTGGCTCGCGATCTCGTCGATGAGCTCGGGTCTCGCGATCGCCGCCGAGTTGACGCCGACCTTGTCCGCGCCGGAGGCGAGCAGCCTGGTCACGTTCTCGACCGACCGCACCCCGCCGCCGACGGTGAGCGGCACGAAGACCTGCTCCGCGGTGCGGGTCACGAGGTCGTAGGTCGTCGCGCGGTCGTCACTCGTCGCGGTGACGTCGAGGAAGGTGATCTCATCCGCGCCGTCGGCGGCGTACTTCGCGGCCAGCTCGACGGGATCGCCGGCATCGCGCAGATCGAGGAAGTTCACGCCCTTGACGACGCGCCCGGCGGCGACGTCGAGGCACGGGATGACCCGGATCGCGAGGCCCTCCCCATCGTTCGTGGTCGGCTCGGTCACGGACATCACATCCGCGCGGCCTGCAGCGCCGTCACGAGGATGGCGCGCGCACCGATGGCGTAGAGGCGGTCCATGATGCCGTTGAGGTCGCTCTGCGGGACGAGCGAGCGCACCGCCACCCACTCCTCGTCGTGGAGCGGCGAGACCGTCGGCGACTGGTAGCCGGGCGTGACGGCGAGCGCCTCCTCGAGCTTCGACACGTGGATGTCGTAGTCCATGATGCTGTTGCGGCGCGCGACCAGGACGCCCTCGAGCCGCTTGATCAGCGTCCGCGCGCCCTCGACCTTGTCGGGCGTGGAGATGAGCACCGCCGTCGAGTCGAGGATGACGGGGCCGAAGATCTCGAGCCCGGCCTGGCGGAGCGTGTTGCCGGTCGAGACGACGTCGGCCACCGCGTCGGCCACGCCGAGCTGGATCGCGGACTCCACCGCGCCGTCGAGCTTGACGAGCTCGACGGCCAGGCCGCGCTCCTTGAAGAACTGGTCGAGCAGCCCCGTGAAGCTCGTGGCCACGCGCTTGCCCTCGAGCTGCTCGACCTCGGTGAACAGTCCGGGGGGCGCCGCGAAGCGGAAGGTGGAGTCGCCGAAGTCGAGCGCGCGGATCTCCTCGGCCGGCGATTCGGAGTCGAGCAGCAGATCGCGGCCCGTGATGCCGGCGTCGAGGACGCCCTCGCCCACGTAGGTCGCGATGTCGCGGGGGCGGATGTAGAAGAACTCGACCTCGTTCTGGGGGTCGAGCGCGACGAGCTCGCGGCTGCTGCGGCGGCCGCGATAGCCGGCCTCGACGAGCATCTCGTTGGCGGTCTCTGCGAGCATGCCCTTGTTGGGCACTGCGATGCGAAGCAATTGGTCTCCTCAGGAGCGAAGAAGCGTGGCGGTGGAAGATCGGGGCTAGAGGTACCGGTAGAGGTCCTCGAGCGTGTAGCCCTTGGCGAGCATCATGACCTGCAGATGGTAGACGAGCTGCGCCATCTCCTCCCGGCACTCGGCGTCGGACTCGTATTCGGCCGCCATCCAGGTCTCGGCCGCCTCCTCGACGAGCTTCTTGCCGATGAAATGGACGCCGCGGTCGAGTTCGGCCACGGTGCCCGAGCCCTCCGGGCGGGTCTGCGCCTTCTCGGCGAGTTCAGCGAATAGCGATTCGAACGTCTTCACACCGCCAGCCTAGTGGGTGCATCCGTGCTGCGAGGCGAGCTCCCGCAGGCGCGCGATCTCCTCGGCCGGCTCGCCGCGGAAGACCGCGGAGCCGGCCACGAACGTGTCCGCGCCCGCCTCGGCCGCCATCCCGATCGTATCGGCGGAGACGCCCCCGTCGACCTGCAGCCGGATCTCCGAGCCGTGCCGCCTGGCCCATTCCCGCGCGAGCCGCAGCTTGGGCATGGTCTCGGGCATGAACCGCTGCCCGCCGAAGCCGGGCTCGACGGTCATGATGAGCAGCTGGTCGAAGTGCTCGAGGAGCTCCTCGATCTGCGCGAACGGCGTGCCCGGGCGCAGGGCGATCCCCGCGCGGGCCCCACGCTCGCGCAGCTGCCGCGCGAGCGTGACGGGCGCCGTGGCGGCCTCGAGGTGGAAGGTCACGGAGAACACGCCCATCTCGGCGAACCCGGGCGCCCACCGGTCCGGGTCCTCGATCATCAGGTGCAGGTCCAGCGGCACCGGCGAGACCTGCTGCAGCCGCTCCACCATGGGCTGGCCGAAGGTGAGGTTGGGCACGAAGTGGTTGTCCATGACATCGACGTGGGCGGCGTCGGCGGTGCCGATGCGCCCCAGCTCGCGCTCGAAGTTCGCGAAATCGGCGGCCAGGATGGACGGGTTGATGCGGACGTTCGTCAACGGTCGGCGCTCCTCGTATCGGGCTCGGATGCGGGTGTGTGGTCGGTCTCGACCGCCTCGGCGGCGGGCCTCCTGCGCAGCAGCGCGATGAACATCGCGTCCGTGCCGTGCCGATGGGACCACAGCTGCACCGCGCGGCCTCCGGCGAGATCGACGGCGCCGGTCGAGGGGAGGTCGAGCTCGGGGGCGAGCGCGTCGCACACCACCGCGGCGTCGAGCACCTCGATCCCCTCCGCGCTCAGGCCGGTGCGGAGCACCGTGCGCACCACCCCGACGGTCTCGGCGGGATGCGGCGAGCAGGTGGCGTAGACGAGCGCGCCGCCGGGCGCGAGCGCGACGAGCGCGGCCTCGAGCAGCTCCTCCTGGAGGCGGGTGAGCGTCCCGACGTCCTCGGGCCGCTTCCGCCAGCGCGCCTCGGGGCGCCTGCGGAGCGCGCCGAGGCCGGTGCAGGGCGCGTCGACGAGGATGCGGTCGTAGGCTTCGGGCCGCTCGGCGAACTCCCGGCCGTCGAGCTCCGTCACGCGGAGCCCGTCCGGCCCCGACAGCGGCTCGAGGGCCCGCCGGACGAGTCGGGCCCGCGCCGGCACCACCTCGTTCGCCTCGAACTCCGCGCCGGCGAGCCGCGACTCGGCCGCCAGCAGGGCGGACTTGCCCCCGGGGCCGGCGCAGAGGTCGAGCACACGCTCGCCGGGGCGCAGCGGCGCGCAGCGGCTCAGCGCGAGCGCCACGAGCTGCGAGCCGGCGTCCTGCACGCGCACCGCGCCGGAGCGCACCTCCTCGAGCTCGACCGGATCGCCCTCGGCGAGCCGCATCGCCACGGGCGAGGCCGGATCCTCGCGGAGCCGATCGGGATGCGCCGCGACCGTCTCCCGCCGATCCGCCAGGCCCGGCAGCGCGGCGAGCCGCACCTCGGGCGAGCGGTTGTCCGCCTCGAGCGCGCGCTCCAGCTCGGCCGTGTCGTCCTGCGAGGGCGCGCCGGCGCCGAGCCGCAGCGCGTCGCGCAGCGCCCGCGCGATCCAGAGCGGGTGGGCCGTCAGCAGCGCCAGTCGGGCGAGCGCATCGGGCTGCGTCGCGGCGACCCGCTCGCGCCACTCCTCCGGCTCCGCCTCGGACACCCGGCGCAGATTGGCGTTCACGAATCCGGCGGCGCCCTGCCCGCCCCGGTTGCGGACGGCGCTCACCGTCTCGTTCACCGCGGCGTGCGTCGAGACGCGCATGTTGAGCAGCTGGTGGATGCCGAGCTGCAGCGCCGACCGGGCGAGCGGATCCACCTGCTCGGCCGGCCGCTTCGCGACGATGCCGATGATCGCGTCGTAGTAGCCGGACATGCGCAGCGCCCCGTACGCGAGCTCGGTGGCGAGCGCCGCGTCGGCCGCCGAGAGCCGGGCCTCCTCGATCCGGTGCGGCAGCAGCAGGTTCGCATAGGCGTCGTCCTCCGCCACCGAGACGAGCACCGAGAGCGCCGCATCGCGAGCCGTCGGCCGCGGTGCGCGACGGCCCCCGCCGCCTCCTCCTCGTCGGCCGTCCCGGCGACGGCCGTCTCCGCGTCCACTCATCCGAGCCGCACCTCCGCCTCCTGCACTCCCCGGAACCAGTCCGCCGCGCGCATGGCGCGCTTGCCCGCGGGCTGCACCTCGATGAGCTCGAGCGCGCCGGAGCCGCAGGCGGCGAGCACCCGCCCGCCGTCGAGCACGACGGCGCCCGGGCCGCCTGCAACGGCGGCATCCGTCGCCGGCGCGGCCCGCAGCACCTTGAACCGCTCCCCGCGCCAGGTCGTCGAGGCGCCCGGCTCCGGGGTCGCGCCGCGGATGCGGGCATCCGCCCGGGCCGCGGTCGCGGTCCAGTCGATCGCGCCGTCCTCAACGCGCAGCTTGGCCGCGTGCGTGGCCTCGCCCCGCTGCGGCTCGGCGACCGCGGTGCCCGCGCCGATCGCGGCCACGGTCTCGAGCACGTCCGGGACGCCGAGCTCGGCGAGCCTCGCCAGCAGCTCGCCGGCGGTCTCCCCGGCGCCGATCGGGACCTCGCGGTTCACGAAGGTCGGCCCGGTGTCGAGCCCCGCCTCGAGACGGAAGACGGCGATCCCGGTGCTCGAGTCGCCCGCCATCACGGCGCGCTGCACGGGGGCCGCCCCGCGCCAGCGCGGCAGCAGCGAGAAGTGGAGGTTGATCCAGCCGTGGACCGGCTGCGAGAGCAGCGGCTCGCGGATGAGCCCCCCGTAGGCCACCACGACGCCGAGGTCCGGCGCGAGGCCGGCGATCCGCGCGGCGACGGCCTCGTCGATGCGGTTGGCGCGCACGACCGGGAGCCCGAGGGACTCGGCGCGCGCCGCGACCGGCGAGGGCTGCAGCCGGCGCTTCCGCCCGACCGGCGCGTCCTCCCTCGTGATGACGGCGACGATCTCGTGTCCGGCGTCGACGAGTCCCTGAAGCGTCGGGACGGCCGCGTCCGGCGTGCCTGCAAAGGCGATGCGCATGAAACCTCCTGTAGACCTCCGATCGTACCGTCGCGCCGCACTCCCGGCGGCACGCGGTGCGGTTGAATGGACGTCCACGAGGAACGAGGAGGGCCGGATGACGGATCCGTACACATGGCTTGAGGACGTCGAGGGCGAGCGCGCGCTGGAATGGGCGAGAGCCAGGAACGCCGAGGCGGCCGAATCGCTCGCCGCCGCGCCGGAGTTCGCCGAGACCCGGGAGCGCATCCTCGAGGTGCTCGACTCCTCGGACCGCATCCCGGCGGTCTCGAAGGTCGGGCGGCACTACTACAACTTCTGGCGGGACGACCGGCACGAGCGCGGGCTCTGGCGCAGGACGACGCCGGAGTCCTATGCGAGCGACAGGCCCGACTGGGAGACGGTGCTCGACCTCGACGCGCTGGGCGAGCAGGAGGGCGTGAACTGGGTGTGGCACGGCGCCTCGATCCTGCGGGGCGACGACGAGTTCCGGCTGGCGCTCGTCGACCTCTCGCGGGGCGGCTCCGACGCGGACGTCACCCGCGAGTTCGACCTCGAGCGCAAGGCCTTCGTCGAGGGCGGCTTCACCCGTCCGGAGGCCAAGGGATCGGTGTCCTGGATCGACGAGGACACCGTCTTCGTCGCGACCGACACGGGCGAGGGCAGCATGACCGCCTCCGGCTATCCGCGGCTCGCCCGGCGCTGGACGCGCGGCGCGCCCCTGGCCGAGGCGCCGATCGTCTACGAGGGCGAGGAGGCGGACATGTCGATCCACGCCGTGCACGACTCGACCCCGGGCTTCGAGCGCGACCTCGTCATCCGCATGCGGGCCTTCTACGACGCGGAGTTCTTCCTGCTCGGCGACGGCGACGAGCAGGTCCGCATCGACGTGCCGCGATCCGCCGAGCCCGACCTCCACCGGGAATGGCTCACGGTGCGGCTGCGCGACGCGTGGTCCGTCGGCGGCCGGGACTACGCGGGCGGCAGCCTGCTGGCGATCCGGCTCGAGGAGTTCCTCGCCGGCGACCGCCGTTTCCGGGTGCTCTTCGAGCCGGATCCGCGCGTCTCCCTCGTCGATGCGGTGTGGACGCGCGAGCACCTCGTGCTCACCACGCTCGAGGATGTGAAGTCCCGAGTGCGGGCGCTGCGCGCCGGCGACTTCGAGGAGGTGGCGCTGCCGGGTCTACCGGAGGTCGGCACGATCGACGTCCGCCCCGTCGACGCGAAGACCTCTGAAGCAGTCTGGATCACGACCACCGACTTCCTCTCCCCCACGGCCCTCTCGATCGCCGAGATCGGGACCGGCGAGGCGCCGCGGGCGCTGAAGTCGCAGCCCGAGCTCTTCGACGCGTCGGGACTCGTCGCGACGCAGCGCTTCGCGACCTCCGAGGACGGCACTCGCGTCCCGTACTTCCTCGTGCACCGCGGCGACCTCCCGCCGGACGGCGGCACGCCGACGCTCCAGTACGCCTACGGCGGCTTCGAGATCTCCCTGACCCCGGAGTACAACGCGGCGCTCGGCCGGGCCTGGCTCGAGCGAGGCGGCGCCTATGCGCTCGCGAACATCCGCGGGGGCGGCGAATACGGGCCGGCCTGGCATCAGGCCGCGCTGAAGCGGCACCGGCATCGCGCCTACGAGGACATGGCGGCCGTGTCGCGAGACCTCATCGATCGGGGCCTCACCTCGCCGGAGCGCCTCGGCATCCGCGGCGGCTCGAACGGCGGCCTGCTCACGGGCAACATGCTCGTGCGCGAGCCCGGGCTCTACGGCGCGGTCGTGGTTGAGGTGCCGCTGCTCGACATGAAGCGCTACTCCCACCTGCTCGCCGGCGCCTCCTGGATGGCGGAGTACGGCGATCCCGACACCGCGGACTGGGAGTTCATCCGCACGTTCTCGCCCTATCACCTGTTCGACCCCGAGGCCGACTACCCGCCGGTGCTGTTCACGACCTCGACGCGCGACGACCGCGTGCACCCGGCCCACGCGCGGAAGATGGTGGCGGCGATGCTCGCGGCGGGCAAGGACGTGACCTACTACGAGAACATCGAGGGCGGCCACGGCGGCGCCGCGACGAACGAGCAGTCCGCGCACGTGCGGGCGCTCGTCTACCGCTTCCTCGCGGAGCGCCTCGGGCTGGGGTAGCCCCGGCGCGCACGGCCCGGATGCCCCTCGCGGCATCCGGGCCGTGCGCGTGCATCAGGCGCGGGGCCGGTACTCGCCGCCGTCCGGCGCGCGATCGAGCAGCCCGTAGTCGACGAGGTACCGGCGCAGCACGACGTGATCGTCGTGGTAGCGGGAGAGCCGCTCGCCGACCTCCCGCTCGGTGAGCGCCTCGTCCGGGCGGAAGGCGCGCCGCGCGACCCAGCGGAGGAGCTCGCCGCGCTCCCCCTTGTCGGCCGGATACTGGCGGATCCGCCCGTCCTCCAGGAATCGCTCGACGCCGACGCGCCTCGGGCGGCTCGCCCCGCCGAGCGCGCGGGCGAAGACCCCGGCGTCGAAGCGCAGGTCCTCGTCGAGCATGCCCGCTCCCCGGAGCGCCTGCTCGATGCGCCTGCGGCGGGACGGCGAGTGGCGATCGAGCGCGGCAGCGATGTCGCCGCCCTGCATGCCGATGCACGCGACGGCGCGGGCGTCCTCGTTCGCGAGCACCGCCATGATGGGCTGCCATGCCGTGCGGGTGGTCATGCCGCCACGCTACCAATCGGCTCGCGCCGCAGCGCTCGACTCCATCATGAGATTATTATATAATCCCCTTATGGATAACGGACATGGGATCGCGGACAGCCTCTCGGAGCTGCTCGAGCAGCTGGTCCACCGGCTGCGCGACCAGGCCTCGGACGAGCAGCTCTCCCGCGCGTGGACCACGGCGCTGTCCCGGCTCGACAACGAGGGGCCGCTGCCCGTCACCCGGCTGGCGCACGCCGTGGGGGTCTCGCAGCCGGCGATGACCCAGCTCGTCGACCGGATGGCCGCCGAGGGCTTCGTGCTGCGCGCCGCCTCCGAGCAGGACCGCCGGGTGCAGCTCGTGGAGATCACGGAGGCCGGCCGGTCCGCCATCGATGCGCGACGCCGATGGCGCGCATCCCGGCTGGACGACCGCCTCCGCACCCTCGACCCCGCGGATCGCGCGGCCGTGGCAGGGGCCATCCCCGCGCTCGAGCGGCTCGTCGAGTCCCTCGCACGTCCCGACGCCGAAGACCACGACAAGAAAGAAGAAGCACAGCACTGATGAGTCAGTCCCAAGGAAAGCAGCAGGGCCTGCTCAAACAACCCAAGGCGGTCTGGGCGGTCGCCTTCGCCTGCGTCATCTCGTTCATGGGCATCGGGCTCGTCGACCCCATCCTGCCGGCGATCTCCGACAGCCTCGGCGCCTCGCCCGCCCAGGTGTCGCTCCTGTTCACGAGCTACCTCGTGGTGACGGCCATCGCGATGCTCGGGGTCGGCTGGGTGTCGAGCCGGATCGGCTCCAAGTGGGCGCTCATCGTCGGACTCGCGCTCATCGTCGTGTTCGCCGCGCTCGCGGGCGCCGCGGGCAGCGTCGACGGCATCATCGCCTTCCGCGGCGGCTGGGGCCTCGGCAACGCGCTGTTCATCGCGACGAGCCTCGCCGTGATCGTCGCCTCGGCGCAGGGCGGCTTCTCGGGCGCCATCATCCTCTACGAGGCCGCGCTCGGCCTCGGCATCGCGGCGGGCCCGCTGATCGGCGGCCTGCTGGGCCACATCAGCTGGCGCGGGCCGTTCTTCGGCGTGGCCGTGCTCATGGGCATCGCGCTCGTCGCGACGCTCCTGTTCATCCCGAAGACCCCCAAGCCGGCGGAGAAGATCTCGCTCGGCGCCCCGCTCGCCGCGCTCAAGCACCGCGGCCTGCTGACCATGGGCATCATGGCGCTGCTCTACAACTGGGGCTTCTTCACGATGCTCGGCTACGCGCCATACCCGATGAAGCTCGACGCGCTCCAGCTCGGCTTCGTGTTCACCGGATGGGGCCTGCTCGTCGCCGCGTTCGCGGTGTTCTTCGCGCCCCGCCTGCAGCGGCGCTTCGGCACCGCGGCCGTGCTCTACGCGAACCTCGCCGGGCTCGGCATCGTGATGACCGCGATCGCGATCGGCGTCGACTCCCCGCCCGTCGTGATCGCCGCCGTGATCATCAGCGGCGCCTTCATCGGCATCAACAACACGCTCACCACCCAGGCCGTCATGCTGGTCTCCCCGGTGGAGCGCTCCGTCGCCTCGTCGGCCTACGGCTTCCTCCGCTTCTTCGGCGGCGGGCTGGCGCCCTTCGTCGCGGGCATCGTGGCGCAGCACTTCGGCCAGGGATGGGCCTTCGGGCTCGGCGCCATCGCGTTCTTCATCGCGATCCCCGTGCTCGCGAGCGGCCACAAGCTGCTCGTCCGGGCCGAGTCCGCCGAGGAGGCCGAGGAGGAGCCGGAGCTCCCCGGCGCCTCCCTGACGGTGCTCGACGAGGTGGAGCTCGGCGCCAAGCCGATCATCGCCGCCATCGACGACACCGAGCTGGCCGACCAGGTGGTGGACCGGGCCGTGGCCCTCGCCCGGGAGCACCGCGCATCGGTGGAGATCGTCCACGTCACCGAGACCGAGGTGGTGGCCGACCAGACCCTCGACCCCGAGAGCGCGCGCCACTCCCGCGCGGTGGTCGACGCCCAGCTCGACCGGGTGCGCGGCTCCGACGTCGTCGCCCGAGGGGTCCTGCTCACGAGCGTCGGCGACCACGCCGCGACCGGCGCGGTCATCGCGCGCCGCGCCGCCGAGCTGCACGCCGGCATGGTGGTGCTCGGCCGGTCCAAGAACGGGCCGGTGGCGAGGCTCTTCGACGCGGACCTCGTCGGCGAGATCGAGCGCGCCGAGGACTGCCGGGTGATCCTCGTCGCCTGAGCCGGGGACCCGGCATCGGCGGGGCCGCGGCGGAGCATCGCTCCCCCGCGGCCCTTCGCGCTGCGCGGCCTCACTCCCAGCGGAACAGCAGGGCGGCGACCCCGGTGCCGATCACGGCGCTGCCGCCCAGGGAGGCCCAGTTCTGCCAGGGCACCGGCTCGGTGACGAGCGTCGACTGCAGCGCTTCGACGGCCGCGCCGAACGGCAGCCAGGAGCCGACCGCGGCGAGCGGCTCCGGCAGATTCCCGACCGGGCCGAACATGCCCCCGAGCGCCCCGATCCCGAAGAACGCGACGAGGCCGATGGCCACCGCCGAGTTCGGCGTGGGGGCGATCGACGCGACGATCATCCCGACCCCGTACATCGCGGTGCACGCCGCCAGGAACACGAGCGCCGTCAGCCAGGGATGCCGCGGCATCGACGCCTCGAAGAAGACGGCGCCCACGAGGAGCGCCATGCCCACGCCGAGGAGCATCTGCGCGAAGCTCACGATCAGCTGCGCGATGAGCACCATCACGGGCGAGGCCGGCGTGACCGCGAGCCTTCGGAGCAGGTGCGTCTTGCGGTACGTCGCCAGGAAGCTCGGCATGTTGATCATCGCAATGGTCGCGACCACCATCGCGACGATCACCGGCAGCAGGAAGTAGTCGAGCACGGTGACGCCCTCCGCCACGGGCGTCCCGAGGTCGTCGAAGGCCATGGCCTGCATGACGAGGATCAGCATCGGCATGCCGAAGGGGATGATCAGCCCGGCCGTGTCCCGGACGGTCATCCTCGCCTCGGCCTGGACGAGCCTGAGCCAGGCGCCCGCCCCCGGGCCGCCCGCCCGGGTCCGCGCGGCTGCGGCGCTCGCGGCGCTCACGCCGCCTCCTCCGCGTCGATCTCCCTGCCGGTGAGCGCCACGAACGCCTCCTCGAGGGACTGCGCCCCGGCATGGGCGGTCACCTCGGCGGGCGTGCCCTGCACGAGGATCCGTCCCGCGTCGATGAGCGCGATGCGGTCGCACAGCCGCTCCACCTCGTCCATCGCATGGCTGACGAGGATCACCGTCTGCCGCTCGAGCCCCTCGACGGTCTCCCAGATCCGCCGTCTCGCGCGGGGGTCGAGCCCGGTCGTCAGCTCGTCTAGGATCACGACCTCGGGACGCCCGATGAGCGCGAGTGCGATGGAGAGCCGCTGCATCTGGCCGCCGGAGAGATTCGCGAAGCTCGTCCTCGCCATGCCCTGCAGCTCGACCATGCCCAGCGCCTCCTCGGCGGAGAGCGGGTCCGGGTAGAAGCTGCGGTAGAGCGTCACGAGCTCGCCGCAGGTGAGGGCGTCGTGCAGCATCGCCTCCTGGAGCTGCACGCCGAGGATGCGGCGCACCGCGGCCCGGTCGGCGAAGGGATCGAGCCCCAGCACGCGGACCCTCCCGCCGTCGGGGCGGTGCAGCCCCGCGATCATCTCGACCGCGGTGCTCTTGCCCGCCCCGTTGGTACCGAGGATCCCGAAGGTCTCGCCGGCCCGGATCTGCAGCGTCACCCCGTCCACCGCAGTGCGGCGGCCGTAGCGCTTGACGAGGTCCCGTGCGTCCACCGCGTGCTCCGTCACGGCGAGCCCGCCCGGGACGGCCGTCTCGAGTGCGTCGTGCTGTCGTCTGCGTATCTCCATGCCTCAAGGCTGCTCCCCGCGGACCCGGCGGCGCGGGTGCCGCCGGTCATCGCCCCGCTCGTGACGATCGGCACCTCCGCGGCCGGTCCCCGGTCAGTAGGCTCTCCCCATGAATGCCCCCGCGACGCCCCGCCCCGCGATGGGGCGGCGCGCCCCGACCCCGCCGCAGCACTGGGAGCTCTACTCGGGCGCCGCCATGATCGTGATCTGCGTGGGCATCGCCGTGCTCATGCTCTTCACGAGCGGGCCGCCCCGCATTCCCGAATGGCTCTGGGGCGGGCTCTTCCTGCTCGCCGTCTCGCTCGTCGTGCTCGCCGTGTCGGGCCTGCTCCCCCGCCCCTGGCCCCTCCCCGTGTTCGCCGGGGCCGTGCTCCTCAGCTGGCTCCTGCTCATGGCCATGCCCGGTCAGGGCCTGTTCATCGTGATCTTCGTGATGATCGCCGCAGCCGGCGTCTCCATCCTGCCGATGCCCGCGATCCTCGGCCTCGTCGTCGCGAACAGCGCGGTCGTGATGCTGCACCAGCTCCTCGCCGGCGCCGACGCGCCGGAGGTCGTCGCGACCACGGTCTTCTGCCTGCTCATCCACCTCGCAAGCGTGTTCAGCAGCTCCGCGATGCAGCGCGAGAGCGAGCTGCGCGCCGAGCTCGAGGAGCAGCACGTCGAGCTCACCGCCGCGGCGGCGCTGCTCGAGGACTCGGCCAAGGCCTCGGAGCGGCTGCGGATCTCCCGGGAGCTCCACGATCTCATCGGTCATCAGCTCACCGTCCTCAGCCTCGAGCTCGAGGCGGCCAAGCACCGGGACGCCGAGCGCCGGGGCGTGCACGTCGATCGTGCGGCGGAGGTCGCACGGGAGCTGCTCCGGGACGTGCGCAGCACCGTCGGCGAGCTCCGCGCCGCCGAGCGCGGCGGGCTCCGGGCCCATCTCGAACGGCTCGGCGGGGCGGTGCCGACCCTCCAGGTCCACGTGCACGTCGAGGAGGGCGTCTACCCGGACGAGCAGCAGACGGCCGCCCTCGTGCGCGCCGCCCAGGAGATCGTCACCAATGCGGTGAAGCACGCGAACGCGCGCGAGCTGTGGCTCGACGTGACCCGCGACGCCGAGACGATCCGGCTCGTGGGCGTGGACGACGGGTACCCGCCCGGCAGCATCGAGTTCGGCAACGGGCTCACCGGGCTGCGCGAGCGCGTGGAGCTGCTGGACGGGGAGCTCCGTGTGGAGCCCCGCGGCGAGTTCACGGTGGAGGTGCGGCTGCCCGCCTCCGCGCGCCCCGCCTCCGCAGCCGCCGAGGGGGCCGGCGCATGACCGGCTCCGGCATCCGCGTGCTCGTGGTCGACGACCAGACCCTCGTGCGCCGCGGGATCGGGACGCTGCTCGAGCTCGGCGGCATCGATGTGGTCGGCGAGGCCGCGGACGGCGCCGACGCCCTCGAGGCCATCCGGCGCGACAGCCCCGACGTGGTCCTGCTCGATCTGCGGATGCCGCGCTACGACGGCCTCTGGTTGCTCGAACGCCTCGCGGAGCCCCGTTCCGCCGCCCCGGATGCGGACGACCCCGAGGCGGAGCCGCCGCCCGTGCTCGTCCTCACGACCTTCGACGACGACGCGCTGCTGCTCGAGGCCCTCCGCCTCGGCGCGCGAGGCTACCTGCTCAAGGACGTCACCGTCGAGCGGCTCGCCGCCGCTGTCGCGACGCTCGCGGAGGGCGGCACGCTCATCGCCCCCTCCATCACCGACCGGCTGCTCAGGGCCATCCGATCGGGCCCGCCGCCGGCCGGCGCCGACGACGCGCCCGTGCAGCCGCTGACCGGACGGGAGCTCGAGGTGCTCCGCCTCGTCGCCGAGGGCTACACGAACCGGCAGATCGCGGAGATCGTGCACCTGGCCGAGGGGACCGTGAAGAACCACCTGTCGGTGATCCTCGCGAAGCTCGGCGCGAGGGATCGCACGAACGCCGTGCTCCGGGCGCTGCATGAGGGCATCCTCGGCTGAACGGCGGCGGCCCCGGCGCGCGCTCGCCGGGAGCCGCCGCGGAGGCCGGGCGCCGGATGACAGCGCCCGGCCTCCGCCGGCCGATCCGGTTCAGGCGTTCCGCGGGCCGCGGGGGCCGTAGTCGAAGTCGGCCGTCATCGGGCCGAAGCCCTGGAGGCCGGCCGGCGCGTCCTCAGGGTCGAGGTGCAGCTCGAGGAAGGCGCCCTCGGAGGAGGACTCGATCGCCGCGAGCGCCTCTTCGAGCTCCCCCTCGGTGCGGGCGGAGTAGGAGACCATCGAGGTGTCCGGGCGGAACACCTTCGGCAGGGCGCCGTAGTCCCAGTCGGCGACGTCGTTGTACTCGGAGCGCATGCCGAGGATCCAGCGCTCGATCGTGTAGCCGCGGTTGTTCACGAGCACGATGATGGGCGCGAGGTCCTCGCGCAGGATGGTGGAGAGCTCCTGCGCGGTGAGCTGGAAGGAGCCGTCGCCGATGAACAGGATGTGGCGTCGCTCGCGCGCGGCGAGCTGGCTGCCGAGCAGCGCGGGCAGGGTGTATCCGATCGATCCCCAGATCGCCGAGTTGATGTACTTCACGCCCGCGGGCAGCGTCTGGGTGCCCAGCCCGATGTTCGAGGTGCCGGCCTCCGCGATCACCACGTCCTCCTCGCGGAAGAAGCGGCCGAAGCGCGGCCAGAGCCGCGCCTGCGTCAGCGGCGCGTCGCGGTCCGCCCGCCACGGCTCCGGCTCGGCGGCGGGCTCCGGAGCCGCGCCAGCGCGCTCGGGCGCGCGCTCGAGCAGCACGTCGAGCAGTTCGAGCACGTCGATGCCGATGTAGTCCACGCCGTGGATGCCGACGTGCTGGTCGCCGAAGTCGACGGTCGCCTCACGGGGGAGCTTCGCGGAGAAGCCGCCCGAGTTGCCCTCGATGAGCCGGGGCGTCGTGGTGAGGAGGAAATCGGCCTCCTCGATCGCCTCGCGCACGCCGGGCGCGGAGGCGGCGCCGTTGTAGGTGCCCAGGAAGAGCGGGTGCCGCTCGTCGAGGATCGCCTTGCCCGAGTTGAGCTGCGCGTAGCGCGTGCCCGTCTTCTCGGCGAAGGCCTGCAGCTTGGCCGCGAAGCCGTGCCGGTCCGCGTCGAGATCGACCAGCAGCGCGGGGCGCTCGGCGGCCTCGAACAGTTCGAGCACGCGCGATACCGCCGATTCGAGCCGCTCCGGGTCGCTCGACGCGATGCTCGCGGCGGGGTCGAAGGGCGCCTCGGGAGCCTCGATGGTGAGGTGGGAGATG
Organism: Gulosibacter sp. 10; assembly: GCF_900163695.1. GTDB lineage: Bacteria > Actinomycetota > Actinomycetes > Actinomycetales > Microbacteriaceae > Gulosibacter. The sequence continues at coordinate 142,605 of NZ_FUIC01000008.1, forward strand.
TCCGAGGGCACCTGGATGTGCACCGGCCGCTTCTCGCGCAGGGCGGTGTGCAGGGCGCGGTCGATCTCCTCGGCGGCGTTGGCCGGGGTGATGCGCACCGCGGCCGCGGTGAACTGGCCGACGCTCGCGAGCATGTTCGTGAAGTCGCCGTCCGCCATCGTGTGGTGGAGGTCGTAGCGGCCCTCCGTCGCGTAGAGCGGCGGCGCGCCCGCGATCGAGATCATCGGCACGTGCTCGGCGGCGGCGCCGGCGATGCCGTTCAGCGCGCTGAGCTCCCCCACTCCGTAGGTGGTCATGAGCGCGCCGAGGCCTCGGGAGCGCGCGTACCCGTCCACCGCGTAGGCGGCGTTGAGCTCGTTGCAGGTGCCGACGAACCGGATGCCGTCGAACTCGTCGATCTGCTCGAGCAGATTGAGGTTGAAGTCGCCGGGCACGCCGATGACCTCGGTGATGCCGGCCTGGGCGAGGCGGGTGAGCAGGAACTCGCCGATGGTGATGCGCATGAAACTCCCTTGTGTCGATTCCTCCCATAGTCGGGAGAACATGCATTGTGTGCAAGTGATTGCAAATCATACTTACAAATTGACGCATTAATTGCTTATAAATAGGCAAGCTGTCCGTACCTGATCTCGATTCGGAGTGCTGGGTGCCGCCTCGTTCGGAGTTCCTGCGGGGTCGGTGCTTGACCTTGACGTTGCGTCAACCAATAGCGTGGAGTCGCCGACGACCGAGGAGGACCACATGGACTGGTCGATTCAGGAGATCGCCAAGCTCGCGGGCACGACGAGCCGCACGCTGCGCCACTACGACGCCATCGGGCTGCTCGAGCCCACCCGCATCGGGGGCAACGGCTATCGCCGCTACGACGAAGAGGCGCTCGTGCGCCTCCAGCGCATCCTGCTGCTGCGCGAGCTCGGCCTCGGGCTGCCGCAGATCGCGGAGGTGCTCGACCGTCAGTCCGATCCGGTCGAGGCGCTCGAGAGCCATCTCGAGTGGCTCCGCGAGGAGCGGGATCGGCTCGGACGCCAGATCGCGTCCGTGCGGTCCACGATCGAGGTATTGCAAGAAGGAGGAGTACTCATGGCCACGACCATGTTCGATGGATTCGACCACACCCGGTACCGCGAGGAGGTGGAGCAGCGCTGGGGCGCCGACGCGTATGCCGAGGGCGACCGCTGGTGGCGCTCCCTCTCCGAAGCGGAGCGCGCCGACTGGCAGCGTCGGGTCGCGGACCTCGCGAACGACTGGTCCTCCGCCGCGGAGCGCGGCGTCGACCCGGCGTCCGAGGAGGCGCAGGCGCTCGCGCACCGGCACGTCGAATGGCTTCGCGGCGTGCCCGGCACGCCGGCGGCCGCGCCCGACGGCGACATCGCCGGCTACGTGCGGGGACTCGCCGACATGTACGTCGCGGATCCCCGATTCGGGGCGAACTACGCGACCTCGGAGGGCGGGGCCGCGGGCGCGGAGTTCGTGCGCGACGCGCTGCACCGCTATGCCGAGGAGCGCCTCTAGCCCTCGGCGGCCGCTCGGAGCGCGCGGCCGGTGAGGGAGGCCTCGCACCGCATCACCTCGGCGGGGGTGCCCGTCACGAGCAGGCGCCCGCCGTCGGCCCCTGCCCCCGGGCCGATGTCGATGACGCGGTCCGCCCTGGCGATGACCCGGAGGTTGTGGTCGACCACGACCAGGGTGGCTCCCGCATCGACGAGCTCCGCGAAGAGGTCGTTGATGCGATCGACGTCGCCCGGGTGCAGGCCGGTCGTCGGCTCGTCGAGCACGATTCGCTCGCGGGTGAGATCCGCGGAGGCGCCGAGGTGCTTCGCGAGCAGCAGCCGCTGCTTCTCGCCGCCGGAGAGCGTGTCGAGCGACTGGCCGACCGCGATGTAGCCGAGGCCGACCCGATCCATCCACCGCATCGCCGAGACGATCTCGGGATCGTCCGCGAACAGCGCCGCGAGGTCGTCCGCGGTCATCCCGAGCACGTCGGCGATGCTCCGCCCCCGGATCCTCGCGGCGAGCGCCTCCTCGTTGAACCGCGCGCCGCCGCACACGTCGCAGGGCGTGGCCACGTCGTCGAGGAAGGCGAGCTCCGTCGTGATGTAGCCCTTTCCCCTGCAGGCGGGGCACGCGCCCTTCGAGTTGAAGCTGAACCACGCGGGGGCGAGGCCCGATGCCCGGGCGAACCGCTCGCGCACCGCGTCCGCGATGCCGAGCACGCTGAGCGACGTGGACCGGACGCCGCCGCGCAGCGGATCCTGCCCGACGACGACGAAGTCGGGCCGCTGCCCGGGCAGCTCCACCGTGGCGAGCGAGCTCTTGCCGGAGCCGGCCACCCCCGTGATCGCGGTCAGCACCCCGAGCGGGATGTCCACGTCGAAGCCCGTGAGGTTGTGCGCGCTCGCCCGCTCGACGCGGACGCTGCCCCGCTCCCGCCGCACGGCCGCCGCCGGCTCGAGCGGCCGCGCGAGCAGCCGCCCCGTGATGGTGCCGCTCCCGACGAGGGCCGCGGGATCGCCCTCGAACTGCACCGAGCCGCCTTCGCGGCCGGCCCCCGGCCCCATGTCGATCACGTGGTCGGCCGTCCGGATGACCTGCGGATGGTGCTCGACCACCACGACGGTGTTGCCCGCGTCGCGCAGCTCCCGCAGCAGCCGGTTCAGCCGCTGCACGTCCGCCGGGTGCAGGCCGGAGGACGGCTCGTCGAAGACGTAGGTGACGTCGGTCAGCGCACTGCCGAGATGCCTGACGATCTTCACCCGCTGCGCCTCGCCGCCGGAGAGCGTCGAGGATTGCCGGTCGAGGGTGAGGTAGCCGAGCCCCACCGAGACGAGTGCGCCGAGGGTGCGCCGCATGCCGTGCACCGCGGGAGCCACCCGCGGATCGTCCATCGTCGCGAGCAGGGCGTGGAGGGCCGAGACCGACATCCCGGTCCAGTCGACGATCGACCGGCCGTCGATCAGGCTGGACCGGGCCGCCTCGTTGAGGCGGGCGCCCTCGCACTCGGGGCAGCGCCGCCGGGTGAGGATGCGGTCCAGCTCCTCCCGCACGGCCGCCGACATCTTCTCGGGGCGGTTGCGGATGTACACGTCGCGGATCCGCGTGACCACCCCGTCGAACCGGGCCGTCTTCGGGAACTCCGGCTCCGGGGCCGGCAGCTTCAGCTGCTCCGCGTAGAGGAAGAGCCGCATCTCCTCCTCCGTGTAGTCCTTGAGCGGCTTGCGCCGGTCGAATAGGCCGCAGTAGGCGAACCGCTTCCAGCGGTAGACGCCCGGCCGGAACTGGCTGAACCGCACCGGCCCCTCGTCGATGCTCTTCTCTGGGTCGATGAGCTCGTCCAGGTCGATGTCGACGACCGTGCCGAGGCCGTCGCAGCGGGGGCACATGCCGGCCGGGTCGTTGAAGGAGTAGGCCGGCGAATATCCGGCCGAGGGCTCGCCGATCCGCGAGAACACGAGTCGCAGCAGCGGCGCGATGTCGGCGGCGGTCGCCACGGTCGACCGGGCGTTGCCCGTGAAGCGCCGCTGGTCGATGAGCGCGGTGAAGGTGAGCCCGCTCATCGACTGCACCTCCGGCTCGGGCAGGTGCGGCAGCCGGTTGCGCACGAACGCGGGATAGGAGTCGTTCACCAGCCGTTGCGCCTCCGCGGCGATCGTGTCGAGCACGAGCGAGGACTTGCCCGAGCCCGAGACGCCGGTGACCGCGGTGAGCGCCTTCTTCGGCACGTCCACCGTGACATCGCGCAGATTGTTGGTGGCCGCGCCCACCACCCGGATGAAGTCTCCGCCCTGAGGCTCCTGCCTGTCCATGCCGCTCATCCTACGAGCGGCCCCCGACATCGGATGGAGCGCCCGTCCCCCGTCCTGGCGGCGGCGCTAGGCTGGGGGCGATGACCCGCCGACGCATCGCATCCCGGCCCCGCTCCCCGTGGGAGCGGATCGCGCTGCCCTTCCGGCGCCTCCGACAGGAGCCCGGCACCGTCGACACCCGCCGCCACGCGGCTCTCGCCGATCGCGCCGCCGCCTTCGCCGTCTCGCTCCGCCCCCTGGACGACGCGCGGCTCGTCGACCGGCGGCCCGGCGCGGAGGGCGGGATGCTCCGACGCGACGACGCGCTCGCGCGCCTGCTCGGGTGGACCGCGGAGCACGCGCGGCGACGGCTCGGGCTCGACCCGCGCCGCGAGCAGCTGCTCGCGGCGGCGTGCATGCTGCGCGGCCTCGTCGTCGACATGGCGACCGGGGAGGGCAAGACGCTCGTCGGCCACCTGGTCGCGGCGGTGCACGCGCTCGCCGGGCGCCGCGTCCACGTGCTGTCCGCCAACGACTTCCTCGCCGCGCGGGACGCGGCGGAGGGGCTGCCGCTGTTCGAGGCGCTCGGGCTGCGCGGAGCCGCCGTGGCCGAGCGGATGCCGCACGCCGAGCGGCAGGCCGCCTATCGCGCGGACATCGTCCACGCCACGATCCACGCGGTCGGCTTCGACCTGCTCCGGGACCGGCAGCGCACCGACCCCGAGGACCGGCTCGTGCCGGAGCCCGACGTCGCCGTGATCGACGAGCTCGACGCGGTGCTGCTCGACGACGCGACGGTGCCGCTCGTCCTCGCCGGCGAGGCCGACGCCGCCGAGGAGGAGGAGACCCTGACATCGATCATCGCCGGGCTCCGCCCCGAGATCGACTACACCCTGGACGGCGAGCGGCGGAACGCCGGATTCACCGACGCGGGCATCGCCCGGCTCGAGGAGGCGCTCGACGTCGAGGACCTCTACGCCGAGGACCGCGCCGAGCTCATGAGCGCCGCCCACGTGGCCCTGCACGCCCGCGCCGTGCTCGAGCGGGACGTCCACTACGTCGTCCGCGACGGGCGCCTGCGGCTCGTGAGCGATGCGCGCGGGCGCACTGCCGACCGGCGCCGCTGGCCGGACGGGCTGCACGCCGCCGTCGAGCGCAAGGAGGGGCTCGAGGTCACCGTCCGGGCCGAGATCCTCGACCAGGTCCTCGTCGAGAGCGTCGTGCGCGGCTATCGGAGCATCACCGGGATGAGCGGCACCGCCCTCGAAGCCGCCGAGCGGCTCGCCGACGACCTGCAGCTGAAGACCGCGGTGGTGCCCGCCCACCGCCCGTGCATCCGCGAGGACGAGCCCGACCGGCTGTTCGCCGGCATCCGGGAGCGCGACGACGCGGCGGCGGAGCGCGTCCTCGAGGCCGCGCGGGCCGACCGGCCGGTGCTCGTCGGAACGGCCAGCGTCGCGGAGTCGGAGCGGTTCGCGGACCGGCTCCGGGCCGCGGGCGTGCATCCGGCGGTCCTCAACGCCAAGAACGACGCCGAGGAGGCCGAGACCATCGCCCGCGCAGGCCGCCTGGGCGCCGTCACCGTCTCCACCCAGATGGCGGGGCGCGGCGTCGACATCCGGCTCGGCCCCGGCGCCGCCGACGCCGGCGGGCTCCTGGTCCTCGGACTGGGCAGGTACGAGAGCGCCAGGCTCGATCATCAGCTGCGCGGCCGGGCGGGCCGCCAGGGCGACCCCGGCTCCTCGGTGTTCTTCACCGCCTTCGAGGACCCCGTGGTCCGCGAGCACCTCGTCCTCGACCGCCGCACGGAGATCCCCGCGGAAGGGCCGATCGAGTCCCCGGAGCTCCGGGCCCTCTACGACCACGCGCAGCGGGTGGCGGAGGGCCGGCGGATGCAGCTGCACCGGACCACCCGCGACTATCACCGGGCCGCGGACGAGCACCGGGCGCTGCTCCTCGACACGCGCGAGCGGGTGCTCCGCGAGGACGAAGCGCTGGACCGGTACCTGCGGGGGCTCTGGCCCGCCGACCCGGGGCGGGCCGAGCGCTGGCGCGATCGGCGCGGTTTCGCGAGACAGGTCGTCCTGCACCACCTCGACCGCGGGTGGAGCCGGCACGTGAACCGCCTCGCCGACGTCCGCGAGGGGATCCACCTCCGCGCCCTGGGGCGGCAGAACCCGCTCGAGGAGTTCTCGCTCATCGCCGTCGAGTCCTTCCGCGGCATCGCCTCGGCCGCCGCGGCCGCGAGCCGCGCCGACCTGGAGCGCGCCGCCGAGCAGGACCTCGACCTCGAGGGCCTCGGCCTTCGCCGCCCCGCGTCGACCTGGACCTATCTCATCACCGACAATCCCTTCGGCACGGAGGCGGACCGCGTGCTCGCCTTCGTGGGACGGGTGGTCCGCGGCGGCCGGCCGCCGCGGATCTCGTACACGGCATGATCGGGGCGGCCCGCGGCGGCCCCGCGCAGGAAGGAGCGCCCATGACCCGCAACCGACCGCTCGGAGCCCTCCCGGTCCCGATCCTCGCAGCCCCCATGGCGGGAGGACCGTCCACGCCCGAACTCGTGATCGCCGTCGCGGAGGCCGGCGGCTTCGGCTTCCTCGCGGGCGGCTACGCGACCGTCGACTCGCTCGCCGAGCAGGTCGGCCGGGTCCGCGCGCGCACCGACCGCTTCGGCGTCAACCTCTTCGTCCCGAACCGCCGGCCGATGGATGCGGACACCTTCCGCGCCTACGCCGAGGCGCTCGTTCCCGAGGCGGAAGCGCTCGGGGTCGGGATCGATCCGGAGCCCGTGGACGACGACGATCTCTGGACGGCGAAGCTCGAGTGGCTGCTCGATCATCCCGTGCCCGTGGTCTCGCTGACCTTCGGACTGCCCGACGCCGCCGAGGTGGCCGCGCTGCACGCCGTCGGCACCGCGGTGCTCGCCTCGGTGACCACGCCCGAGGAGGGGCGGAGCGCCGCGGAGCTCGGCGTCGACGGCCTCGTCGTGCAGGGGCCGGGCGCCGGCGGGCACAGCGCGGGTCACGATCCGCGCCGGCTCCCCTCCCCCGTCGACGGAGCCGAGCTCGTGCGGCGCGTCGTCGACGGCGTCGGCCTGCCCGTGATCGCGGCGGGCGGCGTGGACGGCCCCGGCGCGATCCGCGCGCTGCTCGACGCCGGCGCCGAGGCCGTCGCGATCGGCACGCTGCTCCTGCGCTCGGAGGAGGCCGGCACCGCACCCGCGCACCGCAGGGCCCTCGCGGACCCGAGGTTCGAGGAGACGGTCGTGACGCACTGCTTCACCGGCCGGCCCGCGCGCGCCCTGCGCAACGGCTTCATCGAGCGCCACGGCGCGCAGGCGCCGTTCGCCTACCCCGCGGTCCACCACCTCACCCGGCCCATCCGCCGGGCGGCGGCCGCCGCGGAGGACCCGGAGCGGCTGCACCTGTGGGCCGGGACGGGCTACCGGAGCGCCGAGGAGCGGCCCGCCGGCGAGATCGTCCGCGACCTCGCCGCCGCCCTGCGGCGGGGATGATCGCGGCGCGCTCCTCGGCGGGCGGCCCGTCGCGGCTTAGAAGATGTCCGGCGCATCCATCTTGACGCGCAGCGTCGAGGCCGGCCGGTGCCCGCCTCGACGGGCGGCTCCCGCACGGGCGCTCGTCGCGCGGGTGACGAGCTCGCTCTTCAGCGCCGCTGCGATCTCGGCGCCCGCGCGATAGGGGAAGCGGAGCACGGCCCGCTGCAGGTTCGCGTCCTCGGGGTCCGGCACCGGCCCGAGGACGTGGAGCCCCGCCGGGTCGAGATCGCGGAGCCGGCGGAGCGCGCCGTCCACCTCGTCCTCGCTGCCCCGCACCGACGCGACCCGCACCGCGGGCGGGAATTCCAGGGCCCGGCGCTCGTCCAGCTCGTGATCGAGCCAGGACTCCTGCTGCCAGTCCCGGAGGGCGACCAGCGGAGCCGAGGGGGCGCCGGTGAGCATCACCGAGCCGCCCCGGGCTGCGAGCGCGGCGGCGTTCGACCAGGCGCGCAGCGCGAACACCACGGTGTCGAGCGACTCGCGCATGAGCGCCCCCTCGGTGTCGAGCAGCAGTACCGCCCGGTAGCCGCCCTCGGCGACCGGCTCGGCGCCGCGCGTGGAGATCACCAGGGCGGGCTCGTCCGGCACGCCGACGACGCGCTTCTCGCCGTCGGCGACCAGCACCTTGGCGCCCGGGAACGCCCTGCCCAGCTCCTCGGCCGTCCGCTCGTGCCCCGCGCCGGTGCCCCGCAGCTGCTGCCCGCTGCACTCCGGGCAGAGCCACGCCGCGTGCACCTGCCCGCACACCGTGCAGCTCGGCGCCGCGTTCGCGTGCCGCTGGCCGAGCGGCCCTCCGCAGCGGGTGCAGCGCGCGAGCGTCCGGCAGTGCGCGCAGGCCAGCCCCGGGCGATAGCCCGCGCGGCCCACCTGGACGAGCACCGGACCGCGCTCGAGCCCCTCGCGCGCCGCGCGCCACGCCGCCTCGGGGATGCGCGCGGCCTGCGCCCGGGGGTCGTCCGTCATGGTCGTCGAGGCGGGGATGATGCGCGGGCGGGAGCGACGCGACGGCGCGAACTCGCGCAGCCATCCCGTGCGCACGAGCCGGCGCGCCTCGAGCGAGGGCGAATGGCTCGCGAACACGATGCCCGCCCCCTCGATCCCGCTGCGCATGAGCGCGACCTCGCGGCTGTGCGCATAGGGGGCGTGGGGCTCGCGATACGACTCGTCGCCGTCGTCCCACATCAGGATCATGCCGAGCTCGTGAGCCGGCGCGTACACCGCCGCGCGGTTGCCCACGATCACCTGGGGGATGGGCTCGAGGGCGCGGAGGAACTGCTCGTAGCGGGGCTTGGGCTTGTGCCGCCCGTCGATCGGGCGGATGCGCGACGCCGGCAGCTGCGCGCCGAACCGCTCGAGCGCCAGGTCGAGATCCCGGTAGTCGGGCAGCAGCACCAGCACCGACCTGCCGCGCGCGAGGGTCGCGGCGGCGATCTCCGCGAACGTCGAGAGGTATCGGGGCGCGCCCTCGGCGACGCCGGGCACCGCCCGCAGCGCGATGCGCGCGCCATCGCCCTCCGCGGCGAGCGCGACCGCCGCCTCCTCGCCGTAGTCCTCCGCGAGCGATCCCGACGGCGGTGCGAGCGGCTCCTCCGCGGGAATCGGATCCGCCTCCCGCTCCTCGAGCCATTCCTGCTCGAGGCGCACCGAGCGATTCGGGATCGCGAGCCGCAGCACATCGGCCATCGTCCCGGCCTGGCGGTCCGCGACGCGCCGGGCGAGCTCCGCGATGGGCGCCGTCAGCACCCGTGCCGGGGATTCGAGGGAGTCGAGCGGGGCGAGACGCCCCGAGTACTCGGGGGTGGCAGCCGTGCCGAGCACGAATCCGCGCACCAGGCGGCCGCCCGTGCGCAGGGGCGCCTTCACGCGCATCCCGGCGCCGACCCGGCCGCGCAGCGCCGGCGGGATCTCGTACTCGAAGACGCGATCGAGCTGCGGCAGCGGGGAGTCGAGCACCACGCGGGCGACGCGGTGCTCCTCCTCCCCCTGCCCGGCCCCGGGGGTCGGGTCCGGCGCGCCGCCGCCCCCGAGCATCGTCAGTCGAGCGCCGCGCGCAGCGCTTCCACGCGGTCGGTGCGCTCCCACGTGAACTCGGGCAGCTCGCGGCCGAAGTGGCCGTACGCCGAGGTGAGCGAGTAGATGGGGCGGGTGAGGTCGAGATCCCGGATGATCGCGCCCGGCCGCAGGTCGAAGACGCGCTCGACCGCGGCGACGATGCGCGCGGGCTCGACGGTGTGCGTGCCGAAGGTCTCGCAGTAGAGGCCGACCGGCTCGGAGGAGCCGATGGCGTAGGCCACCTGGAATTCCGCGCGCTTCGCGAAGCCCGCCGCGACCACGTTCTTCGCGACCCAGCGCATGGCGTAGGCGGCGGAGCGGTCGACCTTGGACGGGTCCTTGCCCGAGAAGGCCCCGCCGCCGTGGCGCGCCATCCCGCCGTAGGTGTCGACGATAATCTTCCGCCCGGTGAGCCCGGCGTCCGCGGCGGGGCCGCCGAGCACGAAGGGCCCGGCCGGGTTCACGAACACCTTGAGCTCCGAGGCGTCGAGCCCGAGCCCGCCGAGGACGGCGTCGATGACCTCGGCGCGGACGTCCCGCCGCAGCCGCTCGAGCGGGATGTCGCCGTCGTGCTGGGTCGAGACGACCACGGTGTCGACGGTGCGGGGCACGTCGTCCTCGTCGTAGCCGATCGTCACCTGGGTCTTGCCGTCGGGGCGCAGGTAGCCGAGCACGCCGTTCTTGCGCACCTCCGTGAGCCGCTCCGAGAGGCGGTGCGCGACCCAGACGGGCAGCGGCATGAGCTCGGGGGTCTCGTCGCTCGCGTATCCGAACATGATGCCCTGGTCGCCGGCGCCGAGCTTCGCGATCTCGTCCTCGCCGCCGCCCTCGCGATGCTGCAGCGAGGTCTCCACGCCGCTCGCGATCTCGGCCGACTGGGCGCCCACCGAGGCGGAGACGCCGCAGAGGTTGCCGTCGAAGCCCATGTCGCTCGACACGAAGCCGATCTCCGTGATGGTGCGGCGGACGATGCCGGCGATGTCGGCGTAGCCCTCGGTGCGGATCTCGCCCGCGACGTGGACCTGTCCGGTGGTGACGAGCGTCTCGACCGCGACTCGGGAGTTGGGATCCTGCCTGAGCAGATCGTCGAGGATGCCGTCGGAGATCTGATCGCAGATCTTGTCGGGGTGGCCTTCGGTCACCGATTCCGACGTGAAGAGGCGGAGTGCTGACATTGTTGACTCTCTTTCCCTGGGAGTGCGCGCCGCTTCGCCTGCGCTCGGCGGCACGTGGGAGGACTGCGGAGTGATGGTGCGCCGTCGAGGACGGCTATTCGTGCTCGTGCACGAGGTCCAGGATGCTATCGGCCACCGACATCTTGTCGCCCACGGCCTCGGACACGACGTGCCCGTCGAGGTCGAGGATCTGGATGGCCGTCTCGTCGCGGGCGAAGCCGTGGTGCCATCCGACGCGGTTGAGCACCAGGAAGTCGCATCCCTTGCGTCGGATCTTCGCGCGCCCCAGCTCGAGGCGCGCCTCGTCGTCCTCCTCCGTCTCGGCGGCGAAGCCGATGATGGTCTGGCCCGGCACGCGGGCCGCGACCATGTTCTTGAGGATGTCCGGGTTCTTCTTGAAGGTCAGGGTGAGGTCGTCGCCCGTGGCCTCCTTCTTGATCTTGCCCGCCTGGACGTGCTCGGGGCGGTAGTCCGCCACGGCGGCCGCCATCACGATCGCGTCCTGCCGCGGCGCGAGCTCGGCGCAGGCGGCGGCCATCTGCTCCGCGCTCGAGACGAGCACGACGCGGACGTCCTCCGGGGTCGGCACCTCGATGTTCGCCGCGACGAGGGTGACCTCGGCGCCGCGCTCGGCCGCCTTCCGGGCGATCGCGACGCCCTGCCTGCCGGAGGAGCGGTTGCCGAGGAAGCGCACCGGGTCGATGGGCTCGCGGGTGCCGCCCGCGGTGACGAGGACCGTGTGGCCCACGAGATCCCGGCCGCGCTCGGCCGCGAGGCGCTCGCGCTGCCCGCGGCGCGCCGCCGAGACGATCGCGTTCACGATCTCCTCGGGCTCCGCGAGCCGCCCGGGGCCCTCGTCGCTGCCCGTGAGCCGCCCCGATTCGGGCCCCACGAAGGTCACGCCGCGCTCGTCGAGCCGCCTGGCGTTGGCCTGCGTCGCGGGGTTCTGCCACATCTCGGTGTGCATGGCGGGGGCCACGACCACGGGCGCGAGGGAGGCGAGCACCGTGTTCGTGAGCAAGTCGTCGGCCATGCCGGTCGCGAGCTTGGCCAGCGTGTTGGCGGTCGCGGGGACCACGGCGATCACGTCGGCCGATTGGCCGAGCGCCACGTGCTGCACCGTGTCGACGTTCTCGTAGAGATCCGTCCGCACCGGGTTGCCGCTGATCGCCTCGAAGGTCGGCGCGCCGACGAAGCGGAGCGCGGCCCCGGTCGCGATCACGTCCACGTGGTGGCCGAGCAGCACGAGCGAGCGGATGACGGAGACGGCCTTGTAGGCGGCGATGCCGCCCGTGACGCCGACCGCCACCCGCAGCGAGGAACCCCCGAGGGCGCCCATCATCGGCGGCTACTCGGATTCTGCCGGGCTGACCGAGTCGTCGCCGAAGTCCAGCAGGTCCTCCGCGGACTCCTCGAGCACGATCTCCTCCTGCTTGGGCTCGTGCATGACGAGCTTGCCCTCGTTGATCTCGCGCAGCGCGATCGACAGCGGCTTGTCGTCCACGTTGGAGTCGACGAGCGGCCCGACGTTGTTGTAGATGGCGCCGTCCTGCAGGTCGCTGTAGTAGTCGTTGATCTGCCGCGCGCGCTTGGATGCGAAGGTCACCAGCTGATAGCTGCTGTCGACGCGGTTCAGCAGATCGTCCAGCGGCGGATCGATGATCCCCTTGGGCTTGTCAATCATGCGGAGTCCTCTCAGTCGTTGATGTCGTGGTCGAGCCCCATGAGCCGCACGATCTCCTGCGCGGCCCGGGGAACGGTGTCGTTCACGACGCGGGCGTCGAACTCGTCCTGTGCGGCGAGCTCGACCTTCGCGGTCGCGAGTCGGCGGTCCTGTTCCTCCGGGGACTCGGTGCCCCTGCCGATGAGCCGGTTGACGAGCTCGTCCCAGCTCGGCGGCAGCAGAAACACCATTCTAGCCTCTGGCATGTGCTCGCGGACCTGGCGTGCCCCCTGGAGGTCGATCTCGAGCAGCACGGGGCGCTCCTGCGCGAGATGCTCGAGGATGGGGCCGCGCGGCGTGCCGTAGCGGTACGAGTTGTGCACCGTGGCGTATTCGAGCAGTTCGTCCTCCGCGATGAGCCGGTCGAACTCGTCCTCGCCGAGGAAGTAGTAGTCCCTGCCCTCGACCTCGCCCGGCCGCGGCGCGCGCGTGGTGGCGGAGACCGAGATGTGCACCTGCGGATAGTGCTCGCGGATGTACCGGGAGACGGTGCCCTTCCCCACCGCGGTGGGGCCGGCGAGCACCACGACCCGCGGCGCCTGCGGGCTCGACCGCTCCCAGCCCTCCAGGAACTCCTCGAGCCGCGCCCGCTGGTTGCGGCCGAGCCCGCCGAGCCGCTTGACCGGCGCGATCCCCAGGTCGGCGAGGATCCGCTCCGTCTTGGTCACCCCGATATGGGGGATCGAGCGCAGGAACTGCGTGACGCGCAGCGAGGCCGCGGCGCTCTCGGGGTTCTCGGACGCCGCGAGCACGTCGAGCGGCCGGGCCGCGCCGCTCGCCATCCGCGCCTTGATCGACGCGCGGGCGCGCCGGGCCGCGACCGCCGCGCGGGAGGCCGCGACGCGGTCGACGGGTGGGGGTGTCTGGTTCATGCAAATGCGGTTTTCAGTGTTGCCAGCTGGGTGTCGATCGCACGATCGAGGCCGTCGAGGCCGTTCTCGAGCATGCCGCGCGAAGAGGTCACGATGACATTCTCCGCCGACTTGCCGAAAATCCTCCGTACGTCGGCGAACTCCGCGCCCTGATGCCCGAACCCGGGCGCGAGGATGGGCGTGTTCGGCTCGGCCGCGAGGTCCTCGGTGTCGATGTCGAGCAGATCGAGGTCCACGGTGGCGCCGATGACGACGCCCACCGACCCCTGCTCGCGCCCGGCCGAGTGCTCGCGGTTCCACTGCGCGGCGCGCGCCGCGATGCCGCCCGCCACCGTGCGGCCCTCCTGCGAGCCCCGCACCCGGCGCGCGGTCTGCACCGACGCCGACTCGGGGTTGGAGGTCGCCGCCAGGACGAACAGCCCCTTGCCGTAGGACTCCGTCATGTCCAGCGGCTTCCTGAAGGTATCGAAGCCCTGGTACGGGTTGATCGTCATCGCATCCGCCTCGAGCGGCATGCCGGGCGTGAGCCACGCTTCGGCGTAGGCGTCGAGCGTCGACCCGACGTCGCCGCGCTTCACGTCCGCGATCACGATGAGCCCGGCCTCGCGGGCCGCCGCGAAGACGTCCTCGAGCACCTTGAAGCCGTTGGCCCCGAAGCGCTCGTAGAACGCGACCTGCGGCTTGACGATGCCGACCCGGCCCCGGAGCTTCTCGATGATGCGCAGGCCGAACTCGTGCGCGCCGACCGCGGAGACCGGCAGCCCCCACTGCTCGAGCAGATAGGTGTGCGGATCGATGCCCACGCAGAGGTGGCCGTACTCGTCCATGGTCTCGGCGAGCCGGACCCCGAAGGGCCTCGGGTCCACGATCGGGATCGTCGAAGTGATCACACTCGTGCCTTTCGCTGTGCGTGGTACTCCTGCAGGGAGGTGACGTCGAAGCCGTGCTGCATCGCCTCGAAGGAGCCGACCGCGGCCTGCAGCTCCGACATCGTGGTGAAGATCGGCAGGTCCGCGGCCACGGCGGCCGTGCGGATCTCGTAGCCGTCGCCGCGCGAGGTGTTGCCCGCGGAGGGCGTGTTGATGACCATGTCGATCTCGCCGCCGTGGATCATCTCGACGATGTTCGGCAGCGCCGGGTCCTCGTGGTCGCCGTCGCGGGTGAACTTGCCGACGCGCTCCGCCGAGATGCCGTGGCGCCCGAGCACCTGCACGGTGCCCTCGGTCGCGTAGAGCGTGAAGCCGAGATCCACGAGCCGCATGATCGGCGCCACGATGGCGCGCTTGTCGCGGTCGTTCACCGAGACGAACACGTTGCCGGTCGCGGGCAGGCCGCCGTAGGCCGCCAGCTGGCTCTTCGCGAAGGCCCGGGGGAAGTCGCGGTCGATGCCCATGACCTCGCCGGTGGAGCGCATCTCCGGGGTGAGCAGCGTGTCGACGATCGAGCCCTCGAGCGTCCGGAAGCGCTTGAACGGGAGCACCGCCTCCTTCACCGAGACCGGGGTGTCGAGAGGCTGGAAGGTGCCGTCCGTCTCGGGCAACATGCCCTCGCCCCGCAGCTCGGCGATGCTCGCCCCGGCCATGACCCGGCTCGCGGCCTTGGCGAGCTGCACGCCCAGCGCCTTCGAGACGAAGGGCACCGTGCGCGAGGCGCGCGGGTTGGCCTCGATCACGTAGAGTCGGCCGGCGCTGATCGCGAACTGCACGTTGAGCAGTCCGTTGACCCCGATGCCCGCGGCGATCCTGCCCGTGGCCTCGCGGACCTCGCCGAGCACCCGGTTCGAGAGCGTGATGGCGGGCAGCGTGCAGGCGGAGTCGCCCGAGTGGATGCCCGCCTCCTCGATGTGCTCCATGATGCCGCCGATGAACAGCTCCTCGCCGTCGTAGAGGGCGTCCACGTCGATCTCGGTCGCGTCGTCGAGGAAGCGGTCGACGAGCAGCGGATGCGTCGACGACACGACGACCTCCCCGGCCGTGCGCTCGAAGTAGTCGTCGAGCTGCGCGGCGTCGAAGACGATCTCCATGCCGCGGCCGCCGAGCACGAAGCTCGGGCGCACGAGCACCGGGAAGCCGATGCGCTCGGCCACGTCCTGCGCGCTCGCGCGGTCGATCGCGGTGCCGTTGGCGGGCGAGGCGAGGCCGGCGTCGTCGAGGATGCCGGCGAACTGCCCCCGCTCCTCGGCGAGGTCGATCGCGGCGGGGCTCGTGCCGAGCACGGGCACTCCGGCCGCCTCGAGGCCCTTGGCGAGCCCCAGCGCGGTCTGCCCGCCGAGCTGCACGATCACGCCGACGAGCTCGCCGCTCGCGCGCTCCGCGTCGACGATCTCGAGCACGTCCTCGAGCGTGAGCGGCTCGAAGTAGAGCCGGTCCGAGGTGTCGTAGTCGGTCGAGACCGTCTCCGGGTTGCAGTTGATCATGATGGTCTCGAACCCGGCGTCCGAGAGCGCGAAGGAGGCGTGCACGCAGGAGTAGTCGAACTCGATGCCCTGGCCGATGCGGTTGGGCCCGGCGCCGAGGATGATCACCTTGCGGCGGTCCGAGGCGCTGATCTCGGTCTCCTGGTCGTAGCTCGAGTAGTGGTACGGCGTGTAGGCGGGGAACTCGCCGGCGCAGGTGTCCACCGTCTTGTAGACGGGGCGGATGCCCGCGTTGCGGCGGATCGCCCGGACCTCGCCCTCCTCGAGGCCGCGCAGCTCCGCGAGCTGCGCGTCCGAGAAGCCGTGCCGCTTCGCGAGGCGGAGGGTCTGCTCGTCGAGCCCGTCGGCATCCCGCACGAGCGCGGCGATCTCGTTGATCAGCACGATCTGATCGAGGAACCACGGGTCGATCGCCGTGGACTCGAAGACCTGCTCGACCGTGGCGCCCTTGGCGAGCGCGATCTGCACGTCGATGAGCCGGCCGTCGGTCGGGATGCGCATCGACTCCAGGAGCTCCTCGACGCCGCGCGGATCCTCGGCCCAGGTGAACGAGGAGCCGCGCTTCTCGAGCGAGCGCATCGCCTTCTGCAGGGCTGTCGTGAAGTTGCGGCCGATCGACATCGCCTCGCCCACCGACTTCATGGTGGTCGTGAGGGTCGGGTCCGCGGCCGGGAACTTCTCGAAGTTGAAGCGGGGCACCTTGACCACGGTGTAGTCGATCGAGGGCTCGAAGCTCGCGGGGGTCTCCCGGGTGATGTCGTTCGAGATCTCGTCGAGCCGGTAGCCGATGGCCAGCTTGGCGGCCATCTTCGCGATGGGGAATCCGGTCGCCTTGGAGGCGAGCGCCGAGGAGCGCGAGACGCGGGGGTTCATCTCGATGACGATCACGCGGCCGTTCGAGGGGTCCACCGCGAACTGGATGTTGCAGCCGCCGGTGTCCACGCCCACGGCGCGGATGATCGCGATGCCCACGTCGCGGAGGTTCTGGTACTCGACGTCGGTGAGGGTGAGCGCGGGCGCCACCGTGATGGAGTCGCCGGTGTGCACGCCGACCGGGTCGACGTTCTCGATCGAGCAGACGACCACCGTGTTGTCGGAGTTGTCGCGCATGAGCTCGAGCTCGTACTCCTTCCAGCCGAGGATCGATTCCTCGAGCAGGACCTCGGAGGTCGGCGAGGAGAGCAGGCCGTCCTCGACGATGCGCACGAGCTCCGCCTCGGTATAGGCGAAGCCGGAGCCGAGGCCGCCCATCGTGAAGGAGGGGCGGACGACGAGCGGGTAGCCGAGCTCGGCGGCGTAGGCCTTCGCCTCCTCCACGGTGTGGGCGATGCGCGAGCGTGCCACGTCGGCGCCGCACTCGAGCACGAGGTCCTTGAACTCCTGGCGGTCCTCGCCGCGGCGGATGGCGTCGATGTTCGCGCCGATGAGCTCGACCCCGTGCTTCTCGAGGATGCCGAGCTCGTCGAGCTTCATCGCGGCGTTGAGCGCGGTCTGCCCGCCGAGCGTCGGGAGGATCGCGTCGGGACGCTCCTTGACGATGATCGACTCGATCACCGCGGGGGTGATCGGCTCGACGTAGGTCGCATCGGCGAAGTCCGGGTCGGTCATGATCGTGGCCGGGTTGGAGTTGACCAGGATCACCCGGACGCCCTCCTCGCGAAGGACGCGGCAGGCCTGCGTGCCCGAGTAGTCGAACTCGGCGGCCTGGCCGATGACGATGGGGCCCGAGCCGATGACGAGGACGCTGTTGATGTCTGAGCGCTTTGGCATTGTAGTGAGGGCTCCTAGGGTTACTTCGCGGACTTGTGGGCGGCGACCATGTCGCGGAATCGGTCGAACAGGGGGGCCGCGTCGTGCGGGCCCGAGGCCGCCTCGGGGTGGAACTGCACCGAGAAGGCGGGGATGTCGAGGCAGCGCAGCCCCTCGACGACCTGGTCGTTGAGCCCGATGTGGCTCACCTCGACCCTGCCGAAGCCGGCGGGCGAGTCGACGGCGCCCTCGAGCGGCACGTCCACGGCGAACCCGTGGTTCTGCGCGGTGATCTCGACGCGGTTGGTGGCGGTGTCGCGCACCGGCTGGTTCACGCCGCGGTGCCCGAAGGGCAGCTTGTAGGTGCCGAAGCCGAGCGCGCGGCCGAGCAGCTGGTTGCCGAAGCAGATGCCCATGTACGGCAGTCCGTCGCGGAGCAGCTCCTGCAGGGTGCCCACCTGCTGCTCGTTCGCCTCCGGGTCGCCGGGGCCGTTCGAGTAGAACACGGCGTCGACGTCGAGGGCGCGGATCTGGTCCGCCGTGGTCTCGGCGGGCAGCACGTGCACGTCGAAGCCGCGGGTGTTGAGGTTCCGGATGGTGGCCTTCTTGATGCCGAGGTCGAGCAGTGCGACGGAGCCGACCCGCTCCCCCTCCAGCGTGTGCTCGGAGAGGTAGGCCTCCTTGGTGGTCACCACGTCGGAGAGGTAGCGGCCCGCCATGGCGGGCTGCTCCCGGACGCGCTCGAGCAGCTGCTCGGCGGGCAGGCCCGCGGCCTCGCCCGAGAAGACGCCGGCGCGCATCGCGCCGGCGTCGCGGATGCGGCGGGTGAGCGCGCGGGTGTCGATCTCGCTGATGCCCACGATGCCCTGCTCGGTCAGCGCCGTCTCGAGGTCGCCCTCGGCGCGGAAGTTGGAGACCACGCGGCTCGGGTCGCGGACGACGTAGCCGGCCACCCAGAAGCGGTCCGACTCCATGTCCGCGGCGTTGACGCCGGTGTTGCCGATGTGCGGAGCCGTCTGCACGACGATCTGCCCGGCGAAGCTGGGGTCCGAGAGCGTCTCCTGGTAGCCGGTCATGCCGGTGGTGAAGACGATCTCGCCGAGACGCTCACCGGTTGCGCCGTATGCGAATCCCTCGTAGCGGGTTCCGTCCTCAAGGACCAGAACGGCGGGGTCGGTGCGGATCATTTGTGCTCCTCACGGGTTGCGTGTTCGGTTGCGGTGATGGTGGTGATCGCCTCGAGCAGCGCCCGTCGCGCCGAGGGCTCGACGATGCGGAGGAAGGTCTCGACCGAGAGTTCGGGGCCGAGCTGCCATTGGACGGCGATCAGGCCGTCGGGTTCGACGGCGCGGTCGATCGTGGCCTGCGTGCGGGCCACGAGGGTGATGCGCTCGCGCGGGATGAAGAAGGGGTCCTCGGCGGCGATCCCGATCGCGACGCCCTGGGGATGCACCTCGACCACGGCGCGGCCGCGGTAGCCGAAGGGGCGGACGGCGATGCGCTCGAGCGCCGTGCCGGTGTACGAGGTCGCGACGTAGTGCGCGTCGTCCACCGCGAGCCGCGGGGCGCCGAGCCCCGCCGGCAGCGCCGGGGGCGCCGGGATCGCGGACTGCTTGCGGACGCGACGGCGCCAGCCGAGCCACATGCCGAGGACGATGAGC
Source organism: Gulosibacter sp. 10 (assembly GCF_900163695.1). Classification (GTDB taxonomy): domain Bacteria; phylum Actinomycetota; class Actinomycetes; order Actinomycetales; family Microbacteriaceae; genus Gulosibacter. The sequence goes on from NZ_FUIC01000008.1 coordinate 161,594, forward strand.
CCGAGGAAGGCCAGGATGCCGAGGGTGACGAGAGCGACTTCCATGGCTCCTACTCCCCGCTCTCCGCGATGCGCGTCCGGCTGGCCCGGGCGACGTCCTGCTCGGGCGCGGTGCGCCCGTCGCGCACCGTGAACGTGCCGCGATAGATCGTGTGGCGGACCGAGCCCGGCAGCTCCAGGCCGAGGTAGGGCGAGTTGACGGACTTGCCGGCCAGGTCGTCCTCGGTGAACACGCTCGACGTCTCGGCGTCGTACAGCACGAGGTTCGCGGGCTCGCCCGCGGCGAGCGGGCGCCCGGCCTCCCCCGCCGCGCCGATGCGCGCCGGGGCCTCGCTCATGACCCGGGCGACGCCGCGCCAGTCGAGCAGGCCGGTCTCGACCATCGCGAGCTGGACGATGCGCAGCGCGGATTCGAGGCCGACCATGCCCATCGAGGCGTGATCCCACTCCTTCTGCTTGCTGTCCATCGGGTGCGGCGCGTGGTCGGTGCCGACCACGTCGATCGTGCCGTCGGCGAGGGCCTGGCGGAGCACCTCCACGTCGGCGTCCGTGCGCAGCGGCGGGTTCACCTTGAAGCGGGCGTCGAAGCCGCGCACCTTCTCCTCCGTGAGCAGCAGGTGGTGCGGCGTCACCTCGGCCGTCACGGCGATGCCGCGCGCCTTGGCCCAGCGGACCACGTCGACCGCCGTCGCGGTGGACAGGTGGCATACGTGCACGCGCGAGCCGACCTGCTCGGCCAGCAGCGCGTCGCGCGCGACGATCGAGGTCTCCGCGGACTCCGGCCAGCCGCCCAGGCCGAGCTCGGCGGACAGGGCGCCCTCGTTCATCTGCGCGCCGACGGTGAGCTTCGGCTCCTGCGCGTGCTGGGCGACCACGCCGTCGAAGGACTTCACGTACTCGAGCGCCCGTCGCATGATGAGCGGATCGAACACGCACCTGCCGTCGTCCGAGAACACGCGCACGCGCGCCCGGGAATCGGCCATCGATCCGAGCTCGGCGAGCTGCTCGCCGTCCTGCCCGACGGTGACCGCGCCGATCGGGTGCACGTCGGCGTAGCCGGCGTCGCGGCCGAGCGCCCAGACCGACTCCACCACGCCGGCGGAGTCCTGCACGGGCTTCGTGTTCGGCATCGCGAAGATCGTGGTGAAGCCGCCCTTGGCGGCGGCGCGGCTGCCCGTCAGCACGGTCTCCGAGGACTCGAAGCCGGGCTCGCGCAGGTGCACGTGCAGGTCCACGAGCCCGGGGAGGGCGATCAGGCCGGATGCGTCGACGATCTCGGCGCGCTCGGGCGCCTCGATCGTCCCCGGGGCGGCGATCTCGGCGATCGCGCCGCCCTCGATGAGGATGTCGCGGGGGTCCTCGCCGTACGGCTTCGCGCCGCGGATCAGGATGGTGGTCATTCGCGTCCTTCGTTCACGCCCGAGCAGAGAAGGTACAGCGCGGCCATGCGCACGCTCACGCCGTTGGCGACCTGCTCGAGGACGGTTGATTTCGGGGAGTCCGCAGCCGCGGAGGAGATCTCGAGGCCCCGGTTCATGGGGCCGGGGTGCATGACGACCGCGCGCTCGTCGAGCCGCGCGAGGCGCTCGGTGCTGAGCCCCCAGCGCCGGGCGTACTCGCGGGTGTGCGGGAAGAAGGCGTCGTGCATGCGCTCGGCCTGGATGCGCAGGGTCATCACCGCGTCGGGGCGCTGCTCGAGCGCCGAGTCGAGGTCGTAGGCGGTCTCCGCGGGCCAGCGGTCGGTGTTCGAGGGCAGGAGCGTGGGCGGTCCGACCAGCGTGACGCGCGCGCCGAGGGTGCTGAGCAGCCACACGTTCGAGCGGGCGACGCGGGAGTGCAGGATGTCGCCGACGATCACGACGTGCGCCCCGTCGAGCCCCTTGCCCCGCGAGGCGCTGCCGTGCAGGCGCCTGCGCAGCGTGAACGCGTCGAGCAGCGCCTGGGTCGGGTGCTCGTGGCAGCCGTCCCCGGCGTTGAGGATGGGCGTGTCGATCCAGCCGCGCTCGGCGAGCATCTGCGGCGCCCCCGAGGCGGGGTGGCGGATGACGACGGCGTCCGCGCCGATCGCGTGCAGCGTCTGCGCGGTGTCCTTGAGGGATTCGCCCTTGGAGACCGAGGACCCCTTCGCGGCGAAGTTGATGACGTCGGCGCTGAGCCGCTTCTCGGCGGCCTCGAAGGAGATGCGCGTGCGCGTCGAGTCCTCGTAGAAGAGGTTCACCACGGTGATGCCGCGCAGCGCCGGGAGCTTCTTGACGGCCCGGGCCTGGGTCGCGGCCATGTCCTCCGCGGTGTCGAGCAGCAGGACCGCCTCCTCGCGGCTCAGTTCGGCGGTCGAGATCAGGTGCTTCACCGCGCGGCCTCCCCTTCGTTCGATTCCTCGCGGATGACGACGCGATCCTCGCCGCCGTCCGCCTCGGCGAGCTCCACCGAGATCCGCTCGCTCCGGGCCGAGGGCAGGTTCTTGCCGACGAAGTCGGCGCGGATGGGCAGCTCGCGGTGCCCGCGGTCGACGAGCACGGCGAGCTGCACGCGCCGGGGCCGGCCGAGATCGCCGATCGCGTCGAGCGCCGCGCGGATGGTGCGGCCCGAGTAGAGCACGTCGTCGACGAGGATGACGGTACGCCCCTCGACGCCGGCGAGCGGGATCTCGGTGGGATGCGCCTCGGCGAGCGGGCGCCGACGGAGGTCGTCCCGGTACATCGTGATGTCGAGCGCGCCGACGGAGGCGTCGGGGTCGAAGTCCCGGCCCTCGAGCCGCTCGATGGTCCGCAGGTTCTCGGCGAGCCGCCGCGCGAGTGGGACGCCGCGGGTGGGGATGCCGAGGAGCACGACGTCCTCCGAGCCCTGATTCGACTCGAGGATCTGATGGGCGATGCGCATGAGCGCACGATTGATGTCGCCGGGGTGGAGCACGATCCGCTCAACCACAGTGACCCCCTTCCCCGCCTCTCCGGACGGCATTAAAGGATGAGTCTTTCCGGTTCCGTAGCCTAGCACCGCGATGCGGCGCGCTCGTCATCGGGCCGGGGTGTCGACGGCGCGCTCAGGCGCCGTGCCGGTCCGAGATGCGCGCGAGCACGCCGTTGATGAAACGGCTCGAGTCCTCGGTCGAGTACTCGGTGGCGTTCTGCACCGCCTCCGAGATGGCGACGACGTCGGGGACCTCCTCGTTGAACCGGATCTCCCACACGGCGATCCGCAGGATCGCGCGGTCGACCCGCGGCATCCGCTCGAGGCGCCAGTCGCGCGCGGTGGACTCGATGTCCTCGTCGATCTCGGCGAAGTGCTCGGCCACGCCGGAGACGATCTGCCGCGCGTAGCGCCAGGAGGCGGCGCGCTCCGGCTCGTTCGCGGCGCGCGCCTGCTCGTCCGCGAGCACCTCCTCGATCGAGTGGCCGACGAGGTCCGCCTTGAACAGCATGTCCATGGCGCGCTTGCGCGCCTTGCTCCGGGCGCTCACTAGTCGTTCACGCGACCGAGGTAGTCGCCCGAACGGGTGTCGACCTTGACCCGCGTGCCCTGGTCGACGAAGAGCGGGACCTGGATCTCGGCGCCCGTCTCGACGGTGGCCGCCTTGGTGCCCGCGTTGGAGCGGTCGCCCTGGAGGCCGGGCTCGGTGTACGTGATCTCGAGCACGACCGAGGGCGGCATCTCGATGTAGAGGGGGTTGCCCTCGTACATGCCGATCTGCACCTGCTGCTGCTCGAGCATGTACTTCGCGGCGTCGCCCACGACGGCCTCGGGCACCGTGAGCTGGTCGTAGTCCTGCTGGTCCATGAAGACGAAGTCGTCGCCGTCGCGGTAGAGGTACTGGTAGTCGCGACGGTCGACCGTGGCGGTCTCGATCTTCGCGCCGGCGTTGAAGGTGCGGTCGACGGTCTTGCCCTGCACGATGTTCTTCAGCTTGGTGCGCACGAAGGCGCCGCCCTTGCCGGGCTTCACGTGCTGGAACTCGAGTACCTGCCAGAGCTGGCCGTCGATGATCAGGACGAGGCCGTTCTTGATGTCTGCGGTGGTTGCCATGTGAGGATTCCTTCCAGATTAAGACGATCCAGCTTAGCGCGCCGAACGCGCTCGCTTCAGGATCCGATCTCCTGATAGGCGGCGAAGAGCATCGACTCGTCGGGCGCCTGCATGATCGTGGGCTTGCCGATCTCGTCGAGCACGACGAAGCGCAGCATCGAGCCGCGCGCCTTCTTGTCGCGCTTCATCACCGACAGGAGCGTCGGCCAGCGGCCGGCGGGGTACTGCGTGGGCAGCCCGAGCAGCTCGAGCACGCGCAGGTGGCGGTCCGCGTCCTCGTCGCTCAGCCGGCCGGAGAGCCGGGCGAGCTCCGCCGCGTAGCGCATGCCCACGGAGACCGCGGCGCCGTGGCGCCACTGGTAGCGCTCGGCGTGCTCGATCGCGTGGCCGAGCGTGTGGCCGTAGTTGAGCATCTCGCGCCCGCCCTGCTCGGTGAGATCGTTCGCGGTGACGTCGAGCTTGTACCGGATCGAGAGCTCGATGATGCGCCGGAACTCGTCCGACTCGGGGTCGGTGGCCCGGTCCGGGTCGGCCTCGATGAGGTCGAGGATCTCCGGGGCGTGGATGAATCCCGTCTTGACCGCCTCGGCGAACCCGGTGACGAGCTCGTTCCGGGGCAGCCCGGCGAGCGCGTCGAAGTCGACGACGACCCCCGCGGGCGGGTAGAAGGCGCCCACGAGGTTCTTGCCCTCGTTCGTGTTCACGCCGGTCTTGCCCCCGATCGAGGCGTCGACCATGCCGAGCACGGTGGTGGGGACGTGGACGACCTTGATGCCGCGCAGCCAGGAGGCCGCCGCCCAGCCGCCCAGATCGGTGACCGCTCCCCCGCCGATCGCGAGCACCGCGTCGGAGCGGGTGAAGTCGGACTGCCCCATGATCTGCCAGAGGAACTCGGCGACCTGGACGCGCTTGCCCGCCTCGGCGTCCGGGATCTCGGCCATCAGCACCCGGCGGTACTTCGGCGCGAGCAACTGCCTGACCTCCTCGGAGATCGCGCCGAGCGAGGGCTGATGCACGATCAGCAGCTGCTCGACGCGGTCGCCGAGCAGCTCGTCGAGGCGATCGTCCAGCGTGCGGATGAGTCCGCGGCCGATCTGGACCGGCCCGTGCCCGCGGCCGCCTTCCAGCGTGAGGAATTCCGTCACCGAGAATGCTCCTTCGTGTTCGTATCTGCAGGTGCGCCGGCGCCGTCCATCAGCCCGTCGGCACCGTTCCGTCCTCGTCCGCCTGCTCGGCGGCCTTGCGCGCGAGCAGCGGCGAGTCGATCTTCTTGAGATGCCGCCGGACCTCGTTCACGACCTGCCACATCGGGCGGAAGCTCGTGTCCACCCTCAGGTCGGCGAGGCGCTCGTAGACGGGCCTGCGCCGCTCGAAGGTCTCGACCCAGGAGTCGATCCCGCTGAGCAGCGGCCGGTTGGTCTTGCCCGAGATCCGCTCCTCGATCGCCCGGCGATTGGCGACGAGCAGGACCACCTCGTGCTCGCCGTACTCGAGATCGGCCTGCGTCCCCTCGTCGAGGATGGCGCCGCCGCCGAGCGAGACCACATCGTACTCCCGCAGGGCGTTCGCGACGACCTCGCGCTCGAGTCGGCGGAACGCCGGTTCGCCCTCCCGGGGGATGAACTCGTGGATCGGCCCGTGCTCGCGCACGAAGAGCTTGTCGGTGTCGGCGTAACTCGCGCCGAGGCGCTGCGCGAGGCGCTTGCCCGCGCGAGACTTGCCCGCCGCCGGGGGCCCGATGAAGACGAGGCTCATACCTTCCACTCGCTCCGCGAGTCGCCCATCGGCGTCTCGTCGACCGGCCCCTCCACCGTCTCGGGGTCGACGAGCTCGGGGCTCGTCCGCAGCGTCTCGGGGATCGCCTCCAGATAGGCGGCGAGGTTGCGGCGCACCTCGGCGAGCGAGTCGCCGCCGAACTTCTCGAGCACGGCGTCCGCGAGCACCAGCGCGACCATCGCCTCGGCGACCACACCCGAGGCGGGCACCGCGCACACGTCGGAGCGCTGATGGTGGGCGGTGGCGTTCTCGCCCGTGCGCACATCGACGGTGTGGAGCGCGCGCGGCACCGTGGCGATCGGCTTCATGCCGACGCGCGCCCGGAGCACCGCGCCCGTGGTCATGCCGCCCTCGATGCCGCCGGCGCGATCCCCGGCGCGGTGGATGGTCCCGTCCACCGCGTACAGGGGGTCGTGGGCCTGCGAGCCCGGGCGGCGCGCGGTCTCGAGGCCGTCGCCGATCTCCACCGACTTGATGGCCTGGATGCCCATGAGCGCGCCGGCGATGCGCGAGTCGAGGCGGCGGTCCCAGTGCACGTAGGAGCCGAGCCCGGGAGGCAGGCCGTAGACGAGCACCTCGGTGACGCCGCCGATCGTGTCGCCGCTGCGCCGCGTCTCGTCGATCCTCTCGACCATGGCTGCCGAGGTCTCCGCGTCCAGGCAGCGGACGGGGTCGGCGTCGAGCCGCTCCACGTCCTCCGGCCGCGGCCAGGGCGCCTCCTCCGGCACCAGCCGGTCGCCGATGGCGACCGTGTGGCTCACCGTGCGGATGCCCAGCTCGGCGAGGAACTTCTTGGCGACGGCGCCGAGCGCCACGCGGGCCGCCGTCTCGCGCGCGCTCGCACGCTCGAGCGCCGGCCGCGCCTCCTCGAACCCGTATTTCTGCATGCCCACGAGATCGGCGTGCCCCGGGCGCGGACGGGTGAGCGGCGTGCCCCGCCCGGTCTCGAAGACCTCGGGGGCGACGGGCTCGGGGCTCATGACCTCGGTCCATTTCGGCCACTCGGTGTTCTGGATCCGGATGCCGAGCGGCGAGCCGATCGTGAAGCCGTGCCGCACGCCGCTCGACAGCGTGAGCTCGTCCTGCTCGAATTTCATGCGCCCGCCGCGGCCGTGACCGAGCTTGCGGCGCGCGAGATCGGCCCGGACCTCGTCGAGCGAGACCGGGACGCCGGCCGGCAGGCCTTCCAGCAATGCGAAGAGTTCGGGGCCGTGAGATTCCCCTGCGGTGAGCCAACGAAGCATTCTTCCATCATCTCATGAACCGCCCGCCGCGATCCCCCCGGAATAGACGGCGAACCCACATGAAAGGCGGATATTCTACAGACGTTCGATGAAATCGCAAGCATCGCGAGCGGATCATCGGAGTGAATCTGGGCCGCGGATCACAACTGGGTGGCTCGATGGGTGGTTTTCACCGACGACTCGTGCACTGCCGCGGCTGTCGAGAGCGGGCTGTGCCAGTGTTTCTCGTCGCGATACCGGGCCGCCGCCGACAAGGGAGGTCGAGGAATGGCCGAGAAAATCACAACCGTAGGGGGAACCGTGCGACAGGACTCCGCCCATGAGACGCCGTTCGGATACGGTCGTCCGCGAACCGTCACCCGGCTCATCGAGCGCCCGCGGCTCGCATTCTCCCCGGCCCCTCCGCTGACCGTCTTCACCGCCCCCGCCGGCTACGGGAAGACCATCGCGCTCTCCCAGTGGGCGGACGCCCTCGAGCAGGAGGAGCACGAGGTCGTCTGGTTCCGCCTGGCCGAGTTCACGGAGGGCCGGCACGAGTTCTGGCGGCTGCTCGCGGGGGCGTTCGGGCTCCCCTCCGGGCCCGACGAGCCCTCCGAGCACCTCCGGAAGCGGCTGCTGCAGCACTGCACCGGGCTGCGCCGCCCCACGTTCCTGTTCATCGACGACTATCAGACCGCGACCGACTCCACGACGGATGCGATGCTCGCGGAGCTCGTGCAGCGCAGCCGCCACCTCCACCTCGTCGTCGCGGCGCGGCACTTCGCGCTCCTCGACGGGCCCCTCGTGACGAGCAAGTTCGACGTGCGCATCGTGCTGGAGTCCGAACTCGCCTTCACCCTCGAGGAGGCCTGCGAGCTCGCGCGGCGCTGCGGCTGGGAGGACGAGGAGCCGGTGCGTGCCCTGCACGCGCAGGTCGGCGGCTGGCCGCTCGTCCTGCAGACCGCCCTCGCCGCCGGCAACGCCGAAGGCGTCGACCGGGCCAATCCGCGCGGCGTCTTCGACCGCCAGCTGGCGGGGCTCGCGGAGGGCTTCCTCTCGACCGTGGATCAGCGGCACGGCCGCCTCGCACTGCTCGCCGTCGCGCTGTGCCCGGGCATCAGCCTCCGGCTCGTCACGGAATGCGTCCGCTTCGCCGACGGCGGCGCAGAAGCCGAGCCGGTTCCGCAGCAGTCCGTCGACCGGATCATGATCCGCCTGCAGGGCCTCGGCCTCGTGGAGCGCACCCACAGCTTCCAGACCCAGCGGTTCCGCTGCCATCCCGGGCTCGAAGGGGCGCTGCGGCTCCGCGCGCACGACGAGATCGAGGACGGCTGCCTGCGCGAGCTCACGAGCGCGCACGCCTCGGACCTGGCCGAGGACGATCCCCCCTCGGCGTTCAGGCTCCTCTGCGAGATCGAGAACTACGAGGCGGCCGAGATCGTGATGCGCCGCCACTTCATCGCGATCCTCTCGAGCGACGAGGCGACCCGGGCCGCGCTCGCGGCCATCCCCTTCTCGCGGCTCTTCCGGCATCTCGCGCTCTCGGGGGCCCGGGTGCTGTTCGCGCTCTCGGACCCGCTGATCCCCGACTCCACGGTGACCGCGCTGCTCGAGGGCATCCGGGACACCGCGCGGCAGGCCGTCTCGGGCCGCGACCGCGGCGCCGCCTTCCCCGCCATCGCCGTCCTCGCGGGCGTGGAGCTCTACCTCGGCAACGTCGCGGACTCGCTCCGCCTCGCGCAGGATCTCGAGCACCGGCTCTCCGAGGACGCCCGACCGGGCGCCTTCGCGCCGAAGGAGATCCAGGCGTTCACGTTGAACATCATCGGCCTCGTGGGGCTCGCCAACGGCGATTTCGCGCTCGCCAACCGCAACTACCGCGCGGCGCTGAAGCTCGCGATGCACGCGGGCAGTCTGCCGAGCCAGATCCGGGCGCTGCAGGGACTGGCGCTCGCGGCCGGCATCGTCGGCGACATGGAATCGCTCCGGTCCTATCTCGAGCGCGCCGGGCAGATCGCCGACCACCACGACGAGGCGGACTTCATCGTCGAGGACACCGTCTGCGCGCAGCTGATCGCGGCGTGCGAGCGGGGCGACCAGCAGCGCGTGCAGCAGCTCTCGGCCGCCATCCAGCCCCTGCTCTCCCGGATGGTCACGGCGCCGCTCATCGTCATGACGCAGATCATGACCGTGCGGAAGCACAGCGGCACGTACTCGGCGCTCACGGCGCTGCATCAGCGTGTGCCCGCGGGTTGGCTCGAGGCCCCCGAGAAGACCTACTTCACGCGCCTGTTGGGGGTCTTCGCCGCCGATCTCAACACGCTGCTCGGCAATTTCGCCGCGGCGGAGGCGCAGCTGCGCCGCATGGACGCCGAGCAGCCGGAGGTGCGGCTCGCCCGCGCCAGGGTGCAGTTCTTCGGCGGCGACGCCCAGGGCTCGCTGCGCACCGTGCAGCAGCTGCAGCCGCCCCTGAACGAGCGGCTCCAGCTCGAGTGCGAGCTGCTCACCGCGCTGTCCTCCTGGCAGCTCGGCTTCGCCGACGACGCGTTCGCGGCCCTCGACAGCGCGACCCGGCGGATGGCCGAGACCTCCGGATACGGCTCGCTGCTCCAGCTGCCCTTCGAGCCGCTGCGGCAGCTCGCCGAGGAGGCGGCGGAGCGGGGGCGGGAGTCCCCGCTGCAGGAGATCGAGGCGATCCCGGAGACGCTGCGCGCCGTGCAGATCGAGCCGCTCACCGCCGCGGAGATGCGCGCGCTCGCCGTGCTCGCCGAGGGCCGACCGCTCGAGGAGACGGCCCAGCTGATGTACGTCTCGCTCAACACGCTGAAGTTCCACCTGCGCAGCATCTACCGCAAGCTGCACGCCTCCAATCGGGAGGAGGCCGTCGGCAGGGCCACCCGGATGGGGCTCGTGTGACCCGATCGAAGCCTCCCTCGCCCCTCGGGCGAGGCGACGGGTGAACCTGCGGGTGAATCCCCTGTCAGGACGGCGCATCCCTCGACCCGAGGGAGTAGCATCGCTGACGGCCGGGGCGCCTGGAGTCCGTATCGCTATGTATTTCCTCCTAGCACCCCTCGCTCACTCGCGGGTCACTCGCCGCGGAGAAGGGGCGGACCGGGGCTTCGGCCCGGCGGCCCTGCCGTCCCTACCGGCAGGGCCGCCCCCATCGGGGACTCCCGCCGGTGCCCGGCGTCGAGGAGGCTAGCCCAGCGCCGTGCGCATGGCGTCGATGATGCCGAGCTCGCCGGGCAGCGCCTCGTCGATATCGCGCCCCGAGAAGAGCCGGACCTGCCGGACCGCCTGGTGCAGCAGCAGGTCCAGGCCGGTGACGATCGGCGCCGCCGCCCGCGACCACTCGACGGCGAGGGGCGTCGGCCAGGGCGAGTAGGCGGCGGAGAAGAGCACGGGCGCCGCACCCGCGCGGAGCCCTGCGCGCAGCTGCTCGGCATCGGCCGCGCAGCCGCCGGGGATCGTGTCGATCACCGCGGCCGCATCGGCCTCGAGCCGCCAGGCGGCGAGGTCCGCGGCCGTGAACGTCGTCCGCGACCGGGCGCCGCCCGCCGAGGCGTTCAGCGACTCGGCGAGCGCGGCCGCCCGCTCCGGCCGACGCGCCCAGATGCGCACCTCGCCCGCGCCGAGGCGCTCGGCGGCGATGCCGAGCGAGGCGGCGGTGCCGCCGCTGCCCAGGACGTCCGCCCGCCCCTCCACGGCCGCCACCCCCCTCTCCGCGAAGGCGTCGATCGCACCGGGGATGTCGGTGTTCCAGGCGCGGGCCGGCGATCCGGGGTCGAGCGCGTCGAAGACGAGGGTGTTCGCGGCCCGGGACCGGACGGCGTCCTCCGAGGCGCTCGCCGCGAAGCGCAGCGCCTCGGCCTTGAGCGGCGCGGTCACGGAGAAGCCGCGCCAGCCCTGCCCCCGCCCCCGCAGCGCCTCCTCGAGCCCGCCGGCGGGGATCCGCCAGCGCTCGTAGGTCCAGTCCGCCCCGAGTAGTCGGTACGCGGCCAGCTGCAGCTGCGGCGAGCGGGAGTGCTCGATCGGGTCGCCGAGCACGGCGAGCCTCGCGGCGCCCCCTCCGCGCGGGGGCTCGACGCTGTGCAAGCCCTCCGGCACGGCGGGGAAACGCGGTTCTTCACGATGCGGTGCGGCCACGGCGGCCCTTTCTCACTCGGCTCGGGCGGAGGGGCCCGCGGCGCTAGCTGTAGTCCGGGTTCTCCTCGAGCCAGGCGATCCACTGGTCCACCGCTTCGAGATGCTCCTCGTAGCTGGAGGTGAACACGGTCTCCCCCGTCTCGAGGTTCACCGTCACGAAGTAGAGCCAGGGCCCTTCCGCGGGGTGCATCGCCGCGTCGATCGCGAGGTCGCCGGGGTTCGAGATCGGCCGGATCACGAGGCCGTTGTGCTGATAGGTGTTGTACTCGTTGCTCGCGTCGTTGCGCTCGGCGTCCGTCGTGGCCGCGCGGTCGTACTCGCCCGTGCCGTAGGTCACGGTCGCGTCGGACTGCAGCGGCATGTCGATGTCGATGCGGTTGAGGAAGACGCGGGACACCTTGTAGAAGTCGTCCTCGAATCGGGCCTCCTTCTCGATGAGGGAGGCCAGGCGGATGACGTCCCACACCTGGTCCTCGGGCACGCCGTGCGCCTCGAGCGACTCGTAGGTGCGGTCGACCATGATGGTCAGCACCGCCTCGGCGTCATCCTCGGGCGCGAACGTATAGGTGGCGGGGAACAGGAAGCCCTCGAGCGATTCGGCCTCCTCCGGCAGGCCGAAGGCCTGCGGGTCCGCGGCCGCCGCCTCGAGCTCCTCGACGGGAATGCCGATCGAGCCCTCGATGAGCGTGAAGACGTCGCGCATGATGGTGCCCTCGGGGATGGTCACCGTGTTCTCCACGCGGTTCTCCTCGTCGGTCAGCGCGACCAGCGCCGATGCGGCGCTCATCTCCTCCTGCATCGTGTACGTGCCGGGCATGAACACCGGCTCCTCCGGCATCGCGGTGATCGAGCGCAGGAAGGCGTCCGAGGTCTTGATGATGCCCTCGTCCTGCAGCCGGATGCCGATATCGGTGCCCGTGTCCCCGGGCAGGATCGTGAAATTCACCTCGGTGCCGTTCCCGGTGCCCTCGAAGTCGTCCTGCTGCCAGCCCAGCACCTCCTGGATGCGGTCGCCGAAGACGTTCCAGCCCACGACGCCGGCGCCGATGACGGCCGCCAGCGCGATGAGCACCACGATGAGGCCGCCCCAGCGGCGGCGCCTGCGCCCCTCGCGCTTGCGGGGGGCGGCGGACGCCTCCGTCGGCTCCCCCGCTCCGGCGAGGATGTCCGCGAAGGGATCCGCGGCATCGCCCGCCCGCCCGGAGGCCGATCGCGACTCGCCTCCCCGTGGCGCCCTCTCCGCGGGCTGCTCCTCGGCCGCCGGCTTCCGCCGCCCGGCTGCCGCGGCCTGCTCGGCTGCCGCAGCCTGCTCAGTGGCGCGGTGCTCCCGCGCCGGCTCCGCGCGCCGGTCCGAGGCGGCCTGCTCCCGCGAGGGCCGGGCACGCCCCGGAGGACGTTCTCCCCCGGCCCGCTCGCCGGGCTGCTGCGCCGGCCGCTCGTCTCGCACCGCCTCCGGACGTTCCCGCGGTCCGGGCTCTCCCGGCGCGGCCCCCTCGGGCCGCGCCCCGGAGGCGGCCGGCTCCGCGGGTCGCTCCCGGCCCGCGGCCTGCGCGTCCAGCTCCGCCCGGCGGGCGCGCTCCTCCGCACGAGCCCGCTCCGCCTCCCGTCGCTCGCGACGGGTCATCGGGCGGCCATCGCCTTCGTGCTCGCGGTGCGAATCCATAAGTGTGAGGGGCTCCTAGAGGTCGTGAAGTGCGGTTCCCGGCGCCGCGCCGTACTGGCGCTCCCGATCGAGCGCGTCCTGCAGCAGCACCACCGCGGCCGCCTGGTCGATGACCCGGCGCGACCTCGAGGCCTGTCTGCCGGCGGCTCGGAACTGTCGGGCGGCGCTCACCGTGGTGAGCCGCTCGTCCAGCAACCGTACCGGTGCATCGACGATAGCCGCCAATTGCCCGGCGACGCTCACCGCATCCTCAGTCGAGGGGGTGGATTCCCCGCGCATGTTCAGGGGATGGCCGACGACGAGCTCGAAGGCGCCGTACTCCTCCGCGAGCTCCGCGATGCGGCGCGCGTGCGCGTCGCCCTCGAGGTCCCGCGGCACGGTCTCGAGCGGCACGGCGAGCAGGCCGTCGGGGTCGGACCGCGCGACGCCGATCCGCGCCTTGCCGACGTCGACGCCGAGGCGCACTCCGCGCCGCACTACGCCCTCGAGAGCTCGGCGCGGATGGCGCTGATCGCCTCGGGCAGCTTGGCGGGGTCCTGCCCGCCGCCCTGGGCGACGTCCGGCTTCCCGCCGCCGCCTCCGCCGAGGATGCCCGCCGCGAGCTTGACGAGCGATCCCGCCTTCAATCCCGCCCCGCGGGCCGCCTCGTTCGTGGCCACGACGATGATCGGCTTGCCGTTCGACTCCCCGCCCAGCGCGACCACCGCGGCCTCCGAGCCGAGGCGCTCCCGGATCTCCAGCGCCAGGCCGCGCACGTCCTCGGCCGAGCCGACTGCGCCGAGCGAGCCGCCCACGTAGGTCGCGGGGCCCGCGGCGGCGGCCTGGGAGACGAGCTCCGGCACGCGCGCGCGGAGCGCCTGCGCCTCCAGCTGGGCGATGCGCTTCTCGGCGCGCTTGAGATTGGTCAGGAGGTCCTCGATGCGGTTCGTCAGCTGCTCGCGGGGCACCTTGAGCCCGCCGGAGAGCTCTCGGACGATCGCCCGCTCCGCGGCGAACTCCGCGAACGCGTTGCGGCCCACGAGCGCCTCGACGCGGCGGTTCTGCGAGCCCACGCTCGACTCGCCGATGAGGTTGACGAGCCCCACCTCCGAGGAGTGCGCGACGTGCGTGCCGCCGCAGAGCTCCCGCGACCACGGGCCCCCGATCTCGACCATGCGGACGGTCGAGCCGTACTTCTCGCCGAACAGGGCGCGGGCGCCGAGGGCCTTCGCCTCGTCGATGCCCATGACGCGGGTGACGACCTCGTGGTCGGCCCGCACCGCGGCGTTCGAGATCTCCTCGAGCTCGGTGCGCGTCTCCTGGCTGAGCGGCTGGTTCCACGAGAAGTCGAGCCGCATGTAGCCGGCCTTGTTGTACGAGCCGGACTGGTGGGCGCCCTCGCCGAGGGTGTCGCGGAGCGCCGCGTGGATGAGGTGGGTCGCGGTGTGCGCCTCGCTCGCCTGCCGGCGGTAGACCTCGTCGACCACGGTCTCGACGCGCTCGCCCACGACGATCTCGCCCGAGACCACCTCCACCGTGTGCGCGGTGAGGCCCGCGACGGGCTGCTGCACGTCGTCCACGCGCGCCTCGAAGCCTCCCGACGGCGCGACGAGCCATCCCTGGTCCGAGTCCTGGCCGCCCGCCTCGGCGTAGAGCGTGGTCGCGGCGAGGATGATCTCGGCGTGGCTCCCGGCGCTCGCCGCCGGCACGCTCTCGCCGTCAACGATGATGCCGAGCACCTCGGACTCCGCGCGCAGCTCGTCGTAGCCGAGGAAGCGCGTCTGGCCCTTGGCCCGGAAGTCGCTATAGACCGACAGGTCGGCGAGCGCCGAGAGGCGGGAGCGGGCGTCCGCCTTCGCGCGCTCGCGCTGCTCGGTCATGAGCTCCGCGAACTTCTCGCGGTTGACCCGGAGCCCGGCCTCCCCCGCCATCTCCAGCGTGAGGTCGATGGGGAAGCCGAAGGTGTCGTGCAGCTTGAAGGCGACGTCGCCCGCGAGCTGACCGCTGCCCGAGCGCTTCGCGTCCGCCACCGCCTCCTCGAAGATCGTCGTGCCCTGGGCGAGGGTGCGCAGGAACGTCTCCTCCTCGGCGTAGGCCGTGCTCGAGATCCGGTCGAAGTCCCGCTCCACCTCGGGGTACGCGTCGCGCATCGCCCGCATGGACGCCGGGAAGAGCCGGTCGAAGGTGGCGTGCTCGACGCCGAGCAGGCGCATGTTGCGCACGACCCGGCGCAGCAGCCGGCGCAGGATGTACCCGCGCCCCTCGTTGCCCGGCTGCACGCCGTCGGCGATGAGCATGAGCGCCGAGCGCACGTGGTCGGCGACCACGCGCAGCCGCACGTCATCCTCGGCGTCGTCCCCGTAGGCCTTGCCGGAGAGCTCAGCCGCGAGGTCGAGCACGGGCCGCACCTGATCGGTCTCGTACATGTTGTCCACGCCCTGCAGCAGGAAGGCGATGCGCTCGAGGCCGATGCCGGTGTCGATGTTCTTCTTCGGCAGCTCCCCGAGCAGCTCGTAGCTGCCGTCGCCGAGGTCCGCGCCGCGCTCGTACTGCATGAACACGAGGTTCCAGATCTCGACGTAGCGGTCGTCCTCGGTCGCGGGGCCGCCGTCGGCGCCGTACTCGGGCCCGCGGTCGAAGAAGATCTCCGAGTCCGGACCGGCGGGGCCGCCGGGCTTGCCCGCCGACCAGAAGTTCTCCTCGCGGCCCAGCCGCTGGATCCGATCCTCGGGCAGCCCCGAGATCTCGCGCCAGTGGTCGAACGCCTCCTGGTCCTCGTGGTACACGGTGACCCAGAGGTCCTTCGGGTCGAAGCCCAGCCCGCCCTCGGCCTGCGGCGTCGTGAGGAAGGTCCACGCGTACCCGATCGCCTCGCGCTTGAAGTAGTCGCCGAAGGAGAAGTTGCCGCCCATCTGGAAGAAGGTGCCGTGACGCGGCGTCCGGCCCACCTCCTCGATGTCGTTGGTGCGGATGCACTTCTGCACGCTCGTCGCCCGCGCGTAGGGCGCGGGCACCACGCCGGTCATGTACGGGATGAAGGGGACCATGCCGGCGATGGTGAACATCACCGTGGGGTCATCCGAGACGAGGGAGGCCGAAGGCACCACGACGTGGTCGCGGTCGGCGAAGAACTTCAGGAAGCGACGCTTGATCTCTGCGGTCTGCATGGCGGGTTGCACCGGGGTTTCGTGTGAGCGGGCGGACGGGGGTGTGGTCAGTGCCTGTCGGCGTCGATGGCGGCGTAGATCGCCTCGGTGCGGGCTCGGTAGCCCTCGCCGATCGCCGCCTTGACCTCGTCGACGCGGGTGTTGACCGATTCGAAGAATGCGCGGCCGCGCGGGGTCGAGTTGACGAAGTGCGCGACGGCGAAGCCCGCCGCGACGCCGCCTGCCACGAGCGCGGCCGAACGGAGGAAGGTACGCATGGTGTGCCGGTTGCCTCTCGGGAAGGGGATGGGATGGATCGTCCGCTAGCGGCGCTTGCGGCGCGTGCGCTGCGGGCGCATGGCGCGGAGCCCCGCCGCCGCGGCGGCGGAGAAGCCCGCGAGCTTGATGAGGGGGCCGCCGACCGTGGCGGCGGTGAGGGCCACGAGCGAATTCACGTTGCTCGTGACCTCGTGCACGTTGGTCGTGATGGCGTCGACCTTCGCGAGCTGCTTGTTCGTCTCCTGCATCGTGACCTGGGTCTCGGCCAGCGTGGGCGTGATCTCGTCCACCGACTTGCGGATGCCGCGTCGAAGCTCGTCGAAGACGCCGCCGAGCTTGAGGATCGGCACGGCGAGCAGGACGACGAGGACGAGGAACACACCCGCCGCGATGAGACCGGCGATGTCACCACCTGACATGAAAACACTCCTGAGATAGCTGCGGTCGCGTCGAGCCCGCGGGGCGCGTGCGACCTCGATCGCCCGGAACAATGAGCGCTCGAAGAATGAGCAGAGGGCGGATCGCCTGCCGGCGATCCGCCCTCAATGCTAGCGGTCTCGAGACTAGCGCGCGGCGTAGTACTCGACGACGAGCTGAACCTCGCACTGCACGGGCACCTCGTCGCGCTTGGGACGACGCTCGAGCACGGCCTGGAGCTTGTCCAGCTCGACGCTCAGGTAGCCGGGAACGGCCGGGAGCACCTCGGCGTGGCCGCCGGCTGCGGCGACCTGGAAGATCTCCAGCTCCTCCGAGCGCGGCTTCACGTGGATCATCTGCCCGGCCTTCACGCGGAAGGAGGGGCGGTCGACGATCTTGCCGTTGACGAGGATGTGGCGGTGCACGACGAGCTGGCGGGCCTGGGCGGTCGTGCGGGCGAAGCCCGCGCGCAGCACGAGCGCGTCGAGGCGCATCTCGAGCAGCTCGACCAGGTTCTCACCGGTCAGGCCGCCCTGGCGGCTCGCCTCTTCGAAGGCG
This sequence comes from Gulosibacter sp. 10, assembly GCF_900163695.1. Taxonomy (GTDB): domain Bacteria; phylum Actinomycetota; class Actinomycetes; order Actinomycetales; family Microbacteriaceae; genus Gulosibacter. The sequence continues at coordinate 178,806 of NZ_FUIC01000008.1, forward strand.
ATGCGCAGCTGCTTCTCGCGCAGGCCGTACTGGGCCCGCAGACGCTGCTTCTCGCGCAGGCGGACGGCGTAGTCGCTCTCGGTGCGGCGACGCGTGCGGCCGTGCTGGCCGGGGGCGTAGGGGCGCTTCTCGATGAGGCGGGCGGCCTTCGGGGTCAGGGCGACGCCGAGGGCGCGCGAGAGGCGCACCTTCGAGCGGGTCCGGGACTTCTTCGACATTAAGAAGTCTCCTTTCATTGTTTCGCAATTGGCGCGCGTGAGCGCGCAGATGGCATGTGCTCTCCGCCCGGGCTTTCACGAGCCCCGGCGTCAAACGCGATCGGATGTCCGAAGCGTCCGGTTCAATGGACGACCTCTGCTGAGCGCAGGGCACACGAGTGCCCGCCTGCGCGCAGGACCGAGCAAGCCTACCACGAACGGGTGATGCGGCGCAGTCGCTCCAGGCGGGTCGAGATCTCCCGCTCCCAGCCCAGCTCGGTCGGCCGGTAGTACTCGCGCTCGACCAGGGGGTCGGGCAGGTACTGCTGCGGCACGACCCCGTGCGGATCGTCGTGGGGATAGCGGTAGCCCTTGCCGTGCCCGAGCTGCTTGGCCCCCGCGTAGTGCGCGTCCCGTAGGTGCGGGGGCACGCGGCCGATCCCGCCGCCCTTGACGTCGGCGATGGCCTGCTCGATCGCCGTGATCGCCGAGTTCGACTTGGGCGCGGTGGCGAGGTAGATCGTGGCCTGGGCGAGCGGGATCCGCCCCTCCGGCATGCCGATGAGCTGCACCGCGCCGGCCGCGGCCTCCGCGATGAGCAGCGCCTGCGGGTCGGCCATGCCGATGTCCTCGGCCGCGTGGACGATGAGCCGCCGGGCGATGAAGCGGGGGTCCTCCCCCGCCACGATCATCCGCGCCAGGTAGTGCACCGCGGCGTCGGGATCCGAGCCGCGGATCGACTTGATGAAGGCCGAGATCACGTCGTAGTGCTCGTCGCCGTTCTGGTCGTAGCGCAGCAGCGCCTGGTCGCTCGCGCCCTCGACGTCCTCGGCGGTGATCTCCTCCCGGTCGTCCGCGCGCGTCCCCTCGGCCGCCGCCTCGAGCGTCGTGAGCGCCCGCCGGGCGTCCCCGCTCGCGAGCCGCACGATCGCGTCCCGCGCATCCCCGGCGATGGCCACCTCGCCGTCCAGGCCGTGCGGGGCCTCGATCGCGCGGTCGATCAGCCCCTCCAGATCGGCGCTCTCGAGCGGCCGCAGCGTCAGGAGCAGCGAGCGGCTGAGCAGCGGCGAGATCACCGAGAACGAGGGGTTCTCCGTCGTGGCCGCGACGAGCGTCACCCATCCCTGCTCGACCCCCGGCAGCAGGGCGTCCTGCTGCGCCTTCGTGAACCGGTGGATCTCGTCGAGGAACAGCACCGTCTGATCGCCGTAGAAGTCGCGCTCGCGCAGCGCCTCGTCCATGACCTGGCGGACGTCCTTCACCCCGGCCGAGATCGCGGAGAGCTGGACGAAGCGTCGCTTGCCCGATGCGGCCAGCGCCTGGGCAATGGTCGTCTTGCCGCAGCCCGGCGGCCCCCACAGGATGACGGAGGTGCCCGCGGCGCTCGCCGCGCCGTTGTCGGCGAGGCGGCGCAGCGGCGAGCCCGGCCGGAGGAGATGCTCCTGCCCGACCACCTCGTCGAGGTTGCGCGGCCGCATCCGGGCGGCCAGCGGTGCCGTCCCGCCGCCCCCGAGCAAAGTCTGTTCTGCCATCGCTAGCGATGGTAGCGAGTTCCTCCGACATCGTCGCGGCGCTACTGAGTAGACTGCTCGGGTTGATCCGCCCCGCGCACCGCGGGGCCCGAGCACTGACGAGGGGACCGGCGTGGCCGATTCATCCAAGAAAGCCCGCGAGGAGCGCCGCCGCGCACGCGAGTACGAGGCGCGCATCGTGGTGAACGACGTGCAGCAGGACCGCCGCCGGCGCGACAACCGCACCGGGATCGCGGTGCTCGCCGTGGTCGCCGTGCTCGCGGTGGCCGCGACGGTCGGCTTCTACGCCGCCGGCGGGCAGACCACGATCGCGGACGCCCCCGAGACCCCGGCGCCCACCGAGGCCCCGATCGAGGAGACCGCGCCCGCGGAGACCGGCGAGGCCCCCTCCCCCGAGCTCGCCGAGAATCGCGAGTGGACCGGCACGATGACGCTCAACGGCGGCCTCGACCTGGGCATCACGATCGACGGCGCGAACGCGCCGCAGGCCGCGTCGAACTTCATCGACCTGTCGCAGCAGGGGTTCTACGACCAGACCCCGTGCCACCGCCTCACCACCGAGGGCCTGTTCGTGCTGCAGTGCGGCGACCCCACCGGCACCGGCACCGGCGGCCCCGGCTACTCGTTCGGCCCGCTCGAGAACGTCCCCGAGGACGACGTCTACCCCGCCGGCACCATCGCGATGGCCCGCGCGCAGGCCGAGGACTCGATGGGCTCGCAGTTCTTCATCGTCTACGAGGACACCGAGCTCCCCGCCCCGGGCTACACCGTCTTCGGGCAGGTGACCGACGGGCTCGATCAGCTCAAGGCCGAGATCGTCGATCAGGGCGTGACCCCCGGCATGAGCGAGACCGACGGGCAGCCGGTCGTACCCGTCGACATCACCGGCATCACGCTCGAGTGATCCTCGAGGCCTCCTCGTCTGCGGCGTTCGCCGGCATGCCATACGATTGAGGAATATGCCTGCCGCCGCGGGCGCACGCCCGCGGAACACCCCTGATGAGTACCGAGGAACACGCATGTCTGCTCTCCCCACCCATCCGTTCGGTCGCGTCGACGAGGACGGCACCGTCTACGTCATCGAGGGCGACCGCGAGCGTTCCGTCGGCCAGTACCCCGACGGCACGCCCGAGGAGGCCCTCGCCTACTTCGTCCGCAAGTTCGACGACCTCGCCGGCCAGGTCGGCCTGCTCGAGCAGCGGGCCCGCGCCGGCGCGAACGCGAACGACGTCGCGAAGTCCGTCCGCCACCTGCGCTCGCAGCTCCGGGACGCGAACGCCGTCGGCGATCTCGCGGCGCTCCGCTCCCGCCTCGACGCGCTCGACGGCGAGGTCGAGCACCTGGGCGACCAGCAGAAGGAGGAGCAGCAGGCCGCGCTGACCGAGGCCATCGCCTACCGCGAGTCCATCGTGGTCGAGGCCGAGTCCCTCGCCGCTCAGAACCCCGCCTCCATCCAGTGGAAGCGCACCTCCGCGCAGCTCGAGGACCTCTTCGCCCGGTGGCAGCAGCACCAGAAGGAGGGCCCCCGCCTGCCCAAGAGCGACGCGAACGCGCTCTGGAAGCGGTTCCGCACGGCCCGCACCCACCTCGACTCCGAGCGCCGCAAGTTCTTCGCCGAGCTGGACGCCCAGCACAAGGCCGCCCGCCAGGCCAAGCAGGCCATCATCGAGCGCGCGCAGGCCCTCGCGCCGCAGGGCGCGGACGGCGTCCCCGAGTACCGTCGCCTGCTCGACGAGTGGAAGTCGGTCGGCCGCGCCGGCCGCAAGCACGACGACGCGCTCTGGGAGCGGTTCAAGGCGGCGGGCGACGTGCTCTTCCAGGCGAAGGCCGAGATCGACGCCCGTGACGACGAGGAGTACCAGGAGAACCTCGTCGCGAAGGAGGCCCTGCTCGAGGAGGCCGAACCCCTGCTCAAGGTCACCGACCGGCAGGCCGCGCGCGAGAAGCTCCGCAGCATCCAGGAGCGCTGGGACGCCATCGGCCGGCTCCCGCGCGACCGGTTCCGCGAGATCGAGGACCGCCTCCGCAAGGTCGAGACGCACGTCCGCCAGCTCGACGACGAGCACTGGGCGAACAGCAACCCCGAGAAGCAGGCGCGCCAGAGCGGCATGGCCTCGCAGCTCGAGGAGGCCATCGCCAAGCTCGAGGAGGAGCTCGAGGAGGCCAAGGCCGGCGGCGACGCCGCGAAGATCAAGGCGGCCCAGGAAGCGCTCGACGCCCGGCGCAGCTGGCTCCGGGTCGTGGGCGGCTAGTCCCCGGGCCTCGAGGCCGGCGCGGCTGGGGAGAACTTCGGTTATCCCCAGCCGCGTCCCGTTTCCCGACGCCGGCGGCCCGTCCGGGCCATGATGCGCTCATGAACCCGCTCGACCCGTCGCCCCAGCACCGCTCGCCGCTCGACCGCCGGCTCGAGGGGTTCCCCGAGGTCGAGCTGCGCGCGATGGTGCTCGCCGGCGAGCTGGCGCGGCACGGCATCCCGGGCTTCGAGTTCTATCTGCCGATCGGGATGCTGCCGACCGCCGTGGAGCGGGCCGCGAGCCTGCTCGGCATCATGCGCCCGGGCAGGACGGTCACCGGTCGCAGCGCCCGGTGGGTGCACGTCGGCGGTCCCGCGCCCCGGGAGGTGGAGGTCTCGCGCAGGAGCGGCCGCATGCTCAGGGTGGACGCGCCGGTGCGCTGCCGCTTCCGGCGCCTCGAGCGCTCGGAGGTGACGACCCTGGCGGGGCTCGTCCTCACCACCCCCATGCGGACCATGCGGGATCTGCTGCGCGAGGGCTTCGAGGAGGACGCCCGGCTGCTCGCGGCCGCGCTGGAGCCGGCGGGCTAGCTGTTGTGCACGCGGTACACGTCGTAGGTGCCCTCGACCGAGCGCACGGCCGCGAGCAGCCGGTCGAGGTGGGTCGTGTCACCCATCTGGAACGAGAACTTCGAGATCGCGACCCGGGCCTTCGAGGTGTGCACCGACGCCGAGAGGATGTTCACGTGGTACTCCGAGAGCACGCGCGTGATGTCGCTGAGCAGTCCGGCGCGGTCCAGCGCCTCGACCTGGATGTTCACGAGGAAGAGCGCCTGGGAGCGCTCGGCCCACTCCACGTCGATCATCCGCTCGGGCTGCCGCTTGAGCTCCACCACGTTGCGGCAGTCGGAGCGGTGCACCGAGACGCCCTGCCCGCGCGTGATGAAGCCGACGATCTCGTCGCCCGGGACAGGCGTGCAGCACTTCGAGATCTTCACGAGGATGTCCGGGGCGCCGCGGACGAGCACCCCCGAGTCGCTCACCGCCGACTGGTCGACCTCCGTGCCGGAGATCTCCTGGTTCACGTTGAGCTCGACGTCGCTCTCGCTGTCGACGCGGAGCTCCGCCTGGATCTTCTCCATGACCGACTGCACCGACACGTTGCCGTCGCCCACGGCGGCGTAGAGGCCCGACACGTCGACGTAGCGCAGCTTGGAGGCCACCGTCGCGAACGCCTCGCGGACGAGCTCGCCGGACTCTCGCAGATGCAGCTTGCGCAGCTCCTTCGCGATCTGCTCCTTGCCGATCTCGATCGCCTCGTCGCGGCGCTCCTTCGAGAACCACTGGCGGATCTTGTTGCGCGCGCGGGGCGAGGTCACGAAGGAGAGCCAGTCCTGCTTGGGCCCGGCGTCGGGGTTCTTCGAGGTGAAGATCTCGACGGTGTCCCCCGTCTGCAGCTTCGTGTCGAGCGAGACGAGCCGGTGGTTCACCTTGGCGCCCATCGTGCGGTGGCCCACGTCCGTGTGCACCGCGTAGGCGAAGTCGACGGGCGTGGCCGACTGGGGCAGGCCGATGACCTTGCCCTGCGGGGTGAAGACGTAGACCTCCTTGGCGCCGATCTCGAAGCGCAGGGAGTCGAGGAACTCGTCCGAGTCCTCGGTCTCCTGCTGCCAGTCGTTGATGCGCTTGAGCCAGGCCATCTCGCTGGTCCCGGCCCGCGGCGTCTGCTGACGCCCCGACTGGACGTTCTGCTTGTACATCCAGTGGGCGGCCACCCCGTACTCGGCGCGCTGATGCATCTCATGCGTGCGGATCTGGATCTCGACGGCCTTGCCGTCGGGGCCGATCACGGTCGTGTGCAGGGACTGGTAGAGGTTGAACTTCGGCGTGGCGATGTAGTCCTTGAACCGGCCCGGCATGGGCGTCCACCGCGCGTGGATCGCGCCGAGCACCGCGTAGCAGTCCCGCACGGTGTCCACGATCACGCGGATGGCGACGAGGTCGTAGATCTCGTCGAAGTCGCGGCCCCGCACCACCATCTTCTGATAGATCGAGTACAGCTCCTTGGGGCGCCCCATGACTTCGCCCCGGACGCGCATCTCCCGCAGATCCTTCCGGATCTCGCCCATGACGACGTTGAGATAGCGCTCGCGCTGCGGCTGGCGCTCGCTCACGAGGTGCTCGATCTCCGAGTAGATCTTCGGATGCATCACGGCGAAGGAGAGCTCCTCGAGCTCGTTCTTCATCGCCTGGATGCCCATGCGGTGCGCCAGCGGCGCGTAGATCTCGAGCGTCTCGCGCGCCTTCTTCTTCGCCTTCTCGGGGGGCATGAACCCCCAGGTCCGGGCGTTGTGGAGCCGGTCGGCGAGCTTGATCACGAGCACGCGGATGTCCCGCGACATCGCCACGATCATCTTGCGGACCGTCTCGGCCTGGGCCGCGTCGCCGTAGGTCACCTTGTCGAGCTTGGTGACGCCGTCCACGAGCATCGCGATCTCGTCGCCGAAGTCGGCGCGGAGCTCGTCGAGCGCGTACCCGGTGTCCTCGACCGTGTCGTGCAGGATCGCGGCCGCGATCGTCACCGGGCCGATGCCGAGCTCCGCGAGGATCGTGGCCACCGCCACGGGGTGGGTGATGTACTCCTCGCCCGAGCGCCGATACTGCCCCTTGTGCCAGTGCCTCGCCGTCTCGTAGGCGCGCTGGACGAGGGCGACATCGGCCTTCGGATCGTGCCGGCGGATGAGTCGGATGAGCGGCGAGATCTCCGGGTCCGCGGGCGACTTCGTGAAGATGCGCGGGACGAGCCGCCGCATGGAGATCGAGCTCTGGTCGCTCATCCTTCCCTCACCTCCGCAGGCCGTGGCGCCACCTGTGGCCGCCTAGAGATGCGAGTCTATACCGACGCTGCCTCCGGTACCGCATCGCCTGCGCCCGACGCCTCGCGCTCCTCGAGGATGCGCTCGTCGGTCTCGCGGATGGTGGGCTCGCGCATCCGCAGCTGCGCGTAGAGCGGCCCCGCGAGGAACACCGTCGAGAGCGCTCCGACGAGGATGCCGATGAACAGCGCGAGCGAGATGTCGCGCAGCGTTCCGGCGCCCATCATGAACGTGCCGATGAACAGGATGCCCGCGACCGGGAGCAGGGCCACGACCGAGGTGTTGATCGAGCGCACCAGCGTCTGGTTGATCGCGAGGTTCACCCGCTCCCCGAAGGTCCTCGCCGAGGTCCCGCCGTAGTTCGCGGTGTTCTCGCGGATCTTGTCGAAGACCACGACCGTGTCGTAGAGCGAGTACCCGAGGATCGTGAGGAAGCCGATGACGGCGGCCGGGGTGACCTCGATGCCCGTGAGCGCGTAGATGCCCGCCGTCAGGATGAGGTCGTGGAACAGGGTGAGGATCGCCGCCAGCGACATCTTCCAGGTGCGGAAGTAGATCGCCATGAACGCCGAGGCGATCACGAGGAAGATCCCGAGCCCGATGAGCATCTGCCGGGTGATGTCGCTGCCCCAGGACGGGCCGATGGTGGAGACGGCGACCTCTTCGACGTCCACGCCGTAGCCCTCCGCGAGCTCCGCTCGCAGCTGCGTGTTCTGCTCGCTCGTGAGCGGGTCGGTCTGCACGCGGATGGAGCCGTCGCCGAGCGTCTGCACGCGTGCGGGCGACTCGCCGTACTCCCCCGCGATCTCGCCCGCGATGGCGTCGTCGGCACCGGCGGGTGCCGAGATCTGGTACTCGGAGCCGCCCGTGAACTCGATGCCGAGGTTGAAGCCGCCGCGCACGAAGGGCACGAGCGCCGAGAGGACGATCAGCACCGCGGCGATCGTGAACCACAGCTTCCGGCGGCCGACGAAACGGAAGGACCGCTCGCCCGTGTAGAGGTCGTTTCCGAGGCGAAGGAATGATTTCACTGTTCTTCACTCTTTCCAGCGGCGGCGAGTTCCGCCGCTTTCCGCTCCGCGATGGACTGTCGGCGCTCCGCCTCGCTCTGCGCGCCGCGCTTGCGCCTGCGGTCGGTGACCTTGAACTCGCCCCGGCCGCGGTAGACCGCGCCGAGCGCCTCGGGGTTGAGCCCGGAGGCCGGGTGCCCGCCGCCGAAGAATCGGGTGGTGGCGAGCAGCCGCATGAGCGGGTGCGTGAACATCGCCACGACGAGGAGGTCGATGAGCGTGGTGATGCCGAGCGTGATCGCGAAGCCGCGCACGTTGCCGACCGCGACCATCGCCAGCACGAGCGCGACGAGCAGGTTGATCATGTCCGAGGCGAGGATCGTGCGGATGGCGCGGGACCAGCCCGACTCCACCGATGAGGTGAGCGATTTCCCCTCGCGCAGCTCGTCCTTGATGCGTTCGAAGTAGACGATGAACGAGTCCGCCGTGATGCCGATCGCGATCATGAGCCCCGCCACGCCTGCGAGCGACAGCCGGTAGCCCTCCTGATTCGACAGGAACGTCACCACGAGATAGGCGACCCCGCCCATGATGAGCAGCGAGGCGACCGTGACGAGGCCGAGGGCCCGGTACTGGAACAGCGAGTAGATGATCAGCGCCAGCATGCCGATCGCCCCGGCGATGAGCCCCGCGGTGAGCTGCCAGGAGCCGAGCGAGGCCGAGATGGTCTGGTCGGACTGCGTCTGGAAGCTGAACGGCAGCGCGCCGAACTTCAGCTGATCCGCGAGCTCCTTCGTCGATTCCTCGGTGAAGGCGCCGGAGGAGTTCGTGATCTCGGCCTTGCCGTCGGTGATGACGGCGTTGGCCGTGGGAGCGACGATGACGAGGTCGTCCATCGTCACCGCGAACCGCGAGCGGTTCGTGTCCGGCATGCCCGTGTTGGGATCGACGGTCGAGCCGATCGCGTAGAGGCGCTCGGTCACCTCGCGGAACTGCTCGGTGCCGGTCGCGTCGAACTCGAGGTTCACGGCCCACTGGTTGGTGGCCACGCCGTTCTGCGCCTGCACCTGGCCGTTGCCGGCGTCCTTGATGTTGGCGCCGGTGATCTCGACCGGGCCGAGCACGAACTTCTCGGTGCCCGTGGCGTCGCACGTGATGAGCAGTTCGTCGGGGTCGGCGGGCTCCGTGCGGTCCTCGAGGTCCTCGCAGCTGAACGCGTAGAAGTCGACCATCACCTGATCCGTGAGCTGCACGACGTCCGATGGGTCGGCCGGCTCGCTCTCGGGCTCCGAGGCGAAGGTCTCCCCGGGCTCCATCCCCATCATCTCGGGCGTGATCTCCTGGACCGAGCTCGAGGCCTCCGCGAAGAGGACGGGGCGGAACTCGAGCATCGCGCTCGACTCGATGCGGGCCCGCGTCTGCTCGTCCATCTCGCCGGGCACGGACACGACGACGTTCTGCCCGCCCTGCGTCGTGATCTCGGCCTCGGAGACGCCCGAGGCGTCCACGCGCTGCCGGATGATCTCCACGGCCTGGGACATCTGCTCGCCGCTCGGCGAGGCGCCCTCGGGCAGCTGCGCCTCGAGGACCACCTGCGTGCCGCCCTCGAGGTCGAGTGCGAGCTTGGGCGTCCACAGGCCGTCCTGGAACTGCACCGCCGCCCAGTTGAGGCCGGTGAGGCCGATCAGGATGATCACGAACCACAGAAGCGTGCTTCGGGCCGATTTCACGGCCTGGGATACGCGCGAGGATTTCGCCACAACTACATCTGCCTTTCGGCCGTTACAGAGGGATGAGGGCCCCGGAGCGCTCCGGGGCCGGGAGTGCTAGGACTGCTTGCCGTTCTCGTTCGAGTCGTCGCCGTCGCGGGCGCCCGACTCGGCGGCCGAGTCGTTCTCGTCGGCGGGCTTGTCGGCGTCGTCGACGCCTTCGGTCCCGGTGAGCTCCGAGGCGTCGTCCGGCACGTCGATCTTCGGCTCCACGACGTGCGCGATGGTCTGGTTGTGCACGCGGATGAGCACGCCAGGCGAGGTCTCGATGGTCGCCACGTTGTCGGCCTCGTCGACCTCGACAAGCGTGCCGAAGATGCCCGCCTGGGTCATGACCTCCACGCCCGGCAGGATCTTCGAGCGCATTTCCTGCTGCTGCGCGGTGCGCTTCTTGTTGCTGCGCCACATGAAGATCATCATGATCACGAGCAGGCCGAGGGGAAGGAGGAGAGCGATATCCAAAAGTGGCTCCAAGTCAGAGTGGTCCGCCGCCGAACGGCGGCAAAGGGATGATTATAGGTCAGGAAGCGGAACGCCCAGGTGGGCATAGGCCTCGGGGGTGGCGATCCGGCCCTGCTGAGTGCGGGCCATCAGTCCGATACGCACGAGGAACGGTTCCACGACCGCTTCTACGGTATCGGGTTCCTCGCCGACCGTCACGGCCAATGTCCGCACGCCCACCGGCCCGCCGCGGAATCGGCGGATGAGCGTGTCGAGCACCGCGCGGTCGAGTCGGTCCAGGCCCCGCTCGTCGACGTCGTAGAGCCGCAGCGCCCCGGCCACGGCCTCGTGCGAGAGGTCGGTGCCGTGCACGAGCGCGTAGTCGCGCACGCGGCGCAGGAGCCGATTGGCGATGCGGGGCGTGCCCCGCGAGCGGCCCGCGATCTCCTGCAGCGCTCCGGGCTCCGCCTCGAGCCCGAGCAGGGCCGCGGTGCGCTCGAGCACCCGCTCGAGCTCGCCGTCCCGGTAGAACTCCAGGTGCCCGGTGAAGCCGAACCGATCGCGCAGCGGCGCGGGCAGCAGGCCGGCGCGGGTGGTCGCGCCGACCACCGTGAAGGCGGGGAGGTCGAGCGGCACCGACTGCGCGCCGGCGCCCTTGCCGACCATGATGTCGATGCGGAAGTCCTCCATCGCGAGGTAGAGCATCTCCTCGGCCGTACGCGCCATGCGGTGGATCTCGTCGATGAACAGGACCTCGCCCGGCAGCATGCTCGACAGCACGGCGGCGAGATCGGCGGCGTTCTGCAGGGCCGGACCGCTCGTGAGCCGCAGCGCCTGCCCCGTCTCCTCCGCGACAATCATCGCGAGCGTCGTCTTCCCGAGGCCGGGCGGCCCGGCGAGCAGGATGTGGTCGGGGGTGCGGCCCTGCATCCCCGCCGCCCGCAGCAGCAGGTCGAGCTGTCCGCGCACCTTCTCCTGGCCCACGAATTCCCGCAGGCTCCCGGGGCGGAGCGTGGATTCGAACTCGATCTCGGAGTCGCTCTCCGCGAGCTCCGGCTGCCGCGGCCGGTCCTCGTCCTGCGCGGGATCGAACCCGGTCATCGGCGGCCCCCGGCGCGATGCGAGCCGGCGCGGCCGAGCTCCTGCAGCGAGGCCCGCAGCAGCGCCGGCACATCGGCGCCGGCGCCGAGCTCGGCCGCGGCGGCCTCGACGACCGCCTGGGCGCTCGGCTGCTTCGTGCCGAGCTCGACCAGCGCCGTCACCACCTGCTCCATCGCGCTGAAGTCCACCTCGCCGGCATCGACATCGGCGCCGCTCGGCGTCGCCGCGCGGTCGGGCCGCGCCGCCGGCACGAGCTTGCCCTTGAGCTGCAGCATGATGAGCCGGGCCGTCTTGGGGCCGACGCCGGGCACCGGTTTGAAGGCGGCGACGTCCTCGGTCTCGACCGCGCGCGCGAGTTCGCCCGGCGAGAGGTTCGCGAGCACGTTGAGCGCCGATTTCGGGCCCACGCCGCTGATCGCCGTGAGCTGGTCGAAGATCTCCCGCTCCGCGAAGGAGCGGAAGCCGAACAGCGTCATGGCGTCCTCCCGCACGATGAGCGCCGTCACGATCGTGCACTCGGCGCCGTGGCGGAGCTCGAGCGAGTGCTCGGGGGTGAGCTCCACCCGGTAGCCGACGCCGGCGACGTCGAGGATGGCGTAGTTCGCACCGAGGTGCGCGACGGTTCCGGTCAGCGAGGCGATCACCGGAACAGCCTAGGCCCTTCCGCGCGACTTCGCCGCGCGCTCCGCGGCGAGCCAGGCTTCCTGCGCCCGGGTCGGCGCGGCCACGCTGCGCGCCCCCGAGCCGTGCATCCGCATCGCGGGTCGCGGGCTGGGCGCGCCGGTCTGCCAGGAGGCGCAGATGGCGAGCGCGAGCGCGTCGGCGGCGTCGGCGGGCTTCGGCGGCTGGTCGAGGCCGAGCAGCCGGCGCACCATCTCGCCCACCTGTGCCTTCTCGGCACGGCCGTAGCCCGTGACCGCGGCCTTCACCTCCGACGGGGTGTGCAGCTGGGTCGCGATGTCGCGGAGCGCGGCCTCCCGCAGCACGATGCCGGAGATCTGCGCGACGCCCATGACCGTGTTGAGGTTGCGCTGCTCCGCGAAGACCCGCTCGAGCGCGAGCACCTCCGGCTGGTACCGATCGAGCAGCTCCTCGACGCCGTCGCCGATGAGCCGCAGCCGCTTCCCCAGGTCCTGGTCGGCGTGCGTCTGGATCACGCTGACGTGGACGAATTCGAGCGCGCGCCCCCGGGAGACGTCGACGATCCCGACCCCGCATCGCGTGAGGCCGGGATCGATCCCGATGATGCGCCGTGGCACGTCGTCCCGCTCCGATCAGTCCTCGGCGTCGAGCTGCGCCTGCACCTCGGCGGGGATCTCCATGTTCGTGAACACGTCCTGCACGTCGTCGAGGTCCTCGAGGGCGTCGATCACGCCGAGCACCTTCTTCGCGGTGGCGAGGTCGACCGGCACGCTCACGTTGGCGACGAACTCCGCCTCGGCGGAGTCGTAGTCGAGGCCCGCCTCCTGCAGCGCCGCGCGCACGGCCACGAGGTCGCTCGCCTCCGTCCGCAGCTCGAAGACCTCGTCGTGCTCGAACACCTCCTCGAGGCCTGCGTCGAGGCCGGCGAGGAGGATGTCGTCCTCGGCGACCCCATCGGCCTTGGGCACCGCGATGACGCCCTTGCGCTCGAAGTTGAAGGACACCGAGCCGGGGTCGGCCATGCTCCCGCCGGAGCGCGTGACCGCGAGCCGCGTCTCGGCCGCCGCGCGGTTCTTGTTGTCGGTGAGGCACTCGATGAGCATCGCGACGCCGCCGGGCGCGTACGCCTCGTACATGATCTGATCGTATTCGACGGACTCGCCGGTGAGGCCGCCGCCGCGCTTGACCGCGCGGTCGATGTTGTCGTTGGGGACGGAGGACTTCTTGGCCTTCTGGATCGCGTCCGCGAGGGTCGGGTTTCCGTCTGGGTCAGGACCACCGATCTTCGCCGCGACCTCGATGGTCTTGACGAGCTTCGCGAAGGCCTTCGCGCGCTTGGCGTCGATCGCCGCCTTCTTGTGCTTGGTGGTTGCCCATTTGGAGTGGCCGCTCATTACGTCCCCCGCACCTTTCGAATCGTCTTGCACTGCGACGAACTCGCCGCAGGGATCGATTCTACTGGGCGCGCGAGTAGAACGCGGTGAGGACGTGCTGCAGGGATTCGACGTCGGCCAGCGAGGCCAGCTCCCGCGCCGAGTGCATCGAGAGGATCGGGATGCCGACGTCCACCGTGCGCAGCCCGAGCCGCGTGGCCGTGATCGGCCCCACCGTCGAGCCGCACGGCATGGTGTTCTTCGAGACGAACGCCTGCGCCGGCGCGCCCGCCTCGGCCGAGAGGCGCCGCCAGAGCGCCTCCCCCGCCGCGTCGGTCGCGTAGCGCTGGTCGGCGTTGATCTTGATGATCGGTCCGCGCCCGGCGATCGGCCGCACGTCCTCGTCGTGCCGCTCGGGGTAGTTGGGGTGCACCGCGTGCCCCACGTCGGAGGAGATCGTCCAGCTGCGGGCGGCGGCCCGCCGCTCGTCGGCGGCGTCGGCGCCGAGGCCGGCGCGGATGCGCGTCAGCACGTCCTCGAGGAAGGGCCCGCCGGCGCCGGTGCGGGTGTTGGAGCCCACCTCCTCGTGGTCGAAGCCCGCGAGCACGGGGATGACGCCCTCGGGCTGCGCGTCGAGGAGCGCGCGCAATCCCGCGTGGATGCTCACGAGGTTGTCGAGTCTCCCGGAGGCCACGAGCTCGCCCCTCGCGCCGAGCCGCGCGGCGGGCTGTGCGTCGGCGAGGAAGGCGTCGAAGGCGAGCACGCCGCGGGGGTCGATCCCGCCGGCCTCGGCGAGTGTCTCGAGCAGGCCCGGACCGTCCTCGAAGCCGAGCACCGCACGGGTGTGCTGCTGCGGATCGAGCTTGAGCCCCTCGGCGTTGACCCTGCGGTCGAGGTGCACGGCGAGCTGGGGGATCCTGGCGACGGGGCCGGTCCGCACGAGCGCCGAGCCGCCGTCCTCGAGGACGAGCCGGGCGCCGATGCGCAGATCGCGGTCGAGCCAGGAGTTGAGCAGCGGTCCGCCGTAGACCTCGGCGTTCACGCTGCGCCAGCCCGAGCGGGCCGTGTCGGGCTCGGGCTTGATCCGGAATCCTGGCGAATCGGTGTGCGCGGCCGCGATGCCGAAGGGCGTGCGGGCGTCGGCGCGGGCGGGGATGCGCCACGCGATCACGGCGCCGTCGCGCACGACCGCGTAGGCGCCCTGCCGCACGGGCCAGGCGTCCTCCTCCCGGAGCCGTTCGAAGCCCGCGGCCTCGAGCCGCTCGAGCACCGCGGCGGCGGCATGGTACGAGGTGGGCGAATCGGCCACGAGCGAGGCGAGCTCGTGGAAGGTCTGCGCGTGCATGGGTGGTCTCCTCGTCGTCACGGGCGCCGGTCGCCGCCGGGCCAGTGCCGCGCGAGCAGGGCCCTGAGATCCCCGAGCAGCTGCGGCACGGGCTTGGTCTTGCCGATGATCGGCATGAAGTTCGAATCTCCCGCCCATCGCGGCACGATGTGCTGATGCAGGTGGGCGGCGATGCCCGCCCCCGCGATCGAGCCCTGGTTCATGCCGATGTTGAAGCCGCCGGCGCCCGCGGCCCCGCGAAGCGCGGCCATGGCGGCCTGGGTGAGATGCGCGATCTCGAGGACCTCGGCGTCGGTCGCCTCGTCGTACAGCGGGACATGGCGGTACGGGCACACGAGCAGATGGCCGGAGTTGTACGGGTACAGGTTCATCACCACGTAGGCGTGCTCCCCGCGGTGGACGATGAGCCCGTCCTCGTCGCTCTTGCCGGGGGCCTCGCAGAACGCGCAGCGCTCGTGGCGCCGCTCGTGCCGCTCCTCGCCATCGGCGATGTACGTCATGCGGTGCGGCACCCACGTGCGCTGCAGCTCGTCGGGGACGCCGACGAACTCGTCGGCGGGGACGAACTCCACGCCGTCGAGTTCGCCCTCGGGGAAGCCCAGGTAGCCCGGCATCCGGATCGCTACAGGTCTTCCGCGGTGGTGACGTTGCGGTGGTCCGCGATCGCTCGCCGGATCAGCTCGATCGCCTCCTCCACGGGCACGCCGTTGCGCTGCGAGCCGTCGCGGAAGCGGAACGAGACCGCGTGCTGCGACCGGTCGTCCTCCCCCGCGATGAGCTGG
The DNA here is from genome assembly GCF_900163695.1 of Gulosibacter sp. 10. GTDB lineage: Bacteria > Actinomycetota > Actinomycetes > Actinomycetales > Microbacteriaceae > Gulosibacter. The sequence continues at coordinate 194,107 of NZ_FUIC01000008.1, forward strand.
AACGGCACCTTGGCCTTGGTGTGCGTGCGGATCTTCTTGGGCATGCGGTCGCTCGAATCGTCGAGCTGCGCCCGGACGCCCTCGCGCCGGAGCCGCTCGACGATCTCGCCGAGGTAGTCGGCGTATTCCTCGGCGACGGGGATGCCCACGACCTGCTCGGGGGCGAGCCAGACGGGGAAGGCGCCCGCGTAGTGCTCGAGCAGGATCGCGAAGAAGCGCTCGATCGAGCCGAGCAGGGCTCGGTGGATCATGACCGGCTGCTTGCGGGTGCCATCCGCCGCCGCGTATTCGAGCTCGAACAGCTCGGGCTGGTTGAAGTCGAGCTGCACGGTGGAGAGCTGCCAGGTGCGGCCGATCGCGTCGCGCGCCTGCACCGAGATCTTCGGGCCGTAGAACGCGGCCCCGCCCGGGTCGTCCACGAGCTCGAGGCCGGATTCGACGCCGACCTCGCGCAGCGTCTCGGTCGCGACCTCCCACTGCTCGTCGCTGCCGACCGACTTCTCGGGGTCGCGGGTGGACAGCTCGAGGTAGAAGTCGTCGAGGCCGTAGGCGCGCAGCGTCTCGAAGACGAACTCGAGCTGGCGCTTGATCTCTGCCTTCACCTGCTCCTGGGTCACGTAGATGTGCGCGTCGTCCTGCGTGAGGCCGCGCACCCGGGTGAGCCCAGAGAGGGTGCCGCTCTTCTCGTAGCGGTAGACCGTGCCGAACTCGGCGAGGCGCAGCGGCAGCTCGCGATAGCTGCGCGCGCGGGCGCGGAAGATCAGGTTGTGGAACGGGCAGTTCATGGGCTTGAGGTAGTAGTCCTGACCCTGCTTCGTGACGTTGCCCTCGGCGTCCACTGCCTCGTCGAGATGCATCGCCGGGAACATGCCCTCCTTGTACCAGTTGAGGTGCTGGCTGGTCTCGAAGAGCGTGCCCTTGGTGATGTGCGGACTGTTCACGAGCTCGTACCCGTTCTTGATGAGCTGCTCCCGCATGAAGCTCTCGATCTCGTGGCGGATGATGCCGCCGCGGGGGTGGAACACCGCCAGCCCGGAGCCGATCTCGTCGGGGAAGCTGAACAGGTCCATCTCCACGCCGAGCTTGCGGTGATCGCGCTTCTGCGCCTCCTCGAGGCGCGTCTTGTAGGCCACGAGGTCCTGCTTGCTCGCCCATGCCGTGCCGTAGATGCGCTGCAGCATCGGGTTCGCCTCGCTGCCGCGCCAGTAGGCGCCGGCGTTGCGCATGAGCGACCAGCCGTTGCCGAGCAGGCGGGTCGAGGGCAGATGCGGGCCGCGGCAGAGGTCGTACCAGCAGGTCTCGCCGGACTTGGGGTCGACGTTGTCGTAGATGGTGAGCTCGCCCGCGCCGACCTCGACGTTCTCGCCCGACTCGCCTCCGGCGCTGCCCTTGATGGAGATGAGCTCGAGCTTGTAGGGCTCCCCGGCCAGCTCCTCGCGCGCGACCTCGTCGGTCACGGCGCGGCGGGCGAACCGCTGCCCCTGCTTGACGATCCGCTGCATCTCCTTCTCGATGGCCTTGAGGTCCTCCGGGGTGAAGGGGGCCTCGACGTCGAAGTCGTAGTAGAAGCCGTCCTGGATGAAGGGGCCGATGCCCAGCTTCGCCTCGGGGAACAGCCGCTGGACCGCCTGCGCCGTGACGTGCGCCGCCGAGTGCCGGAGGATGTTCAGCCCGTCCTCGCTGTCGATGGTGACGGCCTCGGCGGTGCGGCCGGCCTCGACCTCGCGGAAGAGGTCGAGCAGTTCCCCGTCGACGCGCATAGCGACGACCGCAGGCTGCTTGGGCGCATCCGCGAAGAGCGTGAACCCGTCGGTCGTCGTCGTCGCCTCCACTCGCATCGGTGCGGCTTCGGTCTTGACGTCGGGTTCGCTCACGTCGGCTCCTTGTCGGGGTCTTGATACGGACGGAATGTCATTCTAGGTCGTGCGCCGGGACCGCCGGTCCGGGCGCGTGCCGCGGTCCCGCCGTCAGCCGGTGACGACCGTGCCGCCCAGCTGGTCCACGTACTCGTGCGGATCGGGGGTGTTGATGATCCAGTTGTCCCCCACCAGCAGATGGGTCTCGGTCGCGAGCGTGAGCGCCCGGTCCACGACCTCGTCGATGTCCGCCGGGTTCGCGTAGACGGAGATCACGACCGAGTCGCTGCAGCGGCCGGCCTCCGCGTCGTACTCGCCGGGGTCGATGGCCTCCCATTCGGGGCACTCGCCCCCGGCCGCGACGTAGAGATCGCGGAGCTCCTCGACGCCGTCGTAGGCGGTGGGCTGCCCGGTGATCTCGGGAACGGGCTCGCCGCCGCCGGAGCAGCCGACGAGCGCCGTCGCGAGGGCGCCGGCGGCGAGGAGGGCGGAGGTTCGGCGTGCGTGGATGCGGTTCACGCCCACGACCCTAGCCGAACCGCCGCCGCTACGCGTGCCGCGCGGCCTTCGCGCGACGGCCCATGCGCACGAGCCGCCAGGAGAGGAGCACCGAGAGCGCGATGAGGGCCAGGCCGATCCCGATCTGGATCAGCGCCTGCATCGCGTGGCTGTCGAGGGCCTTGTCGCAGGCGGTCTGGCGCATGCCCAGGTCGTGCGAGCCGTCGCCGGTGATCTCCGCGGGCGCGAAGTAGGTTCCGCAGACGTCCGCCTGCGGGTAGGAGACCTCGACCTCGGCGAAGAACGCCGAGACGCCGACCACGATCACGACGAGTCCGATGAAGACGAGGATGGCCGCGCCGAACCAGGCCTTGATCTGCTGTCCGCGGGACATGGGGCGCTGCTGCTGCGCCCCGAACCCGGATGCGGGCTGCCCGTACTGCGGTTGGCCGTACTGCGGTTGGCCGTACTGCGGTTGGCCGTACTGCGGCTGCCCGTACTGCGGCTGCCCGTACTGGGGCTGGCCGTACTGGGGCTGGCCGTACTGCGGCTGCCCGTACTGGGGCTGGCCGTACTGGGGCTGCACCGGCTGCTGCCCCGCCGTACCCGCAGTCGCGGCCCCGGCGAAGCCCTGCTGCCCGGAGGGCTGCTGCGGGTACGCGCCGTCGTACTGCTGCTGGGAGGAGGAGCCATGGCTCTGCGGTGCGGGTGCGCCCTGATCTTCGGGCGAGGGAGGCTGGGGCGTGCTGTTCACGAAGTGATCATAACCCCGATCGAGCCGCATGCTGGCGCCGATCTCGAGGAGGCATGGCGGTGTCCTCGCAATCCGGGCCGGCGGCGGCGACAGGTCACGCGAAGCGAGGCCTCTGCCGATGGCGCTACGGGGATCGAACCCGCCGGCGATTTCGAGGCGGACGCATCGCATTCGCGATCGCCGCGAGGCCGCTGCTCGAGAGCCCGGGATGGTCCAACACAAAAGCCCCCGCTTCGCGAGGGCTTTCCAGTGGGCGATACTGGGATCGAACCAGTGACCTCTTCCGTGTCAGGGAAGCGCGCTCCCGCTGCGCCAATCGCCCAAGGGTACTGCTGGAGCGGATGACGAGACTCGAACTCGCGACCCTCACCTTGGCAAGGTGATGCGCTA
>NZ_FUIC01000015.1 GCF_900163695.1 Gulosibacter sp. 10
GGCACCGGCACCGGCACCGGCACCGGCACCGGCACCGGCACCGGCACCGGCACCGGGGTGAGCATGCCCACCAACGCCGGGTGCACAGTCACCGCCAGTGCTGCCATGACCGCGGCGAACGCCGAGGCCGTTACGGATCCCGCTCGCGGTACGGCGACGATGCCCGTCCGCGAGACGACCACGGCGTCCCTCGCCGGACAGCCCGAACAAGCCGAGCAGAACGCTCCCGGAAACCCGATTCCACTGACCGCGTTCACCGGCCCCGCGGAACTCGCCGGCCGCACCCCGATCCCCATCCACCCCGCCCTCGAACTCTGCGGCAACACGACCACCTGGTACCGGGTCCTCACCGACCCGATCGAGGGCACCCCGCTCACCGCGGAGACCTACCGGCCACCCGCCGCGCTGCGCCGGTTGCTGCAGGTGCGGGACGTGACCTGCGTGGCCCCGGGTTGTCGCCGGTTGGCGAAGGATTGTGATATCGACCACACGACCCCCTGGGCTGCAGGCGGGCCCACGAAGTACGACAACCTCGCCGTGCTATGCCGCGGGCATCACACCATGCGCGAAGCCGGCTGGGTACTCGAACAAGACGGCCCCGGCCGCATGGTCTGGATCTCCCCGACGGGGCAGCGGTTCGTCGTCTACGAAGACCACGTCGCACCAGGACTGAGGACCGCCGGACGACGCCATCACACCGACGAGCAGCATGCCGACCGATACCACGCCGAACCATCGCAGTACCCGGTCCAGCAACACGCGCAACGGCACCACCCCGAGCAAACCCGCACAAGCCGGCAACGCGCAACGGATCGACAGTCCAGACCACCCCACGCGGAGCGACAACACGCGGGCAAGCAGCACGAGGAACAACGCGCTGACCAACCACGCCATACAGTGCGTAGCCATATGCGTCGAAGCACCGAGGGACAACCTGCCCCGGCACCGCCGGGAGACGACCCGCCTCCCTTCTGAGCGAACGATGGAGCATGCTGAAACGCAGCGCGACCGGCGGCGCAGACCTATCCTGTCTGTCTGCCTGCCGCGTCAGAGCGCCTAGGGAACGACCTGCGCGCCCGACCATCCCTCGGGCGATCGCTCGAACCGAAACCGGGCGTGCTCCGGAGTCGAGAGATGCACCGTGTCCATCGACTCGACCCGGATCCTGACCCAGGCGAACCGCTCGAAGCCTGCCTCGTCGCCCGGCTCGACGCTCGATTCGGCGCGACCGCCCACAAGCGAGGTCCCGGATATCGCACCGTCTCGTAGCCGGCCGTTCAACGGCGAGCCCGGAACGCTGTTCAACGGCGAGCCCGGAACGGCTTCGTCACGGTACAGCGCACGGTTGTGCTCCCCCAGCCCCGCCCAGACCTCGGCGCGCTCCGCCCGATCCGCGACGATTTCCGCACGCCCCGTCAGGCGCAACTGCACCTGCGCCTCATCGTCGTAGAACGTGAACCCCGCTCCCGACTCGCGCCGCAGCTCGGAGATCTTCGCAGACCTCGCGTGGGTCGCGAAGCAGACCGTGCCGGTGCCCGCATCCGCCCGGCGCAGGATCACCGCCCGCACCTGCGGAATCCCATCCAGCCCGAGCGTGCCGAGGTGGCCCAGCGTGAATGCGGTGCGCCGATGCGTCGCCTCCCTCAGCGCAGCCCAGACATCGTCGAACTCGCCCCGCAATGCAGCTTCCATAATTCGATTCTGCCAACCCATCCGCGCCGAACCCCAGCGCTACGCCCCAAGCCTCACCACCTCGGCCGGGCGGTCCAGCGCGAATACTCGGCTCGGCACGGACACAGACACAGACACAGACACAGACACAGACACAGACACAGACACAGACACAGACGCAGACGCAGACGCAGACAAACACGCCACGCGGATCTCGCTATCGCAACTCATCCGCTGTTCCGGTCTTGGCCCGAAAATCAAGACTCGACACGAGCACGAGTCATCCGAGGCGGCCGCGCATACAGCCGCGCAGACCGAGCCATCGCGCCTCAGTTCGCCCCGCCCCGGCACCGGCCCCAGCCCCGGCCCCGGCGCGAACCCGACTCAGATGGCCCAGTTGAGGGATTCCTCCGAGGACTGCTTGCGGCGGCTCGCGAGCTCATCGATCGTCGCGTCGTTGAGGGCCGCGTGCTCGCGACGAGCCGCCGACTCCCGAACCCCGAAGATCTTCCGCTGCGAGAGCTCGAGCGTGTCGAGGTCGATGCGCGTGATCGTGTCGTCCGGCACCTGGCTCCACCCGGCCAGATTGATACCGGTGGACGAGAACACCGTCGTACCGTCGCTCTCCTGGCGCATCGCCAGCTTGTAGTAGTGCTCCCGGTGCTCGCTCGAGAGCGCCTCCGGGTCGACGCCGTACTTGCGGAACGTCTCGTCGGTCACGAACGCCGTCGAATTCGCGTGCACCACGATCAGCTCGGCATCGGTGAGGAACACCGCGTTCAGGCTCGCCTCGGGAAACGTCACGCGCAGCTGCTGGATCGCCGGCACGATCCCATCCGCCACGGTGCCGCCCACATTGCGGATCACCTGGCGCACGTACGCGAAGTACAGCTCCGAGTCCGTCGTGCCCTCGACCCGCTCGTACGCGGCGGGATCCAGCAGGTCCTCGAACCGCTCGACGGGAATGATCGACCCGTTGTGCGCGAACGCGATCCCCTCCTCGAGGAACGGATGCGTGTTCACCTTCGTGCGCTTGTGGTCGTCCGTCGCGAGCCGGAGGTGCACCAGCCGCGCGAGCGACGCATCCTGCCCGAGCGCCGAGGCCAGCAGCGGATCGTGCTGACCCGGCGTCGAGATGCGCAGCGACTCGACCTCGGGGACGTCCTCGCCCGGCCCGGCGGCGAGCCACGCGGTGCCCCAGCCGTCGTTGTGCACGCTCGTCATGTGCTGGAAGGCTCCGGCGTTCGCCTCGCCGATCACCTCCGAGACCGTGGTCTCACGGGGTGCGGCGTAAGCAAGAAGTCGACACATGGACTCTTCCTTTCGCTGCGCTCGAGCTGGACGGACGCCCAGACGACTCGATTCCACCATCCTCGCACTCGAGCCGCCGTCCGTACACGGCACTCGACCTGCGACGTCACATTCCGCACTAGATTGGAAGGCAGCTCGAGAAGCCTCCCGGAAGCGGAAGAAGAGGAAATGACCCGGATACTGCAGCCCGCCTCGCCGACGCCCTCCCCCGTGTGGGAAACCTTCGAGACGAACCCGCAATTCTGGATCATCGGCGCGATCGTCGTCCTCATCTTCGCGGGCCTGGTCATCCGCGTGCTCTCCCGCAACCGCCTCAACAAGAAGCGCGGCAAACGCTGATGCTCGACCTCACCGTCTCGGGCCTGCTCCTCGACATGGACGGCACCCTCGTCGACTCGACCGCCCTGGTCGAGGCGCTCTGGACCGAGTTCGCCGCCCGCCACGGCCTCGACCTCGCCCGCATCCTCTCGATCTCGCACGGCCGCCCCTCGCTCGACACCGTGCGCGACATGCTGCCCGACGCGGAGCCCGAGGAGCAGCAGCGCGAGCGCGACCGCATCGAGGCGGCCGGACTGCTCCGCACCGACGGGATCGTCGAGGTCCCCGGCGCCGCCGCCTTCCTCCACCGGGTCGAGACGCTCGAGCTGCCCGTGGCCATCGTCACCTCCGCGCCGCGCGACCTCGCGGCCGTCCGCTTCGACGCGGCCGGCGTACCGCTGCCCGAGCTCGCGGTCACCGCCGACGACATCACCGCCGGCAAGCCGGATCCGCAGCCGTTCGTGCTCGGCGCGCAGCTGCTGGGCATCCGCCCGGGAGCCTGCGCCGCCTTCGAGGATTCCGCGGCCGGCCTCGCCGCGGCTCGGACGGCGGGTGCGGCGGCGGTCGTCGTCGGGGACTACGAGGGGCCGGAGACCGTGGGCGTCCCCCGCATCCGCGACTGGCGCGGCGTCGCCATCGAGCGCACCGAGGAGGGCTTCCGCATCCGCGAAGACGCGGGCTGACGCGCAAGCCGACCGTACGGGGCGGCCATCCCGCGAGCTGACTGTGCGGGTTGATCGTGCCGAATGATCGTGCGGAGCGACCACCCCGCGAGCTGGCCGTCCGGGCTCGCCGTGCCGGCTGACCGGGCCGACTGACCATGCCGGCTGACCATGCCTGCTGATTATGCCGGCTGATCGTGCGAGTCGACCGGGCCGGACGATCGCGGATCGGCTGTGCGGGGCGATCCCGCGCACTGACCGCGTGAGCCGACCGCGTGAACTCACCACGCGATCCCTGCGCGCGATGCGTGAGCCCGGTTCATACACGCGATGCGTGAGCCCGATTCCCGCGCCCGCCCCGCCGTGCTCCGCTCCCTCCCCCTAGGATGACCGCATGACTGACCTGCTGCTGCTCGGATACGGCACGATCGGCCGGGACCTCGAGCGCCTCCTACGCCCGGAGCTCGAGCGCGGCGAGTTGCGCATCATCGGCGCGCTCGTCCGCGACCCGTCGAAGCGCCGAGACGAGTCCCCGGACTTCCCCCTCATCCAGGCCGAGCACTTCGCGACCGCCGTCACCGACGCGGACGTGGTCGTCGAGTGCGCCGGCGTCGCGGCCGCCCGCGAGTACGGGCCGCAGGCGATCGGCGCGGACCGCGATCTCGTGCTCGCGAGCGTCGGGGCGCTCGCCGACCCGATCGCGCGCCTCGGCATGCTCTCCGGCCCCGGCTCGCTGACCGTCACGAACGGCGCCATCGGCGGATTCGACCTCCTCGGCGCCGCGGCGCAGGCCGGCGGGCTCGACGACGTCTCGATCCGCACCGCGAAGCTCGCATCCGCGCTCGTGCAGCCGTGGATGGGCGACGCGGAGCGCGAGCGCCTCGAGGCGCTGGCGCCGGGAGACGAGGCGGTGGAGGTCTTCGCCGGCTCCCCCGACGAGGCGATCGCCAAGTTCCCCGCGAACGTGAACATCGCCGTCGCCCTCGCCTGGGCCACCCGCGAGCTCCTGCCCGCCGACGCCCCGGCGAAGGCGCGATCGGATGCGCTGGGCCGCGCGCTCGACCGCGTCCGCGTGAGCCTCCTCGCCGACCCGGATGCGACCCTCAGCAGTCATCGCATCCTCGCCTCGGGCCCCGCGGGCGACTACGAGCTCCGCCTCCGCAACGCGCCCTCGCCCTCCAACCCCCGCACGAGCGGGCTCACCGCGATGTCGGTCGCCCGCGACCTGCGCGAGCTCCTCGCCCGGCGCGGCGCCTGAGCCCGTCCGAGCGAGCTCGGACCGGAAGAACCGAGTCGGCAGAACCTGAGCATCCCCGATTGCCTGTCGCCCTGCGGTCGTCCGTGGGGTAGTGTTGTCGATAACCTGCCGAATCCCATCTACCGACCCACCTCATGCGCGATGAGCGCGCCGTCTTATGCGGTCGATCAGCGATGTGGGGCAGGCTTCGGTGGATGCTCGACAGGTGCTCCACGGGTCACATCACCGTGGGAAATCGGGGCGCACCTGCGCCCCAGCACAACGAAGGAAATATCTATGCCTATTGGCACCGTCAAATGGTTCAACTCTGACAAGGGTTACGGATTCATCGCTCCCGATGACGGATCGGCAGACTTGTTCGCCCACTACAGCGAGATCGATGGCCGCGGCCACCGCAATCTCGAAGAGAACCAGAAGGTCGAGTTCGACGCCGAGCAGGGTCAGAAGGGCCCGCAGGCTACGAACATCCGCGTTCTCTAGTACGCGAACCCAGTAGCAGCGGCGGATCCGAACCTCGTGTTCGGATCCGCCGTTCTTCGTTTTCCGGGCGCCGGGTTGAAACGGCGGTTCCCGAAACGGCGGTTCCCCGGGCGCCGACAGCCTTCGAGGCGGCAGCGGTGCAGGAATACGTCGTCTGCCGTAACTGTTCGTTATAGAGATAGCGGATCTCTCGAAGTTTGGCCCAGACTCGGAGAACCGAATTCCTGGACGGCCTCGCTCAGCGCCCGCCCTGCCACGACGAGGGAGATTCCCACCGATGACCCACGCAATCCGCCAGCCGCAGGCCCACGCCTCCGTCACGGAGGCCGACTTCCGCGCGTCCGAGCAGGCGACCCCGGACGAGTTCAAGCAGGTCTTCCGCAATCACCCCGGCGGCGTGGCGCTGATCACGGCGGATGACGGCGACGGGCCCGTCGCGCTCACCGCGACCTCGGTCTTCTCGATCTCGGTGGATCCGCCGCTGCTCGGGTTCTCGGCATCGGCCATCTCCTCGAGCACACCGACCCTGCTGCGCGCCGACACGATCGTCGTGCACTTCCTCACCCACGAGAACCTCGACGTGGCGAAGCTCGGCGCGACCAGCGGCATCGACCGCTTCGCCGACACGTCCATCTGGGACCGCCTCGAGACCGGCGAGCCCTACTTCCACGGCGTCAAGACCTGGGTGCGAGGCGAGATCGTCTCGCGCCTCGAGACCGCCGGCGGCACGGTGCACGTTGTCCGCGGCCTCTCGACCTCGCTCGAGGATGCGCCGGCGCACGACGGCCTCGCGCCGCTCGCCTACGTCAACCGCACCTGGCACGCCCTGACGGGAAACTCCTCGCTCTAGGCCGACCGCACCGACGCTTCGGGGCCGATGCTTCGCCACCAGCCCTGCTTCGTCGCCAGCCCTGCTTCGCCCCCAACTCTGCTTCATCTCCAACCCGCAGCGCGTCAGTACGGGTATCCGTGCTTCGCCAGGAAGATCGCGGCGGAGAGCAGGGCGAAGAGCAGGAAGGTCGCGGCCACCCACGAGCACGCCCACCGGCTCGTCGCGTAATCGCCCCGCCGCAGTGTCGGCGTCATCAGCAGCAGCCCGGCCACCTGCACGGCCGAGAGCCCCAGGTAGGACCAGTCGCCGAAGACCCACGCGAGCGGGATGAAGTGCAGCGCCACGCACAGCCCGATCCACCAGCCGTACCACCGCGTCTGCTTCCGCCGGGCGAGCACGATGCATCCGCCGCCGATGAGCACCGCCTCGGCGAGCACCACCAGCCCGAACACCCAGTACTGGCCCTCGAGCGCCGTCGACGACGACCAGTTGCGCCACACGAGGATGCCGAAGGCGACCGCCATCAGGATGCCCAGCACCGATCCGGCGCCGAGCACGCCCCGCAGCCTGGGCCTCGGGTCCTCCTGCGACCATCCGAACCAGCCCGCCGCCATGATCGAGAGCCACGCGATGGCGAACGCCTGGTCCCGCAGGAACTCCGTGAACATGCTTCCCCCTCGCGTCGTCCACCCGCTTCCCGCGATCGACGGTGACCGCCGCGGATGAGCACGTGCGTCGGATGGTAGCCCCGACGCCTCCGAGGGCCCGTCGAGCGCGCAGCCGCCCGGCAACCTTCCAGTCATGCTCAGGAGGCTCGACGCTCGGCCCCGCACACTGGGCGGCGAACGCACGAACGATCAGGGAAGGAGTCGCCATGGCACAGTCGAGCATCAAGGACGAGGAGCTCTACGACCGCCTCCGCGAGGACGGCGCGTCGAAGGAGAAGGCCGCCCGCATCGCGAATGCGGCCGCCAAGGAGGGCCGCGACTCCGTGGGCGAGCGCGGCGGCTCCGCCGAGGACTACGAGGACCGCACCGTCCCCGAGCTGCGCGAGCGCGCCAAGGAGCTCGGTCTGAGCGGCTACTCGGACAAGAACAAGGACGAGCTCATCTCGATGCTGCGGAACCACTGACGCGGGCCCGCGAGCCGGTGGATCGAACCACCGGTGCACGGCAGAGGGGCGGCGCCGTCATGGGCGCCGCCCCTCTCGTGCATGCGCCATCCGCGGCGCCGCAGCCCTACTCGCGGGCCTGCGCCCGGTCGTGCGCGCCGGTGTAGTCCGGCGGCGGCCCCTGCTCGGACTGGGCGTCGAACTCCCCGCCCTCACGTCCGCCGAAAGGGCGGCCGTGATCGGCGTACTCCTCCCGCTGGAAGCTGAACCCCCAGCCCGCGATCGTGAACGTCGACCCGTGCCGCAGCAGGGCGCCCTTGGGCGCGTCGTCGAACGGGGACTCCTCGCCCGCCGACGAGGTCTGCGTCTCCCCGATCGAATCGAGCGAGTACTCGTCGGCCGCAGTGTGCGTGATCGTCGCGTGATGCGGCAGCAGCCCCTCGAGCACGATCTCGTTGTCGCCCGCCGAGCCGATCCGCGTGGTCTCGCCTTCCAGCGGGAAGACCCTCGGCTCCTCCGAGCCCTCCACGCCGATCATCACGAGCCGCGGGTGCCCCGCGCCGTAGGCGCTGTGCGTCGTCGGCCCCTCGTCGGGCTCCGGCATGTGCGACACCACCAGGGGCTCCGGGCGCTCGTGGCGGTCGGAGCTCACTTCACCTGCTTGGTCAACCATGGTCGACTCCTCTCTTGCGCGTTGCCCGCCACCGTAGCCGCCCCGCCGCAACGCCACCCGACAGCCCGCCCGGCCCGAGCTGAGAACCCGCCCATCGGAGGGGTCGAGTTCTCCTCCCTCCGGAGCATCCGCTCCCTACCTCGGTGCGGGGCGCCGCGCCCCGCCCGAACTATAGGGTTGTCAGCGCACGGCGAACGCGCCGCGCCCCGCAACGCGGCAACTCGACACCACCGCAATTCGACACCACGCAAGGACACAATGGACGGCTTCGGCGGCGAGGCGATCCTCGCGATCTTCCTCGGGATGTTCCTGCTCCCCTTCGCCTTCATCCCCTACGTGGCGTGGAGCTTCCGCCGCGGCACCACCGGCCCCGGTCACGCGTTCCTCAGCTTCGGCGCGCTCATCTACCTGCTCGCCCTGTGGACCTACACGATCCTGCCGCTGCCCGACCCGGACTCGCTGGTGTGCGGGGACGGCCTCACCGCCCAGTTCATCCCCTTCGCGTTCCTCGGCGAGATCGACTGGGGCGCCGGCCCGCTCGCGATCCTCGCCGGGCCCGTCGTGCGGCAGGTCGCCCTCAACATCCTCTTCTTCGTGCCGCTCGGCGTCTTCGCCCGCCACCTGCTCGGCCTCCGCCCCGCGACGACGATCCTGGCGGGCTTCGGCGTCTCGCTGCTCATCGAGCTCACCCAGCTGACCGGCGACTGGGGCGTCTACCCGTGCGCCTACCGGCTCTTCGACGTGGACGACCTGCTGGCCAACACCGCCGGCGCCGCGCTCGGCGTGCTGCTCGCGCCGCTCGCCCGCTACTTCCCCGGCCAGCACACGCGCGACGCCGACCTGCCCTCGCCGGTGCGCCCCATGCGCCGCATCCTCTCGATGGCGGTGGACGCGCTCTCGGTCTTTCTCATCGCCTACGGCCTGCCCCTCGCGCTGCAGCTCCTCACCGGCGTCGACGACGCGAGCCCGCTGTTCCGCATCTTCAGCGCGAGCTCCATCCTCGTGACCGCCCTCGTGCTGCTCCTCCTCGTGCCCGCCGTCTTCGGCTCGACCCTCGGGCACCGCCTCACGTTCCTGCGCGCGGTGCGCCCCGACGGAGGCGAACCGGGCCTCTGGCGCTGGATCCTCCGGTTCCTCGGCGGAGCCGGGGGCTACTTCATGCTCCTCGCCCTGGAGCAGTACCTCGACCTGCCGCTCGCGGGCTTCCTCGCCCAGGCCTGGCTCATCGCCTCCCTCCTCGCCGTCGTGATCGCGCACACCCGCGGCCTCAGCGGCTACGCCTCCGGGCTCGTCGTCATCGACTCGCGCGAGCCGGACACGGCGAAGGCGACCAGGCAGCGGGGCGCCGACCCCCGCAAGATGAGCTCCGCCGTGCTGGTGCTCGTCGCCGCGATGTACCTCGGCATGGCCCTGCTCGTCTCCCTGAGCCAGACCATCCCGCAGCTCGCCACGGGCATCGTCCTCGTCGTCTACCTCGTCATCGCGGCGGGCAGCCTCATCCTCGTCGCATACCTCGTGTTCAACGCCGTCGTGGTCGTGCGGCGCGAGGGCCGCAGCCTCTCCGGCATGCTCGGGCTGCTCGCCGTCGTCGCCGTGTTCGCGCTCCTGATCCTGCTCGGGCTCGCGGTCGCTCTCCAATGGCGGTGGATGATCGCCCTGGGCGTCGCCGGCGTCGCGCTCACCGCCTACCTCGGCTTCGTATTCGGCGCCTTCCTGCTCTACGGCCAGATCTACGCGCGCGTGCCCGCCCGTCCGGGCATGGACGCGATCATCGTGCTCGGCTCGCGGGTCTTCGGCGACCGCGTGCCGCCGCTGCTGGCCTCCCGCATCGACCTGGGCCTGAAGATCCAGCGCGAGGAGCTCGAGGCCGGCCGCGAGCCGATGCTGGTGCTCTCGGGCGGCCAGGGCGACGACGAGGTCGCGCCCGAGGGCGAGGTGATGGCGAAGTACGCGGTCGAGCACGGCGCCGACCCCGCGCTCGTGCGCGCCGAGACCGCGGCGACGAACACCCGCGAGAACCTCGAGCTGAGCCGTGCGCTGCTCGACGCCGAGGGGCTCGGACCCCGCATGGTCGTGACCACGAACGACTACCACGCATTCCGCGCGGGGCTCCTCGCACGGCGCCTCGGGATGGACGCGCAGGTGGTGGGCTCCCCGACCGCCCACTACTACTTCCCGAGCGCCGTGCTGCGCGAGTTCGCCGGCGTGCTCTGGCTCGGCAAGTGGGCGCACCTCCTGCTCGGCCTCGGCATCGTCGCGCTCACGGGCGGCATGACGGCGATCGTGCTCGGGTTGTTCTAGGCGGGCCGGACGCATTCGCCGAGACTGCCTCGGCCTGCTCCAGCCGAATGGCGGCGCCGCCCGGCGGCAGCGCCCGGGACGACGAGGGCCGGAAACGGCGGAGGCCCGCGCGAGTGCTTCGCGCGGGCCTCATGAGCGTTCGAGCTGCTCAGGGCAGGTAGCCGATCGGGTCGACGGGGGTGCCCTCGACCTTCACCTCGAAGTGCAGGTGCGCGCCGGAGGAGTTGCCGGTGTTGCCCACGGCGCCGATCTGCTCGCCTGCGGCGATGCTCTGGCCCTCGACCACGCTGACCGAGCCGGCCTGCAGGTGCGCGTAGACCGTGGTGACCTTCTGGCCGTCGATCTCGTGCTCGACCTCGACGTAGACGCCGTAGGTGGTGCCGCCGTTGCTCACGAGGCTCACGGTGCCCTCGGCCATCGAGCCGACCGGGGTGCCCGCGCCGGGGACGAAGTCGACGCCGTTGTGGAAGGTGGAGGCGCCCGGAAGCGGCGCGGCGCGAGGGCCGAAGCCGCTGCTGATGTTCGTGCCGACCGGGACGGGCCACTGCACGGAGGCGTTGCCCTGGCCGGTGACGGTCTCGACGTCGGTGGCCGCGACACCGGCGAGCGTGTCCGCGTCGAAGGAGTACACGGAGGTCGCCTCGATCTCGGGCTTCGTGACCTGGATGTCGGTCTCGGCCGAGGCGGCCTGGGGCTCGGCCTCGGTCCCGGTCGCGGGCTCGACGGCCTGCTCGGGAGCGGCCTCCGCCGCGGTGCCCTGCCCGGCGCTCGCAAGGTTCGCGGTGTGCGCGCCCTCGAGCTCGGCGTCGGAGCCGTTCATCGCGGCGTACGCGGCCGCGGAGCCGGCGCCCAGCACGGCTGTGCCGGCGAGCGCGCTGATCGCGATCGAGGAGGCCGCGACGCGACGGCCCGAGAGCGGCAGCCGGACCATGCGGCGCGTGCGCCCGCTCTGCCAGCCGGCGCGGAAGGACTCGGGGATGTCGTCTCCGGCCGCATCCTCGACGAGGGTCTCGGGCTCGGAGTGCAGGGCGCTCACCTTGTCGGCCTCGAGCTGCGCGACGAGTCGGGCGCGCTCCTCGGCGTCCTTGCGCGCGGCCTCGGCCGCGGCGGCGAGCTCTGCGGCCCGCTCGGCCTCGCGGCGCTCGCGACGCGTGAGATACTGCCGGGGAGCGGCCTCGCCGGCCGCATCCGAAGCCGGTTCCGGCACCTCCACGGGGGTCGTGGGCGCGGTCTGCGCCTCGACAGGCTCGACGGCGGGAGCCGCGGCGAGCTGTTCCTTGTGGGGAGCGAACGACATAAAGCAAATCTCCTAGTGGTGATCGGGACCACACGAGAATAACGCAAAAGTAACGAAAAGGGCAAGCTTCGGTCACGAAGTTTCCGCGAACGGTCTCGACAGCTGGTCGATACGAGCAGCGAATACCCTGGTCAATACAGGTTTTTCGGCACCAACCGCCGAGGTTGCGAACCGCTCTCGAAGATCACGATTTCGGTAACGATCGCCGTTACATTCCGTGCTCGGCCGCCCACCGGACGGCCATCCGGCCCCTCCTAGGCTGGGGAGCATGGCTCGCACGTTCACGAAATCCCCCGGCAACCCCCGCGGCGAGGCGGCGGGGCTGCGCTGGCTCGCCGAGGCCGAGCAGAGCGGCGGCGCCCACGTCGCCACCGTGATCTCGGTCGACGACCGCCGGCTCGAGATCGAGTACATCGGGCAGTCGCGCCCCTCCGTCGAGGGCGCCCGCGCCTTCGGCCGCGCGCTCGCCCGCACCCATGCCGCCGGCGCCGACTGGTGGGGCTGCCCGCCGGACGGATGGGTCGGCGGCGGCGCCGTCGGCAACTCGCGGACCCCGCTGATCCTCGACCGCGAGGAGGCCGCCTCCGCCTGGGGCGAGTTCTACGCCCGCAGCCGCATCCTCGAATTCGCCGACCGGCTGCTGCGCAAGCGCGAGATCGACGAGCGGGAGCACGCGACCTTCGCCGCGCTCGCCGACCGCCTCGTCCGGGGCGACTTCGACGCGCCCCAGCCGGAGCTCGTGCGCGCGGCCGGGCACGAGGTCGCCCGGCTCCACGGCGACATGTGGGCCGGCAACGTGCTCTACGACGGCACGGGCACCGGCGCCTCGCTCATCGATCCCATGGCGCAGGGCGGGCACGCCGAGACCGACCTCGGCACGCTCTCGGTCTTCGGATTCCCCCACCTCGAGGAGATCTACCGCGGCTACGACGAGGCCTCGCCGCTCGCCGCGGGCTGGCAGGAGCGGATCGCCCTGCACGAGCTCGGCATCGTCATCATGCACGCGGACCTCTTCGGCGGCGCCTACATCGGTGAGTCCCTGCGCATCGCCGAGCGCTACCGCTGAGCGGCGTCCCGAGCCGAGGACACGGAAGGGGCAGGCACCGATGGCGCCCGCCCCTTCACTCGCATCCGAGCAGTACTAGCCGCTCGTGACCACGATCTCGTTCGGTGCGTGCTCGAGGTCGGCGGTCGTGACGACCTCCCCCGACGCGTAGTCGACTCGGTGGATCTGGTTGTTCGCCGGATCCGTGACGTACACGTAGCCGAGCTCCTCGTGGATCGCAGGGTGCGACTTCTGCCACTCGATCGGCGGGGTCCACTCGTCGATCACATCGATCGTGCTGGTGGCCTCGCCGGTCTCGGGGTCGATCACGCGCAGCGCGCCGTCGGTACCGAGCACGAGCACCGAGCCGTCCATACCGCGCGCGAGGTTGCTGTAGGTGTACTCGGTGTCGAGCTCGACGAGCTGGATCGACTCCTCCTCGGTGTCGATCAGCGAGATCGTGTCGAGCGCGATGCCCTCAGCATCAGGGTCGTCCTTGTAGTCGCCCAGCACGATCGAGGAGTCCTCGGCCGAGAACTGGTTGCCGATGCGGCCGAATTCGTCAGGCGAATCGATCTTGTGGAAGTGGTCCCCGTGGAGAAGGATCACACCGTCCTCGCAACCAGCGACGACGGACTCGCCTGCCACGGTCTCACCATGAATGCCCGGGCACTCGGTGGTCGAGGCGATCTCCTCATCGTTCTCGTCGAGGACGATGGCGCCATCGCGCGACTCCTCGTTGCCGTGGGTTACGAACAGCGTGCCGTCCTGCGAGGCGACCGCTACGCCGTGGTGAGGCTCTTCCGTCTGGTACGTACGCACCGGCTCGATCGAGCCCGCCTCGACCGCGTCCGTCCAGGAGCCGGTTTCGAAGACTGTCACGTCACCGGTGCCATCGTCGAACAGCGTGGTGTAGTCGTCGTGCACGACGACATGGCCAGGCGTGTTCGCAGGAACGATCACGTCGCCCAGCGACGGATCGGCGGTGTAGGAGTGCGTGTGGTCTCCGTGGGGAACCGTCCAGGAGCCGGCATCGAGGGGCGCCCAGCCGCCCGTAGTGGAGACCAGTACGTGACGGCCGTCACCGGCCTCGTTGATGCGGTTGAACCCTTCAAGCTCGAAATCGTCGACCACTTCGAGAGTCTCGGCGTCGAGCACCATCAGCCCGCCCTCATACGTCAGGACGACGCGGGGCTTGGCGCCGGCGACCTCAGTCGCGCCCTCTTCAGAGCCGTGGCCGTGATCGTGCTCCCCGCCTTCGGTGTTCGCGGGCTCGCCTCCCGGCGCGCATGCGGTCAACGCCAGTAGGGACGTAAGCGCCACCGCCGCCAATGCGGTGCCTCGTGTTTTCAACGTCATAGTCGATATGCCCCCGCCGGGAGCTGTCCTCTCCAATTCCGACCCCGGACCGTCGCTCCGGCGGCGCCGACGAATCCGTGTCGGCCGCTTCGCGCCCCCGGGCGGGACTGTGGCCGACAAGGGGCAAGAATATCACGTAATGACAATCGTTATCGTTAGCAATAGTGATGGAGTCGCATGGCGCGGGAGCCCGCGCGCTACTACTCCCCGACGCTCACGAGCCCGGACTCGTACGCCGTCACGACGATCTGCGTGCGGTCGCGCAGCCCGAGCTTCGCGAGGATGCGCGAGACGTGCGTCTTCACAGTCTGCTCGCCCACGAACAGCTCCTCGGCCACCTCCGCGTTCGAGCACCCCCGCGCGATCGCGCGCATCACCGCGAGCTCCCGCTCCGTGAGGGGCGAGAGCAGGGCCGTGTCCATCCGCCGCCGCGGCCGCCGCGCGTAATCCGCGATGAGCTTGCTCGTCACCGAGGGCGACAGCAGCGCGTCGCCGCCCGCGACGACCCGGACCGCGCCCACGAGATCCTCCGCCGTCGCGTCCTTGAGCAGGAACCCGCTCGCTCCCGCCTGCAGCGCCGCGAACACGTACTCGTCCGCGTCGTAGGTCGTGAGGATCACGACCCGCGGCCGGCTCTCGGCCGGCAGCTCGAGCAGCTGCCGGGTGGCGTCGAGCCCGTTGAGCCGGGGCATGCGGATGTCCATGAGCACGACGTCCGGCCGCGTATGCCGCACCAGCTCGAGCGCCTCGTCGCCGTCGGTGCCGCGGCCCACCACGAGGATGTCCTCCTGCGCGCCCAGGAGCGCCGCGAATCCCTCCCGCACCATCGACTGGTCGTCGACGATCGCGACTCGGATCGGCCCGTCGTCCGGCTGCGCTGCTGTCATCATGAGGGGAGCGTATCGCGGCCGGGTGCGCGCCCGGCTCCCCGAAACGTATGGGGTGCGCGTCACCCGCGCAGGGGACGAGCCCGCCGCCGGCGCCCGGATACCGTCTGCGGTGCGCGACGGCAGAGGACCGCCGCCCGACCAAGGAAGAAGGTGAGGCACCATGCCGAACTCGACCCCGTCCCCGCACGCCGCGCCGGGCGCGCAGCCGGCGCCCCCGCAGGACCCGCAGCGACAGGATTCGCAGCAGCACCCGCAGCGGCAGGGCCCGTTCCGGCGGATGCTCGCGAACCTCGGGCGCGACTACGCGCTCGTCATGCCGGGATTCTTCCTGGCGCTCTTCTCGTTCGTCGTCCTCGTGCCGATGCTCGCCCTCTCGCTCGGCACCTTCGTGATCTGGGTCGGCGCGCTGCTGCTGCCCGTCACCCTCATCGTCGCCACCTGGTTCGCCCAGCTCTCGCGCGTGCGGCTGCGGCGCTGGGGCGCCGCGATCCCCGCGCCGCGCTATCGCGAGCCCGGCCGCGGCGCGATGGGCGTGCTCCGCCTCATGGGCGACGGCCGCCGCTGGCTCGACCTCGCCTTCGAGACGATCGTGGCGCTGCCGCTGCGCACCGCGACGTTCTGCGTCGCCCTCACCTGGACGGCGATGGTGCCGGGCGGCCTCCTCTACTTCGTATGGGGCCGGTTCCTGCCCGACGGCGGCAGCGACGTGGAGTTCCTCCTGACGTGGCTGTCCGGCGGCGCGTTCCCCGCCGAGGTCAGCGGCAGCTTCGCCTTCCAGTCGGCCGTCTACCTCGTCATCGGCCTCGTGTTCCTCGCGACGCTGCCCGCGGTCATGCGCGGCCTCGCGCTGCTCGAGGCGAGCGTGGGCACCGCGGCGCTGATCGGCTCGCCGAGGGCGGTGCCGGAGGGCACCGCGCCCGAGAAGCCCGCGCCGGGGGAGGCCGTGCCGGGATACGCGGCACCGGAGTCCGCGGCTCGGGAGGACGCGGCGCCCGAGGATCGGCCCGTCGGGCCGGCGCCCCGCTCCTCCTCCCTCACCGGCTCCCTCGACGGCTGGCTGTGGCTCATCGCCGGGTTCGCGGCGGTGGCGGGCATCTCCGTGAGCTGGCCCATCCTCGGCGCGGCGTACGGCGTGCATCCCGCGATCGCGATGGCGCTCGCCCTCGCGCAGGCCGGCGCGCTCCTCCTCGCGCCCCGGCTCCCCTTCCCGGCGGTCGCCCTGGGGCTGGTCGCCGCCTTCTCCACGGCGATGTTCTCCGCGCCCGCGACGGGGCAGCCGTGGCCCTGGCCCGTGCCGACGATGATCATGCTGTTCGTGCTCGTGCTGCTGCTCTCGCTGCGGCACCCGCCGGCGGCCGCCGCCTTCGTCGGGGTGCTGGTCGCCGTCGTCTCGGCGGCCGCGATCCTGCTCACGGGCGCCGGCTGGACCGGCGCGGTCGCGAACTCCGTGATCGTGCTCTCGGTCGCCGTGGCGCTCGCCCTGATCGGCATGTTCCTGCGCCAGCTCTCGCTGAGCCGCAGCGAGCTGCAGCGGGAGCGCAGCACGAGGCGGCAGCAGGATGCGAAGCAGCGCGAGCTCGAGGAGCGCAACCGCATCGCGCGCGAGCTGCACGACGTGGTCGCCCACAGCATGTCGGTGATCAGCGTGCAGGCCACCACCGCGCCCTACCGCCGCCCCGGACTCGCGCCCGAGGTCGCCGAGGAGTTCGCCACGATCGCCGACTCCTCGCGCCGGGCCCTGCACGAGATGCGGGGGCTGCTCAGCATCCTGCGCGGCAGCGACGACGCCGAGCTCGCCCCGCAGCCCGAGTTCGCCGACATCCCCGCCCTCGTCGAGCTCACCCGCAACTCGGGGGCGGAGGTCTCGCTCGTCGTCGAGCCGGCGGGAGCCGCGGAGGCAGCGAGGATCGCGCCGACCGTCGGGCTCGCCGCCTACCGCACCGTGCAGGAGGCGCTGAGCAACGCGGTCCGCCACTCCCCCGGCGCCGACATCGCGGTGCGCATCGCCGTCGACGACGAGGCCGTCGGCATCCGCGTCGAGAACGGCGCGCCCGACCCCGCCTCCGGGGTGACCGCCGCGCCCGGCGCCGGCCTCGGCCTCTCCGGCGTCCGCGAACGCGTCGCCGCCCTCGGCGGCTCGGTCGCCGCGCACCCGCTGCCGCGCGGCGGGTACCTGCTCGAGGCGAGGGTGCCGCGGGACTGAGGGGCGCAACCGCGCCGCGCACGGCAGCGGGACGGCTGCGGGACGGCAGCGGGCGGGTCGTCGTCCCGTCGCGGCTCCTGGCGCCCCGTCGCGGTTCCGAGCCTCGGCCGGCGGCGTCTTCCGGCAGGCCGTCCCGGGTTCCGGGCTTCGAGGGCCGCGCGTGGCAGGCTCGAGAGGACCCCGGGAGGCAGAATGTCGATACGCAGGATGCACGCCGCCGCCACGGCGCTGCTGCTCGCCCTCGGCGCGGCGGCGGGCGGGATGCCCGCCCCGCCGTCCGCGGCGGCCGCGCCCGCCGCCTCCGCCGAGCTCGTCGATCCGATCATGGTGCCGCCGCCGGCGGAGTTCCAGCCGAACGGATCGAGCTGGTCGCCCTCGGAGGGCACCCGCATCCTCGTGACCGACGAGTCGCTCGCCGGGGAGGGCGCCCGCCTCGCCGAGGAGCTGGTCGCCCTCGGGCTGCTCGACCACGCGCCCGAGGTGGCCTTCATCGACCCCGGAGAGGCCGAGACGCTCGCCGCCGACCTGCGGGAGGGGCACGAGGACCTCATCCTCACCACGGCGGATGCGCCGGGCATCCGGGTCGCCACCGCCGACGTCACGAGCGTGGTGGTCGCCGGCGCCGACGCCGCCGAGGTGTTCCGGGTCACCCGCCCGCTGCTGCAGCAGCTGCAGGCCGCGGGCATGCTGCCGGGCGGCTCCTACCGGTTCGAGCTGCCCGCCGGGCAGATCCGCTCGCTGCACATCGACATCGCGCGCAAGCACTACTCCCTCGAGTCGCTCGAGGCGCTCATCCGACAGCTGAGCTGGTTCGGCTTCACCGAGCTCGAGCTGCACTTCTCGGAGAACGAGGGATTCGCGATCGAGTCGACCTCCCACCCCGACATCGTCTCGCCCGACGCGCACTCGCAGGAGGAGATCCGCGGGCTCGTCGAGCTCGCGAACTCGCTGCACATCCGCGTCGTGCCCTCGCTCGACATGCCCGGCCACCTCGACCACGCCCTCGACGCCTATCCCGAGCTGCGGCTCCGGGACGCCTCGGGCGGCGAGGTCTTCGGCGCCCTCGACGTCACGCGCCCCGAGGGCGTGGAGTTCGCGCACGAGCTCATCGCCGAGTACGCGGAGCTCTTCGCCCAGCCCGGGTTCGAGGAGCCGGTGCCGTGGAACCTCGGCGCGGACGAGTTCGTCGACTTCGGCGATGCGGGCCAGGTGGCGGCGCTCGCCGAGGCCGCGCGGGCCGAGTTCGGGCCCGACGCGACGGCCTACGACGCGCTGACCGGCTTCGTGAACGACACCGCCGCGGTGATCCGCGACGAGGGCTTCGCCCCTCGCGTCTGGAGCGACGGGATGCTCCGCGCCGAGCAGGCGACCCTCGACGAGGAGGTGGAGATCGCCTACTGGACGCAGCGGCCGCCCGGCGCCGTGCCGGCGACCGAGTTCGCCGAGCGCGGCTACCGGCTGCTCAACGTGAACGACGAGTACCTCTACTTCGTGCTCGGCGAGCGCGTCGAGTACTACTACCCCACCGGCGACGCGATCCTCGCCGACTGGCACGAGGGCGTCTACCCCTCGGTGGACGGCGCCCCGGAGCTCGTCGAGGACTCGGCCGGCGGCATGCTGGCCGTCTGGAGCGACATCCCCGACGCCATGGGCGACGCCGAGGTCGTCGACGCGGTGCGCGGCCCGATCGCCGCGATGGCGGTGAAGTTCGCCGACCCGGACTCGGCGATGACCTTCGCCGACCTCGAGACCGCGCTCGCCGGCATCGGGCATGCGCCCGAGGTCGAGGCGCCCGCGGCCCCGGACCCGCTGCCGACGGTGTCAGCCGACGGGGGCGGGGCCGAGGCCCCCGACGCGGATGAGCGGACGCCCTCGGCCCCGACGATGCCGCTCCTCGTGCTCGGCGGGGCCGCGCTGCTGATCGTCCTCGGGCTCGGCGCGGTTATGCTCCGTCGAAGGTCTCGCCGCTGAGGCGGCGCACCTCGTCCATGGTCTCGAGCGTGGAGATCGTGTCGTCGAGCGTGCGGTACGGGGATTCCGTGCTGCCCTCGGCGATGCGGCGCGCGACCTCGGCGGCCTGGAAGTGCAGCGCCTCGTGCTTGACGGAGGGCTCGGTCCAGCGGTCGAGCTCGGCGCCGTCCGCGGCCCTGAGGACGACGTCGCCCGGCATGTAGAACGGCCCGGGCAGCTCGATCGTCGCCTCCTCGCCCACGATGGTCGCGGCCGTGGGGCTCGCGCCGAGGATGGTCGTGTGCACGACCGCCTGCGCGTCGCCCGCGTGCCGGGTGATCGCGGCGGTCTGGCCGTTCACGCCCGAGGGCGCCCGCTGGCCGAAGGCGTGCGCCTGCTCGTGCGCGCCCAGCACCCAGTTCACGAGCATGTAGGGGTACGTGCCGAGGTCGAGCATCGGGCCGCCGGCGAGGTCGGTGCGCATGATGCGGTGGTCCTCGGGGAACCATTCGCCGTTGTCGGCGATCACCGCGCGGATTCGCCCGAGCGCGCCGGACTCGAGCACCTGGCGCACGATGTCGAAGCGCGGCAGGAACAGGCTCCACAGCGCCTCCATCGCGAACACGCCCCGGGCCCGCACGAGCTCCCGGAGCTCGCGGGCCTGCGCGGCGTTGATCGTCATCGGCTTCTCGATGAGCACGTGCTTGCCGGCCTCGATCGCGAGCCTGGCGTATTCGAAGTGCGAGGTGTGCGGGGTGGCGATGTAGACCACATCCACCTCGGCGTCCTCGACGAGCGCGGCGTAGCTCGGGTGCGCCCGCTCGGCGCCGACCTCCGCGGCGAACCGGTCGGCGCTCTCCTGCGAGCGCGAGCCGACGGCGACGACGCGCTGCCGCGTGCCCGCGTGGAGGGCGGCGACGAAGCGCTCGGCGATCCAGCCCGTGCCGAGCACGCCCCAGCGCAGGGCCGGCGCGGCCTTCGGATCGGGGGTGCGGGGCTCGGGCAGGCGGAGCTCG
The DNA here is from genome assembly GCF_900163695.1 of Gulosibacter sp. 10. GTDB lineage: Bacteria > Actinomycetota > Actinomycetes > Actinomycetales > Microbacteriaceae > Gulosibacter. The sequence goes on from NZ_FUIC01000015.1 coordinate 20,378, forward strand.
GGGGTCGTGGTCATGGGCGGATTCCTCCTCGAATCGCGGGATGCTCGCTACCGTAGCCCCCGCCTCGCGTCGATTTCAACCGGTCCAAAATAGCCCGCGGCGCTGGATGGAGACGCCGGGTTCGAGCGCGCCGGATTCGAGCGCGCCGGGTTCGAGCGCGCCGGGTTCGAGAGCGCCGGGCCCGAGAGCGCCGGGATCGACTGCGCCGGGTTCGACGGCTCAGCCCGGAAGTCGGCGGTCAGAGGTCCGGGCCGTAGCCGGCGCGGGTCAGGATCGTCGCGATCTGGATGCGCCCGGTGACCCCGAGCTTGTCGGCGATCGCGCTGACGTACTGCTTGACCGTCGCGGGCGAGAGGTGCAGGCGCTCGCCGATCTCCCCGTTGGTCGCGCCGGAGGGCACGAGCTTCGCGACCTCGAGCTCGCGCGGGGTGAGCGCGCGGATGCGCGCCCGGGCCCGGCGCTGCTGCGAGCCCTTCGCATCCGCGGTGAAGGATTCGATGAGCTCGCGCGTGCTGCGCGGCGACATGAACGAGTCGCCCTCCTCGGCCGCCCGCACGGCCCGCCGGAACTCCTCCGGCGAGGCGCGCTTTTCGAGGAACCCGGAGGCGCCCGCCTCGAGCGACTGCAGCACGGCGTCCTCGCGCCGCCACGCGGTGAGCACCACGACCTCGGGCGGCGCGTCCATCCGCCGCAGCGCCTTCGTGGCCTCGATGCCGTCGACCACGGGCATCTCGAGGTCCATGAGCACGACGTCGGGCCGCAGCTCGAGCGCCACCTCGACGATCCCCGCGCCGTTGTCGCGGCCGCCGACGACCTCGATCTCCTCGAACGCGCCCAGGAGGTTCTCCACGGCGTCGCGGACCAGGACCTCGTCGTCGACGAGCAGCACGCGGATGGTCATGGACTCAGTGTATTTGCCCGTCGCGGGATGCGGGGCCGTCGCGCCGGCGGCCCCGCCCGCACGGTACTCCCGCGGCGGCCCCGGGTGCCGGTCGGCAGCGGAAGCGGTCAGGACTGCACCGGCCAGGGAAGACGGGCGGCAATGCGGAAGGTCTCGCCGACGGCGCCTGCCTGCAACTCGCCGCCGACCATGCGGGTCCGTTCCCGCATCCCCTCGAGACCGCGCCCGGTGCCGGGTGCATCCGCCGCGCGCTCGGGCAGCGGGTTCACGGCGAGGATCTCGATTCCTTCCCCCGGGCCGCCGCTCACCGAGAGCGTGAGGAACTGACCCGGGGCGTGCTTGCGCGCATTGGTGATGGCCTCTTGCACCACCCGCACGACGGCGCGCGCGAGGCGGTCGGGCGCCTGCTCCGCCTCGTTCAGGTAGATCGACAGCCCGACGGGCTGCCCCTCGACCACCGATTCCTCGACGATGCGCCGCAGCTCGGTGAGCGACACCGGGCGGGACTCGCCCTTGACGACCCCGAGCAGAGACCGCAGGTCGTCGAGCGACTGCGACGCGATCCATCGGATATCGGCGATCTCCCCGGCGATCTTGGGATACTCCTCCTCGCGCACCTCGATCGCACCGGCTTTGATGCTGAGGAGCGAGAGCCGGCTGCCGAGGACGTCGTGGATCTCGCGCGCTATCTCCTCGCGCTCGCGGCTCCGTGCGAGCTCGACGTCGAGCACATCCCGGCTTTGGCGCGCGGCCGCCTCGCTCCCGCGCACCCGCTGGAGGATGCCGATGGCTGTCGGGACGCCGAGCGAGAGCAGCACGATGATCACCGCGACCGCGACCGGCACCTCGGCCCTCTCCGCGGGGCCCGCCTCGGAGACGACGAACTGCTGGATGATGGACTCGGAGCGGGCCGAGAAGTACGCGTCGGTGATGGTGCTGACGAGCACGGCCGCGGCCGCCGCCACGGCGCCGACGACGACCTGTCCGCCGCGACGCCGGGCGATCAGCGAGGCCAGCCCGATCATCGCCGCGACGGGGCCCACCTGGAGCAGCGCGCCGGCGGCCGCGCCCGCGAGCGTGACGAGCAGCGGTCGATCCCGTCGCCAGATCACGAGCACCGCGAGCGCGAGCGCGGCCGCGAGCGACCCGACCGACATCCACGCCGCGCCGGTGCTCGTGAAGCCGCCGCCCTCGTCCGTCGACTGCCCGGTCGGCGAGTAGAACGTCTCCATGAGGCCGCCGAGCAGCACGAGCACCATCAGCAGAACGGTGCACGCCCACCAGCGCACCCGGGGCAGCCGGTCGCGGAGACTTCGTTTCACACTCACAGTCGCACTCTATGCGCGGCCGGCCCCGTCGGGGCAGCCGCCGATCGGCTGCGGAACCCCACCCGATCGGCAGGGGTCGCCGCACCCGGACGGCCGTGTCGACGGGCCCCGACACCCGGAGATGGTTGACGGGTAGTTGCCGACCTCGACGAAGGATTCCCATGACGAACCCCAACGGCCCCGCACCCGAGTTCTCCGGCCCCTCGCAGCAGGGCTCCGCGGAGCCCGAGCCCAAACCCAAGAAGAAGCACTGGTTCGCGCGGCACAAGGTGCTCACCGTACTCGGCGCGATCGTGCTCATCGCCGTCATCGGCACGGCGATCGGCGGCGGGGGCGGTGACGACGAGGCGGAGCCCGCGGCGGATTCGGCCGCGGACGCCCCGGGCGGCTCGGAGGAGGGCGCCGGCGCGGAGGGCGGCGACGGAGCCGCGGCCGGCATCGGCGACGCCGTGCTCTCGGGCGACCTCGAGTTCACGATCACCGGCGTCGAGGAGGGCGGAGCGGAGCTCGGAAGCGAGTACGTGAGCACCGCCGCGCAGGGCGAGTTCCTGCTCGTGCACGTGACTGTGACCAACACCGGCGACGAGGCGCACTACTTCACCGGCGGCGAGCAGACCCTCGTCGACGACCAGGGCCGCCGGCACGAGACCGACGGCGCCGCCTCGCTGTACATCCCCGGGAACGAGACCCTCTTCGCCAACATCAACCCCGGCAACACCGTGGAGGGCGTCCTCGTGTTCGACCTGCCCGCCGACGCCGTGCCGGTGGAGATCGAGGTGCAGGGCGGCCTGTTCGACGACGCCGTGACGGTCTCGCTCGCGGCGGCGGAGTAGCCCCCGCGAGCGCCCGTCCGCTTCGAGGTGCATGGCGCCGCCGCCCGGATATCCGGCCCGGCGGCGCCATTCGCCCCGATTTCGGCGTTTTTCCGCCGCGGTTCTCGCCATACACACGTGAAGAACACCCTCGAGCCCCCATAATTGACTCCGTGACTGCGGCGAAGACTCAACAGGCCCTCGGCTCGATCCGAGCCTTCCTCCTCGACCTGGACGGGGTGATCACCCCGACGGCCGAGGTGCACGAGCGCGCGTGGGCGGATCTGTTCACCCGCGTGTTCGAGGAGCACGGCGCCGCCCCGTACACGGACGCCGACTACTTCTCGTACCTCGACGGCAAGCCCCGCTTCGTGGGCGTGCGGGACGCGCTCGCCTCCCGCGGGATCGCGCTGCCCGAGGGCATGCCCGGCGACGACCCGGAGTTCGACACGGTCTGCGGGCTCGGCAACCGGAAGAACGCGATCTTCGCGCGCCTGCTCGACGAGGAGGGCGTGACCGCGTACCCCGGCTCCCTCGAGCTCGTCGCCGAGGCCGATGCCCTCGGCATCGAGACCGCCGTCGTCACGAGCTCCCGCAACGGCCACCGCGTGCTGCGCGCCGCGGGCCTCGAGGGCCGATTCGAGACGATCGTCGACGGCGTGCGCGCCGCCGAGCTCGAGCTGCCGGGCAAGCCGGCGCCCGACACCTATCTGCAGGGCGCCCGCGAGCTCGACCTGCCCGCATCCGCCTGCGCGGTGGTCGAGGACGCGCTCTCGGGCGTGGCCGCCGGCGCCGCCGGCGGATTCGGGCTCGTGATCGGCGTCGACCGCGGCGCCGGCGCGGACGAGCTGCTCGAGGCGGGCGCCGACATCGTGGTCGCGGACCTCGCCGATCTCGTGCGGCCGCTCCGCGAGGCGCGTTCGAGCGCCGGCTGAGCCCGCCGCCCGCGGCCCTCCGCCCTGCCGCATCCCGCTCCGCACAGACGCTCCGATAGAGAGGTCCCGACGTGACTGAAGAACGCACGATTGGCGCCACCCCGCGCCCCTTCGCCCCCGAGCAGGAGACCGAGGAGCCGAGCCGCCTGCGACGCTCCCCCGACGCCGGCCAGGAGCTCGACCGCTCGATATTCCCCATCGACCCGTGGGCCATCGTCGAGACCGGCTTCGACCCGAGGCTGCAGGGCCGCACCGAGACGATCTTCGCGGTGGGCAACGGCTACCTCGGGCTCCGCGGCAACATCGACGAGGGGCGCGAGGCCGTCGAGCACGGCACCTACGTCAACGGCTTCCACGAGACCTGGCGCATCCGCCACGCCGAGGACGCCTTCGGCTTCGCGCAGGTCGGGCAGACCATCGTCAACGCCCCGGACGCGAAGGTCATCCGCCTCTACGTGGACGACGAGCCCTTCATGCTGGCCTCCGCCGAGATCGTCGCCTACGAGCGCCGCCTCGACATGCGCACGGGCAGGATGACCCGCGACCTCACCTGGCGCACGCCCGCGGGCAAGCACGTGCGCATCAGCTCGAGCCGCATGGTCTCCTTCGCCGAGCGGCACCTCGCCGTGATCGAGTACGAGGTCGAGCTGCTCGACTCCGAGGCCTCGATCGTGATCTCGAGCCAGATGCTCAACCGGCAGGACGGCGTCGACGAGTACCGGGACAAGCCCGGCAACGGCGGCCCGAAATTCGACCCCCGCACGGCGGAGCAGCTCGAGGGCCGCATCCTGCAGCCCATGCTGCAGCGCACCGGCGACGAGCGCTTCGTGCTCGGCTACCGGACGACGAGCTCGGGCATGTCCATCGCCGCGGCGATGGACCACCGGCTCACCGTCGACGGCGAGACGAGCGAGGAGCACCACGCCCACAGCACGCTGCACGACGACGTGGCCAAGCGCGTCTACCGCCTCTCGGGGCGGCCGAACACGCCCATCAAGCTCACGAAGTACCTGAGCTATCACACGGCCAACGTCGCGCCCGCGCGCGAGCTCGCGGACCGCTGCGAGCGCACCCTCGACCGCGCGCTCGAATGCACCCTCGACACGCTCTACCACGACCAGGCCGAGTGGCTCGACGACTACTGGAAGACGGCGGACGTCGTGCTCCACGGCCAGCCCGACCTGCAGCAGGCGATGCGCTGGGACCTCTTCCAGCTCGCCCAGGCCGCCGCACGCGCGGACGGCCTCGGGATCGCGGCGAAGGGCGTCACCGGCTCCGGGTACAGCGGGCACTACTTCTGGGACACCGAGATCTTCGTGCTCCCCTTCCTCACCTACACGCAGCCCACGATGGCGCGCAACGCCCTGCGCTTCCGCTACAACATGCTCGACGACGCGCGCTCGCGCGCCTCCGAGCTGAGCGAGCGCGGCGCGCTGTTCCCGTGGCGCACGATCAACGGCCAGGAGTCGAGCGCCTACTACGCGGCGGGCACGGCCCAGTTCCACATCGACGCCGACATCACGCACGCCATGGCGCAGTACCTCTCGGCCACCGGCGACGTCTCGCTGCTGCTCAACGGCGCGGTCGACGTCTTCGTCGAGACCGCGCGCATGTGGTACGACCTGGGCTTCTGGCGCCGCCACAAGAGCGACACCTTCCACATCCACGGCGTCACCGGCCCGGACGAGTACACGACGGTCGTCAACGACAACCTGTTCACGAACGTCATGGCGCAGGAGAACCTCCTCGTGGCGGCCGACGCCGTCGAGCAGCTCCGCGAGGACTTCCCCGAGGACTACGACCGCCTCGTCGACCGCCTCCGCGTGACCCGGGAGGAGATCGACGCGTGGCGGCGCGCGGCCTCCCGCATGCACATCCCCTACGACGAGAACCTCGGCGTGCACCCGCAGGACGAGTCCTTCCTCGACAAGGAGGTGTGGGACCTCGACAACACCCCCGACGAGCAGCGGCCGCTGCTGCTGCACTTCCACCCGCTCGTGATCTACCGCTTCCAGGTGATCAAGCAGGCGGACGTCGTGCTCGCGCTGTTCCTGCGCGGCAACCGGTTCACCCCCGAGGAGAAGCTGCGCAACTTCGAGTACTACGACGTGCTGACCACGGCGGACTCGAGCCTCTCGCCCGCGGTGCAGTCGATCATCGCATCGGAGGTGGGCCACATGTCGCTCGCCGAGGAGTACTTCCGCCACACGGCGTTCGTCGACCTCGCGGACCTGCACGGCAACACGGACGTGGGCGTGCACGTGGCCTCCTCGGGCGGGATCTGGCTCGGCGCGGTGTGCGGCTTCGGCGGCATGCGCGACTTCGACGGCCGGATCTCCTTCGACCCGCGCCTGCCGGAGGACTGGGAGGGTATCGACTTCCGCCTGCGGCTGCACGACTCCCGCGTGCGCGTGGAGCTGCGGCAGGACGCCATCTCGTTCTTCCTCGAGCGCGGGCAGGGCGTCGAGGTGTCGGTGCGCGGGCAGGATGTGCTCGTGCAGCCCGACGCGCCGGCGGTCGTGCCCCTCGCCGATCAGGGGCCGCGCCAGTCGACCCGGCCGAGCCGCGAGGCGCTCATCGGCCGGCACCGGGCCGACGGCACGCTCCTCACCGCCTCTCTGCCCGTCGTGACCGGGCAGATGCCGGCGCTGGACCAGCCGCTGCCGGACCTCGACTAGCGGCGCGGACGAGGACGCCCTCCCGGAGCATCCGGGAGGGCGTCGCGCCGTCCGGGGCGGCAGCTAGAAGTAGATGCCGCGGTCGGCGAGCCACACGCGCGAGTCGATCGGCGTGCCGCCCACCTCGACCTGGAAGTGCAGGTGGCAGCCGGTGGAGGGGCCGGTGGTCCCCGCGTAGGCGATGACCTGACCCGCACCGACGTGCTGGCCCGCGTTCACGTTGAGGCCGCCCTCGGAGATGTGCGGGTACTTGATCACGGTGCCGTCGCCCGCCTGCATGATCACGATGTAGCCCCAGCCGTCCATCCAGCCCGAGTAGGTGACCGTCGCGTCCTCGACCGCGTAGAGCGGGGTCCAGCAGGTGCCCTGCGGCACGACGAGATCGAGGCCCGCGTGCAGGCGCGGATAGCCGTAGATGGGGTGGATGCGCATGCCGAACGGCGAGGTGACGTACGCGTTGCTCGCGATGGGCGAGGCGTAGCCGCTCGAGTTCGCGCCGCTCGCGGGCGGCGGGGGCGGGGCGGAGCCGCCGCCCTGGTTCTGCTGGGCCTCCTGGCGAGCCCGCTCGGCGGCCTCGGCCCGCTCCTGCTCGATCCGCTTGCGCTCGGCCTCGCGCAGGCGCTCGCCCTCCTGGTAGTCGGCCTCGACCACGTCCCGGTGCTCCATGAGCGGGACGAGCATGGCCTCGAGCTCCGAACCCTTCTCGACGGCGCGGTCGCGCTTCTCCTGCAGGTCGAGTTGCGCGGCCACCGCCGACTCGTACTCGGTCTGCGCCTCGGCCTCGAGCACCTGCAGCTCCGCGAGGGCGCGCTCGGCCTGCTCGTTGAGCTGCTCGGCGTTGTTGCGCGCCGCGACGGCCTGCTCGTAGAGCGAGCCGTTCTCGGTGCCGAGCTTCGAGAGCGTGGACATGCCCTTGAGGAAGTCGTCCGACTCCCCCGGATTCGTGAGCAGCTGGACGGTCGGGTCGATCGTCACGCGATTCGACATCGCCGCGACGTAGGCCGCGGCGGCGGCCTCCGCCTCCTCGGCCTCCGCGTCGGCGGTATCGGCCTCGAGCTGCAGCCCGTACACCGTCTCGCTCTGCGCGGTGGCCGCCTGCTCGGCCGCGGAGTAGGCGGCCCCCTTCTGCTCCGCGACCAGCTCGGCCTCGGCCACGTCGGTCTTGAGCTGCTGGATCTGCCCGTTGATCTCCTCGATCAGGCGGTTCTGCTCGTCCACGTCGTCCTGCGCGGCCACCACGTCGTCCCAGGTCGCGTAGTCGTCGAGGTCCTTCGCGCGCGCCACGACGGCGCCGTGCCCCACGAGGGCGAGCACGAGCAGCCCCGCGAGCAGCGAAAGGGGGCCGGTTCGTCCGCGGCGCCCCTCGATCCGTCCTGTTCTCGACACCGGCATCCCGGCTCTTCTCGAACGAGGGTGTAGTCCGTTGAGCGCGTCGCTGTCCGTGTAGG